>JAZQTC010000055.1:0-44112 GCA_045630405.1 Acutalibacteraceae bacterium
AACGGTTTCTCAATCGGTTACACCGGTCCTATCAATGCAGAACACCCCGTAGTAATCAAGAACGACCTTACAAGCTTGGTTACATCAGCTAAGTGTGCAACAGAAAACTGGATGAAGAACAGATCAGGTTACACAGCAGAAGAACTTGCAGTAATCGACTACGTTCAGGCAGTTGTTTCATACTCAGGTAACAAGGCAGACACCGCATACGTATTTGATGACGATATGTGGCTCTTCAGCTGGAACTACAAGGTTAAGGACGGCCTTGCAGACGGCACAACAGGTTATTCAAAGACTCTTCCCGGCTTCTGGAACTGCGATGATGCAACAGCAGACGCAAAGGTTTCAACATGGGTACAGAGAAAGGGTTCATTCGGTATCAAGACCAGACCCGCAACTGCAACAGAAGCAGAAGATAACGCTACATACGTTATTGATACAAAGACATCATTCGTAAACTACGATCTCATCGGAGCATTCCTCTTCGGTGATCTCGAGCACAACTTCACAATCGGTGCTAACCCTGCAGCAGGCGGCGGTGCAGACGTTAAGAAGTACGCTGTAACATTCCTTGAGAATGACGGTTCAGTAATTTCAACAACAGAGTACGTTAAGGACGCTGCAGTTGAAGTTCCCGCAGCTGTTGACGGCCAGATCGGCTGGGCTAACACAGCAACAGGCGCTCTTGCAGACCTTACAGACTACACAGCTGTAAGAAAGGCTGAATTCAAGCGCGTTCTTGACACAGACGAGTTCGAAATCGTTCTCAACGTTGACGGCGGCGCAGCTCCCGAAGGCGCAACAGTTAACGAAGACGGCAACATCGTTATCAAGGCAGGCTTCAACGAAGAAGTTAACCTTGCAGAGGTTCCCGTTCCCACCAAGGAAGGCTACACAGGCACATGGGATACAGAAACAATCACAGTTGACAACATCAACGGTAAGTCAGCAAAGATTGTTTGGACTGCAAACAAATATAAGGCAACATTCTACCTCAACGAAGGTGACACAGAAGCTCTCGGCGTTGTTGATGCAACCTATAAGGTAAACGTATCATACAAGGCAGAAAAAGACGGCTTCAAGTTCACAGGTTGGGTTGATGCAGAAACAGGTATTGTTTACAACGAGCGTTTTGCATACAACTTTGCAAGTGACAAGTCATTCTACGCTTCATGGACAGAGTACGACTCAACCATCACATTCATGGTTAGAGACTACGAAAACGGCAGCGGCTGGAAGGTTGGTGCTGTTAAGGGCGGCGACGCTGGTACAACCCTCAGCAAGAGTGATATCGATAAGACTCTTAACAAGATTGCATCAGATAACGGTGCTGATCTCTTCAAGATTGCAGGCAGCGCAGTTGTTTACTCTGATGAACTTCTTGAAAACTACATCGACACTGCAAGCGGTGTTAAGTTCGGCGCGGTTACAACAATCTATGTTGCAACAACTATCACATTCAATATCAGTTGGGTAGTTGACGGTGAGGTTGCAGAAACAACAAAGGTTACAACCAGTATGAACGGCGATACAGGCATTTACTCAACATACGCAACAACAACAGCTGATACAACAGCTCCCGGCGGATACACATTCAAGGGCTGGAAGACCGAAGCAGGCGAATCAGTTGAGTATACAAATTATGGTATCGCTCTTGACGGCAGCTTTGCTCGCGATATCGTGTTCGTTGCAGAATTCCAGGAAGCTGAATACTCACTTGTATTCAATATGAAGAACGGTGACTTCCCCGACACAGTAACAATCGACAAGACATTCAAGCTTGGCGACGAAATCAACCTTGACGGCGTTGTTGCAAAGAACAAGAACGGCGACGAAGTTAAGCTTCCCGTTATCGGTGTAGAAAACGGCGAGCAGGAAACTCCCTTCATGAACGTATACGGCTACGAATTCAAGGGCTGGACAGTTGGTAAGGGCGCATCAGAAGTTGAAGTTACATTCCCCGTTGATGAGCTTACAGCAGAAGCAATTGAGCTTTATGCATCAGGCGAAACAATCACTATCAACGCTAAGTGGGAAGCTCTTGAATACGATCTCAGATTCTTCTATGCAGACGCAGAAACAGATATGACTCTTGACGTTGCAGACAGAGACTATGCAGATCCTATTATCATCAAGGTTAAGACCGGCGATCCCATCAAACTCAACCTTTCAGGTGAAAACCTTGATAAGGTTATCACAAACACTCCCGAAGGTTACACATTCTACAACTTCAAGCAGCTTGCAGACGGAACAGTAACAAAGATGCCTGCATACGGTCTTGACGTATACGCAAGATACACAGCTAAATCAATCAAGGTTTATGTTGACTACAACAACGGCAAGACTGACGAAGAAGGCAATCTCCTTCCCCTTAAAGATACTCTTGCAGAAACACCCGTTACAAGACTCAATCCCTTGTACTACGGTGATGACCTCTACAGAGAAGAAGATCCCGAAAACAACATCTCCTACGGTGTTGGTACTCTTGTTCAGAGAGCAATCATGACTGATGGCGACAAGCCCGGTGAGAACTACGAAGTAGTTGCATGGAACGTTTACCACGTTGCAGACGGCGCTGATATCTATGATAAGGCAAACTGGGTAGAAGGCATCAACGATGAAGGCACTTCACTCGCAAGAACAACTATCATCTATCAGCCCGAATGGAAGCATCATTCAGAATTCTTCTTCAGAGTTTACGGTACAGACGGTAAGATCTTCATGGCACTCGGCAAGAACTTCAAGGCTTACTACTGGAACAACAACTATGTATGTAAGAGAGGCGACACAACTGTAAATAAGGATAAGGAAAACAACGTTATCCTTCTTTACAAAATCGCATTCGAAACAGACGGCGGTCTTACAGTACGTCTTGATCCCGTTTACGCTCCCAAGAGCATGTTCACACTTAAAGCAATCGGCGGATTGTTCGGTGCACTCGGCACCCTCATTAAGGGTCTGCTTTAATAACCCTGCTTATTGAATAAGCTCAGCCCCCGTACTTCGGTACGGGGGCTTTTGTTTGTCAAAGGAGCAATACAAAATTAAAAACGGAAAAATTCTGACGGCAACTCTGTCAGATGTACTTGTCAGTTTCCGTTCCTGACTGCCGCCATTCTGCCGTCGGAGGCTGGCTTTTGTTTTCCCGAGAACATTATTTTTCCTGCTTCGCCAACTGCGAGGGGCAGCAAGGAGAGAACGGTAACGGTGAGCCATTGAGATGCGTTGAGAGCGGTAACGCCGAAAATATCAGCCAGAGGCGGAATAACAACAACGGATGCCTGAACAATGCAGCAAACCGCAACGGCAAGTGTCATCATTTTGTTTGAGAAAAATCCTGCTTTATAAAGCGGCAGCGCAGACCGCATATTCACGGCGTGGGCAATTTCACAAAAACTGATGGTGCAAAAAGCCATTGTTCTTCCGATATCAAGGTTTGTGCGGTTACCCATCAGAAAAGCAAGGACGGTTATTGTACCCACAAGCAAGCCTTCAAGGGATATGTCCAGCCACATTCCGTCGGCAAAAAAGCCTTTTTGGGGTGAAATCGGCGGTCTTGTCATAATGTCACGTTCATTTTTTTCTGTGCCCAGAGCCATTGCAGGAAGCGAATCCGTCACAAGATTCACCCAAAGCAATTGTATCGGTATCAGAGGGGCAGGAATGTTGAGGAGAGAAGCGGCAAAAACCGCAAGAATTTCTCCGATATTTGTGCCGAGAAGAAAATGAACGGCTTTTTTTATGTTGTCATAAATGCCTCTGCCGCGCTCGACCGCCTTAACGATTGTAGCAAAATTGTCGTCGGTCAGAATCATATCAGCTGCATTTTTGGCAACGTCAGTACCGCCTTTTCCCATGGCACAACCGATATCGGCAGCTTTGAGTGCAGGCGCATCGTTGACACCGTCACCCGTCATTGCAACAATCTCGCCTCGCGAACGGAAAGCTTTGACAATCCGCACTTTGTGCTCGGGGCTGACTCGGGCAAACACCCTGCAATTATCAATAATTTTTGCAAGTTCGGTGTCGCTCATACGGTCAAGCTCATTCCCCGTCACGGCGGTGTTGCCTTTTTCAAGGATGCCGAGCTTTTTGGCAACGGCGCAGGCTGTTGTGATGTGGTCGCCCGTAATCATAACGGGGGTAATTCCTGCTTTTTTGCAGGTTGCAACCGCCTTTGAAGCCTCGGGTCGGGGAGGGTCAATCATTCCTATAAGTCCGAGAAAAACAAGATTTTCTTCTTTGCGGTCTTGGACACCGCCGCATTCACGGTAAGCAACGGCTATGACTCTTAATGCTTCGGATGCCATCTCTTCGTTGCTCTGCAGTATTCTCCGCCTGAGTGCGGAGTTTATTTCGTGACCGTATTCGGTTTTTGTGCAGGCATTCAGAATAACGTCGGGTGCACCTTTGACAATGAGGATGTTTTTGCCCGAAACCGAGTTTACCGTTGCCATCATCTTTTTTTCGCTGGAAAAAGGTGTTTCCGCAAGACGGGGATAATTTTTTGCAAGGTCGTTTATCTTTTCTCCGCAGTCATAAGCGGCGCAAAGTATGGCTGTTTCGGTGGGGTCACCCTCAAAGGACAGCGTTTTTCCCTTTTTGGCGGCACGGGAATTGTTGCATATTGCCCCGTAGGTGAGAATCTTTTTTGCTTCGCCGATGTTCAGATCAAGTTTGCCGTTGATTCCTCTTACCTGAGTGACGGTCATCTTGTTTTGTGTCAGGGTACCCGTTTTGTCGGAGCAGATAACCGTGATTGCTCCGAGGGTTTCAACCGCAGGCAGATGGCGTATAATTGCGTTGCTTTTAGCCATACGCTGAACACCCATAGACAGAACAATTGTAACAATTGCAGGCAGTCCCTCGGGAATTGCGGCAACGGCAAGGCTGACAGAAAGCATAAATGAGGGCAGAATACCGCTTTTCCGCATAATTCCAAGCAGAAAAACAAACGCACATATTATCAGAGCGCCTATGCCGAGAGCTTTACCGATTTTGCTCAGCCTTATCTGCAGAGGAGTTTGCGGCGATTCCTCGTCGGCAAGAAGATGAGCGATTTTGCCTACCTGCGTACTCATTCCCGTTTCCGTCACAACTGCACGGCAGTTGCCTGCAAGCACGGTGGTTGATGAATATATCATATTTTTTCTGTCTGCTGGAGCACAATCCGACGAAAAAAGTGCATCTGCGTTTTTTTCACATGGCTCGGATTCACCTGTTAATGCACTTTCCTGAACTTTAAGGGCATTTGCCTCGATGAGCCTTGCGTCGGCGGGCACCATATCACCGCTTTCAAGCAAAATCACGTCGCCTGCAACAAGAAGCTCTGCAGGGATTTTTTGGATTTTTCCCGAACGGATAACCGATGCAACGGGTGCGGACATTTTTTGAAGAGCCTCCAGAGCACGCTCCGCCCGTCTTTCCTGAAAAACACCGATTGCTGCATTAAGAATAACAATCAGCAGAATAACAACGGGCTCCACAAAATCGCCGTTGCCTTCAATCAGCCCCGTGAGAAAAGAAATGATGCAGGCAATGAAAAGAATAATAACGCAAAAATCGGAAAACTGCTGTGCAAATTGCTTGAGAACGGAGGTTTTCTTTTTGCCTTCAAGCTGATTTTTGCCGTTTGATACAAGCAGATTTTTTGCCGCTTGTTCGGATAAACCGTCCGAAATGCTTGTTTTCAGAGCGGAGGCAACCTGCTGTGAGGTTAATGAATGCCAATTCATATACTTCCCCTTCCGTAATGAAATTTATTCAAATATATTCAAAAAGGGGCAAAAAAATCCCCGTTCAGGCTTGAACGGGGAGAGAGTTTTTATTCAGCTTTGAGTTTTGCGATGCAGGCGTTGCAGATATATTTACCTTCAAATTCGACAAGATCATCCTTTGATTTGCAGAAGCAGCAATCATCCGTTGCTTTTTTGCATATAAGCTGTGTTCCGTCGCAGAAAAATTCAATTTTGCTGCCAGGCTCAAGGATGCCGAGCTCTTTTCTGAGCTGCTTGGGGATAACAATTCTGCCAACGTCATCAATCTCGCGTATAAATCCGGCGTACATTTTGTTTACCTCCATAAAAAGTTTGTAAAGTATTTATACCATTAATTGGTATAAAAGTCAAGAAAAAAAGCGATTATTGGTCAATATTGCCCTGAAATTGTCGAAACCGGAAAAGGTGAATTTTTTATTTCAATCAATATTCTGAAAGTGATGATTGAAATTCATAATTGGATGATATATAATAATTCCACTTGCAATCAAAGGAGATTTTTATGTTAGGAATAATTGATATCGGCGGCGGACTCCGCGGAGTTTATACCGCCGGAATTTACGATTACCTCATTGACAATAACATAGATATTGAATATTGTATGGGAGTTTCCTCGGGCAGCGCAAACCTTGTCAACTACGTTTCGGGGCAAAGAGGAAGAGCAAAACGCTTTTACACGGAGCATTCATTTGACAAGAATTATCTGGGTGCAGGCAGCTACATAAAAAAAGGAATGCTTATTAATCTTGACTATATTTATTCAACTCTCATAAACAGCGACGGAAAAGACCCTCTTGATTTTGAGGCGGTCAAAAATTCGCCCAAGTCCTATAATTGCGTTGCAACCGTTGCAAAGACAGCGGAGCCCCATTATTTCACAAAGGACGATATGAAGCAGGATGACTACACTTTGCTCAAGGCTTGCTGTGCATTGCCTGTTGCTTGTCGCAAACCCATAAAATTCAAGGGTGAAAAGTATTTTGACGGCGGCGCATCCGACCCTATGCCCTATGAAAAAGCTTTTGCAGACGGCTGTGAAAAGCTGATTATCTGCATAACCTTGCCTATTGATTATCGCAAGACTGCGATGCCTTCATTCCTTGTGAAATTGCTTCTTGCAGGTTATCCGAATATAAGAGATTACGTAATCGGAATGCACGACGTATACAACAACGGCATCGAGGCTATTCAGGAGCTTGAGAGGCAGGGGAAAGCAATCGTCATTTATCCCCGTGAGTGTTTTGACGTAAGCACGATTTCGGGTGAGAAAGAAAATATGGAAAAACTCTATCAGCTTGGCTATGAGGATGGCAGGAAGATAGAAAAATTTGTTAATGAATACAGAGCAGAAAAAGAATCCGTAAGATAAAACGAAACCCCGTACCAAATCGGTACGGGGCAATTTTATTGAATTATTTGTTTTTTGCAACTGCTCTCTGGATTGCCTTGACGATTTCAACAATGGGAATTACAAGGAATGCAAGACCGATTGAAATGCCGTATGCCTTCATATCAAGGTGAGCAAAGTCAAACATTTCTGCAAGGAAGGGGATTTCGATGATTGCGGTTGTGAGAGCAAGAGAAGCAAGCATTGCGCCGTAGAGAACAAAGTTGTGAGATTTCTGTGAGAATATCATTGAAATTACGGATTCTCTCTGTGAACGCATATTGAATGAGTGGAAGATTTCACACATGGACATTGTGAGGAATGCCATTGTCATACCTTCTTTGCAGTCAGCAATGTTTGTGAACTGCCAATGACCTGTCTCAAGGAATTCGCCGATAAAGAATGCTGTGAGGGTGAGAAGAGTAACGAGTACACCCTGATAAGCTGCGTCAAAGCCGAGACCGCCTGAGAAAATGCCGTCTGTGCTGTTACGAGGTTTGCGCTGCATAATGTTCTTTTCGGGTTTTTCAAGACCGAGAGCAAGAGCAGGGATACTGTCTGTTACAAGGTTGATGAAAAGAAGGTGAACGGGTTTGAGAATTGTGAAGTTAAGAATGGTTGCGGCAAAGATTGAAAGAACTTCCGAAAGGTTTGAACCGAGAAGGAACTGAATTGCCTTTCTGATGTTGTCATAGATTCTTCTGCCTTCTGAAACTGCGGAAACGATTGTTGCGAAGTTGTCGTCTGCAAGAACCATATCAGCAACGTTCTTTGTAACGTCTGTGCCTGTGATGCCCATACCGATACCGATATCGGCACTCTTGATTGAGGGAGCATCGTTAACGCCGTCGCCTGTCATTGCGGTAATCATACCTTTTGCACGCCATGCGTTAACAATTCTCGTCTTATGCTCGGGCTGAACTCGGGCATAAACCTTGAATTCCGTAACTTTTTCAGCAAAATCTTCGTCGCTGATTTCGTTAAGCTGTGCGCCTGTGATTGCGCCTGATGCGTTTTCGATAATGCCAAGTTCCATTGCGATTGCAACAGCGGTGTCCTTGTGGTCGCCTGTAATCATAATGGGAGTGATACCTGCGGAGCGGCATTCTTCGATAGCTGCCTTAACCTCAGGACGAACGGGATCAATCATACCTGTAAGACCAACGAAAACAAGGTTGTTTTCAAGTGCTTCGGGAGCAAAATCTGAAGGAGCGCTGTCATAGTTTCTGAGAGCAACAGCAAGAACACGGAGAGCCTTGTCAGCCATTCTCTTGTTGTTTGCAAGAACTTCAGCTCTGATTTCCTCTGAGAAAGGAACGATTTCGCCGTTGATGAGTGCGCTTGTGCAGAGCTTGAGAATTTCATCGGGAGCGCCTTTGGTGTACTGAACGATTTTGCCGTTATTGTGAACGGTGGACATCATCTTTCTGCCTGAATCAAAGGGAGCTTCACCGATTCGGGGAGCCTTTTCCATAAGGTCGTTTTTGTTAAGACCGAGTGACGTTGCATAGTTAACAAGAGCAGCTTCTGTGGGCTCGCCGGTAACCGTGCCGTCTGCATCAAGAGTAACGTCAGTGCAAAGTGCCATTGCGGTTGCAATGAGATTTTCGTCATCGCCGTAGTGGTCAACAACGGTCATCTTGTTCTGGGTAAGTGTACCTGTTTTATCGGAGCAGATTATCTGAGCACAGCCGAGAGTTTCAACGGCTGTAAGCTTTCTGATAATTGCGTTTTTCTTTGACATATTTGTAACGCCGATTGAAAGAACGATTGTAACAACCGCTGCAAGTCCTTCGGGAATAGCGGCAACGGCAAGTGAAACCGCAACCATAAAGCTGTCAAGAACAATGCTGAAATCAAGACCGCCCTTGAAATATGCGGTAATCATCTGGAATGCGAAAAGGAAAACACAGATGCCGAGAACAAGCTTTGTGAGGATTTTTGAAAGCTGTGAAAGCTTGATCTGAAGGGGAGTCTGACCTTCTTCAGCCTGAGCAATTGCGCTGGCAATCTTGCCCATTTCGGTGTTCATACCTGTTCCTACAACAACGGCTTTGCCTCTGCCGTAAACAACGGTTGAACCCATATATGCCATATTCTTTCTGTCACCGAGAGCAACTTCGTTTTTCTCGCCGCCATTAAGAATTGCAATGATTTTATCAACGGGTACGGATTCACCTGTCAATGCGGCTTCTTCGATTTTCATGCTTGCGCTTTCAAAAATACGGCAGTCGGCAGGAACAGCGTCACCTGCTTCAAGAATAACGACATCGCCGATTACAAGGTCTTCGCTGCGCACGGAAACAAGTTTGCCGTCGCGGAGCACCTTTGACGTTGCTGCGCTCATTTCCTGAAGAGCCTCAATAGCGGCTTCAGCCTTGCTTTCCTGAATAACGCCGAGAACGGTGTTGATAACAACAACAACGAGGATGATTACCGTGTCGGTGGGGAAACCGAAACCGTGCTCAATCCATTCGGTAATTGCAGAAATAAAAGCCGCAAAGATAAGGATGATAATCATCGGGTCGGAAAGCTGCTCAAACACACGCTGGATGGTGGTTTTCTTTTTGCCTTCTTCAAGCTTGTTTTTGCCGTTTTCTGCAAGGCGTCTTTCTGCTTCTGCAGTTGACAGACCTTGTTCTGAACTGTTGATGTGCTTGAATACGGACTCAATCTGCTCAAGATAGAACTTCATTTGTGCCAATCCTTTCAAATTTTATTGAATTTTATTTTTTATAAAATAAAAAACCCTTGACAGAGAACAAAAATTTCTCTGTCAAAGGTCTTGCTTCCCATAAAAAGGGCCGTTTGCCAGACGCAAAAGCGCCGGTTGTTGACATTCGGTCATGACGGAGCCATTAAGCTACTCCCCTTTAACTTGTAACGTTATCTTACCATACGAAGAAGTATTTGTCAATTACTGAAAAGAATTTTAGACAGAATAGAAACCTGCAAGAGTGCGCACAAGCTCGGCACAGAGCTCCTCATACATAAACTGCTCAAAGCCTTCTTTTTCAAGCAGATTGACTCTTTTGCCGCTGCCGCTTGAAATGTCGGGATACTGTTTGAGGGCGTCACCGCTGAAGCGCACAAGTGCGTTGTCGTCATAGATTGCCGCAACGTCGTCGATTGTTGAGGCAAATTCAACGATTTCTCCCTGTGCCTCTTTTGCAAGGAAATTAATCAGATAAATGTTTTCACTTCGTGGAATCTGTGCAACAAATGCAAGCATCCGACCGTTGATATCAGTCCATTCCGCTATTTTTTCACGCTCTTGTGTAACAGTGAAAGCTGTGTTTTTGCCCTCGGAATCTTTGGTGTGCAGGCGGTTTATCTCCGCAAAAACATCCATCATATCAAGTATATCGGGCTTCAGGATGCTGTATTCCTCACAGCAGGCGATTATCTGAGAAAGTGCGGTGTCAAGCTCAAGGATTTCGGCAGAAAGCTCATCGCTGAGCATATAGCTGTTGTCGTTGAGCGTTTTGGCGGTTGCGCTCCATTCTCTGATTTTTTCAATGTTGAAGTCTGAAAGCAACAGAGGGTAGTATTTGTTTATTTCGATACGCAAAACCGAATAATCCTTAAGGACGTCTGCACTTTCGCTGTCTGATTTATCCGCAAAACTTACTGCAGACTTATAGTCCTCGTTTTCTGCCTGATATTGCGCACAGAGGAAGAAAATTGAGTTTTTTGCGGCAAAAAATACAATCAGAAGCACCGCTGCGGCAGCAAAAACCGAAACCGCGGCAATAATTTTTCTTTTTTTGCCGTGATTGTTGATTGTTGTATCTGATTTTTGATTGAAATCTGCCATATTGCTTCCTTTGCTTTTTTGATTATTTTTCATTATATCATAAAACGGAAAAATAGAAAATACCTGATGCATAAAAATATTTTTAAAAAATATCAAACAAATGTTTGCATTTTCTGAACATTTGTGCTATAATGATGACGGATAAGGAATATTCTGCGAAAAACAGCTTCAAAAAGTAAGAAAAGAGGATGGATTATGAAACCTATCACCCCTATTCAACAAAAAATATATGAGTTTCTTGTGGAAATGGCAAAGGAGAATATGACCCCCAGCGTCAGAGAAATCGGTGCGGCGGTGGGTCTGCGTTCAACCTCGTCCGTGCAGGCAAATCTTGATGCGCTTGAGGCGGCAGGCTATATTCAGCGCCCTCCCATGCTCAAAAGATGCATCAAAATTGTGGGTCAGGCAGAGAATATAACTCACGTTCCTCTGTTGGGAACCGTAACCGCAGGTCAGCCTATTCTTGCGGTTGAGGAAATCGAAGGCTATCTGCCTTTCTCAATGCCGGGTGCAGGCGACAAGGAGCTTTTTGCGCTTAAGGTCAAGGGCGAAAGTATGCTCTGGGCAGGTATTCTTGACGGCGATATCGTTATTGTTGAAAGAACACCCGTTGCACGTAACGGAGAAATGGTTGTTGCTCTTGTTGAAGATTCCGCAACGGTTAAAACTTTCTATAAAGAAAACGGTCATTTCAGACTTCAGCCCGAAAACGATGCTTACGAACCCATTATCGTTGACGAGGTTGTGATTCTCGGCAAGGTTATTGCCAGCTACAGATACTATTAATAAAAAACGGCTTGCATGCAAGCCGGATTTTTATTCATCCATATAATCCAGTACACGGTCAATAAGGTTAAGTTTATTTTCGCCTTTGAGCATCCTGACCGCAATGTGAGGCTTGCCGCCGCCTGCGCTGACAACGAATCTGCCTTTGAAGTGGGCGGAGGTTTTTGCGATTTTTTCCATATCAAGCTGATTGATTTTGAAAATAAGCTTGTCAGCCTGAGACGTAATTTCGTATATATCGTGTCTAGCCGCCTTGCCTCTGAGCAGGGCGATTTTAATAAGTCCTTCAACGCTTTCGGGCGGATCACCGAAGCGGTCGCAAAGCTCATCAATAACGTCTGAAGCATCTTCGTTTGTTTTGATGTCGGCAATTCTGCGGTAAATCTGCAACCTCTGAGGCACGCTTTCAATATATTCATCGGGAATATGAGCGTCAATGGGCAGGTCAACAACGCAGTCCTTTTCGGGTTCGGAGGGCTTTTCACCTTTTTCTTCACAGATTGCCTGCTCAAGAAGCTTTACGTACATTTCATAGCCTACGGATTCCATATGACCGTGTTGTGATGAACCGAGCACGTTGCCTGCGCCTCTGAGTTCAAGGTCACGCATGGCAATGTGAAAACCTGAGCCGAATTCCGTGAATTCTCTGATTGCGTCGAGTCTGTGGACCGCTATTTCGGAGAGCTGTTTTCCTCTTGTGAATGTGAAATATGCGCTGGCTCTGCGTGATGAGCGTCCGACTCGTCCTCTTATCTGATGGAGCTGTGCAAGACCCATTCTGTCTGCGTTTTCAATGATAAGAGTGTTTGCATTGGGCACGTCAACACCCGTTTCAATGATTGTTGTGCAAACGAGAATATCGATTTCACCTTCAAGGAGCTTTCGCCATACTTCGCTCAGTTCATCCTCGCTCATTTTGCCGTGACCGATGCCGACGTTTGCATCGGGAAGATGTTCTTTGATTTCTGCTGCTTTTTTCTCAATATCCTCAACGCGGTTATAGAGATAATAAACCTGACCGCCTCTGCGGAGTTCCTGCTCCATAGCCTGAACAAGCACGGGCATATTGTGCTCGATAACGTAGGTCTGTACGGGCAGTCTGTCCTGCGGTGCTTCCTCAAGCACGGACATATCCCTGATTCCCGTCATTGCCATATTAAGGGTTCGGGGAATGGGAGTAGCCGTGAGCGTAAGCACGTCAACAGCAGGGAAAAGGGATTTCAGTTTTTCTTTTTGTGCAACGCCGAAACGCTGTTCCTCGTCAATGATAATCAGACCCAGATCCCTGAACTGAACGTCCTTTGAAATTATTCTGTGCGTACCGACAACGATGTCAACCGAGCCTCTGCGCAGACCGTTGAGAGTTTTTTCGGTTTCTTTCCTTGTGCAGAATCTTGACAGCATACCTGCCTCAACGGGGAAACCCTCGAAACGGCGCAGAATAGTCTGATAATGCTGAAGAGCAAGGATGGTTGTGGGTACCATAATTGCGCATTGCTTGCCATCGGCTATGCATTTGAATACGGCACGAAGAGCAACCTCTGTTTTGCCGAAACCGACGTCGCCGCAAAGAAGTCTGTCCATAGGATAGGGTTTTTCCATATCCTTTTTAATTTCGTGAATACAGCGTAACTGGTCATCGGTTTCCACAAATTCAAAACGTCTTTCAAAGTCGTTCTGCATATCGATATCCTGCGAGAACGGGTGACCTTTGATATTGATTCTTTTTGAATAAAGCTCAATAAGCTCTTTTGCCATATCTTTGACGGCAGCTTTGACTTTTGTTCTTGCTTTTTGCCAATCTTTGCCGCCAAGCTTGTTGAGTTTGAGTGGCTTGTCGTCGTTTTTTGGGCCGATGTATTTTGAAACCTGATCAAGCTGGGTGACGGGTACGTACAGGCAGTCACCCTTATCATATCTGATTTTGATGTAGTCTTTTGTTGTGCCTGAAGCCTGAAGAGTCTGTATACCCTCAAAAATACCTATACCGTGAGCAACGTGGACAACGTATTCGCCTCTGCGAAGTTCATCGAGATTGTTGAAAGCATTCTTGCCTCTTTTTGTTGAGGCAACTCTGTTTTTGCTGACGGTACGGTTGCGGTAGGTGATGAGGGTGAATTTTGCGGAGGGATATTCCATTCCGTATGACGTGCCGCCCGGCAGAACGCAAACGGTTTTTTGCGGAATATCGGCAGGGGGCACGGGGCAATAGAGGGCAGGGATACCCTCGTTTTCAAGGTCATCTGCAAGATTTTTTGCTGCTTTGTCCGTTCCTGCAAGCACAACACAAGCGTGACCCAGCTTGCTTCTGACAGCCTGAATATCGTCAACAACAGTTGAAAACGTGCCGTTCCAGGGGGCAATCTGCTTTGCCGTGAAGTTTATAAGCTCCTTGACGGGGGTGTCAAAGCTGCCTCGGGGAAGATTATCAAGATAAACAGCACCAGCTTTTTCGTATCGGTCAAAAAGTTCGTAGGGTTGGATTATATACCTGTCAAGACCTTTGCAAAGAACACCGTCCTGAAAAAGACCTTTGACGGTTTCGTTCATCAGCTGGCAGGCGGCAGAAAATTTGTCTTTGACGGCAAAGCTTTCGCAGACAAAGAGCATACAATCCTTTGCGTAGTCAAAGATTCCTGCACTTTCGGGGTAAATAAGGGGCATATATTTGTCCAGCGATGAAAGGCGTACGCCGTTGCGGATGCCTTCAACGTCTGCGGTGAGCTGTTTCAAGGCTTCGCCTTTTATTTTCTTTTCGGTAATGTGTTTTTCAATAAGGGCAACCAGCAATTCGTCCGTGCAGAGGATTTCTCGGGAGGGGGTTATGCGAATCTGATCAACATTATCCTCTCGGCGCTGTGTTTCGGGGTCAAAAAGTGAAAGGCTGTCAACGCAGTCACCCCAGAATTCAACTCTGCAAGGCAGTTTTGAATCGGGAGGGAAGAAATCGAGAATGCCGCCTCTGAGTGCAAACTGACCGGGCCCGTCAACCTGCTCGCTTCTTGTATATCCGCATCGGATAAGGTTAAAAACCAGCTCTTCAACGTCATATTCTTCACCTGATTCAACGGAAATACTGCTGTTCATCAGCATTGACGGAGGTACGGTGAACTGGGATGCGGCCTCGGCAGAAACAACAACGGCATCAAAATCGGCAGAAAGCATTTTGTCCAGCACTTTGAGACGTGCGTGCTCATATTCTCTGGAGACCGTTTCCATTGTGCGGAAAGAAAAGTCTCTTGCAGGGAAGTGAAGTGCATTTATGCCGAAGGCTTCCATATCCTGCCTCATTCTTGTTGCCTGAGCCTCGTCGGGGACGATGACAAGAGCTTTTTTCAGCAGGCAATGGCACATTGATGCAATAACGTGTGCCTTGTGTATGTGCGAAAGACCCGTCACGCCGGAGGGCAGACGGGTTTTGCGGATTGCGTTTGCAAGTGAAATAAATTCGGGTATTTTTTTTGCGGTTTCGCTGTAAAAATTCATATCTTTATGCCTTTTTCAACCATCGCTTTTTTCAGAATTTCAACGTCTCCGTGGTAATAACAATGGCCGTCCATTCCAACGGCTTTTGCGCCGTCAATATTTTTCTGAACGTCGTCAATGAAATAACATTCCTCGGGAACGAGTGAAAATTCCTCAAAAAGAGTGAGATATATTTCTTTTTCGGGTTTGAGTAATTTGTAATCCGCCGAGATAATCACACCGTCAAAAAATTCAAGGGCGGGAATGCCCTTTCTTCTCTCGTGAAAATCGGAGGATGCGTTGGAAAGCAGATAAATTCCGTAGCCGTTTCCCTTGAGCTTTTTTACAAGTTCACACATTTTTTCAAACGGCGGCATATACGGGAAGAAGTTGTTGACAAGCTCCGCTGTTTTTTCGTAGTGTTCGGCAGGAATAACGTCTTTTTTGCTCTTCATTATGTCCTCGGGGAAGATTATACCTCTGTCCTTGTCGTTCCAGAGGGGATTTCTGAAAATCTCCCTGAGCAGCATGTCGGCTGTTTCTCTGTCAAACATTCCGTAAAGCGTTTTTTCGGGGTTGTAGTCAATCAACACGCCGCCCATATCAAAAATTATGTTTTTTATCATTATATATTCACCTTCCTGTTAATTTTATCACCCAAAACAGGGGAGAGTCAAGAAAAAAGAAGAAAAATTACCACTTTATATATAACTTTTAAATAAATTGCAAACATATTGTTGAAATCGTCTAAAATCTGTGTTATTATAAGGTGTAAATTTGGAATTTCCAAAAGGAGAGTGCTAAAAATGAAAAACGGAATCAAAAGAGTGATTTCAATCATTCTGTGTGCAGCAATGCTTCTTTCAATGGGCGCTATCGGCGCTTCTGCTGCAACAAAAACAGAGTGTGGCGGAGACTGCGATGTTTCTCCTGTAATCATTCTTCCCGGCATCAACCATTCACCCACATACCTCTATGACGAAAACGACGAGCCCTATCTGGATGCTGACGGCAACCACGTAGGCGGCACGCTGCTTATCCTTGAGCTCAGCAAGCTCTGGGGCACATTGCCTGCACTTGTTGTAAGTCTTCTCAGCACAATTGCGCTTCAGCACAGCATCGGCCTCGAACAGGCTGCATACAACGCTGCAAAAGCTGCATTCTGGGTTCAGGAATGTGACAACGACGGTAATTATGTCAACAACCTTCAGACACAGAGATGGGAGCATCCCATTTCCGAAATGACTCAGGACGACAAGGAATGGCTCTACAGAATGATTCCTCTCCAGAGAGTTGAAGAGGCAATCGGCGGCGACCATATCTATATGTTCACATTCAACCTTGTAGGCGATCCCATTCAGTCAGCTGCAGAGCTTGATGAATACATCGATATGGTTAAGGCGCAGACCGGTCACGACAAGGTTACCCTCCTTCCCGTTTCACTGGGCGGTACAATTCTGACCGCATACCTCAATGAATTCGGTCACAAGGACATTGACCAGATTGTTAACGTTGTTGCTTGCCTTAACGGTACAGACATCGTTGCAGATATGATGGACAGAAAATGGAACCTTGCTGATGAATATTTCTATCACGAGTTCATCCCCCCCATCCTTGGCGATGACGCTACACTCGGCTACCTTATCAATATAGTTCTTCATATCATTCCCCGTTCAGGTGTTGATTCAATCCTTACAGGCGCAGTCAGCGCAATTCTGGATTCAATGATGATCAATTGCCCCCAGATCTGGGCAATGGTTCCCTCATACAGATATGACGCTCTTGCAGAGAGATATCTCAGCGATCCCGCAAAGGCAAATCTCAAGGCAAAGACAGACCGTTTCCAGCAGGCAAGACTCAACCTTGAGGATAACATTCTTGCTGCTGTTGCAGACGGCGTAAAAGTTAACACAATCGCTGCTGCAAACCTTGATTTCGGTGAGCAGGATTACACCTTCTTTGCTATCGTTGCATCTGCAAGCGATTTCAATTCAGACGGTATTATCAACCTTGAATCAACAACAATCGGTGCAACAGGTGCAGCAGGTAACAACACTCTTGCAAGCACAGAGTACACAAGAGAAGCTGTTTGCACAGATGCATCACACAACCACGTTTCACCTGACAATATGGTTGATGTTTCAACTGCAGTTCTTCCCGAAAACACCTGGATTTTCCTTGAGCAGCATCACGAAGTTGGTAACAACGACGTTGTTCTCAACCTTGTTCAGGCTATCATCGAGGGCAAAGTTTCAAACGTAAACGACGATCCCGAAACATATCCTCAGTTCAACTACAGCTGCAACACAAAGTACATCCGTCGCTGGAGACTTCCCGATGCACAGGATCTTCTTGTTAACGACGAGGATGAATTTGAGCTCACTCCCGAGCAGGTTGCAGAGCTTGAAGACGTTATCGCAAGAGGCGAGGCCGTTCTTACAGCAACAGTAGTTGACCCCGAAGAGTTTAAGGCAGTTGAAGACGACCTCAACGCTGTTCTTGCAAAGTACGGCAAGTATACATACCCCGAAGAACCTTCAGATTTTGACGTATTCCTCGGAAACGCTCTTGAAGGCACCAGCAAGTTCCTTGTTGATACAATCGGCGGCGGCAGCCTCGTTGACTGGATTCTTTCACCTATCCGTAATATCTTCGGTAAAATTTTCGGATAAGAGATAACTAGGAGAGAATACAATGAAAAAGATAGTTTCAATTCTTCTTGCATTGTCACTTGTTTTTTCAATAGCAGCAATCGGTGCTTCTGCAGCAGATATCAAAACCGAATGCGGCGGCAACTGTGACATCTGCCCTGCAATCGTTGTTCCCGGTATCGGTCAGTCCAACGTATGGGCACTTGACGAAAACGGTGAGTATCTTCTTGACGACGAAGGCGACAGAATGAGCGCTTTCCCTGCAATTTTTGATATTCCCACAATCATCAAAAGAGCAATCGTTCCTGTTCTTCTTACACTTATCACTCAAAAGGATATGGGACTTTCCGATGCACTTTCGGATGCGGTTCTTGATGCTTTTGCAGTTAATATGTGTGATGACAACGGTAAGAACACAGGCAATTTTGAGGTTGAGAAGTATCCCTATTCAGTTGCAGAATGCAGCGAATATGAGAAAAAACAGATTTATAACAACGTTCCTCTTCAGGCATATGCAGAGCAGGTAGGCGAGGATCACCTCTACTACTTTGCATACAACTCATTCGGCAACCACCTTGATTCTGTCAATGAACTTTATCAGTTTATTCAGATGGTCAAGGAAGAAACAGGTCACGATAAGGTCAACATTGTTCCCATCAGTATGGGCGGCACAATGGCAAACGGTCTGTTTGAGTATTACCCCGAAGTCAAGAATGATATCAACAAGGTTGTATATATCGTTCCTGCACTTGACGGTTCAACAATCGTTGGCGACCTTCTTTCAAAGGATCTTACGTTCCTTGACAAGGAATTCCTCTACAACGGTTTCCTCGGCACACTTATGGACGCTGAAGATGCTGCAATGATTGAAGTTATTGCAAGAATTCTTCCCGATGACGTTCTTCTCGGTGCGCTTAATGCAGTTGCAGATACACTTGTTGATGAAGTTGCCTGCAAAATCACAAGCCTCTGGGCACTCAGCCCCTCCTCATATTATCAGGAGCTTGCGGCTATGCACCTTGACCCCGAAAAGTATCCCGAAAGAGCAGAAATCAGACGTCAGACAGAGATGTACTATCAGGCTCAGATCAATTCTGACAAGAACATCCTTGAGCTTGTTGAAGCAGGCGTTCAGGTATTCAACATCGTTGACTACGACGTAGCACTTTACTGCATCGGTAACGCTTGGAATGATGATAACGCAGACGGCGTTATCCATCTTGACTCAACCTCAATGGGTGCTTACAGCGTTAAGGTTGGTCAGACTCTTCCCGAGGGCTACAAGCAGGCAGGCACATACTGCTCAAATCCTGACCACGATCACATCTCACCCGACAGAGTAGTTGACGCATCAACAGGTCTCCTGCCTGACACAACGTTCTACTTTGACGAGCAGAATCACGAGCAGACTGCAAGAAATGACATAATTATTTCACTTGCAACAAGAATTCTTGCAACTGACGATATTACAGACGTTTACTCAACACCTGATTATCCTCAGTTCAGCGCAAGAAGAGATACAAGAAGACTGAAGAATAATCTTATCCCCGATGCAAAGAACGTTGATCTTTCAACTCTCGGCGCAGCGGATGCAGCAGCTCTCACAGAGGCTCTCGCAGAAGCAGAGGCTTTTGTGAACGGCACCAACTGCTACACAGGTCAGCAGAAGGAAGTTGAGGATAAGCTTATCACAGCTCTTGTGAATGCAGGTGTATATCAGGCTGAAGAGGAAGAAGAGCCTTCGGATTTCTTCCCCAACCTCAGCAGCTGGATTTACGGCAACTACGGCACAGCAGGTTTTTCACAGATGCCTCTTGCAACACTTGGAATTCTTGCAAACGGTATAGTTGCAATCTTTACGGATTACATCATTAATCCCGTTTCACGTCTTTTCACAGCATTCTAAAATAAAATTACCCTCCGAGGTCTGACCTCGGAGGGTTTTTGTGTTTATCGGATTATTTGTTGCCGTCGGGCACAACAAGGAATTGTACGGCTTCATCTCTGTTAATCAGGTTGCAGAGAATGTCGGAGATTTCTTCGGCAGATTCAACCATTCCGTTGTCAAACCACATTCTGAAAACGCCGATTATTGCGCTTACGTAAAACTGGATGGCATATTTGCCTTCGGTGCTGTTGTTGACAATGGGGAAATAACTCTGAATTCTTTCGCCCAACAGGGTTGTGATTGAGTGAACAAGTCCTGCATCAAAAACCGCCGTCAGCACCTGCACGTTTTCCTGAAAAAATTCTGCAATATAATAAATCATACCTCTCACGGTCTGTGCATGGCTGCCCTGCAGCTGATTGATAAGCTTGGTCTCCTGCTCAAGAAGATAATTTATGAGAATATCGTCTTTGGTTTTGTAGTTGCGGTAGTATGCCATTCTTGAAACACCCGCAAGATTTGTTATGTCGGTTATGGTGATGCTGGGATAGCTTTTAACCTCCATAAGTCTCAGCAGGGCTGTGACGATGCATTCTTTTGTCAGGACGTTGGTTTCGTTGATTTTTTCCATTACAAATCTGCTCCTGATGTAACATTTTCTCTTAAAATTGGTATTTGTTGATGATTTGTTCATAAACTAATGTTACAATCGTAACTGTTACAAGTGTAACATTGCAATTTTGTTTTGTCAAGGGGATTTTTTTATGCTTAAGCTTAAAGAAATAGTCAAAGAATATCCCACGGGGGATACCAAAGTAACCGCCCTCAAGGGAATAAATATTGAGTTCCGCAGAAACGAGTTTGTGTCCATTCTCGGTCACTCGGGCTGCGGTAAAACAACGCTGCTGAATATTATCGGCGGTCTTGATCAGTATACAACGGGAGACCTTATCATTGAGGGCAGATCCACCAAGGATTTCAAAGACGGTGACTGGGATTCATACAGAAATCACTCCGTAGGTTTTGTTTTTCAGAACTACAACCTTATCCCTCATCAGAGTGTTCTTTCCAACGTTGAGCTTGCGCTCACTCTTTCGGGTGTTTCAAAGGCTGAACGCAAAAGAAGAGCGATTGAGGCTCTGGAGAAAGTTGGTCTGGGTGACCAGATAAATAAAAAGCCCAATCAGATGTCGGGCGGTCAGATGCAGAGTGTTGCCATTGCCCGTGCACTTGTCAACAATCCCGAAATCCTTCTTGCCGGCGAGCCCACAGGTGCTCTTGACAGCGAAACCAGCGTTCAGATTATGGATTTGCTCAAGGAGATTTCGCAGGAAAAGCTTGTTGTTATGGTTACTCATAACCCCGAGCTTGCAGATGAATATTCAACCAGAATTATCCGCCTTGTGGACGGTAATATCGTTGACGACACAAACCCCTACACAACAGAGGACGTTGAACGCAAGGAAAAATCAAGAGCAGAGAAAAGGGAAGAAAAGAAGGCGGCAAAGCAGTTGCCCAAAAAGCCTTCGATGTCATTCTTCACCGCACTGTCTCTTTCGCTCAACAACCTTATGACAAAGAAGATGAGAACATTCCTCACTTCGTTTGCAGGTTCAATCGGTATCATCGGCATTGCCCTCATCCTTGCTCTTTCAAGCGGTTTTCAGGCATATATTGATTCTATCCAGCAGGAAACTCTCACCTCATATCCTATGATGGTTGAAAGTACGGCAATGGATATGAATGCAATGATGAGCGGAATGACAGGCGTTACTCCCGGTGAAGTCAACCATCCCCTCGACAAGGTTTATTCCAATACAATGGCGGCGAGTATGATGGAATCCTTCTCGTCGGAAATCTGGCAGAATGACCTTAAGTCGTTCAAGGAATATCTTGAGAGCGATGCAAGCACAATCAAGGATTACGCAAGCAGCGTTCAGTATACCTACGGCGGAAAAATAAATATATTCTCTCCCGACACAGCCAACGGAATCAATCAGGTTTACCCCAGCCCCGTGATTTCAATGATGGAATCTATGGTTGGCAACGTTGACCTTGGCGGAATGCAGATTGATACCTCGATGATGTCGAGTATGACAAAAATGATGAACTCCTGGATGGAGCTTATCGACAACAGAACCCTGCTTGAAGAGCAGTACGAAATTGTTTCGGGTAAATGGCCCGAGGCATACAACGAGGTTGTTCTTATCGTTGACAAGAATAACGAAATCAGCGATATCGCCATCCAGGGTCTGGGTCTTATGACTCAGGAAGAAATGATGCAGGCATTTATGGCAATGCAGAGCGGCGAAGAATACAAGGCTACCTCACATCAGATGGAATATTCAGACATTCTTGAACTCACTTTCAGAATCGTTCTTGAACCTGATTATTTCAGCTATAATTCAGAAACTCAGACCTGGGACGATATGCGCGGCGATGAGCAATACGTTGCAAATCTTATTGCAAACGGTGAAGAAATAAAGGTTGTCGGTATTATCAGACCTTCCGAGGAATCTGTTATGGTTGCAACAACAGGTGCGGTAGGTTACACAACAGCCCTCACCGAGCACGTTATTTCCAAAACAAACGAATGTGAAATAGTAAAACAGCAGAAGGCAAATCCCGAAATTGACGTGTTCACGGGCATTCCTTTTGCAAAAGCACAGGAACAGGAACAGCAGCAGTCACAGACGGCAGCACCTGCAGCATCGGGAGTTTCGCTTGATCCGCAGGTGAACACACCTGCTCTTGCAGAGGGTATGACACCTTCCGCAAGCACAATGAAGTTTGACGGCAACGCGCCTAAAGCTGAATTTACTGCCACGGGAATACCCGATTTCAGCCAATTCCCTTCAGTTACAGAGGAAGAAATTTATGCTGAAATTGATAAGAATTACAGCGGCGAAGAAGCCGAAAAAATGAAGCGCACAGTTGAGCTTATGCTCAAAACCACTCTTTCCATCGGCGAAAGACGAGAACTTACAGGCTATCTTGACGAGATGCTTGCAGGTCAGGAAATTGAGGGAATGGGTCAGATCAGCGGAAGTCAGGCTCTTTCTTTCCTCCAGATGATGGATAAGCAAACAAAGCTTAAAATGCTCAATGCAATTATGAGCGGTGAGTTTGGTGATTACGCACCTCCTGCAAACAACGAGGGTACGGAGGATGCAGTCGGGGAAGAAAACACTCAGGAAGAAACACCTGTTGAGCCCGAGCCTGAACCCGAACCCGAGCCCATGCCTCTTGCGTCAAGCTATGAAGATGCGCTCACTTTGCTTGGCGTTGCAGATATCTCCAAGCCCCAGTCAATTTACATTTACCCCAAGGATTTCGAGTCCAAGGATATAATTGCAGAAGAAATTGAAAGATACAACGAGAGCAAAACCGCTGAGGGTAAAGGCGACAGCGCAATCAAATACACCGATTACATCGGACTTCTCCTCTCATCGGTATCAACAATCATTGATATTATTTCATATGTTCTGATTGCTTTTGTTGCAATCTCACTTGTTGTTTCTTCAATTATGATAGGTATTATCACCTATATCTCTGTTCTTGAAAGAACAAAGGAAATCGGTATTCTTCGTGCTATCGGCGCATCAAAGAAGGATATCTCAAGAGTTTTCAATGCAGAAACTCTTATCGTCGGATTTGTTTCGGGTGCGCTTGGCATCGGTTCAACCGTGCTTCTGACTCTGCCGATAAACGCAGTTATTTCTCACCTCACGTCGCTTCCCGAGGTTGCAAAGCTTCCTGTTGACGGAGCAATTATTCTTGTTGTTATCAGTATGGTTCTGACCCTTATTTCAGGTCTCATCCCCTCGAAGATTGCATCAAGAAAAGACCCCGTAGAAGCATTGAGAACAGAATAAAACAAAAAACAGCCACCCGATGGGTGGCTGTTTCTGTTGTTATGTCAAATTTTTGATTATCCTGTCAACCTCGTTTGTTTCTTTGAGGTCAAGAGCGGCAATGTATTCATCAGTTTTCGTCTGCGCCTGCTCTGCGTAAAGGTCGTTTATGCAAACGGAACGGTAATTGACGTAGACACTTTCGCCTTTTTCTTTGAGATTTTCTTTCCATACAATGAAAATGCATTCATCATAGGTTATAACCTGAACGGTGCCATCTTTCTGCTCTGCAACTTTTTCGAAAAATCCGTCGGGATAACCTTCTGCACCCTTTTTCAGCAGCACGGAATCGGAAAGGCTGTAGCCTGAAGCAAGGGCATCTTCCGCAAATTTCTCAACGTCTGCACCTGCGTTTGCGGCAAGTGCGTTAATTGATTCGGTGAGCTGATTTTTCTCTGATTGCGTCATTGGATTTGCACCGTCGGCAGAGGTGAAATATGCGCAGACGTTGCGGAAACAAATGTAATTTTCGTAAAAATAATTCTGAAGTACAGCTTCTTCCTCTGCGTTGCCGATTCCTTTGTCGTATTCAGCGGCAAAAACGGCATCTTCGTATGCCTGAGCGGTGAGGATTTTTGTCAGCGTTTGCTTTGAAACACCAATGCTTTTGTAGTGATTTTCAAATCTGACCCAATAATCATTGACCTTCTGGGAGATTTCAACTTTTTCAGAGGAGGTGAGGGTGAGCCCCATATCCTGAAAAGCGGTGTTTGCAACAAGATATTTTTTGCATTCGTTTATCGCTGCCTGCTTAAGGTCAGATTTGATTGGGTTTTCGGGCAGGTTGTAGTCAATGGGTCGGCTTATGACCTTGTCCAGAAAATAAGTAAAAATCTCGCTGTTGATTTCCGTACCTGCAATGATAAGGGCGGTTTTTTTGTCTTTTCCGCATGAAGCAAGCGGGAATATGAGCAAAACGGCAAGCAGAATCGCCGTGATTTTTTTCATAAAATCATCCTTTCGTCCACATTATAGCACATAAATCCGCATTTATAAAGCTATCTCCAAAAAATTTTAAAAAATGTCTTTATTAGTTCATTTTTTTGTTGTATAATCATAATGTATAAAATATTTAACGGGGTGACACTATGGAAAAAATCAGACTTTTGATAGCAGGTGAGGAGTATAACATCGGCACGGACGATGACCTCGATTACGTTGCAGAACTTGGTGCTGAGCTTGATAATAAAATCAGCGCGCTTATGAGCAGCAATGTCAGAATTTCAATCACTCAGGCAGCTATTGTAACAGCTCTTGAATATGCGGATATGGCTAAAAAGAGCGAAATCACATCCGAAAACCTCAGAGCACAGATTCAGGGTTACCTTGAGGATGCGGCAAGGGCAAGAACCGATGCCGAGGTTACCAAGCGTGAACTTGAGCGAGTAACAAAAGAGCTTGCGGCTCTTAAGGCTTCGGGCAAATAATGGCAACGGAGATTCTTGCGCCTGCAGGCAGTATGGATGCGCTGAAGGCTGCCGTTCGCTGCGGAGCAAACGCCGTTTATCTTGGCGGAAAGCTTCTTAATGCGCGCAGAAATGCATCCAATTTTTCTGAATCCGAACTGGCAGAAGCCGTTGAATATTGCCACGCAAGGAACGTTAAGGTTTATATGACCCTCAACACACTTGTGAGCGACGGCGAATTTGAAACAGCATATGAAGCGGTGAAGTGCGCCTGCAGAGTCAATGCGGACGCACTCATTCTGCAGGATATCGGACTCGTCGCAACCGTGCGTCGGGTCTGTTCTTCTATGCCGATGCACGCATCAACCCAGATGTCCGTGCAGAGCATTGAGGGCATAAGAATGCTTGGAAAACTGGGCTTTTCAAGGGCGGTTTTGCCCCGTGAACTTTCCGAAAAAGAAATAATCGCCATTTCTTCGCAAACGGATATGGAACTTGAATATTTTGTTCACGGCGCATTGTGTATGTGCGTTTCGGGTCAATGCCTTATGAGCTCCGTGCTTGGCGGCAGAAGCGGTAACAGAGGCCTTTGCGCTCAGCCCTGCAGACTGCCTTTCGGGATCAACGGCAAGGGCGGCAGCAACCTGAGCCTCAAGGATTTGTCTCTTACGGAAGAACTTCTCAGGCTTGAAAAAGCAGGTATATGTTCGTTTAAAATCGAGGGCAGAATGAAGCGCCCCGAATACGTTGCGGCGGCGGTTACCGCCTGCAAAAACAGTATTGAAAATATTGACGATGAAAATATAAATCAATCATTGCGTGCGGTTTTTTCCCGTTCAGGCTTTACAAAAGGCTATTTTGAGGGCAGGCTGGGCAAGGAAATGTTCGGTACAAGACGTAAAGAGGACGTTGAAGGTGCATCGGGGGTTCTGTCGGGACTTCAGAGGCTTTATGATAATGAAAATCCCCTCATTCCCGTTGACCTGACGCTTTTATTCAAAGAAAACGAACCTATGATTCTCACGGCATCTGCCTTGGGATGTTCTGCTCGGGCGGTCAGCGAAAAACGTCCCGAAAAGGCGCTGAACAAGCCTCTGTCCCGTGATGAATTGATTCAAAGAATTTCAAAATGCGGCGGCACACAGTTTTATGCAAATAAAGTTGATATTGATTTTACGGAAGGACTTAATATTTCTGCAGGTGCGCTGAATGCGTTGAGACGAAACGCACTTGAATTGCTGGAAAAAGAAATAATCCGCAGAGATGAAACGGAAATTCAGCCTTTCAACGCAGCGTATAATCTGCACAAATCGGGGAAACGGGCAACTCACGTCCGCTTTTTCCATGAGAATCAGATTCCCGAAAAATTTGAGGGTATCTCCAGAGTGATTGTGCCCATAGAGGTCAGCAGAAAAACCGTGGAAGAGCTTTGTGCAAAGGGAGTTGAGGTTGCAACTGAAATTCCTGCGGCGATTTTCTCCAATGCAGATAAATATATTGAAAAGCTGACGGAGCTGAAAAAACACGGTGTGTCACTTGCGTGGATTTGCACGCTTGACGGTGCAGGCATTGCCGAAAAAGCAGGCTTGCCCTTTGCATCGGGCTTTGGAATGAATATCTACAACACGGCGGCAACGGAAGAAATCAAACGTCTTGGCGGCAAGGATTGTTTGCTTTCCTGCGAGATTTCACTTTCCGATGCATCAAAGCTTGGTGGTGACTTGCCCCGAGGCATAATGACCTATGGCAGAATTCCGCTTATGCTGACAAGAAATTGTCCCGTTAAAAATAAGCTGACCTGTTCGGAGTGCGGTGGCAAAAGCGTGCTGACGGACAGAATGGGTGTGAATTTCCCTGTTGTGTGCAAAAACGGTGCAAGTTTTGTGCTTAATTCCGTGCCTTTGTGGCTTGCGGATAAAAAAAGCGAAATCCGTAATATGGATTATGAACTGATTTATTTCACAAACGAATCAAAAGATGAATGTTTAAGCGTGATGAATGCTTATAATAATAATGAAAAGGCATCCGACGACTTCACAAGGGGATTATATTTCAGAAAAGTTTTATAAAATACTTGCATACAGAAAAAATTAGCGGTATACTTTTCTATGCTTTTTGTAATGGTGATTCCGTATGACTGAAACACAGAGTCTCACGCACAATCGGAGGCGTTTCTGTTTCAAAGCCATATTGATTACCATTTAAAAAGTATCATAAATGAGAGGATGTATGTTTATGAGTATCAGAATCGGAATTTTCGGTTATGGAAATATCGGCAAAGGAATCGAATGCGCGATAAAGCAGAATCCTGATATGGAGCTTGCTGCTGTCTTTACACGCAGAGACCCTGCAACTGTTAAAACGGTTTTTGGAGATGCACCCGTTGTTTCCGCAAACGATGTTGAAAATTATGCAGACAAAATTGACGTTATGATTATGTGCGGCGGCAGCGCAACTGATTTGCCTGTTCAGACTCCTGCTATGGCAAAGCTTTTTAACGTAATCGACAGTTTTGACACTCACGCACGTATTGCAGAGCACAAAGCAAACGTTGACGTTGCGGCAAAGGCAGGCGGAAAAACAGCTATCATTTCTGTTGGCTGGGATCCCGGACTTTTCTCTCTTAACCGACTTTATGCAGATGCAATCCTTCCCGAGGGTGAAAATTACACTTTCTGGGGTAAGGGCATCAGTCAGGGTCATTCAGATGCAATCAGACGTATCGAGGGTGTTGCTGATGCAAGACAGTACACAGTTCCCGTGCCTGCTGCTGTTGAGGCTGCAAGAAGCGGTTCAAATCCTCAACTTACAACCCGTATGAAGCACACGAGAGAATGCTACGTTGTTGTTGAAGAGGGTGCGGATAAAGCAAGAATTGAGCAGGAAATCAAAACTATGCCCAATTATTTTGCCGATTACGATACCACGGTGACTTTCATCAGTCAGCAGGAGCTTAACGAAAAGCACGGCGGTCTGCCTCATCAGGGTATTGTTATCCGCTCGGGCAAAACAGGCGCAAACAAAGAGAACAACCACGTTATTGAGTATAAAATCAAGCTGGATTCAAACCCCGAATTCACTTCAAGCGCACTTATTGCATATGCAAGAGCCGCTTTCAAGCTGAACAAAGCAGGGGATACGGGCTGCAAAACCGTGCTTGACATTGCGCCCTCAATGCTTTCGCCGAAGAGTGAGGCAGATATAGTGGCGTATCTGTAAGAGATGTACTATATATAATGTAATAATTATATACCAAAAAAATTAATCAAAAAATCGAAAAAAAGTGCTTGACTGCAGGGTAGGAATGTGATATTATAGTCCTACCTCTGCGGGAGGGTTCTTTTTTTGTGCCCAAAAATAAATTGTAAAAATTATTAAGCAGAGGGAGGCCTGGCTCTGTTTCAGGTTGCCTGATAGACCCGTTTCAGGGCTAATTATTCCAAAAATGGAGGTGCCGCACATGGCTGCTAACGGTAAAAGAGTAAAAATCACACTTTCTTGCACCGAATGCAAACAGCGCAATTACAACACAATGAAAAACAAGCAGAACACACCCGACAGGATGGAAATGAACAAGTACTGCCGGTTCTGGAGAACGCATACTGTTCACAAAGTAACAAAGTAAGCAGGAGGATAAACCTATGGCTAAGAAAGAAGTTTCCAAAGCTGCAGAAAAGGTTGCCACCCCTGACAAGAAAGAAAAAAAGCCTGCTAACCCCAACGGAAATATTTTCGTGAGAGCCGGCAAGGCAATCAAAAAGTTCTGCAAAGATCTCAAGGGCGAAATCAAAAAGATTGTTTGGCCCGATGCAAAAACCGTTCTTAAGTCAACTGCAGTAGTTCTTGTAGTTGTTGCGGTTTGCGGTCTTGCTATTTTTGCTGTTGATCAGCTCCTTTCACTGGGTCTTTCCGGTCTTAAGGACGTTGCTCAGAGCATCAGCGATTCAGCAAACACAACCACAACCGCTGCAAGCACAGGTATGATTGGCCTCGGCAATTTCTTTATCGGTTGATAAAGGAGGCAGAGAACAATGGCAATTGACACAAGATGGTACGTTATTCATACCTATTCTGGTTATGAAAATAAGGTTGCAACCAATATTGAAAAAATGGTTGAAAACCGCAAAATGCAGGATCAGATTCTTGAGGTCAAAATTCCGACAGAAATCGTTACCGACGTTGAGAAAAAGAAGGAAGTTGAGCGCAAGCTCTTCCCCGGCTACGTTCTCGTTAAGGTAGCAGTTACACCTGACAGGGACAACCGTCCCGCAATGAGCGATGAAACATGGCTTCTCATCCGCAACACCAGAGGCGTAACAGGTTTCGTAGGTCCCGAAAACAAAGCAATCCCCCTTACCGATGAAGAAGTTATCAGGCTCGGAGTCGAGAAGAGAGTTGTTGAAGTTTCATACGCTGTTGGCGATACAGTCAACATCATCGATGAAATCTTTGATGGCTTCACGGGAGTTGTTGAGGAACTTGATGTTGAGAATAATATGGTCAAAGTTTCCGTATCCGCACTCTTTGGCAAACAGACAACCGTTGAGCTTGAGCTTGATCAGGTTGAGCTTGCCGAATAATCACGGTAATTTGAGGGTTAATCCCTTTCAAATTTAGCGCTTTTAACAGCGCAGTCCGCCATATGGCGCGGCTTCGTGGGAGGAGCATAAAAGCTCCGCAATTTACCACATTATATGGAGGTTTTTAATTATGGCACAGAAAGTTGTCGGCTTAATTAAGTTACAGATCCCCGCAGGCAAGGCTACCCCCGCACCCCCTGTAGGTCCTGCACTCGGCCAGCACGGCGTTAACATCATGTCCTTCACAAAGGAATTCAATGAGCGCACAAAGAACGATATGGGTCTTATCATCCCTGTTGTTATCACAGTTTATGCTGACCGTACATTCAGCTTTATCACAAAGACACCGCCCGCAGCAGTTCTTATCAAGAAGGCTTGCGGTATTGAAAGCGGTTCGGGCGTTCCCAACAAGACCAAGGTTGCAACAATCACACAGGATCAGATTCGCAAGATTGCTGAGACAAAGATGCCTGACCTCAACGCAGCTTCAGTTGAAGCAGCAATGAGCATGATCGCAGGTACAGCTCGCAGCATGGGCGTTACAGTTACTGATTGATGCACACTGTGGGAGGAAAAATCCGATTTAACCACATGATTGGGAGGAATTTATTAACATGAAACACGGAAAGAAATATAACGAGAGCTCAAAGCTTATCGACAAGGCTGCTCTCTATGAAACCGCTGCTGCTCTTGACCTTGCTGTTAAGACTGCAAGCGCAAAGTTTGACGAAACTGTTGAAGTTCACATCCGCCTCGGTGTTGACTCACGTCACGCTGCCCAGCACGTTAGAGGCGCAGTTGTTCTTCCTAACGGCACAGGCCGTTCTGTAAGAGTTGCTGTTTTTGCAAAGGGTGCAGATGCTGATGCAGCTGCTGCAGCAGGCGCAGAAATCGTTGGCGCTGAAGACCTCGTTGCAAGAATTCAGGGTGAAGGCTTTATGGATTTCGACGTATGTATCGCAGCACCTAACATGATGGGTCTTGTTGGCCGTCTTGGTAAGGTTCTCGGTCCTCGTGGTCTTATGCCCAGCCCCAAGGCAGGTACTGTTACTCCTGATGTTGCTAAGGCTGTTACAGAAGCTAAGGCAGGTAAGATTGAGTACCGTCTTGACAAAACAAACATCATCCACTGCCCCATCGGCAAGGCTTCATTCGGCGTTGAGAAGCTTGAAGAAAACTTCAATACTCTCCTCGATGCTGTTATCAAGGCAAAGCCCGCAGCTGCAAAGGGTCAGTACATCCGCTCATGCGTTGTAGCTTCAACAATGGGCCCCGGCATCAAGATCAACCCCAACAAGGTTGGTACAGTTGCTGCTGAAGCATAAAAAAATGCTTGACAAGCACAAATATTTGTGCTATCATATCTAAGCTGTTCTTTTTGAGACAGCAGGTGCTTTTCGCATAATGGTTATTTTTGACCGCCTGCCGAGAGAGGATGCATACCAAAAGAGTATACTCTATAAGTATGTTATGCCCTTTCTGCGGTTTGCGGAAAGGGCTTTAATTATGTAATCATTTTCCTACGGAGGTGAAAATACACATGCCTAGCGCAAAAGTTTTGGAACAGAAAAAGCAGATCGTTGCTGACCTTACCGATATGCTTCAGAATTCAGTAGCAGGTGTTGTTGTTGACTACAAGGGCATCAACGTTGCTGATGACACAAAGCTCCGTAAAGAGCTTCGTGAAGCAGGTATCAAGTATTCAGTAGTAAAGAACACACTTCTCGGCCTCGCAGCTAAGAACGTTGGTCTTGACGATATCTGTGGCGTTCTCGAGGGTACAACAGCTATTGCTATCAGCCCTGAGGATCACACCGCAGCTGCAAGAATCCTTTCAAAGTTTGCTGAAACACACAAGAACTTCTCAGTTAAGAGCGGTTACCTTGATGGTAAGGTTGTTGACACAGCAACTATCGATTCACTTGCAAAGCTTCCCACAAGGGATATCCTTCTTGCAACAGTTTGCAACGCATTCAATGCACCTATCTCAGCATTTGCTCGTGCTATTCAGGCTATCGTTGATAAGGGCGGCGCTGACGTAGCAGCAGCTGAAGCTGCTCCTGCAGAGGAAGCACCCGCAGCAGAATAATTTAAACTTACAAAAAATTCATTTAATTGGAGGAAAATAAAATGGCATCAGAAAAGATTGCAGCAATGATTGAAACAATCAAAGAACTTACAGTACTTGAGCTTTCAGAGCTCGTTCACGCAGTTGAAGAAGAATTCGGCGTATCAGCAGCAGCAGCAGTTGCAGTAGCAGCTCCCGCAGAAGCAGCTGCAGCAGCAGAGGAGAAGACAGAGTTTGACGTTATCCTTGCTGAAGTTGGCGCAGAAAAGATCAAGGTTATCAAGGTTGTTCGTGAGCTCACAGGTCTTGGCCTTGCAGAAGCAAAGGCAGTTGTTGACGGCGCTCCCAAGGCTATCAAGGAAGCAGTTTCAAAGGACGACGCTGAAGCAGCAAAGGCAAAGCTTGAAGAAGTTGGCGCAAAGGTTGAAATTAAATAATTTAATTTTAATAACCGAATCGCTGTGCAGAAATGCACAGCGATTTTTGCTTCTACAGATCAAAAACAAAAGCCGCTTGGAGAAACCCAAGCGGCAATTTTTATGTTTATTATTCGTCGTCTGCCTCAACCTTAGCTTCAGCAATAACTTTCTGTGCAACGTTTTCGGGAGCTGCTTCGTAGTGGTCAAACTCAAATGAGAACCAGCCTCTGCCGATTGTTACTGAACGGAGAACTGTTGCAAAGTCGCCCATTTCAGCCATGGGAACTTCTGCTACAAGCTCCTGCATCTTGGGATTGTCTTCGCAGGGACCCATACCGAGAACGCGGCCGCGTCTCTTTGTGATGTCGCCCATAATATCGCCAAGATTGTCGCCGGGCATATAAGCCTTAAGTGAACCGTAGGGCTCAAGAAGCTTGGGATTAGCCTGAGGCATACCGTTCTTGTAAGCGATCTTCGCAGCCATCTTGAATGCCATTTCGTTTGAGTCAACGGGATGTGATGAACCGTCGTAAAGAGTTGCTCTCAGACCAACAACGGGGTAACCTGCAAGGGGACCCTTGAGGATAGCTTCGCGGAGACCTTTTTCAACTGCGGGGAAGAAGTTCTTGGGAACTGAACCGCCGACAACTCTCTCTGCAAATTCGAAATCTTCTGTGGGAATGGGCTCGAACTCAACCCAAACGTCACCGAACTGACCGCTGCCGCCTGACTGCTTCTTGTGACGACCCTGAACAGCAACTTTCTTGCCGATGGTCTCTCTGTAAGCAACCTTGGGAACTGCAAGTTCAACTTCAACGCCGAACTTATTCTTAAGTTTTGTAACAAGTGAATCAAGATGCTGCTCGCCGAGACCTGAAACGATCTGTTCCTTTGTTTCGGTGTTTGTGTAGTAGCTGATGGTAAGGTCTTCTTCAGCGAGTCTGTTAAGACCTGCAGCAACCTTATCTTCTTCGCCCTTCTTCTTAGCTTTAACAGCCATAGGAAGGCAGGGTTTGGGGAAGCTTACGCCCTTAAGCTTGATGTCTGACTTGGGAGCGCAAAGTGTGTCGCCTGTCTTGAAGCTTGAAAGCTTTGTGATAATACCGATATCGCCTGCAAGGATAGCGGTGGCTTCTTCCTGCTTGCCGCCCTTGGGGAAGAGGAGCTTGCCCATTCTTTCGCTTTCGCCTGTACGCTCGTTATAAGCAGGTGTATCAGGAGTGATCTTACCTGAAATAACCTTGAAATATGACATCTTACCAACGAAGGGGTCAGCAACTGTCTTGAAGCAGATAGCTGCAAGAGGTGCGTTTTCGTCGCAGGTTACGTCAGCTTCTGAAGCAACTGATGCTGCGTCGGGAGCGGACTGAACGATACTGTTGTTGATAAGGTCAACTGCTTCGCACATATAGCCTGAGCAAGCGTATACGGGGCAGATTTCGCCGGCAAGAATACCTTCTTTAAGACCTCTGTCGATTTCTTCATCGGTAAGAGGAGTGCCTTCAAAGAATTTTTCCATAAGTTCATCGTCTGCACAAGCAACAGCTTCGATGAAAGCTTCTCTCATTCTGTTTGTTCTTTCGTCGTTTTCGGGCATGGGAGCGTCTGAACGCTTGCCGTCCTTGTATGAGAAAGCTTCGTTGCGTGAGAAGTCAACGTATGAAATAACCTTGTCGCCTTCAACGTAGGGAACAACAACGGGACAAATCTTGTTGCCGTATTCTTCCTGAAGTGAATCAAAAGTCTTGTAGAAGTGAGCGTTTTCACCGTCGCATTTTGTGATTGCGAACATCTTGTTGATGCCTCTTTCTGTTGCTGCGGCAAAAGCCTTTTCTGCACCAACGTCAAGAAGATGACCTGAAGCAAGAACGATGAGAACTGCGCCTGCTGCGCGGATACCTTCGCTCATACCGCCTGCAAAGTCAAAAAGACCCGGGGTGTCGATTATATTAATTTTTGTATTTTTCCATTCATAAGAAGCAACTGCGGAAGCGATTGAACACTTGCGTCTCTTTTCTTCTGCATCAAAGTCCATAACAGTGTTGCCGTCTGCAACTCTGCCAAGTCTGTCTGTTGCGTTTGAAATGTAAAGCATAGCCTCTGCGAGGGTAGTTTTACCTCTGCCACCGTGACCGGCGAGAACAATGTTTCTGATGTCTTTTGCGCTGTAAGATTTCACGAATATTTCCTCCTTTATTTGCATACTGCACGTTAGTGACGACTTTCAAATCCGAAACCCCGAAAAGCACTGAAAAGACTCACTTTCAGGCAGGTTCGGTTTATACTCGCTACCCTAATGCAGCAGGAAAATCTTATTTTGCTAAAATATAAAATTAGCACCGCGTTATATAGGATTATATCACAAAAGTTTTTCATTTTCAATGATTTTTTTGGTTAAATTATGAATAAAACGCAAATTTTTTTATGAAAATTCAGAGTGATATTTCCGTGATTCAACGATTTAAACGAAAAAATTTTTACTTTTTTGTAAGATTATACAAAAAGCCCCCTCGTAGTGAGGGGGCGGTGTGAACGTCAGATTAAGTTTTGTTTCTTCCCCAAAGGTGGATTATACCCTCGTCGTTGAGTGCTTTAAGCAGGAAGAAAGTGATTGGCAAACCGAAAATTCCGATAACGCCAAAGAGCTGAACACCGAGATACATTCCCATAAGAGTTATTACGGGGTGCATTCCCACGTTCATTGAAACAAGCTTCGGTTCAAGAATTTGACGGATAACGGTGACTGCCGCATAAAGCACAAGCAGACCGATGCCAAGTCCGTAATTGCCGTTGAAAAAGCTTATGACAGCCCACGGAACCATTACCGTGCCTGTTCCCAGCACAGGAAAAATGTCGACAAGAGCGGTTACAATAGAAATAGCGATGATGTATCCGCCGTTGTAAACGCCGATAAGCTTGAGAATGTTGAGCCCTATGGCAACTTCGCAGAATGTGATGAGTATAATGGTTGCATAGGACTTAACCATTTTGCCGAGAATATCGCCAAAAAGCCTTTTGGTTTTGACCAGTGATGCTTCGTGCTGCTCGGAAACCGAGGTTTTTATCATATGGGTGAAGTTGTCATAATCGCAGGTGAGAAAGAAACAGGCGATTATGCTTATCAAAAGAGCGGAAAGAAATACGGGAATCTGCTTTGCCGTTGAAAGGAGACCGCCGAGAGGCGTTGCAAGCGCCGTAAAATCAAGGCCGCCGGTTTGTGCGTCGCCAAAAGTGTTTTTCTGCTCAACAACAAGCAGAAGCAGCTTGTCGGTGAAATCATTCAGCGCACTTACCGCCGTGGATTCAAGGGAATCGGGCAGAAATTTTATGTGGGATATAATCCAGGCTTCGGTTGACTGAATCAGATTGGGCAGGTCATAAAGCTTTGACATAAGATATTGTCCCAGCCCCTTGAATTCAACAAAAACTTTGTAGCCGACAAGAATTATCAAGGTCATAAGCAATGCTACTATCAGCAGCACGGCAATGGCGGCGATAATGTTCTTTTTGATTTTTGTTTTTTTGGAAATTGCTCTTACGGGTTTCTGAAGAAACATTGCAATCAGAAATGCTGCAATAAAAGGTGCAACAAGCCAGAATGCAAATTTCATGAAGAGATAGTAGACGGTAATCAGCAATGCATAGAAAGTGATGTTAATCAGCATTGACCGCCTTTTTTCAACAATATTCATCTTTTGTCCTCCTGCAAGAATTGCAACCATATTTTACACCTTTTTTACTATGATAGCAATGTATAGCGAAAAAAATATACAAAAATTTAATAAATTTTAAAATAACCCTTTATTATTTTTAAATTATATGATATTATATACAGTAATTAGAAAAATTTTTTAACCTTCCCGAAAGGAGCGCTTTGTATGTATGTTGCAATTATGGGCTATGGTGTGGTTGGCTCGGGCGTTGCAAGCCTGCTGAACAAAAACCACGAGCATATCCTTAAGAAAAGTATGCAGAGCGAAATGGAGCGCAAATACATTCTGGACCGTCGCACATTTCCCGGCGATCCCTATGAAAGCCTTGTAATTTCAGATTATTCAAAAATCGTTGAGGATGAGGATGTCAAGATTGTTGTTGAAACAATGGGCGGACTTCATCCTGCATATGAATATGTTGTTGCGTGCCTCAAGGCCGGCAAGCACGTTGTGACATCAAACAAAGAACTTGTTGCTGCAAAGGGCTGCGAATTGCTCCAGATTGCAGATGAAAACAACGTTAACTTCCTGTTTGAAGCCAGCGTAGGCGGCGGTATTCCCATCATCAGACCTATCAGCCAGTGCCTTGCCGCAAACGATATTGACGAAATTGCAGGTATTCTTAACGGCACAACAAACTTTATTCTTACAAAGATGATAACCGACGGTATGACCTTTGAGGAGGCACTTCTGCTTGCTCAGAAAAACGGTTATGCAGAGCGTGATCCCTCTGCAGACGTTGACGGTCACGACGCTTGCAGAAAGATCTGTATTCTCGCAGCTCTCTGTTTTGGCAAGCACGTTTATCCCGATTACGTTCATACAGAAGGCATCCGCAAGATTGCACTTTCCGACGTTGAATATGCACGTGCATGGGGCGGCGTAATCAAGCTTATCGCAAGGGCAAAGAAGATGGAGGATGGCAGAGTATCCGTTATGGTTTCACCTGCATTCATCCAGAATCACAGCCAGCTCGCTTCCGTTGATGACGTTTTCAACGCAATCCTCGTTCGCGGCGATGCAATCGGTGACGTTGTATTCTACGGCAGAGGCGCAGGCAAGATGCCCACCGCCAGCGCTGTTGTGGCAGACGTTATTGACTGCGCAAGAAATATGAACCGCAAGCGTTTCATTGCATGGCAGGATTGCACAGACGGTTACGTGGCAGACTATCTTGAAAACGTTACCGCATTTTACATAAGAGCAACAACCGATGATGCAGCGGCTGCCGTTGCAAAAATCAACGGTCTTTTCGGCGGAGTCACAACTCTTGCCCGTCAGGATGCTCCCGAAGGCGAAATTGCTTTTGTTACAGCACCTGTTTCGGAAAAAGAGCTTAACGAAAAGCTTGCTCTTATCAATGAAGCAAATATAGAATCCGTAATTCGTATTACTAACTATTGATTCGCACTATTTAGGAGGATAATATGTCTTTGATTGTTCAAAAATTCGGCGGCAGTTCAGTTGCAAATGCCGAAAGAGTTATGAATGTTGCGAGAATCGTTACAGACACATACAAGGCAGGTAACGACGTTGTGGTTGTAGTTTCAGCTCAGGGCGACACAACCGACGACCTTATCGCAAAGGCTCAGGAAATCAATCCCAAAGCTTCCAAGAGAGAAATGGATATGCTTCTTGCATCAGGCGAGCAGATTTCAATTTCACTCCTTGCAATGGCTATCGAGAGCCTCGGCTATCCCGCTTGCTCCCTTCTCGGTTGGCAGGCAGGTTTCTCAACAAATTCAGCATACGGCTCAGCAAGAATCAAGAAGGTTTCTGCAGAACGTATCAAAATGGAAATCGCAAAGAAAAATATCGTAATCGTTGCAGGCTTCCAGGGTCTCAACAAGTATGACGATATAACCACTCTCGGCAGAGGCGGGTCAGACACAAGTGCCGTTGCAATTGCAGCTTCAATGCACGCAGACCGCTGCCAGATTTATACAGACGTTGAGGGTGTTTACACCGCAGACCCCAGAAAGGTCAAGAGCGCAATCAAGCTTAACGAAATCACTTATGACGAAATGCTTGAGGTTGCAACTCTCGGCGCACAGGTTCTCAACAACCGTTCAGTAGAAATGGCAAAGAAATATAATGTTAAGCTTGAGGTGCTTTCAAGCCTTGTGCGTGCACCCGGCACAATTGTCAAGGAGGTAGCAGATATGGAAAAAATGCTTGTCAGAGGTGTAACAAAGGATACAGACGTTGCACGTATTTCAATAGTAGGTGTTCCCAACGTTCCCGGAATTGCTTACAAGATTTTCGGTAAGCTTGCAGCAAAGAACGTTAACGTAGACATCATCCTTCAGTCAGTAGGCAGAGGTGACACAAAGGATATCACATTCACAACTGCAAAATCACAGCTTGATGCTACTCTTGAGGTGCTTGGTGAGCTTGATCTTGTTGCAGGTCTTGAAATCCTTACAGACACAGACGTTGCAAAGGTTTCAGTTGTTGGTGCAGGTATGGAATCACATCCCGGCATTGCAGCAAAGATGTTTGAAGCACTCTTCGAGAGCGACATCAACATCCAGATGATTGCTACAAGCGAAATCAAGATTTCCGTTCTTATCGATGCAAAGGATGCAGACAAGGCTGTGTCAGCTATCCACGACGCATTCATTCCCGAGCTCAGCTAAAAAATTAACTCCCGACCAAAAGTCGGGAGTTTTGTTTTACTCGGCATTTGTGTTTGAGGAAGGTCTTTTGCCGCCTATTTTGTTGAGGAACAAATTTGACGTGATAACGAGCACAAGCATAAGAATCATTACAGAAATAGGGGAATCAATGCCGTAGAAGGGAGCGCAGATAAGTTCAAAAAGAACGTCGAATATTTCTGTTGCTCCGAGAGCAGAGGTCATCATTGTGACGATTGCAACGGCAAGACCTGCGGCAGAATAGATGCTGACTATTCTTATCCAGAGTGCCTCACCCAGCTTGTAGGCAACGGCAATTGAGGCAATAACAAGAATTGCATAGCCCGATGCGGCAAGAATTTCTGCAGCGTTGGGGATTGTTTTAAGAATTTCGGGAACAAGCTTTATGAGCTTGAGTATGTACGGTGCTCCGAGAAGCAGACCGCAGATAACGTAAAAAGTGAGTTTTACATTTTTGTTATTCATTTTCAACAGCCTTTCTTAACGCTTTTGCAAGTTGGTCGGGGCAGGACGTGCTCTTGAAGCCGCAGTGAATGCCCTCAAGCTTTGCAATAACTTCGTTTATGTCCATTCCTTCAACTATTGCGCTGATGCCTTTGAGATTACCGTTGCATCCGCCGTGGAACTGAACGTCTTTTACCTTTCCGTCTTCAATTTTAAAATCGATTGAACGGGCGCAGGTGCCTGTTGTTTTATACTGATAGTCCATATTATCACTCCTTTTCTCTTATTTTACACTAAATCGGATGCCATTTCAAGCTACATAAGTATATATAATAATGAAAATATGAGAAAAAAGTCGCACTTTTCACAAAGCAGCAGAATTATTATGGGCAAAATCAACGCCCTGTCGTTATCGGCGGCGGAATCGGACAATAAAAGACCAAATATATCGGGGCTTATTTTTTATCACCGCCCATAATTCCGCCAAGAGCAGGCAGAATTTCAAAAAGTTTCATCATTTGCATAGCCTCATCAGCTCTTTTTCTTCTTTTTTCGCTGAGCAGAGGCTTAAGAGCCTCTATCAGTCGGGTGCGGTCATCTTTTTTGTTCATTGCGCCCATCAGCGAACTGATTTTTGCAATCATCTGAGCATTTCCGAGAATATCTGCAAAGTCGGGTGCGAATTTTCCGTGGTTATCATCGTTTTCTTGGGAAGAAAACAGACTTTCGGCGGCTGAACGCAGATTTTCCATATCCTCATCCGTGAGACCCGATAAAATATCATTTATGTTGTCCATCATCCGTCACCCGCAGTTTATTTTTTGAACCGACGGAGCAGTTGCTGTGCCTGCTCGCTCTTCAGAAGTTCCTCCAGAGCTTTTTTATCGCCGAGAACTTTCTTGATTTCACTCATTTTATCGGCAGGCACTTTTTCACGGACTGCACCCATAATATCTTCGGGCTTGTTGCTCTTTGATGCCTGAGCCAGTCGCATCAATTCTTCAAAGGAGAGGTTTTCTTTGCTTATTGCAATCACCGCCTTTCACATATATAATAAACTTATGCAGAAAATTTTTTGAATATTACAGGAGGACGTATGAGAATAATTGTTTTTTCAGATTCGCACGGCTCAACGGGTTGTATGCGTGCGGCACTTGAGGACCACCCCGAGGCAGATATGATTATCCATTTGGGTGACGGTGAACATGACCTTGAAAAGATGAGCGACGTTACCGCAGGCAAAAAAATTGTTCAGGTTTGCGGCAACTGCGACCTGTATTCCTTTCTTCCCGTCAACGAGATAGTTGACATTGCGGGAGCAAGAATTTTTTGCACCCACGGTTTTCAGGAACTGGTAAAGCACGGCACGGAGCAGCTGATTGAAAAGGCGAGAAGTCTCGGTGCCTGCATTGCATTATATGGTCACACTCATCAAACGGTTACCCGCTATGAAGACGGGCTTCACATTATGAATCCCGGCAGCATAAGAGGCGGAGAATACGGAATAATCGACGTCACCCCCTCGGGCATAATGCTTTTACAAATGGATGTGTAATAATTAACCGCCTCGGAGAATATAATTCTCTCAGGCGGTGATATTATGTTTGTTTATTCGGTAAAAACATCAAAGGTAAAGATAGTTGCTCTTCTGATTGCAATAGCGGCAGTTGTGGGGGCAATAGCGATGACGGTTACGGACGGAAAAGAGCCTGTTGCAAACGACGGTGCGGTTAATGTTAAGGCAGAGAATTCGGCGGAAAGGGCGGCTTTCCTTTCGCAATACGGCTGGAAAATCTCCGCAGACCCCGTTGAAGTGAGCGAAGTTATCATTCCTGAGGATTTCGATGCAGGCTACACAGAGTATGCGGCGATGAACAAGGCGCAGGGATTCGACCTTGAACCGTATAAAGGTATGCGCGCAAAAAGATGGACTTATGAGGTGCTGAATTATCCCGATCTTGAAAACGCAACGGGCACCGTGCAGGCAAACGTGCTTGTTTATAACGGCAGAGTTATAGGTGGAGACGTTTGCTCCCTTGAGCTTGGCGGTTTTATTCACGGATTTGAAATTCCCGAAAACAGCGTACCGAAGACTACTTCGCAACCTTTGAGTGCGGTTGAGGTGACGTCGGAATAGAGTTTTAAACAGATTTATAAAATTAACTGTTTTATTTTTCGGAAAAATATGTTACAATATAGGCAGAAGTGCAACGGTTTTGTGCTTTTCGACACTTGCAAGTAACGTATTTTATTATAAAACGGAGGGAAATTATGCAAAAGGACACTAAAAATCTGATTTTTGAAACTTTTATTGACTTGCTCAGCAAAAAACCCTTTGATAAAATTACAGTTAAGGATATCGTTGAATCCTGCGACGTAAACCGCAATACATTTTATTATTATTACAGCGATATTTATGATTTGCTTGAAGAAGTTTTTATGAAGGAGCTTACAGTGCTTCTTGATGCTCATAAAAACGGAATTACCTGGGTTGAAGCGTTCATAAAAATTGCAAACAAGGCATACGGCTACAAGAAACTTATCAACAACATATGCGCATCCCGAAGCTATGATTATTTTGAAAATTATATGTACAGAGCCTGCAAGATGATTGCTGTTGAAGCTGTTCAGTCGAGGGCGGAGGGAATGCTTGTGCCTGAGGAAGACATTGAATTCATAGCATCTTTCTATGAATATGCGTATTTCGGAATAGTCTCTGAATGGTTCAGGTCGGGAATGAAAGAAGACCCTCTTAAGCTTGCAACTCAGATCTGGCTTGTGGCGGATAATATGAAATACGCTCTGCGAAAGAGCGAAAAAAGAGCAAAGAACAGGTTAGAAAATGAAGATTCTATTTCAGGATAAAGATATTGCCGTGTGCTTTAAGCCTGCAGGAGTTATAAGCCAAAGCACAGACGGCGGCAAAGATATGATTGCGCTTCTCAACGAAGAATTTGCCCGTAACGGCGAAAATTCGCAGGCATATCCCGTTCACCGTCTGGACAGAGAAACTGCAGGGATTATGGTCTATGCCAAAAACTCAAAGTATGCGGCGGCACTTTCAAAGCAGGCGGAACAGAACACAATAAAAAAGCACTACTATGCGGTTGTGCAGGGTGTTCCCGTTGAGAAAAGCGGAGTGCTCAAAGATTTACTTTTCAGGGATAAGCAAAAAAATAAGACCTATACGGTCAAAAGAATGCGCAAGGGTGTGCGCGAGGCATCCCTTGAATATAATGTAATAGGTGAAAAAGAGGGTATGACCCTTCTGGATATTCTGCTTCACACGGGCAGAACTCATCAGATAAGAGTGCAGTTTGCAAGCAGAAAAATGCCCCTTTACGGTGACGGAAAATACGGCGGCGGCAGCGGAAAGCTTGCGCTTTTTGCTCACACACTTGAATTTGCTCATCCCGTCAGCGGTGAAAAGATGGTTTTTACCGCAAAGCCCGATATAAATGAATATCCGTGGAATCAATTTGATTTTTAAGCAGGTAACTTCGGTTGCCTGCTTTTTTGTATAAAGGCGACTTTATCGTCAGTCAAACAAAAACGGCACAGTTCCGAAGAACTGCGCCGTCGATTTATTTAAGGATTAGTCAGCCTTGGGAGCATAGAGATCCTTGAGACGAAGGAGATGCTCATATCTTTCTGCTGCTGTCTTCTCTGCAAGAGCGAAGAGTTCTTCTGCTCTTTCGGGGAATGCGCGAGTAAGTGATGAGTAACGAGCTTCGTTGAGAAGGAATTCTCTGTAGCTGCCTGTTGCGGGCTTGCTGTCGATGGTGAAGGGATTCTTGCCTTCTGCCTTGAGTGCGGGGTTGTAACGGAACATATTCCAGTAACCGCAATCAACAGCCTTCTTCATTTCAGCCTGGCAGTTAACCATACCGCCCTTGATTGAGTGCATTTCGCAAGGTGCGTATGCAATGATGATTGAAGGACCGTTGTAAGCTTCAGCTTCTGCGATAGCCTTGATTGTCTGGTTCTGATCAGCACCCATAGCAATCTGTGCAACGTAAACATAGCCGTAGCTCATTGCGATTTCAGCAAGTGACTTCTTAGCGATGCCCTTACCTGCTGCTGCGAACTGTGCAACCTGACCGATGTTTGAAGCCTTTGAAGCCTGTCCGCCTGTGTTTGAGTAAACTTCGGTATCGAATACCATGATGTTTACGTCTTCGCCTGCTGCAAGAACGTGGTCAACACCGCCGAAGCCGATGTCGTATGCCCAACCGTCGCCACCGAAGATCCATACTGACTTCTTAGCGAGGTATTCTTTGCTTGCGAGGATTTCCTTGCAAGTTGCACAATCGCAACCCTCAAGAGCTGCAACGAGTGCGTCTGTTGCTGCACCGTTCTTTGCGCCGTCGTTAACTGTATCAAGGTATGCGTTTGCAGCTGCCTTGATTTCTTCTGTAGCGCAGTCTGCTGCTGCAACTTCCTTAACCTTAGCGATAAGGCTGTTGCGGATAGCGTTCTGACCGAGGTACATACCGAAGCCGTGCTCTGCGTTGTCTTCGAAGAGTGAGTTAGCCCAAGCGGGACCGAAGCCCTTCTTGTTAACTGTGTAGGGTGATGTTGCTGCGGGGCCACCCCAGATTGATGAACAGCCTGTAGCATTTGAGATGTACATTCTGTCACCGAAGAGCTGAGTGATAAGGCGAGCATAAGCTGTTTCTGCACAGCCTGCGCATGAGCCTGAGAACTCGAGGAGAGGAGTCTTGTACTGGCTGCCGATAACAGTATTGTCAACAACGTCTTCCTTAACTGTTACGTTTTCAACCATGTAGTCGAATACGGGCTGCATAGCATCCTGGCTCTCTCTTGAAACCATCTTGAGTGAATTTGTGGGACATACGCCTACGCATACGCCGCAACCCATACAATCAAGGGGAGATACAGCGAGTGTATACTTGTAAACGCCCTTGCCCTTACCAGCCTTCTTGTCAACGATGATTGCGTTTTCAGGAGCAGCAGCAGCTTCTTCAGCTGTGAGGCAATAGGGTCTGATTGTTGCGTGGGGACATACATATGAACACTTGTTACACTGAGCACAAGTTGCGCCGTCCCATGCGGGAACGAGAACTGCAACGCCTCTCTTTTCGTAAGCTGATGCGCCGTGTTCGAATGTACCGTCAGC
>JAZQTC010000056.1:0-132277 GCA_045630405.1 Acutalibacteraceae bacterium
CGGCAACAGAGATGACACCGTTTACAAATGACTATGAAATTCCCGACAGTATTCCTGACTACAGTGTCATTTCCACCGAGGAGAAAACCGACTGGGAAGCAAAATGGATATGGGATAAAGAAAACCTTACATCAAAAAACACATGGATGTGCTTTAACAAAAGTGTGAAGCTTGATAAAATTCCGAAAGAGCTTATAGCACACATTTCAGCCGACTCAAAATACTGGCTTTATATAAACGGTGAAATGATTGTTTTTGAGGGGAATGTTAAAAGAGGTCCCTCTGAAAAGGACGGATACTTTGACAGTGTTGATATTGCGCCTTATCTTAAAAAGGGAGAAAACACAATCTGTGCCCTCGTTTGGTATTGGGATGACGAAACGAGCTATTCCTACAATTCAAGCGGTCAGGGCGGCTTTATTTTTGAAGCGGTAAACGATAATATCTCCGTCATCTCCGACAAAAGCTGGAAAGTCAGAAGAAACACCGCATACGTTGACAGCGCACTTTATCCACCCAATTACAGACTGGCTGAATACAGCATTTATTTTGATGCACGAAAAGATTCAAGCGATTGGATAAGCGACTCTTATGATTTCTCTTCATGGGAAAATGCAACCGAATATGCCGCCGGCGGTGAAGGTGTTTACGGAAAGCTTTATCCGCGAGGAATACCTTTACTGAAAGATTACGGTCTTACGGATTATGAAAATTCGAAAAATTACGAAAATTACACCGTCAAAAAATTCTTCGGTGAAAAAATAACCGTTGATATCCCCTACAACGCTCAAATCACTCCCTATCTTAAAATAATTGCACCTGCAGGCAAAAAAATCCGCATCACAACGGAAAACACCCTGATTGGCGCAGTTTCAACCACATACATAACCAAAGAGGGAGAGCAGGAATTTGAAGCCTTGGGCTGGTTCAACGGTGAACACATCACATATAAAATACCCAGAGGTGTGACTGTTGTTTCATTGAAGTACCGTGAAACGGGATATAACAGTTCGTTCAGCGGTGATTTCAACTGCGATGACGAATTTCTTAATTCTCTGTGGCAAAAATCACTCCGCACACTTTACGTCACAATGCGAGATAATTTTATGGATTGTCCCGACAGAGAAAGAGCGCAGTGGTGGGGCGACGTTACAAGCGAAATGATAATGACCATGTACTCAATGGACAGCAACTCCCTCCTGCTTTATCAGAAAGGCGTGGAGGCAATGCTCTCCCACACAGATGAGTCAAAAGTGCTTCAGACGGTTGTACCCATAAACGGCGATTACTTTGAACTCCCCGTTCAGCAGCTTGCAGGAATCGTCGGTTTTCTCACCTACTATGAGTATACAGGTGACAAAGCGTTCATTGAGAAGGTTTACAGAGCTTCTCTTGATTATCTTAAGCTTTGGGAAACTGACGAAAATAATCTTGTTGTTCATCGCGGCGGCTCATGGGATTGGGCTGACTGGGGCAAGAAAGCGGATATGACCGCAATCGAAAACGCCTGGGTTTACTACGCACTTTCCTCCGTGGAAGAAATGGCAAATATCCTTGGCAAAAACGAGGATATTGAATATATCACCAAAAGAAAAAACACAATTTCAAAGGGATACAAGACTCTCTGGACAGAAAACGGATTCAAAAGCAAAGACGTCAGAAAACCTGATGACAGAGCAAATGCCCTTGCAGTTTTGACGGGACTTGCGGATGAAAGCCAATACAAAACCATAGCAAACGTTCTTACTTCAACCAAAAATTCAAGCCCCTATATGGAATATTACGTTCTTGAGGCTCTCTGTAAAATGGGTGAATATCAAGCGGCAAAAAACAGAATCAAAGACAGATACGAAGGAATGATGAGCGAGGATTACTCCACCCTTTGGGAATTCTGGGACTCCTGGCGAGGCACAAAAAATCACGCATGGAGCGGAGGTCCGCTTGTCATAATGAGCAAACATTTTGCAGGCATTACTCCCCTTTCCGCAGGATGGGAAAAAATCGAAATTAATCCGCAATATGAATTGCAGGATAACATTTCCTGCGTTGTTCCCACCGTTAAAGGTTACGTCAAGCTTGAGTATCATACCAAAAACGGTCAGACTTTTATAAATCTCCAAGCTCCTGAAAACACGGAAGTTGTTCTTCACGCACCCGAATACGCAGTTATAACGGTTAACGGCATTGAAACAAGCCCTGACAATCCTCAGAAATTCACGGAAATAATTACATCAAAAGATATTTCCGTAAATTAATTTTATCAAATAATTCATGGCGGTGAAATTTATGAATAAAACAACTAAAAAAGATGTTGCGGAATATATACTGACAACTGTTCTGCTGGGATTACTGGTATATGCGGCATATTCGCTGTGGTACATATTTTACGGAACCGAAAGCGGTGCTGACGTTCATCTCTACACAGGTATTTCGGGTCTGGCTCTCGGTTGGTTTCTGGTCATTTTTGTTCAGAACATATTCAAAAAATCAGGTTGGGCTTGCAAACTTACAGCATTTCTCCTCGGCAACGGTTTTGTTCACGGATTCATCTGGGGTACAAACGCAAAAATCAATGCCTCATTAACCGAAAACGCCCACGTTGTTATAAGAACTTTCTCAATCATTTTTGCTGTTTCTGCAATCACTCTTTTTGTCAGTTTTATATTGAGAGCGAAGATAAAACACAAATTTGCAAACGTTCTTCTCGCCATTATTTATTTTGCGGTTTCCTGCTGCGGTTTTTATAATTTCAACGCAGAAAACATCAGATCTCTTGAATATAAAAAAGAGATAGATTTCGGCACCGTCTCTGCAAATACGATGAACATAACAGATGACGAAAAACAACTTTGCAAAGATTGGGTTAACAGCAATATTATTTCGTCGGAGGGTAAATATCCTTTTACATTCAAGGTTGACGGTGAAGAATTCAATCCCGATCAATGGGATAAGACTTTTGCTCCGTCCCCTGAATTCGGGACGGTTTATCAAGGCGGACAAACAGAATATCTCATTTTCACAAACAGCGAAAAAGGGCTCAAGGTAACTGTTGAAGCAACTGTTTTTGAAGAAAACGCCACCTGCCAATGGACTGTTTACATTCACAACACAGGAACTGGAAATTCAGGCGTTATCAGCGATTTTTATGCACTCAATTACGGATTTGACACAGGTGATGCAGAACTTTATTATTCAATGGGCAGCAACACAAGTGCTTCTGACTTTTCGCTCATCCAAAAGAATCTCACATCATTCAAAAGAAGATTTTCTGCCGTTGACGGCAAATCTACGGAAAACTGTCTTCCCTACTTCAACATAATCGGTGAGAATTACGGAATGATTCTCGGCATTGGCTGGACAGGACAATGGGATGCAACAATATCAGAAAGCAACGGTGCAACCGATATCACAGCAAAGCAGGAAAATTTTGAAGCCTATCTTCTTGCTGACGAAACAATACGGTCACCGCTTATCTCTGTAAGCTTTTATAAAAACAGCAATCCGCTTAAAGGGTTCAATCTTTTCAGAAGCTGGATTTCAGATTGTGTATATCCTGAAAATATCACAAAAAATCATTACACCGTTATGGAAGTCGCAGGTCCGTTGTCAACAAAAACCACAGATGAAATAATTGAAATTCTTGACGGAATCAGCGAATCCGCTTACGAGCAAACCGATGCTTTCTGGATGGACGCAGGATGGTACACCTACAACGAAGGCTGGTATGACGGAGTCGGAAACTGGACAGCTGACACAACAAGATATGATAACGGCATTATCGAGCTTTCTTCATATGCAAAAGAAAAAGGTCTCGGTCACGTCCTTTGGTATGAACCCGAAAGAGTTTACCGCGGCACAAACTTGCATAAAACAGGCTCGGAACAGAAAGAATGGCTCATAGACATCGGCAGCGATAACTTTATGTGGAACCTTGCCGATAAAGACGCTTTCAATTATTATTGCGAATACCTGCTTGATTCAATGACAGAAAACGGAGTTACAATTTACCGTCAGGATTTCAATTTTGCCCCTCTTGAATACTGGCAGAAAGCAGATGAAGAGTACTATAACGGAAGAACAGGTATATGTGAAAACCATTACGTAACCAACCTTTACAGATTTCTCGACTATCTGACGGAAAATATTGACGGACTTATAATTGACAACTGCGCTTCAGGCGGTAAACGTCTTGACCTCGAAATGACTTATCGAAGCATTCCGTTCTGGAGAAGCGACTATAACTGTTCCGTACACTCGAATCTTTTTGAAGCAACGCAATCTCATACTTACGGAATTTCGTTCTGGCTTCCCATTTCAGGAACAGCACTCAATATGACAAACGAATATTCTGCAAGATCAGCGATATTGCCCCTTCTCCTTATGGATTTTTATGCCAACACCTCTCCTGAATTCAATTTCTATCACGATCAAAGAGAGCTTATGTCAGGTCATTATTATCCACTCGATTACGGCAATTTCGACAAGGATAAAATGCACGCAATGCAATATTCTGCAAAAGACGGTCTCTCGGGAACAGCGTTCATATACAAACGTCCCGAAGTAAAAGATACGGAATACACCGTTAAACTCAACGGACTTGCCCGTGCTGCAACCTATGAGATTTATGACTTTGATAACCCTCAAAAAATCTACACGATGACAGGCGATGAGCTTATGACCGACGGTTTGACGCTCCCCCTTCCCGACGGTGTGAAAGCAATCATTCTTATGTACACATCAAAATAAAATCAAATTCAATTCACAGGTGACTGTATGAATGAAGTAAACAAAACTTTATATATTCCCTTATACGGAAAATCGTATGTGAGCAAAAAAGGTGTTATCCTTGACGATAAAAAAGCCGAGGAAATCTGGAAAACAGAACAATTTCCCCTCACAGGAAAAGCAAAATCAAAATGGCTTGCATACTATATGGGAATACGTTCTGCCGTGTTTGATGAATGGACGAAACATCAGACAGCCGACAACCCTGATGCCGTTGTAATACACATAGGCTGCGGAATGGACAGCCGTGTTTTAAGAGCAGGCACGGATAACTGCAAGTGGTACGACATAGATTTCCCTGCAGTTATCGAAGAACGAAAACGATATTATTCCGAATCCGACAATTACAAAATGATTGCGGCAGATGCAAGAAATTGTGTCTGGTCAGAATGTATCCCCGAAAAGAAATATGCCATAGTTATTATGGAAGGCGTCAGTATGTACCTGACTTCAGATGAATTGAAAAAACTGACCGCAAATCTTTGCGACAGTTTTGAACGTTGTGTGTTTCTGATGGATTGTTATACCGTTCTTGCAGCCAAAATATCAAAACACAAAAATCCCATAAACGACGTTGGTGTTACTGAAGTTTTCGGAACAGATAACCCTGAATCATTACAGCACGGAAAATTTGTTTTTGTAAAAGAACACGAAATGACGCCTCAGAAGTATATTGATGAATTGATAGGCTCGGAGCGTTATATTTTCAAAAAAGTTTTTGCAGGTAATTTTTCAAAAAAATTATATCGGTTATTTGAATTCAAAAAAATACAATAAATTAAAACTTAAAACCACTTCGCTGCCTTGCAAATTTCTGCATTGAGCGAAGTGGTTTTTTCATTAACACTTACATATCCGTAAAAGTTCTTTCAATAACGTTTTTCTGAAGTTCATCGCTGAGATTAACAAAATAATCGCTGTATCCGCCGACCCGAACAATGAGATTCCCGTAATTTTCGGGATGTTCTCTGGCTTCAATCAAATCTTCCTGGGAAACAACGGTAACCGTATATTGCTGTCCTCCGCCTGCAAAATACGCCTTTGCAAGCGCAATAAATGACGCTTTACCTTTCTCTGTATTGAACAATTTCTTTTCAAATTTATTCTGGAACACAAATCCGCTGCAGGCATCGGAATGATTATATCTGAGAACTGACTTGATTTGTGCAGTAGGACCGTTTGTATCACGTCCCGGAGTGGCGGCAATGCTGTCTGCAAGAAGCGGATCTCCGTTGCGTTTTCCGTTTGGCAACGCAGCTGTCCGTTTTCCGTAATTTGCGGCACGGTTAAACGTACTGCAACCGCCCGTAAAAACACCGCCTCTGTACGTATTATTGCGTTTAAGAACCGCGAAAAAACGGTTAAGCGCCTTTGCTGTTATAACATCAACGGTTTCAATATCATTGCCGAACTTTTCGCAATTCCTGAAATCGTGATAAAGTTTATCATACCCCTCAAAATTTGCATCGAGTGCATCGATAAGCTCCGACATAGTGTACTTCTTTTCGTCATATACAAGCTTTTTAACAGCATAAAGGCTGTCGCCTGTGTCAGCAATACCTTCTGCCAGAATCTGCCCGTGATTATAAAGCGGGCCGCCATTCCGGTAGTCTCTGCCCTTTTCAAGACACCCCTCAATAAGGCATGAACGCAAAGGATGAGGCTGAAACACACCGCGGAGATGCTGCCAGGTATTTGCGCTGCTGCAAGAGTTATACGTTACGTATTCAAGCTGCTCCATAAACGCACGCTCAAATCGCTCATAAGTTGCAAACGTTCTCGGATCACCCGTTTCGATTGATGTCTTTTCACCGTTCAAAGCATTCACACCGTTATGAAGCGCAAATTCAAGGCACTTTGCAAAATTGACTTCGCCATCTTCAAGACCCATATGACTTTTGCCGAGAATATCTATCTGATTACAGCCGTTCATACAGTAATCGTGACTGTCTTCGGGTGGAATGCCTATCTTTTCAAGTGCAGTACAAACCACGTCGTCATTATATAGTGCAGGCAAACCTGTTCCGATTGCGAGCGTATCCGCAACGGCATTCCAGAGTCTGTCGGGTGTGTTTCTGTGAATACGACAAGTCAGGTTAGGAGTGTTGTAACCCTTCTTCCTGACCATTGCAAGAATATCATAGGACAGCTCATTGGTTTCATCGTTCCAGTTTTCATCGCTTCCCGAAATACAGAGATTCCACGAACGGTGATCACGGAAATATTCCCACAATCTGTCAAGCAGGTCGTCTTTTTCTTCCTTGCTCACGGTCTTTGCGTATGCAGGGTACATATACTGATCAAACCTGCCGGGAGAATCGCTTCCGTCAAGGGCAAAAACCAGCATAAACGAACACATTGCGGACATAAAATCATACGCAGGTTTTTTCGGTACAGTTTCAAAAGCTTCAGCCATGCGCAGATAAAAAACCTTGTCGTCTGAACTTTCACATTTTCCCGCATTTATAATTGCCTGTTCTCGGTATCTTTCAGCCAAAATGTCCATAGCATCAAGAACATAAGTACACGAACGGTAAAACCAGGCTTCGTCGTAATATTTCACACGGTTTTCTTCAATTATTGACCGTAAATGATCTGTACCGTAATTAATTATTCTTCCGTAGTCAGGGTTGGAGTGGCCTCCCCATCCGCCGCCCCATTCTGCTCCGCACCGATCAAGAGCTTCCGTCGGCTCGGAATAAAGCAGTTTTGCTTTATCTCTGAAAATTTTCAGTTCATCAACATACCGAAGAAAAGTTTCTTTATGTTCGGGAAAATCTTCGGCAAGTTTCAGAATGTTTTCTTCAGAAAACCAAAGACCCTCTGAAGGACTGTAGCCCGAGCTGCCGTATTTTGTTTCAAATGCCGTTTTGGGGAGCAATTGACGGGAAAATCTTATATCTGTATTCTTTGCGGCATAAAGAAGCGCAAGACCGACACGCTCGCCGTGTTCAAGCGATTCATCAAGAAAATATCCGTAAAGAAAAGGATCAATATGAGCTAAATTTTTCATAAACAAACCTCTTTACTCTGACACACTCAATTCCAGACCGTGAGAAGCAAACAATGAACACCACCGTGATATATCCGCTTCATCGGCACTTTTATGATTGTATAAAACAGTTTTACCTGTTTTCTCTGATTTGCCTGTACCCAGAGAATGATACGGCATTATCTCCGCATATCTGTACCGACCTTTGTTTTTATTAAGAAAATCAGCCAACGCAGCTATATCTTCATCGCTGTCGTTACATCCGGGAATCATCGGAAGTCGGATAATAACGTCTGCACCGATATCCATAAGATACTGAAGATTGGACATAATACGGCTATTGTCAGCCCCTGTCAGTTTGCGATGAAGGTCAGGATCGATACATTTTATATCATACAGAAACGTAGTTCCGAATTCTGCCGCTTCTTTGTAAAATTGAGGTGAACCGATACCGCACGTTTCAACGGCAAGACCTATCCCCTCTTTTTGGCAAAGTCGGAGAAGCTCCAACGTGAAATAAGCCTGATATGACGGCTCACCGCCCGTAACGGTGATACCTCCGCCTGAGGTTTCATAGAAGATTTTGTCCTTCATAACCTCTTCAATAATTTCTGCAGCTGACATTTCTTTACCGATGATTTCGTTGGCTCCGTTGAGACAAACCTCAGTACACATGCCGCACCGCAGACATTTTTTTCTGTCAATTTCAAGGATTCCGTTCTCCATTTTACGAGTTGAGCACACCTCGGTACATCTGCCGCAGGACGAGCACTTACGCACGTCAAACGAAAGAATCGGAGTTATATCAAGACCTTCAGGGTTATGGCACCAGACACAACTGAGCGGACACCCCTTGAGAAACACGCAGGTGCGTATGCCGTCACCGTCGTGCAAACAGAATTTTTGTATGTTAAAAATAATTCCCATAATGCGTGTTCTTTCCAAATGAATTTTATAATTTAATCTGATACGATAATATCGCAATTGTTGCCGATAACAAACAGAATTTGCGGCAACTTTTGCAGAGTACCGAATGCTGTAATATTATCCAGTTCCACCTGAACTGTGTTTGTTTTGCTGTCGTTGCCTGCAATTTTAGGTTTCATATACGACGTGTATGAAATATTTCTGAAAACAACGTTTCTGATTTCAAAATTCTCCGCTTCTTCGTCATAAATTTTCACAAGGATAGGTCTTCCTTCGTCACGGAAAATTTCGATATTTTCAAAAAGCACCCCGTTGATACTTCCTGTACATTCTTCTGCAACAACAACAAGGGAACCTATTCTGTCGTTATCCCAGATACCGTCACGGTAGACCACCGCACAGTCACGGAAGGTAACGTCGGTGATTTCTTTGTTTACCTCTCCCGTAATACCAAAGCACCTTGCGTATCCACCCCATGCAATGCAATCGGAAAACGTTATGTTTTTGCTTCCCATCGATCCGCCGAGTGCCTTGACCTCAAAAGTATCGTCTGCCACTCGGGCAAAACAATTGTCTACGGTTACATTATGACTGTTACAGATTGCAAAACCGTCACAGTTGCCTCGGTAACCCATTATATCCACATCGTCAATGTCAACGTTTGTGCAAACGTAAGAAATAAAAGACCATTCAGGGGCATTTATAATTTTCAAATCTCTTACGGTTACGTTGTTACAGGAGGTAAAAACAACACCGCGACGTTCTCTTCGGTCAAGTCGGGTCATATCTATTACGCCTCTGCCTGCCAAAGTAACGTTGTTGCAATTATAAAAATTGATAAACGGATATCTCGTCAGACCGATTGCGTTATCTCCGGGTGAAGTCGGCTCAATATACTTACTTTCATCCTCAACAGAATCAATATCGTAAAGGTGATTTGCAATAACATACGCACCTTCACGCAGATAAATTACCAGATTATTATACGAAACAAGGTTGACGTAGTCATATTGATAAACACCTTTATCAATAACCCAGACGTTTTCCTTTCCGTATTTCTCTATGTATTCTGCGATTTCTGCATCTTCGTCAACTTTTTCACGCACCGTAAGCGTGTAACCGTAATACTGATTTGCTCCATTAAAAAAAAACGTATAAATACCCGTTTTATTGATTGAAGCGGTCACCGTATTATCTGAACAAACCGCTTTCACACCGTGAGATTCAGGAAGAACAACGGCATTTTTGAGCGTCACGTCGACACCGGTCAGCTCAATGTTAAAAGAAAATCCCTCGCTTGTGTCAACGTAAATTTCAGAAAAGGAATGCAGCGTACCCGTGTCATCAGCACGGATAAAAACAACGGAAGCATAGACGGGAATCTCCGTGCCGCTGATTCTTGCGGTGTAATAAGGCGAAACCGTTATTCCGTTTATATCGTCATATCCGCCTGACTGAACATATTCAGGATGCTCTGCCGAAGCACGACCGACAAGCTCCTGCTCGGTAAGCCCCGCTTCCTCAAGCGTAACAATCGCCTCTTCGGGATATTCAAGATAAGAAAAATCAAAATCCTTGCTTTCCGGATAAATCGTTGCAGGAAAAAGCAGGTTTGAAATAAAAAGCGAAACTGCTGTCAGAACGGTAAAAAAAGATTTTATAACAACTTGCATAAACAAACCTCCGTTTGCTTTTTACAGCATTATATCACACTCGGTTCATTTGCTCAACCCTGTTTCATTTATTAACCGATTATATCAGATAAGTGATTTTGCTGATTTTCATAAGGTACTTATTCTCAGGAATACTTTCATTTTTCCTCAAAGAAATATTGACAGTAATGTTGAAATATCTTTCGGATAGTGTTATGATTTTAAAAGAAACCATACTACAGTTGCAAAAACAAGTTGGTATTATAAACGGAAGGAGAAATACAATGGACTACAAAAATTATAAATGGTACGTCGGCGTGCCTCATTGTCACTCGGTTGCTTCTGACGGAGGCTTGACTCTGGAGCAGTTGGTTGCCAACGCAAAGAAACACAAGCTCGACTTTCTTATGCTCACCGACCACAACGTCAATTGCAAGGAATTCCCTGAAATTGACGGTCTGACGCTTATCTACGGAGCAGAACTGTCCAAAAACGGCGGTCATTGCAATATGTGGGGCGTTAAAGACGTCATCGACCAGGCGGATTATGACACCTGCGAAACCTACGAGGATTTCCTGCGTGTCAAAGATGAAGCAAAAAGACGCGGTGCGGTTATATGTATGAATCATCCTCATTGCAAGCAATGCCCCTGGAGATGGGAAAAGAATGCAGCTGACGTTGACGTGCTTGAAGTCTGGAATTCTCCCACTCATTATGATAACCTTGAATGCACCGAATGGTGGCACGAACAGTTAAGAAACGGTCATAAGCTTCCCGTTGTCGGCGGAAGCGATTATCACAGAGATTACGTTGTTACAAATCTGCTGACCTGGCCTGTTACTTACGTTTATGCAAAATCATCCTCTCCCGAAGATATACTTGATGCTATTGTGAAAGGACACACAACAATCTGCTTTGACGTGGGAACAACGTTTATCGATATCGTAAGCGGAGACTCTGTTATCGGCGACACGGTGAAACTCACCGACAAAACCGAGGTGACAATAAACGTCAGAAAGCTTCACAAAAAACACAAGCTGATTGTTTTTGACAAGGACGGCGTATGCTTTGAGTACACAGCAAAGAAAAAAGAAGATTACAGCGTTACTCTTCCCGTTAAAAAGGACGGCTTCATCTGTGCTCACGTTGTTTTTGAGCCGGGATTCATATACAGCAAAATCCACGATATTGCAATCGCATCAAGAATCCCTGAACAAAAAGGAATGGACTTGCCGCCTTTGATTTTTGCACAAAGCGGTGCAATTTATTTTGAAAAATAAAAACGCAAACGTATCAACCCTGACCACGGATAAACTCAACAAAAATAAAGGTGATAAAAATGTTTTCACGAATATTCGCCGTGATAATTTGCATTATGTCTTTCCTGACTGCTCCGTTTTCACAGATTTCTGATTCAATACAGCTGAAAAGTCAACTATCAGAAGGCAGCTACGAAAGTCCATATATAGTCAGACCTCTCAGCGAAATAACCGTAAACGGCATTTCAATTGATGAATACTCCGTTGTAATTCCCCGATCCTCAAAAAGTTCTTTATATGCCGATGCGGCACAGACCCTTTGTAAAGAAATTTTCAAAGCCTGCGGTCAGAAAATCGACACAACGGAAAGTAACGCTCAAAAAGCTTTTGTAATTGAAGAAAAACTGAATGATGACAACAGTTTTTCTCTCAAAATTAAAAACGGAAACGTTTATATCACAGGAAGCTCAGGCACGGGAATTTCGAGAGGAATAACCGCTTTTGCAGACGAGGTTTTGCTGAATTCAAAAAACACTTTCAACTTTGAAGACGGCTATGAATTCAATAAAATCTTCTCCGATTTTGTGACGTACGAAGACTTCGGCGCTGTGGGCGACGGCAAAACAGACGATTTTGATGCCATAGTCAAAACTCACGAATATGCAAACGCAAACGGTCTGAAAGTTTTCGCAAATGAAACCGCAACATACTATATAGGCGGTGCAGATAAAACCGCTTATATTATGACTGACACAGACTGGTCAACCGCTGAATTTGTAATTGACGACACAAACGTTGAAAACAGAAGCTCGTGGATATTCAACGTTGCACCGTCAAAAGGCGGAATAAACATAACCGATAAGGTTTCCCCTCTTAAGTCCGATGCTCAAAACATCGGAACGTCTCTTGAAAGCAAAAGTATGGTGGTTCTCACGGATTCAAACGTCAAGCGATATATCCGAAAAGGTGCAAATCAGAATTCTGGCAGTAATCAGACAGACGTTATACTTGTTGATGAAAACGGAAATATTTCACCTGAAACTCCCCTTATCTGGGATTTTGATTCCGTAACCTCCGCTGCAGCCTATCCCATAGACACAGAAACGCTGACCTTGAACGGCGGCAGATTCACAACGCTTGCCAACAACGACGCTTCCGAATATAACTATTATGCAAGAGGCATTCTTGTAAAGCGGTCAAACACGGTTATAGACAGAATATATCACGATATCAGAAACGAGGGCAAAACAGGTGCTCCGTATTCTGCTTTTGTCAGCCTTTCATACTGTGCCGACGTAACCGTTAAAAACAGTACCTTTACGGGACATAAAAAGTATACAACCACAGGCTCGGCAGGAACATCCGTCACAATGGGTACTTACGACATAGGTGCTGCAATGGCTGTCAATGCAAAGTTCATCAACTGCAACCAGACAAATGATATAACAGACATTGATTATTGGGGAATTGCAGGCACAAACTACTGCAAGAATCTTGTATATGACGGCTGTGCTCTTTCACGTTTCGACGCTCATCAGGGTGTTCTCAACGCAACTGTCATCAACTCCGTTCTCGGGCATCACGGAATAAAACTGATCGGCAGCGGAACTGCTCTGATTGAAAATACAACCGTTTTGTCAGACAGCTTCATTGCTCTGCGTTCCGATTACGGCTCAACCTGGAACGGCAACCTTGTTATCCGCAACTGCAAATTTTATCCGACAGGTGTATCAACTCACATTATCGACGCAGAAAACACGGAAGATCACAATTTCGGTTACACTTGCTATCTTCCAAAAAAAATAGAAATCGACGGTTTTTACGTTCACAGAATCGGAATCAATTATCTTTTCACAAAGGTTAATCCCAAACACAATTCCAAATCATACAACGCGGAATATCCCGTTGTTCCTCCGCAGGAAATAAACGTCAAAGATTTCAGTTGCTTGTTCTTCGGAGATCTTTACGTTTCAAAAAACAAAACAATTTTTACCGTTGAAATTTCATCATAAAACAAAATAAACCACTTCATATCTTTGTCGGTTACGGCATTGATCGAAGTGGTTTTTGTTATATTTTGAAATTATTTTGAAAGAAGAGGCATTTCGGTCATCCTGAGTTTTGCACAGCCGTAAGGCTGAAGCTCTGTTTCCTTCACCGCGGAAACAGGTGTTCTTGATTTCGGAGTTTTTCTCGCCACACTTGTGTAAGGGAATTTAAGTCCCCAGTTGATTTGCTTCAGATTTGCTTTTACGGTTACGGGCGGATTGCTTTGTGAAAACGGGATGTCTCCTACCCCGTTATATTTCACTTCGAACTCACAATCCGAATAGCCGTAATTCCAGTCTGTTTCGGGTATGAACTGATAGTCGCAGTAAGGGTACTTGCGTTCAACACCAAATCTTTTATACTCACGCATTTTCTTTTCGTATTCAATGGGAACGGCAAAAAGCAATGAACCCATCTGCAAAACATAAAGATCGTTGGGTCTTTGCTTTAAAAACGGTGTTGCACCAAACTCAATTTCTATTTCTGTTTTACCTTGTCTTATTCCGAACTCTGCATCTTTAACCTCGGCATTCTCACCGTTGATTTTAAGATTCTGTGCAAAAGACGGAATACGGATTATAAAGCGGAAATCTCTCTGTGCGTCGATATAATAGTGCATCTTGTTGTTGAAAGGATAATCGGTTTCAAGTCTGATTGTGACTCCGTCATCATTCAGAACAGAGGGCAACATAACCGAATTGATTATTGTGTTTTCATTGTGCATAAATGCAGACAAAGCAAATTTGGGCCATCCCTGATTGAAATTTGCCGTGCAACATCCGAAATTCGGCTCAAGACCGAAAGTATGCGCATTCGGACCATTGGTACTGAACGGAGCCATAATCATTGTTCTGCGGCAGGCAATCTGATTGACCATCTGCACGTATTGGTGAGTCCACATATCCTCGCTTATCGTTGCAGGAAGCGCATTGAATCCAAGCACCTCAAGGCGTTCCGCCCATTTGTTTTCGCCCGTGTGAGCAAAAAGATGTTCATAGGAATACATCTGCTCTGCAACGGAACAAAGCTCGGTTCCCCTTGACGGATCAATGCCTGAAAGAACTTCGTCACCCGTAAATCCTTCAAAGGCGGTACCGTTATATCTGTCAAGGATTTCACGGAGCTTTTCTGCATTATCTGTGTAATCTTCGTTCAGCATTTCATGGGATACAGCTTCACTCTTGAGCATCATTGCAATGTTGACTATATGAGTTTTTCTGCGCCAGATGTGGCTGGGTTTCTTCCAGGAGCTGATTGCTTTGTTATAGTCGTATCCTTGCTTTTTCAGAATCAGAGCAAGATCCTTTATCCAGTTTTCACCGTATTTTTTATACAAGAAATTCAGCGATATAAAAGATTCAAACCATCTGTATTTTGCCCAACCGAACAAAACGATTTTCCCCTTGGAAAGCAATTCATAATAATTTTTAAAAGCTTTGTAAGCCGCCTGTATTGCTCTTTCATCGCCTGAACACTCATAATAAACAATCAGGGTTTTACCAATCAGCTGAAGTGCCCAGGTATCATACAACGGACGGATTGCTTTTTTGCAGGGACAAATCCAGCCATCCTCTTCCTGCGCTGAAATAATTGCATCCACGTATTTCTTTGCAACGGAAATCATTTCATCATTTTCAAGCAAATAAGCAAGAGGAACAAAGCCGTCAAGCCAATACGGTACTCTTTCCCATCCCTCGCGATTTCCGCCAACCCACGCGCTGTCACGGATATCAGGCCAGATTTTATGCAGATTGCCGCTTAAACCTTCCGCCTGAATTTCAAGCTGTCGGCGAAGCCAGCCAAAAGGTTTTATTTCTTTTGAAGTATAAAAACTCCATTTGTTCATCGTTTATCACCTCATACCCATTAAGAATATCACAAATCTGAAAAAGTTTCAACAACTCCTGAAATTTGATTTGTCATACACCGTTTCTGATTATATATCTGATTACATATACACTTGCAAGGCAGACTTTTCTGCGTTATAATATTCACAAATTGAAATCGGAGGCATTAAAATGGATTTTTCTATAAATTGTTTTCGTAAAAACATAATCTGTGAAAACGGCTGTACGGATACAGTTGCAGAAACAGTTGTTAACGGTGACACTCTTGAATTATACATCACCGCAACCAACGATCGCCCCAAATTTATAGAGCTTGAATGGAGCACAGAAATCGACGATAATTCTTACGTTCTCGGTGACGTATGGGAACGCAGTTACGGTGACCTTGAATTCAGAAAGCTCGCCAATAATGACCGTCTGATGCCGTGGTACTTCATTGTAACAAACAAAACCGAATGTTTTTGCTTTGGTGTAAAAACACAGCCCAATGCATTCATCAGCTTCACCTGCGATTCAAAAGGCATCAAAGCGCTTGTTGACTGCAGAAACGGCGGTTGCGGCGTTGAGTTAAACGGAAGAAAGCTTCACCTTGCAACGTTTATTTATAAAAAATACAATTCTGCCGATGTTTTTGACTGCCTTCACGATTACTGCAAGACTCTTTGTGACAACCCCATTTTCCCCAAAGAAAGAGTATACGGCGGTAACAACTGGTATTACGCTTACGGTAAAAGCAGCTATGATGAAATCGTGTCCGATGCAAAAGTACAGGTTGAACTTGCAAAAGGAATTGAAAACAAACCCTTTGAAGTTATTGACGACTGCTGGCAGATCAACTCTTGCGAAGGTCCGTGGATTCCCAACGAAAAATTCGGTGATATGAAAAAACTTGCCGATGAAATAAAAGAAATCGGTGCAAGGCCCGGTATATGGGTAAGACTTCTTCACAGCAGAGATTCCGCCCTCACAGATGAAATGCGCATTTTCTACAACGGCAAAAGAAAATATCTTAACCCCACTCATCCCGAAGTTCAGGCTTATATCAAAGCAGACATCGAAAGAATAAAGGGTTGGGGCTATGAATTGATTAAACACGATTTCACAACCTTCGATTTATTCGGCGGTTGGGGAAGCCAGCTTGATCCTTCAACCGAAGAAATCAACAACTGGAGTTTTTATGACAAATCCAAAACAAATGCAGAAATCGTGCTTGACCTTTACAGATTGATCAAAGAAACCGCAGGCGATATGTACGTTATCGGTTGTAACACCGTTTCACACCTTTGTGCAGGACTCGTTGAGATCAACCGCATAGGCAATGACACAAGCGGCAGAGAATGGGAACCGACCAAAAAGAACGGTGTCAACACTCTTGCATTCCGCCTTGTACAGAACGAAGCATTCTATATGTGTGACGCAGACTGTGTCGGTATTCTCGGTGATATTATCCCTTGGGAAAGAAACAAGCAATGGCTTCACGTTCTTTCATACAGCAATTCGCCCCTTTTCGTTTCCTGCAACAAAGATATAACCGATGAACAGAAAAAAGACCTTTCCGAGGCATACAGAACATTTCAGAAAAGCCACAGCATAAAACCCGTTGATATTTTTGAAAATAAAACACCTTCGGTATGGGAAATTGACGGCAAAATTGTTGAATATGATTGGGACAAATAAAAGTTACACGGATAAAACACGAAATATTGATTAACGTACAAAAAGTCCGATGTAAAGCTACTGTAATCCGCTGTTTATACTGCTAAAAAATTAAAACCACTTCATCCCGTTGCTCTCAAAGCACACGTTGAATGAAGTGGTTTTTTTCTATTTAACTTTGCCGTAAAGGCATCGTGTGGGCTCTTTTTCAATTACCAATCCGCAATAATTGCACATAATGCATTTTGCTTCACGCTGACCGTTTGCAAGCTTTTTAGCAAGGTCAGGCTCACATATGAAAGGTCTGCACATTGAGATATAATCCGCCTTGCCGTCGCACAAAATCGATTCCATATCATCGACTTTATGTATTCCGCCTACAACTATCACGGGAATCGAAACGGCATTCTTAATTATTGAAGCATTTTCGACGTTAAAATTTTCAAGCGGTGAAGGTTGTTTGATAATGGGATTTACGAGATTTGCCGCAGAAAGAGCAATTTTATTGAGCAATTTCGGAAACGATGCGCAAGGCTCTCTGTACTTGAACACGGCATCCATCGGCATCAGCTTGCTGCGCATGGTATTCATTCCATCCTGAACCGTACCGCAAGACACTTCAATTGCATCACACCCTGCCGACTCAAGTCTTTTGCAGATTTCAACAGAATCCCCGATTGTCATTCCGCCTTTTCTGTTGTCCTCTGCGCTGATTTTAATCCAGACAGGAAGATTGGTTTTCATCTTGATGCCTTTGATTATCAGTTCAACTATCCTGCATCTGTTTTCAAGACTTTCTCCCCACCTGTCCGTTCTTCTGTTACCGTAAGGAGAAAGAAAATCGTGAAGCAGATAGCCGTGACCGCCGTGAAGCTGAACGGCATCAAAACCTGCTTTTTCGGCTCTGACGGCAGCTGAAACAAAGTCGGAAATAATGCCTTTTATCCCGTTATCCGTCAGTTTTTCGGCTTTGTCAGGATAAAAAGCGTGAAAAACGTTTGACGGTGCAACTTTCTGCATTCCGATTGCTTTAGATGACGTCTGCCTGCCGCAATGAGCAATCTGAAGCACAACGGGTACTCCGTGACGGTGAACGGCATCTGTCATCTCCTTGTATTTTTCAATTACGCTGTCGTCATAAATTTTCATCATCCTCGGATACGGCGAAACACCGTTTCTGCTGACAGCGGCATATCCCGTGATTATACATCCCGTTTCATTTTTGGCAAGATGTTCATATTTTGCAATCAATTTATCACTCGGTGCACCGTTTTCATCCGCCATACCGTCGTGGGTTGCGCTGCGGATTATACGATTTTTCAATTCAATGCCCGACAAAACCGTTTTATCAAAAAGCATACTGACCTCCTGCGTTAACACTGTATAACTTATTATAATATTTCCTGTAACACATTACAATCGTTACTGTAGATTTTTTTAAAATTATATGTTATATTTTCAGTATATCAGTTCAGATAAAGCAGAGGTGTTTATTATGCTCAACAGAATTTTATCGGCAATAACCGCAATCGCAGTTTGTATCGGAGGATTTTTCTCCTCGGTTGCAGATGCAATCCTTTTCCCCGATTATGAAATGACTGATTCAATAAAATTTGCTCAGTCATTGGGACGGGGTTGGAATCTCGGCAACACGTTTGAAGCATGCGAAAAGCATTCAACCGAAAAAGCAGGACTTGAAACCGAAATAATGTGGGGTAATCCCGAAACAACCAAAGAACTCCTTGCGTTTGTCAAGAAATGCGGTTTTGATTCCGTCAGAATTCCCGTAACCTGGGCTCAGCATATGAGCGATGCACCTGATTACATTATCGATGAAGCGTGGCTCAACAGAATAAATCAGGTTGTTGACTGGGCGCTTGAACTTGATATGAAAGCCGTAATCAACGTGCATCACGACGATGCATTCTGGCTCATAACAGACAATGAACACAAAGAAAGTTCAAAAGAAATCCTCACAAAATTATGGTTGCAGCTTTGCGACAGATTTGCCGACTACGATGAAAACCTTGTTTTTGAGACAATGAACGAACCGAGAGTTATCGGAGCAACAGACGAATGGAGCGGCAACCCTGAAACAAGAGAAATTGTTAATTTTCTTAATTTTTCCGCACTCGAGACAATCAGAAACAGCGGAGGAAATAACAAAGAACGCTACGTTATTATTCCCACGTATGCGTGCAGCGGTCTTGATGAAAACATAGATGCCCTTACCCTGCCCGATGACGACAGAGTTATCGTTGCTGTTCACTATTATTTCGGTACGGCGCATCAATCTGAATTTGCAGACTGTGAAGACCAATGGACACTTTCAGAAAAATATTCTTTATATAAAACCTTCCGCAGAATGCATAAACGGTATATTGCCAAAGGATACGGCGTTTGCAAAAGCGAGTTCGGCTGGACAGACAGAGACCATCCCGAAAATCTTGCGGCCAACGCAAAATTCTACGTTGAACTCGCAGAAAAATTCGGATTTTCCTGTATGGTATGGGATAACGGCAGTTCATTCGGTCTGATTGACAGAAACAATCTTGAAGTGCTTTACCCGGAATATCTGGATGCTGTTGTAAATTAAAAACAGGTGCAGTAAGATTTTACATCCTGCTGCACCTGTTTTATATTAATCTTCAACCATATTTCTGACTCTGCACGGAATCGGTAAATCACCGAAACCGTAGAATTTTTTTGCATTTTCGCCAAGGAAGAGTTGTTTGTTGACTTCAGACATTTCCATCGTTTTCTCAACAAAATCAAGGCTCATCTTGTACGTTACAGCGGTCATCGTTCTGGGATAATCGCTGCCCCACATAAGTTTTTCAAAACCGACAAGCTCCGCCGCCTGATTTATAGCCTTTACTGCCGACGGATAAGGATAAAACTCGCTGTTAAAAAGCCACGTTATTCCGCCGCTTTCAACAAAAACGTATTTATGCTTTGCAAGTTTTATCTGTTCAAGCCAATTCTCCCTTGTTACCATACCGAAATGACCGATTGCAATTCTCAGATCAGAAAATTGTTCGATTATTTTTCCCATCATTTCCGTTTGCCCATCACCGTCAGCAAGGTCAATTGAAATGAACTTGCCGTTTTCGGCGGCAACTCTGAAAGCTTCGGTATGATTAAGCAAATTTTTATCTGCAAGCCTTGAAGCGCAGATTTTTATTCCGTCAAACTCCGAAACATCTCTGAGGGACTTTTCTTCATACAAAGCGCAGATTTTCAATCGGTCTGCATAAGCTTTCTTGCACTCAAGCAAATAATCATCCTGATTTCCGTCGATATATTCCTGAGTGATAACCGCACCCGAAACTCCTGCATAATCCATATTGGCAATAAATCTTTCTGCGGTGTTTTCTCCGTCCGTCATATAGGGAGGCATCATCTGACGGATTTCTCCGCCAAAATCGCTTTTACCGCCGCCAACGTGGTATACGGGCTTGCCGCCAACAAGTCCGTTTTGTTTTTTCCATAAATGAGCGTGTGCATCAATAATCATAATGTCACTCCGTCCTTAAATATTGCAATTTCACGGCAACCGTGTTTTTCGTTGTTGGTCACTTCACCGTTTGCAACAGATTTTATATATTCCGTTAATTTTTCTGCAATTTGCGGCTTGTCAAAACCGTAAGCATTGAAATCAATCCAATGAGGCTTTTTAGCTGCAATCAAATCGTTCGTTGAAATTTTGACCGTAGGCACAGCACCGCCCAGAGGCGTTCCTCTGCCCGTTGTAAAGAGAACAAGATGACAGCCTGCCGCAGCAAGATTTGTTATTGATACAATATCGTTGCCCGGTCCGTTCAGAAGATTGAGACCTGATTTTGTTACCGTTTCGCCGTAGTCAAGCACATCCACAACAGGTGAAGTACCGCCTTTCTGAACACAACCGAGGGATTTTTCTTCAAGAGTTGTTATTCCGCCCTCTTTGTTACCCGGTGAGGGATTCTCCGAAACAGGCTGACCGTGGTTTCTGAAATACTGCTTAAAACCGTTAATGAGTTTAACACCTTTATCAAAAACGTCTTTGCTGACGCATCTTTCAAAAAGAACAGTCTCTGCTCCAAACATTTCGGGGACTTCGGTTAACACCGCTGATGCACCCATAGCACACAGTTTATCCGTCACAAGACCTACAACGGGGTTTGCGGTGATGCCCGAAAAACCATCCGAGCCTCCGCATTTAAGTCCGACTTTCAGCTTTGATACGGGAACTTTCACTCTTTTGTCCTTTGCCGTTTTCGCCTTTAGCTCTTCAATCAACTTTTTGCCTTCTTCAAGCTCGTTTTCGCAATCCTGAACTGAAAGAAACTTTATTCTTTTACCGTTGCAATCACCTATAACTGCTTTCATTTCCGCAATATTATTGTTTTCGCAACCCAGTCCGAGAACAAGAACTCCGCCTGCATTGGGATGCATTATAAGTCCGCGCAGAACAAGCTGAGTAATCCTCATATCCCCGCCAAGCTGACTGCATCCGTAAGGATGGGAAAAACATATGGCACCCGTTTCATCAGCAAGCTGTTTTGCAATACTGTTAACACAACCTACAGTCGGAATAATCCACACGTCGTTTCTGATTCCTACGTCACCGTTTTCACGGACATAGGCTTCAATCTCAAAAGGCTCTTCGGAGGAAATCTCCCTGAAATCAGGCTTGTACTCATATGTAAGAATGTCACATAATTTGGTTTTCATATTATGTGAATGAACAGATTCACCCTTGCTGATATCTTCCGTTGCGTAGCCGATAGGATAGCCGTATTTTATGATATCCTCACCTCTCGCAACATCGCACAAAGCAATTTTATGCCCCGTTGCAAGGTCAACGCAGACGTTATCTTTTTTATTTATTATGACAGTATCCATTTCATTGCACCCTTTGCACCGAGCTCATCAATTTTATTATAATAACCCGTAACGGTTTCCGTCATATCGGATAAATCACTCTGCCATAAATCCGAATTTGAAAGTATATCTGCTATACTGCCGTTTTTCACAGCGGTCACAACAGATTCTGCATCATCAGGCATATCGTTTTTATAGAAATAAATCAGATATGCAAGGGACATCGTGAGCGCCTTGGGAAAATATCCGTTTTTCTCTTTATATTCAAGAATAGTAGGCAATACGCGCACGGAAAACTTGCTGACGGAATTAAGAACAATAGACCTTAATTTATGCTTTATGAACGGATTACCGAAGCGGTCAAAAACCGCCTTTGCAAACTCAACGTTAACATCGTTTTCGCCTATGGTAGGCAGAATTTCCTCTGACATACATCTGTTGAGAAAAGCAGAAACAGTTTCATCCGCCATACACTCGCCAACGGTTTCAACCCCTGAAAGCAATGCACCTGCAACCATTGAAGTGTGTGCGCCATTCAGAATTCTTACCTTTGTCTTTTTGAAAGGCTTCACGTCATCTGTCCAGATAACGTTAAACCCTGCCTTTTTAAGCGGCAATTCATCTTCAAAATCACCTTCAATAACCCAGAGATGAAAAATCTCGGCTGTGTCGAGAAATTTATCATCGGGGTGTTTTTCTGCAGTTTCGTCGCTCGGATATCCCGTAACAATTCTGTCAACAAGAGTATTTGCAAATACATTTTTATTGTTTATCCATTCGGAAAACCCATTTTCAAGATTCCAATGCTCCGCATAATTCAGAACACAGTTTTTAAGTGCATCACCGTTATTGTCGATAAGCTCACAGGGAAGAAAAACAAAGCCCTGCATACCGTTTTTATAGCGTTTAAAAAGCAACTGAGTAAGTTTTGCAGGAAAACCTTTGCAGGGTTTGTCATCAAAACTGCAATTTTCATCAAACTCTATGCCTGCTTCGGTTGTATTGGAAACAACAAAACGAAAATCGGGATTATCTGCAAGTGCCATATATGAATCAAAGTTTGCATAAGGATCAATACCCCTTGAAACAGACTCAATATAATGATGCTCCTGCTTCACCTCACCGTTTTCGATTCCTCTGAGATACAGATTATATCTGCAGCTCTGTTCATTAAGCAAAGCGCATTTGCCGCCTGCTCTGGGCTGAACAACAACCGCTTTTCCGTCATAGAGACCGTTTTTGTTAAGCGAATCAAGAAAATAATCAAAAAATCCGCGAAGAAAATTGCCTTCACCAAACTGTATTACCGTTTCTCTCATCTCAACCACCGATATTTATAAGAAGTTTTGCAAGTGTGCCGTCATTATTGGCAAGAGCTTTGAATGCGTCAAGTGCATCAGCCATATCGTAGACGCCGCTGACCATTTTCATAACGTCTGCTTTTCCTGATGCAACAAGGTCAATGTTATTGATAAAATCATCTTTCAAAGCATTTCTGCTGCCGTGAATATTAAGTTCTTTTTTGAGAATAACGGAATGAACAAAGCTTGTTTCACGCTTGCCGTTGCCAATAAGAATTATGTTGGCGGCAAAAGCGGCATTATCTATGCAGCCAAGGAATGTTTCGGGCGCACCGCAGGCTTCAATACAAACGTCAAAACCGTTGCCGTTTGTGAATTCTTTTGTAAATTCTTCAAGAGACTGTGTCTTTGTGTTCACAACGGCGTCAGCACCGTATTCTTTTGCAAGAGTAAGACGGTTGTCAAGGATATCCGCAACAACGATTCTTTTACACTTCTGCTTTGCCGCAAGGAGGGCAAAAAGTCCTATGGGACCTGCACCTATAACAAGCACGTTGTCGGTTTCTTTTATTTCTGCCCTTGAAACTGCATGCTGTGAAATGGAAAAAGGCTCAATCAGCGCAAGTTCTTTTGCAGAAAGACCTTTACCATCATAAATTTTTTCAACAGGCATCGAAATATATTCGCAGAATGCACCGTCACGCTGAACACCCATTGTCTGATTATCGGTGCAGCAGTTAACAAAACCTCTTTCACAGGAATAGCATTCTCCGCAGTTGAAATACGGATTACAGGTAACAATGTCCCCTGCTTTGAGTCCTTTGTCATTCTCGGGGATTTCAACAATCTCCGCCGAAAATTCGTGACCCGGTATTCTGGGGTAAGTTGTGAACGGCTGATTACCGGTAAACGAAGCTACGTCAGCTCCGCAGATACCTACATATTTGACTTTAAGAAGAGCCTCGCCCTCTTTCACCTCAGGCATAGGGATTTCTCTGATTTCTATTTCATTGGGATTGGGTATTACAATTGCTTTCATATCATCTGTCCTCTTCAATATATTCTTTATTCCAGATAACACCCGTCTTAAGCGGTGCACCTTTGCAGAAAATCTTGTTTTCATACGCATCAAGGGGGTCTGTAATAAATTCTGCCTTTTCAATCAGTTCAACAACCTCATCATAACGGCTGTCAACAAGAACGTCTATGGCCTTTTCCATATGCTCCTGTCTGAAATTGATTGACGCAAAAATGAGATGGTTCTCAAAACCGAAAGGCATTGTGTCATACTGCACCTTGGGGCCGAGAGAAAAGCTGTTATATATTCCGTTACAACCGAGAACTTTATGTTCAAAAGCAACTCTGTGCTCAATATTCGTTCCGCTTGTACCCACAAACATTGTTGCTCTGCCGCCAAGTTTTTCAACTATACGCTGTGCTGTTTCTTCCTCGGAAAGACCTGCTGTGCAGAGGTAATCCGCATCCGCAATTTCCTTTGAGAACACTACTTTGCGACTGGTTTCATCGCTTCTGCCGATAAACAGAATTTTAGCATCAGGATGATTTCTTCTTATCTGGTCAGCAATAAAAAGACCCGTCATACCAAGACCGAAAACAACGGTTCTTTCAAAAATATTGTCCTTCGCCAACGCTCTTGCCTCGGCTTCAGTGCACTTATGCTTTGCCATTTCAACTCTGAAATTCTGCGCCTCGCCCAAATCTTCCATACGCTCAAGCTGGAAAATTGCACAGGCATACGGGTCGGCAAAAGAAAGTTTTTTTGCAACGGAAAGAGGAAGCTTTTTTAGTCCGTCATATTTTTCAGGCAATTTCAGAAGCATATCGGGATTAAAATAGTTTTTGTCACAGAAAAGACCGTCTGCACCGTCACATCCGTATTCAAAATACGTTTCATCCTCTGTATAACGGGTTGGGTCATAACTGTCACCGCCGCGGATAAGCACTATTGCAAATCTGTTTTCAGACGGCACCCAGACAACACCCTCGTGACCGTTGATAAGTCTGCTCTCACCTTCAGGAAATTTAGCGCAGAGCTTGCCGTCTCTGCCCATTTTCATCAGTTCAAAATCCGTGCCGCAAAATCCCTGAAAAACAGGAAGCGCTTCAATCCCGTCAAGTAATGGTTCACCGCGGAGTCTTTGTCTTTTGGGATTAATCAGATTTATCTCTCCGTATTTAATCGGTTTATCTTTGCTGTTCTGAAAATATGTACCGAAAGTTTTCACAAAATCACCGCCATATTAGAATTTATATAGACATAAATATTTTATAATATTATCAGCTACATTTCAATATAAAAATACAAGAAATCTTACTTGATATGTATAGGGATTGTAATTGGCGTTCGGTAATGATATAATATACAGAAATATACGATACAATAATTAATTCAGGTGACAGAAATGAACATTACCGGAGCAATTTTTGATTTTGACGGCACCCTCTTTGATTCCATGCACATATGGAAAGGAATAAAATACAAATACCTTGACAGACTTGGTCTCAAACTTACAAAAGAAGATGAAGCCGCGTTCAACGGACTTTATCTGAGAGAATCGCTCATTCTTGCAAAAGAACGTTTTAATCTCGATAAATCCTATGAAGAACTGCTTTGTGATTTTTTCGGATACTTAAAAGAAAGATATCTGACTGAATCCGAGCCAAAAAACGATATCATCCCCTTCCTTGAAAAGCTCAAAGAAAAGGGAGTCAGAATGGGTATAGCAACAGCCACAGGCGAGCCAGCACTTGAAGCTGTGCTGAAAAAATACGGAATGCTTAACTACTTTTCAGCCATATATTCCACTTACACCGTAGGTGCTTCCAAAACAGAACCGAAAGTTTATGACGTTGTTCTTGAAAAACTCGGAACGGACAAAAATTCCACATGGGTTTTTGAGGATGCACTCTACGCGGCAAAAACGGCAAAAGCAAACGGATACAACGTTGTCGGCATTTATGATAAAAGCGAAATATGCTATGAAGAAATGAAGCAGATTGTTGATATTTACATCCGCAACTACAGCGAACTCGATATTTAAACTGTAAGGAGTAGTAATATGAACAACAAGAAAATAAGATTCGGAATAGTCGGGACGGGCACTATCGCACACCGTTTTGCAAACGCAATAAAAAACGTTCCCTTTGCAGAGCTTGCGGCGGTTGCATCAAGAACCAAAGAAAATGCTGAAAAATTCGGTGATGAATTTGATATCCCCGTACGGTTCGACAGCTACGAAAAAATGGCTCAGTCCGACGTAATTGATGCAGCGTACATTGCAGTGCCACATTCGGGTCACATCGGATGCTCCTGCCTTATGATGAATAACGGCAAACACGTGCTTTGTGAAAAACCTATGGCTGTAAATACTGCTGAAGCAGAAGAAATGTTCCGCTGTGCAGAGAAAAACAACGTTCTTCTTATGGAAGCAATGTGGGCAAGACTTGTTCCGGGAACAATCAGAATGCTTGAAATTGTTGAAAGAGGTATACTTGGTGATATCCTCGGCGTTGAAGGTAAATTCTGCTACACAATGGATGAAGATGAAATGGATCATCACGTTCTGAAATCGGAAAACGGCGGCGGTTCTTTGCTTGACGTAGGTGTTTACGGGCTGAATTTTGCCGAGTGGTATCTGGGCAAAGACGTTGAAGAAATCAACGCACAGTCAGCACTTTACAACGGAGTTGACAGCCATACCTGCGTGATTCTGAAATACAGAAGCGGAGCTATTGCCGATATTTCAAGCGCTGTTCTGCTCAGAAAGCCCAATGAAGGATATGTTTACGGCACCAAAGGCTATGCACGACTTCCAAGATTCTATGCACCTCAGGAAATCGAATTATATCTTAACAACGGTGAAACAGAAAAAATATCCGTTCCCTATGCAGGCAACGGATTTGAAGAACAAATTATTCATTTCTGCGAATGTGTTTCATCGGGATTCAAGCAAAGTCCCGTTGTTACACCCGAGCAAACACTTTATATAACCCGTCAGATGGACAAAATCAGAAAAATGACAGGAATAACATATCCTCAGGATAAATAACTTGCATTGGAGAAGAATTATGATAAAAAGAAAAAGACAGGTACATCTTGATTTTCACACAAACGGCACCTTGCCCGTTGGCAAAACGTTTTCAAAAGAACAGTTTCAGGCAGCGTTGAAAGCAGGTCACGTTGATTCAATAACCGTTTTTTCAAAATGCCATCACGGATGGTCATATCACCCCACAGAAGTCAACGAAATGCATCCCGAACTGGATTTTGACCTTCTCGGTGCACAACTTGAAGCCTGCAAAGAAATCAACGTTAACGCACCCGTATATATTTCTGCAGGTTACGATGAAAAGGAATTTGAAAGACATCCCGAATGGCGTTGGCGCACCGACCCCGAGCCTGAAGATTATGAAGAATATTTCAACGAAGTTCATTTCCACGTTCTTTGCTTCAACACGGGATATCTTGATTTGCTTTGCGCACAGATAGAAGAAGTTATGCAGAAGTATAACCCCTGCGGAATATTCCTTGATATCATTGCAAGAAGATTGTGCTACTGTGAAAAATGCTGTGCTGATATGAAAGCTCTCGGTCTTGATATAAACAATGAAGATGATGCGTGGAAATTCGCCGATATTGTGTATAATAATTACCTCGAAAGAACAAATGCAGCCGTCAGAAAATACAGCGATACAGCCACAATTTTCCATAACAGCGGACACATTTCCAAAGGTGATTACAGAAGCATCAACGCAAACACACATCTTGAACTTGAAAGTCTGCCCACAGGCGGATGGGGATACGACCATTTTCCTCTTTCGGCAGCTTACGTTCGTTCACTCAAGGACAAGGATTTCCTCGGAATGACAGGCAAATTCCACCAGAGTTGGGGTGAATTCGGCGGTTTCAAACACCCCAATGCGCTGATATATGAAACTTCGCTCAGCATTGCAAACGGCGCAGGATGCTCAATCGGTGACCAGATGCATTCTCTGGGCGAAATGAATATGGTGACATATAACCTTATCGGAAAAGCCTATTCTCTTGTTGAAGAAAAAGAGCCCTGGCTTGACGGTGCTGTCAACGTTGCCGATATTGCCGTACTCAGCGAAGAATCCGTAACAGGCAAACGCGACGCTTATGCCGACATCGGCGCAAACAGAATGCTACTTGAAAACGGTTATCTTTATAATTTCATTGACACAACAATGGATTTTTCTCCTTATAAATTGCTTATTCTCCCCGATTATGCAGGTCTTGGTGATGACGTGATTGAAAAAATCAAAGCATTTGTTGCTGACGGAGGCAAGGTTATTGCAAGCGGTGAAGCACTTGTGCAAAACGGAAAGTTCTTCCTTGATGCAGGCGCAGAATACAAAGGTCTTAACAAATACAATCCCACCTATCTCATCCCATGCTACGAAACCGTGAACGGCACAACAGAATGCATTATGCGTTGCAACTCATACCTGATTGACGCAAAAGATTGTGAAATTGCAGCATATATGCAAAACCCCTATTTTAACAGAACTACAGAACATTTCTGCTCGCATATGCACGCTCCCAACAATCCCGAAAACACCTATCCTGCCGCAACAATCAAAGGCAACGTAGCATATATCGGTTGGGACATATTTACTGCATATGCAAACCACGGTCACCTTTGCTTCAAAGAACTTTTCACTCACGTTGTTGAAAAAATGCTTGGTAACGAAAGAACTGTTCTTGCCGCTATTCCCGACAAAGCTGTGGTTACATACACAAGACAGGAAAAAGAAAACAGAAATATTCTTCATCTTCTTTTTGCTCACACAACCGTCAGAGGCAAGCAAACCGAAGTTATCGAGGATACTGTTCCCCTTTATAACGTTGAATGCACCGTAAAATGCGATTCAGAACCCCGTGCTGTCAGACTCGTTCCTTCCTGCAAGGATCTTACGTTTGAGTTCAGCAACAACAGAGTGAAATTCACCGTTCCCGAAGTTAATATCCATCAGATGGTTGAAATTAAATTCTGATATAAATGTTCAAAGCCGTACCCACCCGAAAGGATGGATACGGCTTTTGTTTTTCATTCGTCAAACCTGAAAGAGCCTGAAAGCAGCGTCACAGAATCAGTTCCGACCGTCAGAAGACCGCCGTCTGTTGTTGCTGATTTTTTTGTTCCCTCGTCAAGCCAGAGAGTGCATGGAGATTTCACAACCGAAGTTGTAAAAGGAATATGTCCTGCCATAATTGCAAGTTCACCCTCGGTACCTCTGACGTCAAGCTTAACTATGTCACCGCAGAATTTGTTTCCGTCAGGTGATGCAACAGTCAATCTGAAAGTATTCATAATTATACCCTCTTTGCCTTTTCAACAGCTTCATCAATTGTGCCGACAAAGAGGAACGCAGATTCAGGAAGATCATCGTGCTTTCCTTCAATAATTTCCTTGAAGCCTCTGATTGTTTCTGCAATGGGAACGTACTTACCCTTGAAGCCTGTGAATTTCTCTGAAACGTCAAAGGGCTGTGAAAGGAATCTCTGAATCTTTCTTGCACGCTGAACAAGAAGCTTGTCTTCGTCAGAAAGTTCATCCATGCCCATAATTGCAATGATATCCATAAGTTCATTGTATCTTTGAAGAATACGCTGAACTTCCTTTGCAACTGCGTAATGCTCTTCACCTACTGTTTCAGGTGAAAGGATACGGCTGGTTGATTCAAGAGGATCAACTGCAGGATAAATACCCTGAGATGCAATATTTCTTGAAAGAACAGTAGTAGCATCAAGGTGAGCAAAGGTTGTTGCAGGTGCAGGGTCTGTAAGGTCATCGGCAGGCACGTAAACAGCCTGAATTGAAGTGATAGACCCCTTCTTGGTGGATGTGATTCTCTCCTGCAAGGCACCCATTTCCGTTGCAAGGGTAGGCTGATAGCCAACAGCTGAGGGCATTCTGCCCAGAAGAGCCGAAACTTCAGAGCCTGCCTGAGTAAAGCGGAAAATGTTGTCAATGAAAAGAAGAACGTCCTGACCTTCGGTATCACGGAAATATTCAGCCATTGTAAGACCTGAAAGTCCTACACGCATTCTTGCTCCGGGCGGCTCATTCATCTGACCGTAAACAAGAGCTGTATTGTTAAGAACACCCGATTGCTTCATTTCATTATAAAGGTCGTTACCTTCTCTTGTTCTTTCACCAACACCGGTGAAAACAGATATACCGCCGTGCTGCTTTGCAATATTATTGATAAGTTCCATAATAAGAACGGTTTTGCCGACACCTGCACCGCCGAAAAGACCGATTTTTCCGCCTTTTGAGTAAGGACAAATAAGGTCGATAACCTTGATACCTGTTTCAAATATTTCGGCACTTGTGGCAAGCTCGTCATAATCAGGCGCATTGCGATGGATATTCCATCTTTCTGCAGTATCGGGAGTGGGCTGATTATCAACAGCATCACCGAGAACGTTAAAAATTCTGCCCAGAGTTTCTCTGCCGACAGGTACGCTGATAGGCGCACCTGTATCTGTAACCTCAACTCCGCGCTGAAGTCCGTCAGTTGACGCCATAGCAATACATCTTGCGGTGTTATCACCAATATGCTGAGCAACCTCAACGGTAAGCACTCTGTCCCCTACGGGAATTTTAAGCGCATTATGAATCATAGGCAACTCGCCCTCGTTGAAACGAACGTCAACAACGGGACCCATTACCTGAATTACTTTTCCTGAATGTAAATTATCCAAATTTTACACCTCTCAATTTCCGCTGCCTGCAACGATTTCGGTAATTTCCTGAGTAATGGCACCCTGTCTTGCACGGTTATACTCAAGCTGTAAATCGTTTATCATCTGTTGGGCATTCTTGCTTGCAGAATCCATTGCCATTCTTCTGGAGGCAACCTCGCTTGCAAAACTCTCCCTGATACAAACCGTTATTATGCCCGCAACGTATTCACGGGCAACGTTGTTAAGCACGGTAAGGCAGTCGGGTTCAAAAATCATTCCCGAAGCATCTTTCTTTTCTGAATTGTTCAGAGGCAAAATCCATTTTATATATGCCTCCTGACTCATAACGGAATGATATCTTGTTGAGATAATTCCGAGTCTGTCAAACTTTTTATCTGCAAAATCCCTGCACAGTTCATCTGCCAGCTTTGCCGCTTCATCAAAAGAAAAATGTTCGGATGAATTATATGGTTTATCGTATCTTTCGCAGGCTCTCTTGCCGATAGGAATAATCTCTGCATCGGGGTATTCAGCCGCAAGACGGAATACGTTTGCGTTATATCCGCCTGCAAGACCTCTGTCACCTGCAATAACAATAATTTTTGTTTTGTTGGTATCTCGTTCCTGCATATAAGGGCTTTTCAGACATTCCCTGTCCGATGCAAGAACAGACACGGTTTCCTCAAGAGCCGCAGCATAATCTCTGCCTGCAAGCATCGCCTGATTGGCACGTCTTATTTTTGAAGACGCAACAAGTCCCATAGCGTTGGTTAACTGCATAGTAGAGTTTACACTTTTAATACGCACTCGGAGAACTTTTGTGTTTTCTGACATAACTCATTACACCTGCATTTCTGCAAGAATTGATTTAAGCTCGTTTTCATCCTGCTCATCAAAGCTGCCTGATTCTATTCTTTCAAGCCATGAGCCGTATTTATTTTCAAGCTTTGCAAAAAGATTCATTTCGTATTCACGAACTTTTGAAACAGCAACGTCATTGAGGTATCCTTTTGTTACCGCATAAACGATGGCAACCTGACAGCCTACTCTTACAGGAGCGTTTTTGCCCTGCTTGAGTACCTCAACAATTCTTTCGCCGAGAGCAAGTCTTGCTTTTGTATCCGCATCAAGGTCGCTGCCAAACTGAGCAAATGCCTGAAGTTCACGGTACTGCGAATAGAGGAGTTTAAGCTCACCTGAAACCTTTTTCATACCCTTGAGCTGTGCCGAGCCGCCAACACGGCTGACAGAAATACCGGGATTGATTGCAGGCATAATGCCTGAATGGAAAAGCTCGGTTTCAAGGAAAATCTGTCCGTCTGTGATAGAGATAACGTTTGTGGGAATATATGCCGAAACGTCACCTGCCTGAGTTTCAATAATGGGCAGAGCCGTGATTGAGCCTCCGCCGTATTCCTTGGCAACACAAGCTGCACGTTCAAGAAGTCTTGAATGCAGATAGAAAACGTCACCGGGATAAGCCTCTCGTCCGGGCGGACGGCGGATAAGCAATGAAAGTGCACGGTATGCAACTGCGTGTTTACTGAGATCATCATAAATGATGAGAACGTCCTTGCCCTGCTCACGGAAATATTCCGCCATTGCACAACCGCTGTAAGGTGCAATATACTGCAAAGGTGCGCTCTCTGCCGCACTTGCAGAAACGACGATTGTATATTCCATAGCTCCGCTGCGTGTAAGTTCATTTACAAGCTGAGCAACCGACGTGCTTTTCTGACCGATTGCAACGTAAATACAGATAACACCTGTGTCCTTCTGATTGACTATAGTGTCAACAGCAATTTCGGTTTTACCTGTCTGTCTGTCACCGATAATAAGCTCACGTTGACCTCTGCCGATGGGAATCATACTGTCGATAGCCTTGATACCTGTCTGCAAAGGTACGCTTACGCTTTCTCTTTCAATGATACCGGGAGCTTCGGATTCAATAGGTCTTGTGCCGCTGTATTCAACGGGACCCTTGCCGTCAATAGGCTCACCGAGAGCATTAACTACTCTGCCCAGCATCTTTTCGCCCACGGGTACGGAAACAACTTTGCCTGTTCTGTTGACAGACGTACCTTCACGGATATTATCCTTATCCGAAAGAATGGCAACGGAAACTGTTTCTTCTTCCAGATTCTGTGCAACACCGAAGCTGCCGTCCTCAAATTCGAGAAGCTCGTTTGCCATACAATTGCGAAGTCCGTAAACTCGGGCAATACCGTCACCGACAAGGATAACTTTGCCCGTTTCAGTCATTTCAATTCTGGATTTGTAATTTTTGATTTGATTTTTGATTATATTGCTGATTTCTTCGGGTCTGTTCATGAGTTCATCACATCCTTAATCTCGCCCAGGCGGTGTCTGATACTGCCGTCAAAGGTTTTGCCGTCAACCTCAATTTTTACGCCGCCTATCAGTGATTCATCAATAATATATATGGGGTCGATACTCTTTTTTGTCAGCTTTTCAAGCTTTTTGCAAATTGCTGTTTTCTGCTCATCGCTGAGTGCAACGGCAGAATAAACATTTGCAAACGTTCTGTCCGAAAATTCCATTGCCAGCTTTACGAATTCATCAATACAGCCTGACAGCAAGCGGACTTTTCCGTTTTCGCAAAGAAGTTTCAGAAATGAAACCACGTATTCGGGCATATTGCTCTCAAACGCCTCGTCAACAGAAGAAAGTCTTTCGCTCAAAGGGATTGCCGGAGAATTAAGAAATTCAACGTAGTCGGGATTATCCGCCATAAGCTGCTTCACCGTCTGAAGAGACTGCAGATATTCTTCTGCTGCCTGCTCCTCTGCTGCAAGTGAAAACAAAGCTTCGGCATATTCACGCTCAATTTGCACCATCGTCTTCACCTATGCTTTCAATAAACGAATCGATGAAATGCTGATGATCCTGAGCTGTAACTTCCCTTTCAAGCACCTTTTCGGTGAGAATTGAGGAAACCTCGACAATTTCTTTTTTAACAGCATCCTCTGCCTTTTTACGTTCAAGAACTGCCTCGTTTTCTGCCTGACGAACGATTCCGTCTGCCTTTTCCTTTGCCTGAGCAATAATTTCTTTTTCTCGCTCACTTGCAAGGCTTACAGCATTTTTGATAACCGTATCTGCCTCATTTTTTGCTGAACGTAATTGTTCTTCATATTTGGTTTTGTCGGACAAAGCCTGTTTTTTAGCCTCACTTGCATCGTCGTAATCCTTATCTATGGCATTGCGACGGGCTTCCAGCATATTTTTTACAGGCTTATACAGAAATTTCTTAATCATCAAAAACAGCAGAACAAGGTTTGCAAGAGAAACCAGCATCTGCCATATATTGACGGATATAACATCTAAAGTTTGCATCTGATTCACTCCGATTTTTCGGTATATGAAAATTAAAGGGCACCCAATGTCTGAACAAGGATGTTAACAAGGATATTGGGAGCAACAAAGATAAGAAGAATTGCAATAACAAGAGCATAAAGACCTGTTGTTTCTGCAATAGCACAACCCATAAGCATTGTTGTTGTGACCGAACCCTTGCTTTCAGGCTGACGGGCAATAGCTTCACAAGCGCTTGCAACTGCGTTACCTTCACCGATACCGGGGCCGATACCTGCAATCATTGCCAAACCTGCGCCAAGAGCGCAACATCCAAGAATAATACCAATAGCGAGTTCCATATTATTTACCTCCGTAAAATTAATTCTTATTTTTTACACGTTTCTGTGCTATTTTCTGATAGGTTTCCATATCAAACGCTCCTGCAACGTACATCATTGTGAGCATTGCAAAAATGAACGCCTGCAAACATCCGCTGAAAATGTCAAAATAAAGTGACATCACAGCAGGAATGCCGACCTGAAACAGCGGTATATCCGCAAGAAATCCGGGCAGTTTACCAAGCACCTTTGAAGAAATACCTGCAAGTGCCGAACCCAGAAGCACTGAAATAACAGTTCCCGAAAGTACGTTGCCGTAGTGACGGAAAGCCATTGAAACAGGCGTTGCAACCTCGCTGATGAGGTTAATCGGCGTAAGCAACGCAACGGGCTGCGTAAAGCTTTTCAGATAGTTTATCGGGCCGCATTTCATCTTGTAATAAGTTATCAACACAAACACAAGCACCGCCCAACCGCCAACAATATTGATATCCGACGTCGGTGGGAACAAACCACAAAGGGTTATCAGGCTTGAAAGTGCCGAAAGAATCAGAATCGCAATAATGAACGGTGAAAATCCCATAAAAAACTCACCCATATTTTCACGGACAAGTTCATCAACTTTTTCAACCGCCATTTCAGCAAAGTGTTGCCTTTTGAGCTCGGATTTTTCGGTCAGACCGTGAGTCATAAAAAGGCAAAAGAAAAATATAACAACCGTTACTATTGCTGAATTGACCTGAGATTCCGTAACAAGAAAATCCTGCACGGGCATGGGAATTGTAAAATAAATTCTCGCACCGGTTATTGATATTCCTTCAGTTGCAGGTGTTGTAAGCACCTTAAGCACAATTCCGAACAAAATCGGAATAATCATCATTACGATGTAGAAAGCGTCTGTAATTTTAAACCTGAGGCTTGTTTTACTCAAATATTATCACCTCATCCCTGTTTTTTAACAGAAAATGCACGCAAAGTAACCGCAATACGCGGAAACAGATAGGGAATCACAACTGCAAGAAGGCTGAAAACAGGAACAACGTAGCCTATAACCGCAACAATAAACATAAGCAGAGTTCGCAACATCTGCGAAAGTTTCATACGGCTTTTGGCATCCTTAACATCCATTCCCAATGCAGACTGAACGGTTAAACCCATAATAAAGAAGTTACCGACAGCCGCCAATCCTCCGAGAAGATTACCGAGTAATACAGTATAATCCCATTTGCCTGCAATAAGAAAGACGGACTGCATAAGCACACTCAGGATAAGAGTCACAAGTGCAACGTATGCGGTTTCTTTCAGAACTGTTGAATCAATTTTTTTCAAGCAAATCATATCCTTGAGAATTATTTTGTTCCGAAGATTCTGTCGCCTGCATCACCGAGACCGGGTACGATATAACCGTGGTCATTAAGATGATCGTCAAGTGCTCCCACATAAATATCAACGTCGGGATGAGCATTCTTGAGTGCTTCAAGACCTTCAGGTGCGGCAATGATACACATAAATTTCACGTCCTTGGGATTACGCTTTTTAATCTGTGAAATCGCGTCGATTGCAGAGCCGCCTGTTGCAAGCATGGGGTCAAGAACAATAACTTCTCTCTCCTCGATGTCTGCAGGAAGTTTGCAGTAATATTCAACGGGCATAAGAGTGTCGGGGTCTCTGTAAAGACCGATATGACCGACTCTTGCTGAAGGAACAAGCGCAAGCACACCGTCTACCATACCGAGACCTGCCCTGAGAATGGGAACAAACGCCAGCTTTTTGCCTGCAATAACCTTTGTTTTTGCAACGGCAACGGGAGTTTTTGTGTCAACCTCTTTGAGGGGTAAATCTCTTGTTGCTTCGTAACACATAAGCATTGCGATTTCGCTGACAAGGCTGCGGAATTCCATTGAGGTTGTCTTTTCGTCTCTGAGGAATGTCAGCTTATGCTGAATAAGCGGATGTTCCATAATCATAACTTTTGCCATACTTTTAAACCTCCGATTAATTAAAATCTGTTTTCAAGATCGGTTATCTGATCTATTCTTCTCTGATGACGTTCTTCACCGCTGAAAGGTGTATCAAGGAAAACGTCAACAAGTTCCTTTGCTTTTTCTTCTGTAACAACTCTTCCGCCGAGGCAAAGAATGTTGGCGTTGTTGTGAAGTCTTGTCATTTCTGCCGAGAACAGGTCTGAACAGCAACAAGCGCGGATTCCTCTCACTTTGTTTGCTGCCATTGAAATGCCCACTCCCGTGCCGCAGAAAAGCAGACCGAGTTCACACTCTCCCCCTGCAACTGCCTTTGCGGTTTTTTCTGCAAAAACGGCATAATCGCAGGAATCGGTTGAATATGTTCCGTAGTCCTTATATTCAATGTTTCTTTCTTCAAGATGCTTGATGATAACCTGCTTGAGCTCAAAGCCTGCATGGTCACTTCCGAGTGCAATCATAATGATTCTCCTTTTCTTAATTTCAGTTCGCGCTCTGCCTGCGGCAATCTGAGATAAATGGGCGCAAGCAATGCGGAATCAATAAATTCATTTTTATTCTGAGCAGCAAGCGCTGCACCAAAAGCACGCTGATAGCGGCGGTTTTCGCCTGCAAGATATGCATTGGGCAACTTATCACCGAATGCTTTTATGCAAAGTTCCGCACCGTCGCCTGCAAGATAAATTTTCTCGCTGTAGCAGGAAAGCTCCTCGCCAAGTTCGTCAATCGAAACCGCCTTGTCATCGCATATGCGGCTTACGGTTTTTCCGTCACATCTGAAAAGTGCCGTATAAACCTGATTGCATCTGGCATCCATTGCCGCACAGACAATGCAATCTTCATCTGCAAAATTATATGCAATACATTCAAGTGTTGAAATACCCGCACAAGGAATATTATCACACATAGCCAAACCCTTAACCGCAGCAACACCGATTCTGACACCCGTGAATGAACCCGGGCCCACGTTGACGCAGAGTGCGTCAATATCTTTGAGCGTCATATCAGCCTGTGAAAGAGAATTCTCAACCATAGGCATCAGGGTTCTGCTGTGTGTAAGAGCATTATTCACAAAGCATTCGCTTATTAATCTGCCGTTTTCGGCAACTGCAACGCTTGCGGACTTTGCCGAAGAATCAACAGCCAGTATCTTCAAGAAATTCAGCTCCCGTTATTTCAATATTTCTTTCGTCAGGATTATCCGTTTTTGTAATCGTGACTCTGACACAGTCGTCAGGCAGAATCGCCTCGATGTTCTCGCTCCACTCAATTATCAGACAATTTCCTGCATCAAGATAATCAAAGTAGCCCGTTGAATAGAGGTCGTCCCAACCCGAAATGCGGTACATATCAAAATGGTAAAGCGTTCTTGCTCCTCTGTATTCATTAACAAGAGCAAAAGTGGGACTGCTTACGTCGCAGGATATGCCCATTCCCCTTGTGAAACCTCTTGTGAAAGCCGTTTTACCTGCACCAAGGTCGCCAAACATGGCGACAACTGTGCCGTCTTTTATATTTTTGCCCAGCAATTCACCGATTTTCTCGGTTTCTGCCGCACATTGTGTTTTGTAATTCACCATACTGCACCACCTTAACCGAGTATATCACATTTTAGTATTTATTTCAACAATAAATATACAAATATATAAAAATCCCTGACCGTTACGGGTCAGGGAAAAATTTCAATATCAGCCTTCAAATCTGTCAACAAGAGCATTGACCATCTGAGGCACATCTGTGATGATACCGTCAACACCCATTCCGAGGAGTTTGTTGACCGTTTCAGGTTTATTGACAGTCCATACGTTAACCTTGATTCCGTGCTTGTGGAGTCTTTTCACATAGATACTGTTGACCGAAATGAAATGGGGATGGAGATAATCCGCCTTGATTTTCTTTGCAAATTCAACATAACCAAACAGCATCTGCTTGTAGAAAAAGGCTTTGTTAGGAGCATAAAGGAAACCTGTTTTGCACTGAGGATCAACGTTTTTACACTCAACAAGAACATTTGCATCAAAGCTGGAAATAAGAAGCTTATCAAAAAGACCGTGAGCCTTGACAGCATCAATTGTTTTTGCAACAATTTCCATATTTCCGTCACGGGGAGGCTTGATTTCGATATTCATAATCTCGATATCCGCACTTTCGCAAAGAGTCAGGAACTCTTCGAGAGTGGGAATCTTTGTGCCGTTGAACTTTTCGTGGAAATACGCACCGAAATCATAAGCCGAAAGCTCTTCAAAGGTCATTTCATTGATATCGCCCTGACCGTTTGAGGTTTCGTCGATTGTATAGTTATGGCACACAACAGGAATGCCGTCCTTGGTGAGATGAATATCGGTTTCAAAACCGTCAACACCGATTTCAATTGACTTTTTAAAAGCAGGAAGCGTATTCTGGGGAGCTTCTCTGTTTGCGCCTCTGTGTGAAATTACTTTGCATACGGACATTTTCTATCATCCTTAATAATAATTTTTCCAAATCTATTTTAGCAGAATATGCCGTTCATTGCAAGATGTAATTTATCAAACTGAAGTTTCTTGACATTGGCAAGTTATAATGTTAAAATTTAACCATAACTTTTGAGAAAAGGTGATACTTATGTATATGGAAAATTATGAATTCTGGTTTGTCGTGGGCAGTCAGTTCCTTTACGGTCCCGAAGTGCTTGATACCGTTGCGGCAAGAGCAGAAGAAATGGCAGAATCAATGAACAAAAGCGGTCTGTTACCCTGTAAAGTCGTTTACAAGGTAACGGCAAAAACATCAGAAGAAATCAGCAACGTTGTCAAGGAAGCAAACTACGATGACAAATGCGCAGGTATCATCACCTGGATGCACACGTTCTCTCCCTCAAAAATGTGGCTTAACGGACTCAAAAATCTGCAGAAGCCCTATTGCCACTTTGCAACACAGTACAACAGAGATATCCCCAATGAAGAAATCGATATGGATTTCATGAACCTTAATCAGGCTGCTCACGGAGACAGAGAACACGGCTTTATCGCTGCAAGACTCCGCGCTCCCCGCAAGGTTATTATGGGTTACTGGCAGGACGAAAAAGTTCTTGCAGAGCTCGGCAAATGGATGCGCTCCGCAGTAGGTGCCGCATTCTCAAAGCAGCTTAAGGTTATGCGTTTCGGCGACAATATGAGAAACGTTGCGGTTACCGAAGGCGACAAGGTCGGTGTTCAGGAGGTTCTCGGCTGGGAAGTAAACACCTGGCCCGTAGGCACTCTTGTTGAGTACATCAATGCGGTTACAGAGGCGGAAGTTGACGCACTTATGGCTGAATATGCCGAAAAATACGAAATCGCAACAGACAATCTTAATGCTGTACGATATCAAGCAAAAGAAGAAATTGCAATCAAGAAGATGATGGACGACCAGGGTTGTAAAGCATATACAAACACATTCGAAGACCTTCACGGAATGGATCAGCTTCCCGGTCTTGCAAGCCAGCGTCTTATGGAGCAGGGCTACGGCTACGGCGGCGAGGGTGACTGGAAAGTTTCCGCAATGACCGCAGTTATGAAAGCTATGACCGAAGGTATGGGCGGCGGCACGGCATTTATGGAAGATTACACGTATAATCTTGCTCCCGGTGCAGAATATTCACTTGGCGCACATATGCTTGAAGTTTGTCCCACACTTGCTGCAGATAAGCCCAGAATTGAGGTTCATCCCCTCGGAATCGGTGGAAAGAACGACCCTGCAAGACTTGTTTTTGAAGGCAAGGCAGGCAGTGCAATCGTCATCAGCCTTGTTGATATGGGCGGCAGACTCAGAATGATTTGTCAGGATATCGAATGCATAAAACCCATTCTTCCTATGCCCAATCTTCCCGTTGCCAGAGTTATGTGGAGAGCTATGCCCGACCTTTGTACAGGCGCAAAATGCTGGATAATTGCAGGCGGCGCACATCACACCGTTCTTTCATATGATGCAGACGCTGAAATGATGCGTGACTTTGCAAGAATTATGGACATCGAATTTGTCCACATCAGCAAGGATACAACACCCGAAAAGCTCGAAAACGAACTTTTCCTCAATGACCTTGCAAGAAAACTGAAGTAATTATCACAGGAAGGATTTCTATAATGGCAATTATCATCACAAGAATCGCAGCATTTTTCACGGCACTTTCCGTTTGGTTCGGCGTTATGTTCACCTCACAGACAATCGATGGCGTTTTCACAGACAAGCAGGAAGGAATAACCCAAACCGAATTTGATGAAGGCAAGTTTGTTATGGGCGAATATGATATTATCGTTTCTCCCAACGGCGATGATGCAAATGCAGGTACACCTGATGCTCCCCTCAGAACACCTGAGGCTGCAAAAGAAAAAGCAAAGACAATCGATACCGAAGAAACCGTTACTGTCTGGTTCAGGGAAGGAAACTATCTCCTCACAAATCCTCTTGAATTCACAGCAAACGATAAAAGCAATGTGATTTACCGTTCATATCCTGACGAAAAAGTTGCATTCACAGGCGCAAAAGAAATAAGCAACTGGACAGAAACAACAATCAACGGCGTTAACGCTTTCGTAGCAGATATTCCCGTTGATAGTGAAAACGATTATTTCCGTTCGCTTTTCAAAGGCAACAAAAGACTCTCACGCTCCAACTATCCTAAAACAGGTGTTTTTAAAATTGCAGGAGAACCTCTTGCTGACGAGTCAATTCCCGGGTCACATGCTCCTGATTTCTTTACCCACGCATTGGCTTTCTACGCTGACAAAAACGATATTATTGATTTTGAAAATCCCGGTGACGTTGACGTGAGAATCATGCATTTCTGGCGTGATGACCTTTTGCCGATACACTCTGTCAACACGGAAAACGGCAGGATTCAAGTAACCAAACCTTCGGCAATGAGAGTAAGAATTGATGACAATTACATTTTTGAAAATGTAAAGGAAGCACTTTCTCTTCCCGGAGAATGGTATCTTGACCGCAGTGAAGAAAAGCTTTATTACATCCCCGAAGCAGGAGATACCGTTGAAAACACTGTTCTTTATGCAGGAATTAGCGAACAACTGATCATTTCAAACGGTGCAACTGACATTTCTTTCCAAGGTATCAACTTTGAAAATACAGACTGGAATCATGTAGACGGTACTCATACCGGTAAGGCTTTCGCGCCATCGCACCCCTTGTATCAGACCATTAAATACGGAGCTGATCATCCTCAGGCGGCGTATGAGGTGCCTGCAGCAATTTATATTGCTTCATCATCACACATTAACTTTACCGACTGCCGATTCGAAAATATCTCATATACTGCTGTCAAGTTTGACGAAGCATCGGAAAACTGCAATGTCACAAGCTGTATGTTCAACGAAATAGGTGCAAACGCAGTCTTCATCGACGGAGATTTTGTTGTTCCCGCAACCACAAAGAATATCGACATCACAGACTGTCACATAAATAAATACGGCAGAATTTTCAACAATGCAATCGGCATTCTGCTGACTCACGCAATTGACTGCAACCTCACAAACAATGAAATTCATGACGGTTGGTACACGGGAATTTCCGTAGGATGGAACTGGGGATACACTCCCAACTCCACCAACAACATAAATATCAGCAACAACCTCATTTACGATATCGGCAACGGCTGGCTTTCCGATATGGGAGCAATCTACACTCTCGGAATTCAGCCTGACACAGTCATCAGCGGCAATGTTATTTATAATGTTGGTTGTGACGAAGGCAGATACGGCTACGGCGGATGGGGAATCTATCTTGATGAAGGCTCAAGCGGAATGCTTGTTGAAAACAACCTTGTTTATGATTGCTCATCGGAAACATTCCATCAGCACTACGGCAGAGATAATGTTGTCAGAAACAATATTTTTGCTTTCGGCGGCGAAGGTGCTTTCATAATCACAAAAAACGAGGAACACAATTCACTCACTCTTTCCAACAATATTCTTGTAGTTGACAATGCTCCTGTTTACGCTTTTGATGTTGAAAGCGATTGGTTTGTCGATGAAAGCAATGTATATTGGGACTACACAAAGGGCGGCAACGTTTATTCAGGTCATTCGATGAAACTGTTTGACAGAAAAACTTTTGTCCCCATAATGGCAATGGGTTATTTCAACAATGCAGCATTCTGCGACCCCCTTTTCAAGGATGCTGAAAACAGAGATTTCACTCTTGCTGATAACTCCCCTGCACTCGAAGCGGGCTTCAAACCCTTCAGATATGAAGCAGGAACTTTTACAAAGTTTAATTAAACAAAAAAATGGCTTACACAGGCAATACGCTTGTGTAAGCCACATTTTTTGTTTTGTATCAATCCCATTCGCTTCCCGTAACGGTGTCCATATCGATGCCCTTTGTTTCGTTGGTCTTACGCACAAGAGCAACGAATGCGGCAATAAAGCCGGGTACAAGAAGGGCAAAGCTGACAACACCCGTAACGCTGTTACCAAGGATTGTTATAAGAGGAAGGCTGATTATGTACGAAACCGCAACGCCGATTGCAGTTACGATAAACTGCGCAGACATTGTTGACGAACGAAGATTTGTGGGTGATGACTCACCGATCATCATAATCAGAACGTCGTTTGTTGAATAGTAGCTGCCAATACAAGCACCGCAAAGGAAGCCTACAACGTAGGGATTCCAAGCCATTCTCGCACCTACAGAGAATCCGATAAATGCAAGCAGGCAATTGATTGCCGTTGTAATTGCGGCGGCTTTTCTGCCTTTTGAGTCAGAGATAAATCCCATAATAACCTGAGAAATCGCACAGCCTACAGGGAACATAAATAACGCTGTTGTAACAGGTCCCACGCTTACAAAGTTCATTACCTCATCGCCAAGAGACGCAAACATACCGTTTGCAATGTAGTTCTGCGCATAGCCGTAAGACATAATAACCTGATAGTTGATTGTGCCGATAAAGCCGAGATTTGCAAGAGCTGAAGTGATGTAAAGCCAACGGAGCTGATTATGTTTCCAGGCAAATTTGAGAGCGTGAACAAGACCGCCCTGTGCATTCTCCGAGCTTTTCTTCTCTTTTTCAGCCTCTCTTTCTTCGTCTGTCATACGAAGATAGCGAAGACGTGATTCAATGAACGAATCCGTTTCTCTGGCGGTGACAAGAGCAATAAGAGCAGTAACAACACCTACAACCGCAGGTACAAAATAAACCAGTCTCCATTGTGTTGCATCCTGCATAAGCGTTCTGCGCATAAAGGGAATAAGCATAACCGCCATATTGGCAAAGAATTTTATTGTTGAATAAACTCTTGCTCTGTGCTTTGACGGCGAGGATTCCATAATATAGACAACGTGCATATCGTGAGGCACAAAGAACTGCACAAGTACTGCACCGACAAAGTAGAGGAGCAGGTTATCCGAAAGAAAAATAACAAGCATTGCAATGCCCATACCGAAAGTGTTTATGAGAAGGAATCTCTTTCTGCCCCAACGGTCAGCAAGCGGTCTGTAAAGCAGACCCAGAGCCTGGAAAGGCACTACAAGGATTGAAAGTATGTCAAGCAGACCAACGGAGCTTTCACCGAATTTTGAAAAAAGATCGTATGCAATTTCCGTTTTCATCAAGGTGCCTATCTGTGAGGCAATTTCATCCGTTGCATAGATAAGAGCAATGATAAGCACAAGATATGCAAAATACATATTCTTTTTGGGGCGTGCTTTTTCTTTTTCCCATTTCCGAATTTCTTTTTCGCGTTTCATCTGCATTTTCTGCAGTTTTTCAGCTGTCATTTGCTTCAAATTCATCGCCTCGCATTTCGTTTTAGATATTGTAGCACATAAATTCCAAAAAAACAACAGAAATAAAACCGCCTTCATAGTGAAAGCGGTTCAGGTATACTGTTTATTTCTTTGAAATCAGCTCGTCATAAACCCTACGGGTTTCCGTATCGTCTTTTCCTGCGAGAACAAGAATATTTCCGTCGTCCTCAATGACGATGCACAAGTCGGATTTTCTGTAGGTGTATCTTGTGTATTTGCCGAATTCATCGTTTGTGAAAGTGCCGAGTGTAAGTCTGACGGAGTCAAAACCGTTCACTTTCATTCCCAAATTCACGTCTTCACGAAGCGTGATGCTGTCAATCTCCGCATATTCAACGGCAATATCATCCCAATAATCAGCGTTGATTTCAACTGCGGTATCTCCGCAGACAAATTCAATATTTCCCGTAGTAACCAAAACAAGAATAAGAACAAGTATGACGAAAATAATTATAATCGCAATAACGGTTCGTTTTTTGCCCAAGCCGCCCCAAGGAGCAGTATTTTGAGGATTATATTCTCCGCTTGCAAGCATTCTGCGATAAATACAATATGAATATACCGTCGGCACAATCACCGCAACCGCCATAACCGAAATCATAACCGGAATTGAAATTTTCAAAGGCAGGAAAGCAACGGCAAGCATAACAAGACCGCACACAAACCAGACTATTCCGCCCAGACGGTGGGTTTTGTTCCAGTTTTCTCCGTTTTCAAGCGTCCATTTGAGTTTTATGCCCATTGTGAAATTCTGCTTGCATTTAGGAAGATAATTTCCGATTACACAGAACAACAGGGCTAAAAATATGAAAATAATTCCGAGTATATTCTTAACCTCAAAATCATCACCCAACGAAGAAAAATACATCATTCCGCTGACAAGCCAGGCGGTTGCAGGGCAAACCCAGAAAGTTATATTTTTCATTTTAGGATTCTGATTTTTGTTTCTCACGTCTTTTTCGGACACAAAAATGCAAATCCAATGCAAAGCAAGAATTATAAGCGGCATTCCGAAAACCGCAAAAGTTTTTGACGACACGGCATCTGCACTTCCAGAAACACCCCAATGAGTAACCATTGTGTCGGGCAATTTATCCCACAAAACAAGACCTGCAACAATAGGCATAAGAGTTACTGCGGAAGTAATTGCAAGAGTGAGTTTGTTATTTTTCATCACGGCTGCCATCTCCTTTCAATTCGGTAATCCAGAGCAAAATTTCTTCAAGCACCGATGCATTGAGTTCATAGTAAATAAATTTCCCCTCTCTTGTGTCACGTATCAGATCCGCATCTTTAAGCACGGAAAGATGGCGCGAAACCGACGCACCCGTGACGGGAAATTTTTCCGATATCTCACCTGCAGATAATCTGCCGCCTTTCAGCATATTCAGTATTTCACGGCGGATAGGATCTGCGAGAGCTTTCATTGTGTTGTTTATTCCCAAACTGTCGCCTCCACTCATTTAACATTTAACCTAATTGTTAAATGTATGATATCACATATTATTTAATTTGTCAACATTACGTGCAAAAACCACCCCGAAGCATACGCTCCGAGGTGCTTTTACGTTTTGGTTGCACAAATATATTTCCGCAACATATTTCGACTTTAAGATATATTTCAGAATATTTTCTTGTGTTATATCAATTCAGCGAAATTATTTATTTCGCCAATCTTTCGTATTCTTCATCGGTAATTTCGATTACTCTGCCGTGTTTGAAGCCGTAAGGGAAAGTAAACTGTTCGGGTACACGCTCAAAATTCATATCACCCGGCGCAGATGAAACAAAAGGAACGTAGCCCATTTTTTCTCTTTCACAGCCAAAGAAATCAAGCATCATACACCATCTGCCGTCAGGTAAAGTATAAACCGTAGGTCCTTCATATGACCCTGGATGATATATTTCTTTATCCATATATTCTTCAAAAATTTCATCGTGCTCAAAAGGCCCGTAAAGACTTGCAGACGTTGCGTGCATATTCATTGATGGGTTATGAGCATTTTTGTAGAAAAGATGGTACGTGTCACCAACTTTCTGTATGTGTGAATCAAGAATTTCGTTGTCCTTTGTGAAGTATAATTCAGGCAAAGTGAAACTTTCAAAATCCTTTGTTCTGCTGCAGTAAATCGACATATGTCTGTAATCCGTTTCCTCAACCGTAGAGCCCCAATGGATAAGATATTCCTCGTTTTCTTCATCAAAGAAAACCTCGGGTGCCCACATACAGCCAAAATCATCCCTGCCAAAATGAACCAGCTTTTCCTCGGAAAAATCAACAAGATTATCCGTCTTCCACATACGCAGACACTTGCTGCCTGTTCTGTTGACAAGCTGCCAGTTAACCTGATGATTTTCATCCATACGGTATGCAATGGAAAGGTCGGTTGTGATAATCATAAATCCGCCCGTATGAAGCCTCACAATCTCAATATCACGGCATCCTTTTTCTCCGAGCTGTGCCGTCAGCACGGGATTGCCACCGTTGACGGGCTGCCAATTGAATCCGTCACGGCTGATTCCGAAATAAACCTGCTCACCGTCAGGTGTGATTTTTTCCTTGAAATGCGTAAATAAATAAGGCATAATATGCTCCTTGTTTTTTCTTTGATTATAGAACATTCCCTGCTCCACTTCAAGCATTTTTGTAAAAATTATCACTCTCCCGTTTTGTTGACAAAAGGGGGCTCAGATGATATAATGTTTTAATATTATAATTTATATCGGGTGAAACAATGAAGAAAAACGTTTATTTTGTTCAGGTTAGTGCCGTTTACGGCGAATCTGTCAAAACTGCATATCTGCCCTATGCATCGGGTTGCCTTGCAGCATATGCGTGGAGCGACGAAACGATTGCGGAAAACTATAATCTCGGAAGATTCATTTTTATCCGTGAAAACGTTGACCGTGCCATCGATTCGTTGGATAACCCCTGCCTTGTGGGCTTTTCTTCATACATCTGGAATATGGAATACAACCGTGAATTCTCACGGAAACTGAAAGAACGTTATCCCGATTGTATTGTGCTTTTCGGCGGTCACAACGTTGACCCTTGCGGCAAAAATCTTGAAGAAATGCCCTGGTGTGATATTATCATCCACGGTGAGGGTGAAAAGCCTTTCAAAGAGCTTTTGCTTGCGCTTGCAAACGGCGGAAATCTTTCCGAAATCAACAATATTTCATACAGAGAAAACGGCAAAATCATAACAACAGAAAAATCACAACCTGAAAATATTAAGGAATATCCTTCCCCCTACCTTGCAGGTTGTTTTGATTCAATAATTGAGGAATCGGGCATTTCTCCCTCGATTATCTGGGAAACCAACAGAGGTTGTCCCAACCGCTGTGCATTCTGCGATTGGGGCGCACTCAAAGCAAAGGTAAGACATTTCCCAATGGAGAGAATCCGTGCCGAACTTGACTGGATGGTAAAAAATAAGGTCGAGTACGTATATTGCGCAGATGCAAATTTCGGTCTTTTCCCCAGAGACACCGAAATTGCGGATATGATTATCGAATACCGTGAAAAATACGGATATCCGCAGGTTTTCAAGACCAATTACACAAAAAACAGAGATGAGGTTGTTTTTGAAATCAGCAGCAAACTGATAAAGAAAGGAATCGGCAAATCCCCCACCCTTTCATTCCAGAGCCTTTCTGCCGATGTACTCAAAGCAATCGGCAGAAGCAATATGGAGCTTGAACACTTCAGGAATCTGATGGTTAAATATAACAGCGCAGGTGTACCCGTATACTCGGAACTTATCCTCGGTCTGCCCGAAGAAACCTACGACTCTTTCGCACAGGGTATCTGCACTCTGCTTGATTGCGGTCAGCACACCTGCATAGGAATTTATCCCTGCGAGTTGTTGCCCAATTCATTGCTTGCAGACCCCGCATACAAAGAAAAATACGGTATCCGCACAGTTCGCACTCCTTTCAGTCAGTACCATTGCAAGCCAAGCAGCGATGACGTTGGCGAACTCTCAAATATTATTGTTGCCACAAACTCAATGTGCATTGAAGATTGGCGCAGAGCGTTCATTTTTTCAATCTGCGTTCAGGCTTTTCACAATCTCGGTCTCACACGCGCGCTTGCAATGTATCTGAGACACGAAAAGAACGTTTCTTATAAAGGATTTTACGAACAGTTGATTGATTGGCTGGACAGACAAGGAGAAAACACCTCGGGCGGCGGTGCATATGCACACCTGAAACAACTGACAGTTGACGTTAGCGAAGGCAGAGGCACATTCTCCGTGCCCTATGGTGAAAAAGAAATAATTACGTGGAGTTTTGAAGAATATATTTTCTTCCGTCTTTCGGGTGAACTGGACAGCTTTTACAACGAGCTTTACGGATTTGCCGAATCATTCGGTGTTGACGCTGAAATCCTTGATGAGCTGATGAAATATCAAAAGAATATCATAAGACAACCTTTTAAAAGCAATGTAACCATAAGCAACAAATATGATTTTTACGGTTACTTTAACCGCATTTATTCCGATTGCTATGCTCCTCTCAAAAAAGAGGACTCCGTTATCATTTCGGAAGGTGCGGAATTTGACAGCCGTGACGAATACGCAAGAGTCTGCATATGGTACGGCAGACGCGACGACGCCCAGCTTAACACAGGAAAGAAAAACAGAATCAAGAGGTAAAAATGAAAAATTTATATCTGGTACAAGTTGATGTTTCCGCCTGCACAGGTGCAGAGCAGGCTTATTTGCCGTATACGGCAGGTGTACTGGCTGCAAACGCGTTTCTCAATGAAACAGTCAAAGAAAACTACTGTTTCAAAGAATTTATTTTTCTGCGTGAAGATGCCGATGACGTTGTTGCCCGTATGGATAATCCCGCTGTTGTAGGCTTTTCGAACTATTGCTGGAACACAGAATTCAACAAGCTTCTTGCAGGCAAAATCAAAGAAAAATGGTCGGATTGCCTTATCGTTTTCGGCGGCCATAACGTGCCCGAAAATGAAGAATTTCTCAAGGAAATCCCCTTCATTGACATCCTTTGCCACGGAGAGGGCGAAGAAACCTTCCGTGACGTTCTTATCGCCGCATTGAACGGAGATTTTGCATCCGTCAACAATATTTCATTTCGCAGCGGTGACGGAATAATCAGCACTCCGCGAACCGTACCCGGAGAAATCGCAAACTATCCTTCACCATACGTCGAAGGGTGGTTTGATTCCATAGTTGAAAATCATCCCGAAATCACCTTTAACGCAATTCTCGAAACAAGCAGAGGCTGTCCCCACAGCTGCGCATACTGCGATTGGGGTCTCCTCAAATCAAAAACAAGACTTTTCCCCCTCGACAGAATTCTTGCGGAAATCAAGTGGATGTCCGAGCATAAAATTGCTTTTGTATGGGGTGCTGACGCAAACTTCGGACTTTTTGACCGTGACGTTGATATCGCACAGGCTCTTATAGACGCAAAAGAAAGCACGGGATATCCCGAGCGAATGAGAATGAATTATTCAAAAACAAACTTTGAAAACGTTTTTGCAATTGTCAAAAAGTTCAAAGAATGTGAATTTGACAGAATAGGTGCAACCCTTTCATTCCAGAGTCTTTCACCCGAGGTACTCCGCAACATCGGCAGAAAAAACATGTCTCTTGACTTTTTCAGGAATCTTCTGACCCGATATAATCAGAACGGAATGAAAGCTTATTCAGAACTTATTCTGGGCTTACCCGGTGAAACATACGAAAGCTTTATCCGAGGCATAGGTCAGCTTTTCGAAATCGGTCAGCACTACGTTTTCGAGGTTTACAGTTGCATACTTCTGCCCAATTCCATTATGGGTCAGAAAGATTTCGTAGAGCGATTCGGGATCAAAACCGTGCGCTCTGAAATCCTCCGTCCGCATTTTGCAACAGAGGCATTTGCTGTGCCTGAATATAACAACATTATTGTTGAAACAAACACTATGAGCCGCGAAATGTGGATCAGATCAACCGTTTTCTATTATTTTGCAAAGGCTTTTCACGGCAACGGTCTGCTCCGCGCATTTGCAATCTGGCTCCACTACGAAAAGAACGTTCCGTATGAGGAATTCTATGACGGAATAATCAGCTATTTTGAGCAGAATCCCGACCTTTTTGTTTCGAATATGTTCAGAGAAATCAGGCAGCATGCCGATGAAATTTCCAGAGGAATCAACAACAAAAAGTTATTGTTTGAACCCAGCGGAGACGTTGTGTGGGACGACCACGAATATATTGTCCTCAATTTCCTTGCAGAAAAAGAGAGATTTTTTGAGGATATGATACCCTATCTCAAAAAATATGACATACCCGAAGATATATTTGAAAATCTGCTTGTATATCAGAAAAATATTCTTCGTACACCCTGTGATGAATGCTGTGAAATAACTCTTGATTACGATATTCACAGCTATCTCCAGAGCATATACGTAAATGAACACAGTCCCCTCAAAAACCGCAGACATACTCTCACGCTCACCGATACAGACGTTATGAGCAACTGGCAAGATTTCGGCAAATTCGTCATATGGTATGGCAGAATGGGCTGGAAATCATACAAAGACAAAATTGAAATAACCGAATAAAATAAAACCGTTTCTTTCGTGCTGAAAGAAACGGTTTTTTGTTATGTATCCGTAAAATCAGATTCGTCAATATACACCCTGAATTTCCTTTTTGTGTCTGACGGTTTAAAAATAATTTCATCAGCGTCAAAATCTGATGTGCTTTCCGATTCGGGTTTTCTTTGGGGATACTTCGGAACTTCAAATTCAAAATCGTCAAAACCGTGGGTTCTTCTGATTCCTGTTGACACGGGTTTAACGGGAACAACAGGCTTTTCCTGTGCCTGCGAAAAATTCTGTGAGGCTGCGTCAATAAGCTCTTTCACCGCAACGTATTTCTTACACACAAGGCTGATGGCATAACCTTTTTCATCGGCATCTTCTTTTGACATTGAAGAAATACGTTTGAACTGAGTGACGTAAAGAACAACAAGAAGGATGACAAACAGAACGTCCGAAACCCACGTTGACACGCTGCAAAGATAGTCATACGCACCGTGCGCAAGAACAGGCATCACATAGCTCAGAACAAGTTCTTCCGTTCCTCTTATAGGAATTCTGATTCTTATTACACCTTTATCCGCAAATGCCTTTTCAAGCTTTGATGCTTCGTTTTTAACGTTCCACATAGAGTAGAATGTACCCATTATGACACCGTCAAACATATGACCGGGCACAGCCGTAAACGCTCTTATAACCGCAGTTGAAAAACCGTAGTCCAACGAATAAAGAACATTTTCAAACGCAGCAAAACCAAGGGACACGAAAACAGCATAAATAACGCCGTCAAAATAACTGTTAAAATGCTTACTGTTCCTTGTGACAAAGAAAAGGACAAGCCATTTGAAGCCTTCTTCTATGCAAGCCACACCTACCGTGTTGGAAACAAAAAGATAAATGTGATAAGGAATTTTATTCAGCAAAAGACCTTGTTCCGTTTCTTCTGCAAAAAGAGTAAAAAAGCCGTCAATAACGCCGTTTATCGGGTCGCTTACAATGATAACGGGGAATGCTGTCAATGCACCGAGGAACATAAGCAAAAGCAAGAAACCCACAGGTTCCTTTTCAACTCTGTCCTTTTTATACACATAACGGCACAAAAATATTGCAGGTATCAACGCAACTGCAACAAGTAATATTTCTCTCAGATTCATAACCTCATCCTCACTTCAGAATCTCCCATTCGGCAGGTCTGAAACCCACAAGAACGGTATTTTCCGTTATTATCAAGGGTCGCTTGACAAGCATTCCGTCTGTTGCAAGAAGTTTTATCTGTTCATCCTCGGTCATTGACGGAAGTTTATCTTTGAGTTCCATTGATTTATAGAGTAAACCGCTCGTATTGAAGAATTTTTTCAGTGGAAGACCGCTTTTCTTATACCATTCGGAAAGCTCGTCATAAGAAGGATTGTTCTCCTTTATATGGCGGTCAACGTACTCAATTCCGTTGTCGTCAAGCCATTTCTTGGCTTTCTGACAAGTTGTGCATTTGGGATATTCAACAAAAAGAACCATCAGAATTCCTCCAGAATTTTCTTCAGTATTTCATCATCTGCAGGGCAGAAATTATATTGCGGAATTTCCTCCGGAGTTATGCAACGGATATCGTTGTGCTCCAGCTTTTTCGGCTCTCCCTCTGCTATTTCCGCATTAAAAAGAGTGAGATGAATGGAGATATCGGGATACTCATGATCAACTTCCGTAAAGACATCTCCCACCCTGACGGTGACACCTATTTCCTCTCTGCACTCGCGGATAAGTGCCTCTTCAAGGCTTTCTCCCTGTTCAACTTTGCCGCCCACAAACTCCCATTGATAGGCTCTTGTTTTTGTTGCGGGACGCTGAAAAATCATAAATTTTTCGCCGTCACGAATCAAAGCAGCAACCACCTGAACCATACACACACCTCCTCCTTTTTAATTCAGTTTAATCTATTTTTCCTCAAAAATCAACAAAATCGCTGAAATATATTTACCAAATATGCGCAACTTTCGTTGTACAATGTGCACATATAAAATTCACACTTTTGCAGGCTTATTGTGCTGATAAATGATTTTGTATTACGTCGCTTTAACGCGTTAAAATTACTGTTGACTTTGAACCGCCTTTTATATATAATATAAGGAACCTTATAGTGCATAAGTGTTATTTTATTCGAAAGCATATTCCCACAGGAAGTGCTGTTCCCAAAGGAGAGATTTAGCATGAAAAAAATCACAATCGCAGACGCAACACTCAGAGAGTGTGCACGCAAGGGTGATATCGCCCTCAGCTTCAAGGAAAAAATCGAAATTGCAAAGCTTCTCGATAAGCTCAACATCGACGTTATTGAAGCTGCGCCCATCACAGATGAAAAAATTGATACACTCGTACTGCGCACTATAAGTCCCCTCCTAATGAACAGCATTCTATCCTGCCCCGTCGGAAATTCAGTTGAGGAAGCAGACAGAGCGATGAAATCCATCGCAGGCGCAAAAAAGCCCCGTCTTCTTGTTTCCCTGCCGGTTTCAGCGGTTCAAATGGAATATTTCTCACATAAGAAACCTGCTCAGATGCTTGAACTCATCGGCTCGCTCACTGCTCATTGCGCTGCACTCTGCGCTGACGTTGAATTCGCCGCAGTAGATGCAACAAGAGCAGACAAAGCTTACCTTTTTGAAGCAATCGGAATCGCAATCAAAAACGGTGCAAAAACAGTTACCGTTTGCGACACCGCCGGTGCGCTTCTTCCCTCTGAATTTGCTGAGCTTCTCAACGAAATCAGCGTTAACGTTCCCGGCGCAAACGACATCACTCTTTGTGCAGAATGCAGCAACGCTCTTGACATGGCAAACGCTTGTGTATTTGCCTGCATCGGCGCAGGTGCAACTCAGATCAAAACCTGCATCGGAAGCGAAGCTCTTCCCAACCTTGAAAACGTTATGAAGGCTCTTCAGGTCAAGGGTCACACTCTTGACGTAAGCTACAGCGTTAACTCAATGGCAATCAACCGTTCGGCATCACAGATTCTTGCAATAACAAGTGAGACAAGCAATTCTGCTCTCGGCGGTGCCGTTGCAACAGGTGAAGCAAACGTTCTTCTCGACGTTACAGCAGACATCGCAAAGGTAAGCAAAGCAATCGTTGCCCTCGGCTATGAGCTTTCAGAAGACGACACTGCAAAAGTATTTGAAGCATTCAAAAACGTTTCCGGCAAAAAGCAGATCGGCACAAAAGAACTTGATGCTCTCATTGCAACGGTTGCTCATCAGGTTCCCCCCACATACAGAGTTCAGAACTACGTTCTCAATTCAGGCAACCTTATTTCATCAACAGCAAACATTGTGCTTGAAAAAGGCAGCAGAACACTTAAGGCAGTCGGTATGGGCGACGGTCCCGTTGATGCTGCATTCCGCACAATTGAACAGATAATCGGTCATCACTACGAGCTTGACGATTTCCAGATTCAGTCAGTTACCGAGGGACGCGAAGCTATGGGTGAGGCACTTGTAAAGCTCCGCTCCAACGGTAAGCTTTATTCAGGCAAGGGCATTTCAACCGACATCATCGGTGCAAGTATCATTGCATATGTAAATGCTATCAACAAAATCGTTTATGAGGAGGAAAACGCATGAAACTGTCTTTCTCAACAAACGGCTGGCAGGATCTTTCGTGGGCTGAATTCATAAACACGGCAAACGACCTCGGATTCAGCGGCATTGAAATCCACAACATCACAGACGACAGATTCACAGGCGCTGATGCACCCTTCAACAAAGCAAATTCATCAGCAACGGTACATAAGCTCCTTGAAAACTCAATATCAATCCCCTGCATCGACACGTACTGCAACATTGCAAATGAAAAAACGGCAGACGAAGGTTTTGAAGAAATTGCAACTGCAATCGAGATAGCAGCAAGAATCAGATGCCCTTATGTAAGAATACACGCTTACGAAACAGGGGCAGAAAAGAGCGCAGAAGATGCAGCTGTAATTTCGCTTATCGGCAGACTCATTGAAAAAGCAGAGCAGGATAACGTTGCTCTCCTTGTGGAGACCGTAGGAATTTATGCAGACACATCAAGACTGCGTGACCTGCTCAACATCTTTGCAAGCGATTTTCTTGCTGCACTCTGGGATATCAACCATCCCTACAGAGATTTCGGTGAAGAACCCGACACAACAATCACAAATCTGGGTGCATACATCAAGCACGTCCACATCAAGGACTCTGTTGTTGAAAACGGCGAAATAAAGTACCGTCTCATCGGCGAAGGTAACCTGCCTATCGGCACAATGATCCGTGCCCTCGGCTCCGTTAACTACGACGGCTTCCTTTCATACGAATGTCAGCCAGAAAAGATGGAAGACTTCGGCATTGCCGATATCGTATTCCCCCACTTTGTGAACACCATAGCACTTTATGACAAAGAAAAGAAAAGTGAAGAACTTCTTTATACAAACAGAAGCGGTTCAGGTAAGTTTGTCTGGGAAAAGTACAAGCTTATCAACAAGACTTTCTCCCAAGTACTTGACACTATGGTTGAAAAGTTTCCCGACCAGCTTGCATACAAATACACAACGCTTGACTACACAAGAACATATTCACAGTTCCGTGATGACGTTGACACCTGCGCAAGAGCACTCATTGCTCTGGGCGTAAAGCCCGGTGACAAGGTTGCCGTATGGCTCACAAATCTTCCCCAATGGTTCATCACATTCTGGGCAACAACAAAAATCGGTGCTGTTCTTGTTACAGTCAACACAGCTTATAAAATCCACGAGATTGAGTACCTGCTCAGACAGTCAGATACACACACTCTTATCACCATTGAATCCTGCCTCGACTCAAACTACGCAGAATCAATCGCAACTCTTTGCCCCGAGCTTGAAGTTGCAGTACCCGGCAAGCCCCTTCATTGCAGAAAACTGCCTTTCTTGCGCAACATCATTACTGTCGGTTACCGTCAGAAAGGTTGTCTCACCTGGGAAGAAGCAATGGATATGTCGGTAAGAGTTCCCGTCGAGGAGGTTTATCGCAGAGCTGCGGCTGTTGATTGCCACGACGTTGCAAATATGCAGTACACGTCAGGCACAACAGGCTTCCCCAAAGGCGTTATGCTCACACACTACAATATCGTCAACAACGGTAAGACAATCGGTGACAGAATGGATATGTCTACCGCTGACAGAATGATGATTCAGGTTCCTATGTTCCATTGCTTCGGCATGGTGCTTTCAATGACGTCAATGATGACCCACGGCGGAACACTCTGCCCCCTGCCTTATTTCTCGGCAAAGTCATCACTTGCCTGCATCAATCAGGAACACATCACCTGCTTCAACGGCGTTCCCACAATGTTCATCGCAATGTTCCAGCACGAAGATTTTGCAAAAACCGATTTCTCGTATATGAGAACTGGTATTATGGCAGGTGCAAACTGTCCCCCCGATCTTATGAAGCGTGCAGCTGCTGAAATGAACATGACGGAAATCATCAGCGTTTACGGTGAGACGGAAGCTTCTCCCGGCTGCACAATGGGCGAAGTAAACGAATCGCTTGAGGACAGAACAGAAACTGTCGGCAGCGCATTCCCCAACGTTGAATGTAAAATTATAGATCCCGAAACCGGTGAAGACCTTCCCGACGGCGAAAACGGCGAGTTCGTCGCAAGAGGTTACAACATAATGAAGGGCTATTACAAAATGCCCAAAGCAACCGAAGCGGCAATCGACAAAGACGGCTGGCTCCACAGCGGCGACATTGCCTGCAGAAGACCTGACGGGTACTTCCTTATCACAGGCAGACTCAAGGACATGATCATCCGCGGCGGTGAGAATATTTATCCCAGAGAAATCGAGGAATTCATTTTCACCCACGAATATGTTCAGGATGTTCAGGTTATCGGCGTGCCCGATAAGAGATATGGCGAGGAAATTATGGCTTGCATCATTCTTAAGGATGGCTGTTCAATGACAGTTGAAGAAATGAGAGATTACATTATGTCTCACATGGCAAGACACAAAGTTCCCCGATACATTGAGTTTGTTGATAACTTCCCCAAAAATGCGGCCGGCAAAATCCTTAAATACAAAATGAGAGAAGATTTCGCAAAGAAACTCGGACTCTCCAAATAAAAACAGATAAAATTACCGAAAGGGTGTTACAAATGTTAAATATCAAGATTGAGAGAACAACTGCTCCCAAGCAGAAGCCCGACGAAAACAACCTCGGCTTCGGCAAAATTTTCACAGACCATATGTTCATTATGAATTACACCGAAGGTCAGGGCTGGCACGATCCCCGCATAGTTCCCTATCAGAACCTTACACTTTCACCTGCTTGCATGGTTTTCCACTACGGTCAGGAAATGTTCGAAGGTCTTAAGGCTTACAAGGGCGCTGACGGCGAAGTTCGTCTTTTCAGACCCGAAATGAACGCAAAGAGAACAAACGACACAAACAAGCGTCTTTGCATCCCCGAGCTTCCCGTTGAGGATTTTGTTCAGGCTGTAAGCGAAGTTGTCAGAGTTGACAAGGATTGGATTCCCTCAGCTCCCGGCACATCACTTTACATCCGTCCCTTCATCATTGCAACCGATGATTTCCTCGGTGTTGCTCCTTCAAAGACATATCTCTTCATTGTTATCCTTTCACCCTCAGGTGCTTACTACTCAAGCGGTCTTGCTCCCGTCGGCATCTGGATTGAAGACGATTACGTAAGAGCTGTTAAGGGCGGTATGGGCTTTGCAAAAACAGGCGGCAACTACGCAGCAAGCCTTGCAGCACAGGTTAAGGCTCACGACGACGGCTATTCACAGGTTCTCTGGCTTGACGGCGTTGAGAGAAAATACATCGAAGAAGTTGGCGCAATGAACATCTTCTTCAAGATTAACGGCACAATCGTTACTCCTATGCTTAACGGCAGCATCCTTCCCGGTATCACAAGAAACTCAGTAATCGAGCTTTGCAAGAGCTGGGGTCTCCCCGTTGAAGAAAGAAAGATTTCTGTTGAAGAGCTTCTTGAAGCACAGAAAAACGGTACTCTCGAAGAATGCTTCGGCACAGGCACAGCCGCTGTTATTTCACCCGTCGGCAAGCTCCGCTACAAGGATGACGTTATGACCATCAACGGCGGTAACATCGGCGAAATCAGCCAGAAGCTTTACGATACCGTTACAGGTATTCAGGGCGGCACTTGCGAAGACAAGTTCGGCTGGGTAACAGTTCTTTAATATGGACAACAAAAGAATTACTCTTTTTGCAGGTCATTACGGCAGCGGCAAAACAAACATTGCCGTTAACTACGCACTTTGGCTGAAAGAGAATTACGAAAAGGTTGTTATTGCCGACCTTGATATCGTTAATCCTTATTTCCGTTCAAAGGACAGCGAAAAACAGCTTGAAGCAAGAGGAATTCATCTCATTTCATCTGAGTTTGCTAACTCCAACGTTGACGTGCCTGCGATGCCTTCTGAGGCATACGCAATCATTGATGACAAATCAATCAGGGCGGTGATTGACGTTGGCGGCGACGACAGAGGCGCACTTGCAATGGGCAGATACGCCCCTGCCATACTCGGCGAAAACGACTATGAAATGCTCCTTGTAATCAACAAATACAGACCCCTCACCCGTGATTGCGCATCAACAATCGCAGTTATGAAAGAAATTGAAGCAGCCTGTCAGATGAAATTCACGGGAATTGTCAACAATTCAAATCTCGGTGACGAAACCACAGAGGAAACCGTGCTTTCATCAACGGCATATGCCGAAGAGATTTCAGCGGCAAGCGGTCTGCCAATCAGAATGACTACTGTAAAAGAAGATTTATACGACAGACTCAAAGAAAAAGTTATCAACTGCACCGCGATCAGACTTTACGTTAAGCAATCGTGGGCAAAACAGGAGGAAGATTTATGGCAAAAGTAACCTTTAACACCGACCTTTGCAAAGGCTGCGGTCTTTGTGTCGGCGCTTGCCCCAAGAAAATCGTGGCATTGCTCAAGGACGAAATCAACGCCAAGGGTTATCACCCCGCAGGCATTACAGACCAGTCAGCTTGCATCGGTTGCGCATTCTGTGCAACAATGTGTCCCGACTGCGTTATCACCGTTGAAAAGTAAGGAGAAGAATTATGGCTGAAAAAGTTTTGATGAAAGGTAACGAAGCACTTGCTGAAGCTGCTATAATGGCAGGCTGCCGCCACTACTTCGGTTACCCCATAACACCCCAGACAGAAATCGCCGCATATATGGCAAAAAGAATGCCCGTTATCGGCGGCACATTCCTTCAGGCTGAAAGTGAAGTTGCTGCTATCAATATGATTTACGGCGCAGCAGCCGCAGGCAAGAGAGCTATGACTTCAAGCTCAAGCCCCGGAATCGCACTTAAGAGTGAAGGTATCTCATACCTTGCAGGTTCAGACCTCCCCGCTCTTATCATCAACGTTCAGAGAGGCGGCCCCGGTCTCGGCGGCATCCAGCCCTCACAGTCAGACTACTTCCAGGCAACAAAGAGCGCAGGTCACGGTGACTTCAAACTCATCGTTCTCGCTCCTGCTTCAGTTCAGGAAATGGTTGACCTTACATTCAAGGGATTTGACCTTGCTGATAAATACAGAATGCCCGCAATGCTTCTTTCGGACGGCACAATGGGTCAGATGATGGAGCCCGTTTCACTTGATATGGGCGAAGTAAAAGAATACGACAAGTCATCATGGGCAGCATGCGGCACAAAGTGTGAGCGTAAGCACAACGTTGTTAACTCACTTTTCATCCAGCCCGAAGAACTTGAAAAATACAACATCGAGCGTTACGAGCGTTATGCACAGGTTGAAGCAAACGAAGTTATGTATGACGAATACAGAATGGAAGACGCTGAAATCTGCATCGTAGCATACGGCGTTGCAGCCCGTGTTTCACAGAATGCTATCGACAAGGCTCGCGAGCAGGGCATCAAAGTTGGTATGATCCGACCCATCACTCTCTGGCCCTTCCCCAAGGCTGTTCTCAATGCCGCTGCTGACAAGGTTAAGGCATTCATAAGCGTTGAGCTTTCAATGGGTCAGATGATTGAAGATATCGAACTCGCTACACGCTGCAAGAAGCCCGTTCTCCTTTGCAACCGTGTCGGCGGTATGATTCCCACAACAGAAAACGTTCTTGATTCTATCAATAAAGCAAATTCCGTCGGAGGTGACAAATAATGATCGTTTTTGAAAAACCCAAGGCACTTGCCGATGTACCCCTTCATTATTGCCCCGGTTGCACACACGGCATCATTCACCGCCTTGTTGCTGAAGTTATCGACGAACTCGGCATCGAAGGCAAGACCGTTGGTGTTGCACCCGTTGGCTGTTCAGTTTTTGCATACAACTACTTCAACTGCGATATGATCGAAGCTGCTCACGGCAGAGCTCCCGCAGTTGCACCAGGTGTTAAGCGTCCATTCCCCGAAAACATTGTCTTCACATATCAGGGTGACGGCGACCTTGCCGCTATCGGTACTGCTGAAACAGTTCATTCAGCTGCAAGAGGCGAAAACATCACAATCATCTTCGTTAACAACGCTATTTACGGTATGACAGGCGGTCAGATGGCTCCCACTACCCTGCCTGGTCAGATCACACAGACTTCACCTTACGGCAGAAATCCCGAGCAGGTTGGTCTCCCCGTTAAGGTTTGCGAAATGCTCTCAAAGGTTGACGGCGCAACATATCTTGAAAGAGTTGCAGTAAACAACGTTAAGAACGTTAAGAACGCAAAGAAAGCTATCAAGAAGGCTTTCCAGAATCAGCTTGAAGGCAAGGGCTTCTCACTTGTTGAAGTTCTTTCAACCTGCCCCACAAACTGGGGTCTCAAGCCCGACAAGGCTCTTGAATGGCTTGAAGAAAATATGATTCCTTATTATCCCCTCGGCGTATATAAGGACAAGACTGCAGAAAAGGAGGCCGAATAATTATGACACATGAAATACTTCTTGCAGGCTTCGGCGGTCAGGGTATCCTTTTCTCAGGCAAGTTTCTTGCTTATGACGGACTTCTTGAAGAACGCGAAGTAAGCTGGCTCCCCTCATACGGCCCTGAAATGAGAGGCGGTACCTGTAACTGCTCAATCATTCTCAGCGACACAAAAATCGGTTCACCCATCGTTTCAAATCCCAACGTTCTTGTTGCGATGAACCTCCCCTCACTTGACAAGTTCGAAAGCACAGCTGTTCCCGGTGCAAAAATCTTTGTTGACAGCTCACTTATCGACCGCAAAGTTGAGAGAGACGACGTTGAAGTATACTACATCCCCGCAACAAAGCTTGCATCAGATGAAAACCTTCCCGGTCTTGCAAATATGATTATGATTGGTCACGTTATCGCAAAAGCAGGCGTTATGCCCTATGAAAACGTTGAAACCACAATGAAAAAGCTTGTTCCCGCTAAAAAGCAGAACCTTATTGAGCTTAACATCAAAGCGGTTGAGCTTGGCTACAACTATTAATTAAAACTGTTAGGAGAAACCCACATGCTTGAATTAAAAGAAATTGGCCTGCGAGTTGCTTCCCTGCGTGAAACCTGCGGTCTTACCTCTGCTGAGATGGCCGAAAAACTTGAAATTTCCGAGGAAAACTACATTGCTTTTGAGCACGGCGAATACGACTTTGCTATCAGCACGCTCAACAACATTGCCCTTATCCTCGGCGTTGATATCCTTGACATTATCAGCGGTGAGTCACCCAGACTCACATCCTGCACGGTTGTTAAGAAAGGCAAGGGTTACGTTGTTAACAGAAACCCCGGCTACGAATTCTCTCACCTTGCATATACATTCAGAAACAAGAAGGCTGAACCCTTCCTTGTTACCATTGACCCTTCGGGCAATCCTCCCGTGATGGATGAACACGAAGGTCAGGAATTTGACTATGTTCTTTCAGGCAGTCTTCACCTTTACATCGGTGATATCTGCTATGAACTCAATGAGGGTGACAGCGCATATTTCGATTCCACCATTCCTCATGCTCACAAAAATGTGGGCGACACTCAGGCACAGTTCATTGCACTTGTGCTTAAATAAGGAATCAAACAAAAATTATCAGGAGTCGGAATAATGGCGATTTACGAAAAATTTATCGGCAGGTCAAGAGATTCATTTGTATCTCTCAAAGACTGCCAGGAAAACTTCAAAATTACATATGAGCAGGATTTCAATTTTGCTTATGACGTAATTGACGTGCTCGGCACGGAAAAACCCGATAAGCTTGCTCTCCTCTACGTTTCAAACGAACAAGAAGAAAAGCGTTTCACTTTCGGTGATATGAAGCGTCTTTCAGACAAGGCGGCTAACTATTTTGTATCCGAAGGAGTCAAAAAGGGTGATCCGGTGCTTCTCATCCTCAAAAGAAGCTACCTTTTCTGGGTTATCACACTTGCGCTGAACAAAATCGGCGCAATTATGGTACCAGCATCAAATATGCTCAAGGGCAAGGATTACGTTTACCGCTGTAACAAGGCTAAGATTAAATATGCCGTTATTACAGGTGACGAGAATTGCACCGAATACTTTGATGAAAGACAGGCTGAATACGAAACAATCGAAAAGAAGTTCGTCACAAAGCACAAGAATGCACCCGGCTGGATTGACTTTGAGGAAGGCTTTGAAAAAGCAAGCGAGGATTGGACAAGACCCACAGGCGATGCCGCAACAACAGTTGATGACACAATGATTATCAACTTCTCATCAGGCACAACGGGTTACCCCAAAATCATTGCTCACGATTTCAAATACCCTCTCGGTCACATTATGACAGGTGTTTTCTGGCACAGAGTCGTTGACGGCGGAATGCATTTCACTGTTTCCGATTCAGGCTGGGCAAAGTCACTCTGGGGCAAATATTACGGTCAATGGATGGGCGAAACCGCAAACTTTGTTTATGACTTTGATAAGTTTGACGGTGCTGATATTCTTTCAAAGCTTGAAAAATATCAGATTACAACATTCTGTGTGCCCCCCACAATGTACCGCCTTATGCTTCAGAATGACGTAAGCAAATATGACCTTTCGTCAATCACACATTGCTGTACTGCAGGTGAAGCACTCAATGCGGACATCTTCAACAAGTGGAAGGAAGCAACGGGTCTTGAAATTCACGAAGGCTTCGGTATGAGTGAAACACCCGTCAGCATCTGCACACTTTATCCCTGGACGAAACCCGTTCCCGGTGCAATCGGCTTCCCCGCCCCCGGTCTTAAGGTACACATCATTGACGACGACGGCAACCATTGTCAGAGAGGTACAATCGGCGAAATCTGTATTAAAGCAGAGTCTCCCAAAGAACATCCTTGCGGAGTTGTTGCAAGCTACAACTTCAGCGAAGAAGACACCGCAGATGCATACAGAGGCGGTTTTTTCCACACAGGCGATCTTGCATACAGAGACGAGCAGGGCAGATTTGTTTACTTCGGCAGAAACGACGACGTTATCAAATCATCAGGCTACAGAATCGGACCTTTCGAAATCGAAAGTGTTATGCTTGAACATCCCGCTGTTCTTGAAGTTGCGGTAACAGGTGTTCCCGATCCCGTAAGAGGCTTTGTTGTCAAGGCGACTGTTGTTCTCCGTCCAGGATTTGAAGGCTCAACCGATCTTGTCAAAGAACTTCAGACATACGTTAAGACTAACACAGCACCTTACAAATATCCCAGAATTATTGAATTTGTTGACGAACTCCCCAAGACCTTCAGCGGTAAGGTAAGACGAGTTGAAATCCGTCAGAACGATTCAAACAAATAAAAGAATTGCCCTCACAGACGTGAGGGCTTTTTTCATATCATTGTAACAATAAGAACGATAATTCCGAGAGCAATTCTGTACCAACCGAACACCTTGAAATCGTGGTGTCTGACATAGTTCATCAGGAATTTTATTGCAAAAAGCGAAACCAGAAAAGCGGTCAGCGAGCCGAGTGCAAGAGTTATCAGTTCATCAGAAGTGAAATCCAAACCGAATTTAACAAGCTTCAGCAGGCTTGCACCGAGCATTGTTGGGACTGCGAGATAAAATGTGAATTCAGCGGCAACAACTCTTGAAACACCCAGAAGTAGTGCGCCTATTATTGTTGCACCTGAACGTGACGTGCCTGGTATCATTGAAAGTGCCTGAAAACAACCTATAAGCAATGCAATTTTGTAATCTATCTGTGAAATTGAGCCGATTTTCGGCTTTTTTCTTTTATTGCGGTTTTCAACAAGTATAAAAGCAATGCCGTAAATAATGAGCATCAGTGCAATTGTAAATGCGTTGCCGAAATGAGTCTCCAGAAAATCATCTAACAAAAGACCAAGCACAGCGGCAGGTATGCAGGCAATCAAAACGTGAACCCACATCATCAGTTTATCTGTTCTCAGTTCAATTTTTTTGTTTTTTGCTTCAAAAGGAATCATTCTGCGCCAAAAAGATGCAACAACTGCAAGAATTGCGCCAAATTGAATTACCACGAAGAACATTTCCTTGAATCTTTCACTCATATCAAGTGGCACAAAGGAGTCAAAAAGAAGCATATGCCCCGTACTGCTTACGGGCAACCATTCCGTTATACCCTCAATAATTCCAATTAAAATAACCTTTAAATATTCAACCATAACCCACTCCCCTTTGGGTTTATTATATACAAAAAGGCGCGTGCTCATTACAAGCACACGCCTTGTTTTCAGTTTACGCCGAAAAGGAGATTTGCATACGTGGGGAAGGGCCAGTAATCAGCACCCGTTATGCTTTCCGCTTCGTCGGAATATTTACGGAGTTCTTCCATCTTAGGAATAATAACATCTCTGAACTTGCAGGCTTTTTCAACCGCACCCATACGCTTGATTGATGCAAGCTCATTTGAAAGCTCGTCAACACCGTTGAACATCTGAGTAACCAAAGAAGAAAGTCTGGTTGCGGTAGCCTCTTCATAGGTGCAATCTGCAGCTGCAAAAGCTGTTTTCTTTGAAACAACGGTACTGCTGAGCTTACCGATATATGAACTGATTGCAGGAAGAATATCCTTGTTGATCATATCAATTGCAGTAAGCGCTTCGATGTTGAGAGTCTTGCAGTAGTTCTGGAAATATATTTCCTGACGAGCCTCAAGCTCTGCCCTTGTGAACACCTTATGTTCCTCAAAGAGCTTGACGTTCTTTTCTGCCGTAAGGCAAGGAAGAGCATCGGGAGTTGTCCTGAAGTTGCAGAGGCCTCTCTTTTCAGCCTCTTTGATCCACTCATCATCATAACCGTTACCGTTAAAAATGATACGCTTGTGATCTTTGATCGTTTTCTTGATAAGAGAATGGAGTGCATCCTCAAAGTTCTCAACGTTTTCAAGTCTGTCTGCGTATGACTTGAGTGATTCCGCAACGGCGGTGTTAAGAACAATATTCGCACTTGCAATTGAGTTTGCAGAACCAAGCATTCTGAACTCAAACTTGTTACCCGTAAATGCAAAAGGTGAAGTTCTGTTTCTGTCTGTTGTATCCTTGGGGAAACGGGGAAGAACGTGAACACCGACCTTCATCTGCACAAGCTCTTTGGCGACATATGCAGTATCATTTTCAATTGACTCAAGAATTTCGTTAAGTTCATCGCCAAGGAACATTGAAACAACTGCAGGAGGGGCTTCGTTTGCACCGAGACGGTGGTCGTTACCTGCGGTTGCAACGGACATTCTGAGCAAATCCTGATAATTATCAACAGCCTTGATAACCGCACAAAGAAAAAGAAGAAACTGAGCATTATCATAGGGTGTTTCGCCTGATTCAAGGAGATTGACACCTGTGCTGGTTGAAATTGACCAGTTATTGTGCTTGCCGCTTCCGCTGACACCTTCAAAAGGCTTTTCGTGAAGCAGACAAATCATATCGTGTTTCTTTGCAACCTTCTGCATAATCTCCATTGTAAGCTGATTATGGTCTGTTGCAAGGTTTGTTGTGAGGAAAATGGGAGCAAGCTCGTGCTGAGCAGGAGCTGCTTCGTTATGCTCTGTTTTTGCAAGGATGCCAAGCTTCCAGAGTTCTTCGTTAAGCTCTTTCATAAATGCGGCAACACGGGGTTTGATAGAGCCGAAATAATGGTCGTCAAGTTCCTGTCCCTTGGGAGGCTTTGCTCCGAAAAGAGTTCTGCCTGTAAAAATAAGGTCCTTGCGTCTGTTGAACATTTCTCTGTCAACAAGGAAATATTCCTGCTCTGCACCGACAGTTGTTTTGACGCTTGTAACGTCATTCTGACCAAAGAGAGAAAGTATTCTTTTTGCCTGTTTTCCGATTGCTTCCATTGAACGGAGCAAAGGAGTTTTCATATCAAGTGCTTCGCCGCCGTATGAGCAGAACGCAGTTGGAATGCAAAGCACACCTTCTTTGATGAATGCATATGAGGTGGGGTCCCAAGCGGTGTATCCCCTCGCCTCAAAGGTTGAACGGATGCCACCCGAGGGGAAGCTGGATGCGTCGGATTCACCCTTGACAAGCTCTTTACCTGAAAATTCCATAATAACAGTACCGTCATTATTGGGAGAAATAAAGCTGTCGTGCTTTTCCGCAGTGATACCTGTCATAGGTTGGAACCAATGAGTATAATGGGTTGCGCCGTTTTCAACAGCCCAGTCCTTCATAGCGTTTGCAACAACGTTAGCAAGGGCTATATCAAGACGTTTGCCATCCTGAATTGTTTTTTTCATTGCCTTGTAGGTTTCTTTGGGCAATCTTGATTTCATTGCCTTATCATCAAAAACCATACAACCGAAATAATCGGGAACAAATTTCATACTCATCTCTCCTAGAGGGCAACAAGAATAATCCAAGTTTTATTTTTGAATTATCTGTCGCAACTTTTGTTAAACTGCTCGCAAATCCGTCAAAGATCCGCCGTTTTTCTTGAATATCCCAAAATCTTCGAACTGAAAGATTTTGATCAGAATACGCTTGGGGCAGGTTTAATTTAAGCTTCTGTTCATTCCTGATACCCCATTATGACAACTTATTATACTCTTTTAAAAATTCAAAATCAAGGTTAAGATTGTATAATAAAACTAAAAAAAAATACACTCCTTATATGGAGAGTGCCTTACTCAACTGAAAAGATTTTTGTGTTCACCTCTCAGCGTTGATTATTTTTTCCTATTGCATTTTAATCGGATACATTATATAATGTTAATTACAAAAAATGTAGGCAGGAGATTAAAAAAATGAACAACACAACAAATTCTGTCCGTCCTTTCGGTTGGCGTGACAAACTCGGCTATTCAATGGGTGATATGGGTTGCAACTTCTCATTCCAGCTTGTATCAACCTTTATGCAGCTCTTTTATATGCAGTATATCGGCATATCGGAAGAAGCTTATGCAGTAATCATCCTTATTTCAAAAATATTTGACGCTATCAACGACATTATCATCGGCAACCTTGTTGACACAAAGAGAATCAGCAAAAAGAGCAAGTATATGCCCTGGATTCTTCTGGGCGGTATTACTCTTGTTATCTTTAACGTTATGCTTTTTGCACCCGTTAAGAATTTCTCCGAATGGGGCAAATACGCTTGGTGCCTTGTTGCATATTGCCTCTGGTCAATTGCCTACACAATGGTTAACGTGCCTTACGGCTCACTTCATTCGGTTATAACCGATGATCCCCAGCAGAAAGTTTCACTCTCAACCTTCCGTAGCATCGGTGCAGCTCTTCCTGCAATCATCGTTATGATTGTTCTCCCCGGCATTGTTTACAGCAAATCAACAAACAGCGCAGGCGAAGAAATTCAGATTCTTAAAGGTGAAACTCTTCTTCCCGTTGCACTTGTACTTTCTGCGATTGCACTTGTTGTTCTCTGGGGCACAACAAAGCTTGTCAAAGAACGAGTTGAACATAAATCAACCGAAAACGCAGTTGGCTTCAAGGCTATGATTTCATCTGCAAAATCATTTTTCACAAACAGAGCTATGGTTGGTGCAACAATCGCATCCGTTGCTTCCGTTGCACTTTTCAACTCCACAATGGCTCTCAACAATATGGTTTTCCAGTACTTCTTTAAAGATACAGGGAAAATCGGTATGGCAATGATAGGCAGCTATGCACCGATGATTATCTTTATGGTGCTCATTGGCAAGCTTACAAAGAAATTCGGTAAAAAGAACGTTATTGTTACAACTATGTTCATTGGCGCTGTTTCAGGTATACTTTCTCTCTTTGCACCCATCACACCTGATTCAAAAGGTATGATTGTATACATTCTTTGCCTTATGGGTCTCAACCTTGGTAATGCAGGCTTCCAGATTTCAGTCTGGGCTATCGTTGCAGACTGCATCGAGGTCAGCTACAGAAAAACAGGCAAGAGCGAAGAAGGTTCACTCTACGCAATTTATTCATTCTTCAGAAAACTCGCTCAGGGTATCGGTCAGGCTGTTGTTGCGCTCGGTCTTTCAGCCATCGGTTTTGTTGAAGGCGCTGACGCTGTTCAGCCTGCAACATTCGGCGAAGACGTTAAATCTCTTTATTTCATAGTGCTTGCAATCGGCTCACTTACCGCATTCCTTGCAATGAAGTTCATCTACAACATCGGCAAAAAAGAAGAAGAAGAATTTGCACAGGCAACAAACTAAACTCAATTAAAACTCAAAAAATTCTGCCTCACGGAATTCACCGTGAGGCAGTTTTTATTATTCAAACAAATATACTCTTGTTTCGTAGGGCTTTGTTTCAAAGTTGTTCAGGGTCTTATCCTGCTGAACGTCATAGTTTGAAAGCATCAGCTTACCCTTGCCAAGATCAAATCCTGCAGGCGCAGTGAAATGAACGGGCTTATCAGTAAACGAGTTGATAACAAGCATACGCTTGCCCTCATAGTTACGCTCATAAACAAAAAGGTTACGGCTGTTCTTATAATGAAGTTTGAAATCACCGTAGATGCAAATTTCATTTTCTTTGCGGAATTTAAGTAACTTGCGGTAATAATTGAGAATCGAATTCTCGTCTTTTTCCGCAGCCTCAACGTTGATTTCCGTGTAGTTGGGATTAACTTTGAACCAGGTTTTGTCACCTGTTGTGAAGCCTGCATTCTTTTCGGCACTCCATTGAACGGGTGTTCTTGAGTTGTCGCGTGACGCACGGTTAGCAACCTTGAGGAACATTTTATCTGAGAAACCAAGCTTTTTGAAAAGCTGATAAGTGCTCTTTACCTGAGTATCGGTATAATCGTCAACGCTGTTCATTTTGATGTTCAGCATACCGATTTCCTGACCCTGATAAATAAAGGGTGTGCCGCTCTGACAGATATACATTGTTGCCAGCATTTTGCCGCTTTCAACCCTGTAATTCTCATCGCCGTAACGGCTGATAATTCTGGGCTGATCGTGATTTTCAATATAGTTTGCATTCCATGCAATGCCGTAAAGTTTATTCTGCCATCTGTTGTAGGCATTCTTAAGCTTTTTGAGGCTGAAGGGCATCGGCACCCAGCTGACCATAAACGAATCCGCTTCCATATGCTGGAAGTTGAACATCATATTAAGAGTCTGACCTGCCCCCTCTCTGATAAAACGGAGTGCAAGCTTGGGAGTCATCATAGGTGCTTCACCGACTGTCATACAATCGTAATTATCCGTAACTGCTCTGAACTCTCTGAGATATTCATCAAGATGAGGACCGCATTTATAATGCTCCATACCGCAGGCAACGGGAATTGGGAAACCATTGGGAAGCCCTTCTTTTTTTGAAATAAAGGTTATAACGTCCTCGCGGAAACCGTCAACACCCATATCAAGCCAGAAACGGATTATATCCTTGATTTCCTCACGCACTTTGGGATTATCCATATTAAGGTCAGGCTGCTCCTTGGCAAACAGAGTAAGATACCATTCATCAAGATTTTCGTTATAATGCCAACCTGGACCTGCAAAGGTTGAAAGCCAATTGTTGGGAGGCTTTTTGCCACCGCTTTTTTTGCCCTTGCGCCAGAAATAATAATCATGATAAGGGTTATCGTGACCTTTCCGGCTCTCTTTGAACCATTCGTGCTCATCTGACGTGTGATTGATAACAAGGTCCATAATTACTTTAAGACCCCTGCTGTGTGCCGCATCGAGCAATTCCTTGAACTCCTCAAGCGTGCCGTATTCGGGGGCAATTGACTTATAATCGGCAATATCGTAGCCGTAGTCGTGCTGAGGTGACTTGTAAAGCGGAGAAAACCAGATTGCATCAACACCGATGCTCTTTATGTAATCAAGCTTTTCCATAACGCCCTTAATATCACCGATACCGTCTCCGTTGCCATCCTTGAAGCTTCGGGGCCATATCTGATAAACGGACATTTCTTTATACCAATGCTTTTTAATTTCTGCCATATTACATTTCTCCTTCAATTTCATAGCCGGGACCGGGCTCGGGATCAGGGTCAGCTTCAGCCTCTCCGATAATATAATCAGGAACAGCGGTTACCTGACCTGCAGTAACGGTTATTTCAACCGTGCCGATAACGTTGCCGTCTGCTCCGCAAATTTCAGCTTCTCCTGCACCTTCAGCAGCAACAAAAGAATATGTTCCGTCCGCAAAAACAGTATGGGATACGCCGTTATATACAATCTCCTCTGCATTGCCGATTATCTTACCGCTGACAGTACCGACGGTTGAATAGGAACGTCTTATAGCTTCTTCAACCGCAAGCTTTGCATTGACCATGGGATACTCCATTGTTTCAACGTCGTAATAATAATCCCATTCGGTAAAAATATCCGCAACACTATCTGTTGAAGATGTAATAATGTCCTTGACCTCGGGACCCGTAAACGACGGATTCACCGACCATACAAGAGACGCAACTGCTGTTACAACAGGAGCTGCCATTGACGTGCCCGACATATATTCGTAGCCGTCAAGAGAGCTGCTGAAAATGTCTTCACCCGGAGCTGCAAGTGAAACAACGGAACCGACATTTGTGAAACTTGACTGGGTGAACGTACCGTCTTCGTTGTTTGTTGCACTTGCAACGATAATAATTCTGTCCAGAATATCATCAGCAGAAACCTTCTTTGAGCCTACAAAAATGTTATTCTCATTAAGCGCACAAAAATGACCGTTGTATTTTGCGTCCATCGGGTCACCGTAATAGTCGCCGTTGCCTGCTGACTGCACGGCAATAAAATCATAGCCTTTTGAAAGAAGAGATGCCATCATATATGAGGTTATTGCAGTTTCAAACACAGCTTCAAAAAGACCCATTGAATCATCGGTTTTTGATCCTGATGAACCGAGGGAAAGATTAACCGCCTTTGCACCTGCTTTTACAAGAGATGAAAATCCGAACAAAATCGAAATGTCAGTATTCCAGAATTGAAGAAAATCGGGCATCCAGTCAACACAGATCAGCCTTGCGTCATCGCAAATACCTGCAACACCTGCTCCGTTATGGTTTGCGGAAACAATGCCTGCAACGTGAGTGCCGTGGCTGTGTGCAACGTTTCTGCGTGCCTGTCTGTCATCGGGGAAGAATATCTTGCCTGAAAGCTCAGGGTGCTCCGTATCAAAACCTGAATCGAGTATACCGATATTCACCGTTGAGAAATAATCGTAATAATCCCAAGCCTGCCTTGCATCAATCGCTTCAAGCCACCAATTGCTGCCTGAAGGAATCACTTCATTCCAATCAAAATCAGCCTCATTTTCTGAATCGAACTTATCTGCAGGAGTTTTATTTGTCTCCGTTTTTGACGCCATAACAGGCACCGCAAGCTCAACTCCGTTCAGGCTTTCCAGTTTTTTACACTTTTCAACAGCCTGCTCATATGTCATTGTTGAATAAGTTATTACAAAAAGGTCGGTAGGCATACACCAGCCCGAAATAATACCGCCGCAGTTTGTCAGAAGATTGAGTCTGTCCGCAAACTTCATTTCGGAATTTACAAAAACAGCAAGCTTATCATTAACAAAACCTCTGTCATTGCTGAGACTGACAACATCATTGTCATCAATCTCATTGAAGAAATCCGCTTTGATTGCCTCGGCGGTATACGGAATTCCGAACAGAAGCTCACTTACGGCATCAACAACACTATCAACTGCCGAATAAACAAAGCTTGATGCCGTCATAACAAGAGACATAATCAATGATATGATTTTTGTAAACAATGGTAATCCCCCTTTTTAATTTGTCTTTTTCTTGAAAGCTTTCAGAAAAACGTCTGTGGGAACCTGAGTAAAAACAATTGCTATAAACATAACGAGACATCCGAAAAGTTCTCTCGGCGAAAGCATCTGCTTGAGAAGCAACCAGCCAAAGAAAACTGCAAATACGGATTCAAGGCAAAGCAAAAGTGATGCAATTGCGGGCTCGGTATACTTCTGACCGAAAATCTGCGCTGTGAATGCAACACCGCAGCTCATCACACCTGCATAAGCAATGGGAAGCCATGCACCTGCAATTTCTGCAGGATCGGGATCTTCAAAAATAAACATACAGATCAGCGACAGAATTCCTGCAACAAAAAACTGGGCACTTGAAAGCGCAACGTTATCAACCTTCTGACAAAAATGGTCAATAACAAGAATGTGAGCCGCAAATGCAAATGCACAGCAGATTGTTATCAATTCGCCCGTGCCGATTGAAAATCCGCCTGCAGGAATGCTGAGGAAATAAAGACCCACAACACCGAGGGCAACACCAATCCAGATGTTGAAACGGACTTTTTGTTTGAGAAAAATGCCTGCAACGGGAACAATAACCATATAAAGCGCAGTTATGAATCCTACCTTGCCGACATCAATGAAATTGAACGCGTGCTGCTGAAGGTTGCTTCCGATGAAAAGCGGAATACCGCAGCAAACACCGCCGATTATAATATCTTTTAACGGAAGCTTCGCCTTTTCTCCTGCGGGAAGCTTTTTGTTTTCCGATGCTTTGCTGATTAAAACAAGCGGTATCAGAACAAGACCGCCGAGAAACATTCTCAATGCATTGAAGGTGAACGTGCCGATATGTGCGCCCTCGCTCTGCGCCACAAACGAAAGACCCCAGACAACTGCCGCGAGTATGCAATAAAACGGGCCGAGAATTTTTTCCTTTTTGATAATATATCACTCCAAAATATCTGTACCAAAATACCGCCCACAGAAAATACTGCGGGCGGCATAAAAATCAATTATTATTCAGCTGCTTCCTCTGCAGGAGCTTCTTCTGCTGCTGCCACTTCTTCAACTGCTTCTTCTGCTGCATCTTCTGACTTCTCGATGAGTGCACGGATTGAAAGGCTTACGCGCTTCTTATCGTAGTCGATAGCAGTAATCTTGCAAGTTACGGTTTCGCCAACCTTAAGTACATCCTGAGGCTTGCTGATGTGACGGTCTGCAATCTGTGAAATATGGATAAGACCATCGATACCGGGGATAACTCTTGCGAAAGCACCGAATGTTGTCATACCAACAACTTCTGCTTCAACAACAGTTCCTTCGGGATAGTTCTTCTTGAGAATCTCCCAGGGATTGTCCTCGTCTTTTCTGTAGCCGAGTGAAATCTTCTTCTTCTCAGCGTCAAGTGACTTGATGTAAACAACAACTTCCTGACCGATTTCGAATACTTCAGCAGGATTCTTGATACGCTTCCATGACATTTCTGAAATGTGAACCATTCCGTCAACACCACCGATATCAACGAATGCGCCGTATGTTGTCATTGACTTAACAACGCCTGTGTACTGCTGACCCTCTGCTGCCTGTGCCCAGAATGCCTCTGAAGCTTCCTTCTTTGCATCCTTGAGAACTGAACGGATTGAACCAACAGCTCTTCTGCGCTGCTTGTTAACTTCAATAATGCGGAACTGAACGGTCTTCTTGAGAAGATCTTCGAGATTTTCATCTCTGCGCTCTGTTGCATGTGATGCGGGAACAAATACGCGAACGCCGTTGCAAGCAACTCTTACGCCGCCCTTAACAACCTCTGCAACTGTGCCTTCAAGGATTCTGCCGTCTTCTTCAGCGGCAATTATTTCAACCCAAGCGTTCTGTGCGTCAAAACGCTTCTTTGAAAGCATAACAGTTCCTTCGGCATCATTTGTCTTCATAATGATAAGATCGATTTCGTCGCCGATCTTAAGCTCTTTTGATGCATCAGCATTGGGATCTGCGCTGTACTCATCCATGGGAACATAGCCGGCATGCTTTCTGCCGATGTCAACCTGGATTTCTGTGGGTGTGATGCCCATAACAACGCCCTTAACTTTCTGATCTGTGCTCATGCTGCTCAGAGAAGCTTCAAGTGCTGCGGAAAAATCCATATCGTCTGTTATAACTGCTGCTTCAGAAGGCACCTCCTCTACCTGCATATTTGTGGTTTCGTTTACGATTTCGGACATTTCTAAAAGTACCTCCTTAATTATTGCGGAAGGGGTTGATGCCCCTGCCGTTACGCCGATTGCGGCGTGATTGGAAAAATCTATGGTCCTGAGCTCGTCGGCTCTTTCCACCAAATGTGTTTCGCAGTTTTCACTGCACACCGCCCTTAACTTGACGGTATTTGAACTGTGCCGCCCACCGATGATAATCATCATATCGCTTTGTTTTGAAAGCTCGGCAGCTTCGTCCTGCCTTTTTCGGGTTGCACTGCATATTGTATCAAATATTTTTGCGTTTGTACAGTATATTTTTATTTTTTCTTTACATTTTTTCCATTCTTTTTGAGAAAAAGTTGTCTGAGAAACAACCAAAATTCTTTTTTGGCACAAAGTTTGGTTTTTGAGAAGAAATTCTTCAAGTTCATCCGCGTTGTTAAATACAAATGATTCCCCGTTGCTGTGACCTCTTATTCCCATAACCTCAGGGTGGTTTGGGTCACCTGCAATAAGCACAGGTACTTCGTCAGAAGAATTTTCAACAACAATTGTATGGATTTTTTTAACAAACGGGCAAGTTGCATCACAAACGTGTGCGCCTGATTTTTCAAGCTCTTCATAGACCTGTCTGCCAACACCGTGGGCACGGATAATCACGGTTTCTCCGTCCTTTGACTGCGACGGATGCTCAATCATCCTCACACCCTTGCTTTCAAGCTCTGACGTGACAAAATTATTGTGGATAAGCTCACCCAGAGTTGCTGCAGAAACATTCTTCGATGCAAGGTCATATGCCATATTTACAGCACGGTCAACGCCGAAGCAGAAGCCCGCCGTTTTTGCAAGTGTTATTCGCAATGTCCCATCTCCCAGAGTCTGACAATTTCAGCCATAATAAGCTTTGCGGCAGCCTTGACTTCTTCTCTTGAATCTGCCTCGGTAAAGCCGAGAGCTTCATAAGGAATAATCTCACCGAATCTTATTGTAAGCTTTGAGCCTTTTTTCATTTCATCGCAGTTATAAATTGCAACAGGCAGAACACCTGACTTTGCCTGCTTTGCAATAAGACCTACGCCTGACTTTGCTCTTGAAGGCTTATAATCCTTTGAACGGGTGCCTTCGGGGAATATACCGAGGATTTTGCCCTCCTGAACAACTCTTATCGCATAATCAAGAGCCTCTTTATCAGCGCCGCCTCTTACGATGGGAAAACCGTTTGCCTTTTTAAGCACATCCCTGATAATGGGCTTTTCAAAAAGCTCTTTTTTACCCATATAGTGAATCTGACGATTCTCAACGCCAAGTGCAATGAACATAGGGTCAAGCGCCTTCACGTGGTTGGAAGCAATAATAAATCCGCCCTCTGCAGGAATATTTTCAGTACCTACAAAATTAACGTCATAAAGAAGATTGGCTAATTTCTTGCCGATGGGGCGGAGTTTGTCATAAAGCTCCTCTTCTTCCTTAACTTTTGAGTAGTCAAAACCTTTCATTATATATTCTCCTTAACAGTTTTTACAATAGTTGCAATGGATTCTTCAAGTGAAAGACCCGTTGTATCAATAATCACACCGTCTTCCGCAGGCTTAAGCGGAGCAATTTCACGATGAGAGTCATTATAGTCTCTTTCAATCAATTCTGCAAGTACGTCCTCATATTTGACGTCCGTACCTTTCTCAATAAGCTCCTTGTAGCGTCTGGTTGCTCTCTCTTCGGGAGATGCGGTAAGAAAAATCTTGACCTTTGCATCGGGAAGCACAACAGTACCGATATCTCTGCCATCCATAATGCAGCAATTTCTCTTTGCGATATCTCTCTGCAAATCAAAAAGGAAGGCACGCACCTCGGGCACAGCGGAAACATCCGATGCAGCCATTGATGCAGGAGGTGTTCTGATTTCGGCTGAAACGTTTTCACCGTTGAGAAGCACTTTCTGCTCTCCGTTTTCAAAAACAAGGTCAACGCTGATATCTGCAAGACTTGCAGCAACCGCAGGCTTATCCTTTGTGTCAATACCCTTACGAAGTGCGTTTACACCGACTGCACGGTAAAGTGCACCTGTATCAACGTATATAAATCCGATTTCCTTTGCAGCCGCACGTGCAACCGTGCTTTTGCCTGCACCTGCAGGTCCGTCGATGGCAACGTTAATAATATTACTCATAATCGTCATACTCCCTGTTTTCTTTTATTTTTTCGGCTGCACTTATACCTGCAAGCCTTCCTGTTGAAAATGCAATCTGCAGGTTAAAGCCGCCCGTGTAAGCATCGGCATCGATAACCTCGCCTGCAAAATAGAGACCTTCAATAATTCTGGACTCCATTGTTTTGGGATTAATCTGTGAAACGTCGACACCGCCCGAAGTAATAATCGCCTCGGCTACGGGTCTGAATCCTGTTACGGTAATTGACATATTCTTGAGAAGCTGAACAAGGTTTTGTCTTTGCTCCTTGGTAATCTGATTGACCTTTGTTGTGAGGGGAATTTTGCTCAGTCTCACGATGACAGGCACAAGCTTCTTGGGCAGGAGCGAATTCAGGGCGTTGATATAATTTCTGTTTATATTTTCGGAAAAATCACGCAGAATTCTTGCATCAAGCTGCTCTGCCGTCAACGCAGGTTTAAGGTCGATATAAATCTTGTATTTACCGCTTTTCATATTTCTCATATGAGCCGATGCACTCAGAATCATCGGTCCTGAAACTCCGAAATGAGTGAAAAGCATTTCACCGAAATCGGTATAAACGGTTTTCCCGTTTTCCGTATCCTCGACTCTTATGGCGGTATTACGAAGAGAAAGACCCATAAGGTCGCTGCAAAAGCCCTCGTGTATTTCGAGAGGAACAAGTGAAGGAACAAGGTCGGCAATTTTATGACCTGCCTGTTCGGCAAGCTTGTAGCCGTCACCCGTTGAACCTGTACCCGGATAGGAAAGACCGCCCGTTGCAATAATCACGCTGTCAGCATAAATCTCATTTCCGTCCTCGGTTTTAACACCGGTTACCTTGCCGTCAGCCTGCAGAAGTTCAACCGCTCTGCCGTGAAGAATTCTTGCTCTGCTCTTTGCATAACCGTGAAGAGCATCAACTATATCCGCAGCATTATCCGACACGGGAAAAACTCTGTTTCCTCTTTCGGTTTTGAGTTCAACTCCCCTGCTTTCAAAAAATTCAATTACGTCAGCAGGCATAAAACGAGAAAAAGCACCGTATAAAAATCTGCCGTTTCTCGGAACGTTTGAAATAAGATCCTGAAGCGAAGCACAGTTGTTTGTGACGTTACATCTGCCCTTGCCCGTAATCATAAGCTTACGTGCAGGACGTTCGTTACGTTCAAGAATAAGAGTTTCCACTCCTTCGTTTGATGCCGTACCTGCCGCCATAAGACCTGCGGCACCTGCGCCTATAACAAGCAGAGACGTTCTCATTGTTTCTCCTCCCCGACCGTACGGTAAACCTGATATTCATCCCAGATTTCTTCAAGGGCTTTGAAATAGCCGTAAACGTCATCGCTCTTCTTGCCTGCGCAGGCAGCGATGAGCGCATTAATAAGGCTCAACGGTGCAACAAGAGAATCAACAAAAGATACCATATTGCTCTTGGCAACAAGAAGATAAGTTGCATAGGGTGCGATAGGTGACATTTCACCGTCCGTGATTGAAATAATTGTTGCTCCTCTGTCCTTTGCAAAAGAAAGTGCCTTTACGGTCTGGGTTGAGTATCTGGGAAAGCTTATTGCAATACAGACGTCCTCGCTGCCTATGCGGAACATCTGCTCAAAAAGTTCGCTTGAAGATGAAGTATCGATAAGAACAACGTTGTCACTCAGGTATCTGAAATAAAACGCCGCAAAGCTTGCGATAGCCGCTGAACTGCGGACACCGAGAATATATATTCTTCTTGCTTTGTTGATTGCCTCAACGCTGTTTTCAAAAGCCTCTGCAGACACACCGTCCCTTGTGGCTTTTATCATTTCAATATCAGCCGCAAAAACATTGCCGATAAAATCGTCACCCTCATATCTGCTGGCTGAAACCTCCATACGCTGAACACTGGTGAGGTGGCTTTTTACCATTTCCTGCAGATATTTCTGAAGTTCGGGATAGCCGTCAAAACCGATATTCGACGCAAAGCGCACAACCGTTGACTCACTGACACCAACCGCCTTACCGAGACTTGCAGCCGTCATAAACGATGCCTTCTCGTAGTTTGCCATAATATAATCCGCAATCTTTTTGTGTCCCTTTGAAAGTTTGCTGTATGACTTTTCTATTTTTATCTGAAAGTTTTCTGACATAAATAATACCTCTATGATACTTCGTTTCATATAAAATATATCTTACAACAACAAAAATCGAAATGCAAGTGATTTTTGCTTTTTTGCAGGATTTCTTTCATTTTTATTGATTGACTACGCAACACCGATAGTGTATAATTAACTAAATTATGTAAAAAGGAGATTTCCTTATGTCAGCTTCAACCACATTATGGTACAACAGCCCCGCAAAAGCCTGGACTCAGAGCCTCCCCATCGGTAACGGAACTCTGGGCGCAATGATTTACGGATCAACATCAAAAGAACTTCTCTGCCTCAACCACGATGAACTGTGGAACGGCAAGCCTAAGAATACAGTCAAAGAAGGCGCACCCGAAGCCTTCCGCAAAGCACGTGACCTTGCACTTGCAGGTAAACTCCACGAAGCAGAGGAAGAAATCGAAACAAATTTCCACAGCACATGGAGTCAGGCATATATGCCCCTGGGCAACCTCGAAATTGATTTTGAGGGCAAGGGCAGAGTAAAGGATTACAGAAGATATCTTGACCTTGAAAATGCAGTTTCAGGCGTAGAATACACAAGAGGCGGCGTTAAATACACAAGAGAGTATTTTGCATCATATCCCTCAAAAATCATTGCCGCAAAGCTTACTGCAGAAGGCGGCAAAATGAGCTTCACATTCGGGCTTACTTCAAAGCTTCGCAGCAACAGCGTTGTTGAGAATGACACAGTTATCCTTGACGGCGAATGCCACGGTGAAAACAACGTTGATAACGATGCAAGCAACAAGCATTATTTTGACGAGCCTGAAATGAGAGGTATGCGTTTCCGCGCTGTTGCAAAGATTGTTACCGACGGCGCACTCAAAGCTGTTGAAAACCGCATAAATGTTGCAGATGCAACCTATGCCGTGCTTTTCTTCACAAGCGAAACAAGCTTTAACGGCTGGAACAAACATCCCTTCCTTGATGGTAAGGAATATATAACACCTTGTATGGAGCGCATTGCCGCTGTTTCGGATTACGACAAAGAAAAGGCTGCTCATATTGCGGACTATACAGAGCTTTACAACAGAGTCAAGCTTGACATCGGTGACGGCAAGGGCAACCTCCCCACCGACAAGCGTCTTAACGCATTCAAGAAAGACAAGAGCGACCTTGCTCTCATCACACTTGTTTATAACTACGGCAGATATCTTGCAATTTCATCGTCGAGAATCGGCTCACAGCCCTCAACTCTTCAGGGAATCTGGAACGACAGACTCACTCCTCCCTGGCATTCAAACTATACAGTCAACATCAACACAGAGATGAACTACTGGCCCGTTCTTATGTGCCGTATGCCTGAGGTCAATTATCCCCTCATTGAGATGGTTAAAGAACTGAGTATCAGCGGTGAAAACGCAGCAAAAGGACAGTACGGTGCAAAGGGTTGGACCTCACATCACAACGTTGACCTCTGGCGTCTTTCAACACCCGTTGCAGGCAGTGCACAATGGGCATTCTGGCACGGCTCATCAGGCTGGCTCTGCGAGCATCTTTTCGACCATTACGAATACACAAACGACGTTGATTTCCTCAGAGACACAGCATATCCCGTAATGAAGAAGGCTGCAGAATTCTATCTTGACATTATGACCGAATACGAGGGCAAACTTGTTCTTGCTCCCGGTACATCACCCGAAAATACTTTTGAATACGAAGGCAAGCCTTGCTGTGTAGGAAAGTATTCAACAATGTCAATGTCCATTGCACGCGAACTTTTCGAAAACTGCATCAAAGCCTGCAATATCATCGGTGAAGATGCTGAATTCGCCGCACAGCTTAAGGATACACTTGCAAATATGGCAGACTTCAAACTGGGCAGCGACGGTCAGCTCCTTGAATTTGACGATGATTATCCCGAAGTTGAAATACATCACAGACACGTTTCCCACCTCTATGCTCTTCACCCTGCACGTCTTATCACCGTTGACGGCACACCCGAGCTTGCAAAGGCTTGCCGCAGAACTCTTGAACGCAGAGGCGATAACGGTACAGGCTGGAGCCTTGGCTGGAAAATCAACTTCTGGGCAAGACTTTTTGACGGTGACCATGCACTCAAACTTATCGAGTTACAGCTTCGCCCCGTTAAGAGCATCGGCATCAACTATACCAAGGGCGGCGGCACGTACGAAAATCTTTTTGATGCTCATCCTCCTTTCCAGATTGACGGTAACTTCGGCTTTGTAAGCGGCATCACGGAAATGCTTATGCAGAGCTACGACGGTAAAATTTATCTCCTTCCCGCACTTCCCTCAAAGTGGGCTGACGGTAAGGTCAGCGGTCTGCTTGCAAAGGGCAACGTTATTGTTGACATCGAGTGGAAAAACGGCAAACTTACAAGCTACAGCCTTGAAGGCAAGGGCAACTTCAAAGTTATCATTAACGGCAAGGAAAAGGCAGTTGAACTTGACGGCAAAAAGGTGACATTCAATGCCTGACAATCAGTTTGACCTGTATGATTTTGATAAAACGGTTTATCCGCAGGATTCAGAAACGGTTTTCCTTTTTTACTGTTTGCTGCACAAGCCGTGGCTCATACTCCTCGCTCCCTGGCTTTTGCTCAATCTGATTCTTTTCTTTCTCGGATTCGGCGACCAATTCAAAGGCAGATGCTTTTCTTTTCTCCGTTTTATTGACGGTGAAAAAATGGCGAAAAAATTCTGGGACAATCAGCAGAAATATATTTATCCCGTTTTCAATCCCGAAAACAGAGAAAGACCTGTTGTTGTATGTTCCGCATCACCCGAGTTTTTCCTGAAACCCATCTGTGAAAAATACGGAGTACATACACTGATAGCTACAAGAATGGACCACAAAACAGGCAGGATAGACGGATACAATTGCAAGGATAAACAAAAGCCCTTGCGACTTGCGGAAACCTTACCCGATGCAGAGTTTATCAACGTGTATTCCGATTCGATTAAAAATGATATACACATCTTTGAGCTAGGTCAGAAATGCTTTCTCGCCAAGAAAGGCGTTCTTACCGAAATGAGCATTGAGGAAATCCGCAGAAAAGCAAACAAATAAAAGCTTCACCCGTTGGACAAAATAACCAACGGGTGATTTTTTATGACTTTCATCATTATAAGCACTATTTGTTCCTATCTTATCGGCAGTATCAGCTTTGCAGTTATAATTTCAAAAAAACTCGGAGGCACAGACGTACGCACCGTCGGCAGCGGCAATGCAGGAGCAACCAACGTTCTGCGTACCGCAGGCAAAAAAGCTGCTTTATGGGTTTTTCTCGGAGACTTTACAAAGGGACTTATTGCCGTCACAGCCTCAAGAGCCTTAATTTATCTTTTTGACGCACCGTATGAATGCGTTTACTTTGCAGGCTTTTTTGTTCAGTTGGGACATTGTTTCCCGATTTTTTTCGGATTCAAAGGCGGAAAAGGTGTTGCGACAGCGGCAGGTGCAGCAATGGGAATTATGCCTGCAGTTGCAATCATACTGATTGCATTGTTTGCCGTTATTGCTCTTATAACCTCAACAGCCTCCGTTGCGTCATGCCTGTGCGCAGCGGTCTACCCGTTGCTGACCTGTATTTTTGCAGGCACAACGGCGGATTTTATTTTTTCTGCCGCCTGCTCTGTGCTGATTATCATTATGCACCGCAGCAACATTGCGAGGCTGCTTGACGGAGATGAAAAACCCATTTCACGCTGATTTATCCTGATATGTAAAATTCTGAACAGATATCCGTCTGTTTTTACAAAAGTTCATTTTTGAGAAACAAAATGTTTTACACCCGTTCACACAAAATTAACAGCGCAACAATTGAATGAAAAACGCAAAAAAGCTATAATTCTACCGAACTTTGAATGCGTGCGTCAGGATGCGGACGGGGACACCGCAAAGTATGCTTTCAAAAATTCAGAAGTAAAACGGAGGAATAAAATGAAAAGATTTTTCAAACGCTTTTTTGCCGTACTTACGGCACTTGCATTCATTCTGACCGCAACTCCCCTTACGGGTTTTGCAACGGAAACAACAACAGAAAATGATCAGACTACGGTAACTCAGCCCGAAACCACAGAACCTGTCAAAGAGTACACAATCACGTATTACTCAAACGGTGAAAAATTCGGTGACGTTCAGACTTATAAAGCAGGAGACAAAATTGTGCCTCCCGAAGCACCCGAGGCTGCTGAAGGTCATATTTTCAACGGTTGGGTAATTAATAAAAGTCAGGATAAACTGCCTGAAACTATGCCTGAAAATAATCTTGAGGCATCCGCTTCGTGGTCACTTAAAGAAGTGAATATTACGTTTATATCCGATGAAACCGAAGTCAAGAAATCAACAGCCCCCTTTGCATCAGCCATGGAGGAAATTGTGCCCGCTGACCCTGAAAAGGAAGGGTACAAATTCGCAGGATGGTTTGACAAGGACGGCAAAAACGTTTTTGACTACAAAACAGTACCGGCTGAAGACGTTGAATTCACCGCAAAATGGCTCAAAAACAGCAACGTAACCTATATGGCAAGTAAGGATAAGACCTATGCCGCATACGTTGTAACCGAAGGCGATAAGATTCCCGTGCCTGAAAAGAATCCCGAGAAGTTTGCTCACAAATTCAAGGGCTGGAGCCCTGAAATTCCTGCCGCAATGCCTGCAGAAAACCTTGTGTTTGAAGCACAGTATGAAGTGGACAAAGACTTCGTTACGGTTGTTATCGGCGGTGTTGCAATTGCAGGCGGTGTAATCGGACTCACCGCAGCCGCAATAACAGGTCTTTCCATCGTTGGCGGCATAATTGCGGTTATCGGTCTTTCCTCAATCGTCGGTAATATAACCAAGACCTACAAAGCAACCTACAAAGTTGACGGCAAGGTTTATGCAACCTACAATATTGAAGCAGGCAAAAAAATAACCGTACCTGCCGACCCTGAAAAAGAAGGTTATGATTTTGCAGGCTGGAATCCCGAAATTCCTGATAAAATGCCGAAAAACGACGTAACGTTTGAAGCAAAATGGTCTGCAAAGGATACGGATATCCCCGAAACAGGCTCATCCGCAGCAGGATTGGCGGCATTTGCTGCACTTGCAGTATCCGCCGCCGCAATAGTCCTGATAAAGAAAAAGAAAGATAAGTAAGAAATAACCAAGCGCAAAAAGAACGCAAGCCCCCCGTCCCGAGGGCTTGCGTTTTGTTTTTTTGCACAAGTTTCAAAACCTCATTTTATGCAAGAATACAAATTTTGTTTTATGGCTTGACAAAATAGGTTTGTAATTATAAACTTAAGGTGAGGTTTGCAGTTACAAACCTACATTTTTATGAAACGGGGAATTAAAATGAGCGACCTTACATTATGGGACAGCGAATACAAATTCATGTGCGTTGTTTGGGACAATGCGCCCGTGAATTCGGGCAGACTGGTTGAGCTTTGCAAGGAAAAGCTGGGCTGGAAAAAATCAACAACCTACAATGCAATAAGAAAAATGTGCGAAAAAGAACTTATACGGAACGAAAACGCTGTTGTTTCCGTGCTTGTGCCAAAAGATGAGGTGCAGGCAAATGAGAGCGAAAACTTTGTTGAGCGCACCTTTGAAGGCTCTTTACCCTCATTTCTTGCATCATTTCTCGGCGGCAAAACCCTTTCCGAAAAGGAGGCTCAGCGCCTGACAGAGCTTATAAATTCGCATAAGGAGGAATAAAAATGCTGGAATTTATTGAACAGATTTTTATAACCGTCCTCAATATGAGCATTACGGGCAGCTACATAATCGCCGCAATTCTTCTTCTGCGCCTGCTGCTGAAAAAAGCACCGAAGATTTTTTCATACTGTTTATGGGCTGTCGCAGGGCTGAGACTGCTTTGCCCGTTTTCATTTTCATCGGCACTCAGCATATTTAATCTTTTCTCCGCCCCCTCCGATGCTTCGCAAATCGGAAATGCCACATCAAACGGCTATATTCCGCAGGATATCGCACTTATGCAGATACCTGAAATCAAAACGGGCATCACGGTTGCCGATACGGTTATAAACGCCGTGCTGCCGTCGGCACAGCCTGCCGCAAGCATTAATCCGATGCAAATAGTCCTTTCGGTTGCAAGCGTTGTCTGGCTGGCAGGCATTGCAGGAATGTCTGTTTACGGAATTATTTCATTAATAAAAATCGAAAGACAGGTCAAATTTGCAACAAAGCTTACGGACAATGTTTTTGAATGTGACAAAATCCGTTCACCCTTTGTTTTCGGCATATTCTCGCCTAAAATTTATCTGCCCTGCGGTATGCAGGAAAATCAGGCAAAATATGTTATTCTTCACGAAAAAAATCATATCCGCCGCTTTGACCATATAACAAGACTCGTTTCCTTTGTAATCCTTATTCTGCATTGGTTCAACCCCTTTGTCTGGATTGGATATACGCTCGCCGTGCATGATATGGAAATGAGCTGTGATGAAAGCGTTTTACGCAAGCTCGGTGCAGAAGCAAAAAAGGCTTACAGCTTCACTCTTGTTACCGTCGGAGCAAACAAAAAACTTGCCTTCGGCACGCCCCTTTCCTTTGGTGAAAACGGTGTTGAAAAGAGAGTTGTGAACATTCTGAACTTCAAAAAACCCAAGGTGATTGCAATTATTCTTTGCGTGATTCTTTGCATTGCCGCTGCGGCAATATGCCTTACGAATGCCGTTGTCAGCAAAGATGAATACGGCGATATGCAAACACAGATTGAGGATTACATTGAGGAAAAATTTTGCGAGGAAGCATATTCCAACGAAAACAACCTGTATACCCTCTACACCGCAGGGGCAAAAATTGAAGTATTAAGCGAGGATAAATCAACTGCCTACGGATGGAGCAGAATTTACAGCTTTGACCTTAAATACGAAGAATTGCTGAGATATGAGGATTATCTTTATCCTGCCGAGGTGCCTCCGACGGGCAGATTCAAGGCAAGCTTTGATTCTGACGGAAATCTTATATCTGTTGAAGCGGTTGAAGAAGAAATTCCCGAATTGCCCGAAACAATCCGATATGATTTTGATGTGCGTGAAAGAGCGTATCAGCGTGCCGAAAAGCAGCTTAAGGCTCATTATTCAAAAATAAGAGTATACACAAAAGGCATTTTTGAATCATATTACTTCGGAGAGGCGCTTGACGGACTTGAAGCAAACAGCTTTGAGCTTGTATCCGACTGCTACGGCAAGCCTGTTGCCGCAATAAGCTTTATGACAGAAACCGGCATAAGCGAATACAAAATAAGCGATTACTACGAGCTTTCAAAAATCACCGACGGAGAAAAAACTCCATATGACGCAAAAACACTTTCATCGGGCAACAACCTCTTTGTGCCGTCGGGTAAGCAGGCGGGCAGAGAAGCTCTTTACTTTGCATATCTTGACAAATACATTGATGCGCTTGAAGAAGGTGAATATGAAATCACTTTTTATGTTCTGACAAACGAATCAAATGAATATGAAAATTATTATGTCAGATTCAAGGTTGATGACCTTTCTCCCTCGCCTTTCAGCAAGCCCTCGCTTACATATGACAGCCTCAGAATCGGTTATAATCCGGGTCTGTTCGAAGGTGAAGCTGCCGATTTTGTAACGGGAACGGTTTATCGCACTTCATCTGTTCTCAACAAGGTAACACTTGACGAAAGCGAGCTAAAAACCGTTGAAAAGCTGCTCAGGAAATCAGTTTTCTCATATTCGGCAGAAAATTCTGCTTTTGCCTATCATTCAAGCTCTTATACCGTAGAGCTTACTGATGAAAAAAACAGAAATTATAAATTCCGCATTTATCAGGAACAAATTGAGGATTATAATGCCGAATACAGCCAAAGCTCTGTCATAAATCTTAATTCATCGGAGCTTTACGAGCAAATTTCAGGTATATACACCGCCAAAATGAGTGATATGGTCAACTCGAGTTACGAGCCTCTGACAGATATATATGAATATAACCCGAATATTTTAACAACCTCACCCGACGGTTTCACGGATGCTTATAAAAACCCCAACATAACAACCACAGCCGCCGACGGCTCATCGGGAGTTATCTTTTCACGAGAATTTATCGTAAGCGATTTGAAGCTCACTCCTCCGATTGAAGGCTTTGAGCTTATCGGTTTTGAGGTAACGGAAAAATTCTTCGGTCTTCACTTTATAAACCGCAGTAACACTACCGTACCCTATACAGAGGAGTATACCATAGAAAAGTTTACCGACGGGAATTGGAAAAACCTTGAACAGATAAATGAGCAAATTATTCTTGAAGCTTTGTTTACTGAACCCGGGAAGGTTGCCGCGGCGCAGCTGCCGCTTAACAAATTCTTTTTGAATTTTGAGGGCGGAACCTATCGCATACACCTGCCCGTTGTAGGTGAAAACCCATCTGAAATCATTGTTGAATTCACGGTGAAAATCTATATGATCGAGGAGATAAACTCGCTGAAAATTGAGGGCGTTCCCGTGAAAATCCAAACTGCACCCAAAGATAACGACAATTTTCGCTACACGGTATACTCGCAGGCTGAAATGCAAAAAATTGCAGAACTATACACCACATCCGAATTCAGGACAGAGCTGCCCGACGGCAATCCCGTCAGCCCCAAGCCTGTAAGAGTATCAATCGTCGACAACAAGGGTTATAAGTATAAGTTTATTATGCACCCGCACGGTGTTATTGAGATAAGCGGAAGAACCTATTTCTGCAGCAACGGTGAGGATTTATATGAGGCTTTGACCTCGGAAACGTTTCACCTGCTATAAAACAAACTCCCTCGGGTAACCGAGGGCAAAATGAAAGGGACAAAAGATGAATAAAAATTTAATATGCATTTTTCTCGTATTTATGATTTGCTTTACCGTTTGCGCCTGCAATAAAGTAACGGATTTTTCTGCCGAAGAAACCAACAGCACCTCATTGCAGACAATCGCCGCAACCGATGAAACAACGGATAACAGCACCGTTGCAGCAGCAAAAGAGACTCAATCAGAATCACAGGTTTCAACAAACGGTAAACAGATAAAACCTATCAAAAGCACAACAACCACCAAGTATGTAAAGCCTACATATTCAAGCACAATCGACGGATATGTAACTCTGCAAAATCAGCAGAACAACTCAACCGAGTCAGAGCTTGAAACGGTATACATTATAACCGATGTGAAGTCAAATATCAGCGGCAAAACAAGCCTGACGGGAATAGAGCTGACGGTTAGCCAATATTCGGGTGCCGTTCTTTATGTGAATTACACCATAGAGCCGGAAAACAAACTTTATCAGAACAGTGATTTCACCTTGCAGAAGCTTGTAAACGGTCAATGGACGGATTTTGAGCAAATCAGAGAAATTGACCCGGGCAAAACCACTACTCTTGACAGAAACGAAAAATATACATACAGCTTACCCGAATATTATCACCTTGATAAATATCTCAACAATCCCGAAAACGGAAGATATAAGCTAAAACCGAATTTCTGCACAGATATTGATATGAAGAACTCCGCAGGATATGAAATCGAGTTCACGGTTACAAAGCAAAGCGTAAAAAAAGCAGGTGCGGCTCAAAAAATTAAAAATCCCATTTCGGCAGATTTTACTCTCGCGGCATACAGCACCAATTACACCTATACCCTTTTTGACACCCGTCAGATTGAAAGGGTATCACAGCTTTGCAACAGTCTCAGGCTCAGTCCCATAGAAAAACCCGAAACTCTCTACGGCTCTTACCTTCTGACGGTTATTGACGGCAACGGCTATGAACATTCGCTGATGCTTTACAACGGCGGTGTTGTGGTAAACAAATGCAGCAATTATTACTTTGCCGAAAACGGCACCGAGCTTTTCAATTACCTTGATGCAATATATATAAACAGTTGATATAAAGAATGTGGGAATACCGATTTGGTACTCCCACATTTTTTAATCCTGAACATATTCTTTGTTCATCTGTGCTTTTGCTATTTTTGCAACTTCATCGGCATCCTTTGCCTGCTCAACGGCAATTCGCATTGCCTCACGTCTTGCAAAAAGTTCGCGATACATACGGTCTCTCTTCTCACCGTTAAGGTCGTGGAAGAATTTGGGGATAATACCAAGCGAGCCTGTGATGATGGGAATACCTGTTCCCATTGCAAAAATCCACCACTTCGTGGAGTCTGCCTGAGTACCGATTTTAAGACCCTGAATATAACCGATACGCTTCATAATGAAGTTCTGAATTGAACTCATTACGATACCCTGCAACTTTTTAACAAGGTCTCTGGCAACGCCCGTCATTGCCTCAGCTCTGTAGCCGTTTTTCCATTCACAATAGTCCATTGCTTCGTTAAGAATTTCGTCAGGAATAACGTTTCTGACACCGTAGACGCACATCTCAAGCATCTCTTCAATTGCCATAAGAGGAAGCATTACCCACTTATTCTTATAAAGACCCTTTGACATACCGCCGATTGAACCGATTCCGAATACCATCAGCCAACAAGCGTCTGTCCAGGCATTTTCAAGAATCCAGATTGTTTTTGTTGCAAATTTCTTGCGTAAGGGAGCAATGAAAGCGTAGCTGATTGTTGAAATGGGAGATGCAGGAATACCGACAAGAGTCTGATATGTAGCTGAACCGAGAACGTCGATATAGTAGTTGATTCTGCTCTTGCCAACCGAAAATCCTGCGAGGAATTCCGAAAGTGTATAAATCAAAATGGGTCTGTTGTTGAGAATTGCTTTAAGACCCTGAACAATACTGGGCTTTTCAATAGACTGCGTTACTCTTTCTTGGGCTACGCAGATGAAATAGAAAGACATTGCACAGCCTGCAACGGCAGTAAAAATACCGAATCCGAGGAAAAGATTCGTTCTGTCCCATTGAACCACCTGATTATTTACAAGGTCAAGGAGAAGTCCGAAAATAAGCTCGGGTATCTTTTCACCGACAAGACCCGAAAAGAGTTTTGCCATTGTGATAAGACTTGTTCGTTCAAGCGGATCAGGCGTTATGGTGGACATAAATCCCGTGCCTGCAATGGCGGTAAACGTTCCTGCCGTTTCGCAGATAACGCTGAATATTGCATAAAACATCAGTTTTGGTGCAAAGTCTGCGGAAGAGTTTGCAAATATAATGGGCATAAACCAATACCACAGACCAATCAAGGTGAGAGGAATTTTACCCAGAAGAATGTACGGCTTGAACTTGCCCCAACGGGTACGGGTACGGTCAACAAGCACACCGATGAACGTATCGTTCAGAACGTCCCATACACCTGAAAACAAGCCAAAAATTGCAAGGAAATCAAAGTCCAGTTTAACAATATCGTAGATAAATCTCTCTTTGTATTTATCAATGTTAAAGCTTGCCGAAACGTCATTGAGCAGATATCCTATGCGTTCCTTTTGTCCAACGTAGCGTCTGTTGCGAAGAAGCGGATTTTTGACGCCGTTTTCATAGTCGATGACTATGCCCTGACTCTGCTCATCGTGAGCCAAATTCGTATTCTCGCTCAAGCAATCTCCCCCTGTTCTTTGTATTTGTTAAATAATAACACATTTTTGTGCGAAATTCAATAACTTTTATGCATTTTGCAATCGATATCACGAATTTTTATACATTGACATAGTTAATAAAATGTGTTTTAATTTAAAATATATGAGGTGATTTTATGAAATTTTCATTTTGGGAGTTGTTTTGCAGGCTTGACTGCGCAAAAATCAGACTTTCGACAGACAAAAAACACATAAACAGCAGAAAAATTGCGGATTTGCCCTGCGGATTTACCGTCACATACCACGCAGGAGCAATGCACACAAAACCAAACAGTATTGCATCAATCAGGACCGCAATTGAAAAAGGTGCAACAGTTGTTGAATTCGACGTCAGCTTCCGCCCCGACGGCACACCCGTAATTATCCACAATTCCGCACCGTCACAAACTCAGGGCATTCTGCTTAAAGATGCACTTGCTGTTGTTGCAGAAACAAACGGATGCAGAATAAATCTCGATATAAAATCAACAGCAAACCTCGCTGAGGTTGATAAACTCGTAACCGACACAGGACTTTCTGACAGAGTGTTCTACACGGGTGTTTTTGAGGATTGGGTTGAAAAAGTAAAAAAATCTTCATCGATCCCCTACTACCTTAATCACAAAATCACAAATGATGAAGCATCCGATCCGTCAGTTGCACAAGCCGTAGCTGACAAAGCTAAAGCTTTGGGAGTAATCGGCATAAATTCCAACTTCAAGGGTGCAAGCAGAATGTTTGTTGAAAAAATGAGAGAAAACGGGCTGCTCGTATCGCTTTGGACAGTAAACAACGCTTCGGACATGGTGAAGGTTATTGACCTGAAACCCGACAATATCACTACAAAATATCCGCACATAATGAAACTTATATTCAAATGAGGAACCGTATGAAAAATATTTTTGAAAACTCCGTCAGCATATACGGCAGAGAGATAAAAAACAGAATCGTTTTTCATCCCATGGAAGGATGCGACGGTACAAGAAACGGTGCGATTGACGAACTCACACGACGCAGATATCTGCGTTTTGCACGCTCGGGCGCAGGAATAATCTGGTTTGAAGCAACTGCAGTTTGTGCAGAAGGCAGAGCCAATCCACGTCAGCTTTTTCTTAACGAAGAAACAATGGAAAGCTTCAGAAGCCTTGTTTCTGAAATAAAACAGACCGCAATTGATGCTTGCGGATTCGCTCCGATTATCATTGTTCAGCTTACCCACAGCGGCAGATTCAGCAAGCCAAACGGTACTCCCGAGCCCATCGTTGCATACAGAAACAGTCATTGGGAAATCGGCAAAGAAGACCAGCCTTACGTCATTGCAGATGATGAATATTGCTCACTTATTCCGCAGAAATACGCTGAAGCTTCAAAGCTTGCTCAGGAAGTCGGATTTGACGGAATAGACGTAAAATGCTGTCACGGATATCTTTTCAATGAATTCCTTAGTGCAACAAACCGTGAGGGTGCTTACGGCGGAAGTCTTGGGAACAGAACAAAGCTCTACTTTGACTGCATTGACAGTGCAAAAAATGCGGCAAAAAATCTGTTTGTAACAACAAGACTCAATGCCTGCGACTGTTTCCCCTATCCTTACGGCTACGGTGTTAATGAGGACAACGAAATTGATCTTACTGAAACAAAAGTTATAATTTCCGAGCTTGAGAAAAAAGGAATTGAGCTTATAAACCTTACGCTCGGTAATCCCTATCTCATTCCTCACATCAACCGTCCGTGCATAAACGCACCCGAGGACGGAAACGTGGGTATGAAACGAATTTATGACGTTACAAAAGAACTTAACGAAGCATTTCCCAATATAAAATTCATTGCATCAGGTCTCAGCTTTGAAGGTGAAAACGCTCTTGACTACGCGGCAAAAGTAATTGCCGACGGTGTTGCGGATTTTGCAGGCTTCGGCAGAATGACCTTTGCATATCCCGATTTTTACGTTGATTATCTCAAAAACGGAAAGCTTGAAAAAAGCAAGGTCTGCCTCAAATGCAGCAAATGCTCTCAGCTGATGAGAAACGCAACCGTTGCAGGCTGTCCCGTCAGAAACAGCGAGGTTTATATGCCCTACTATCAGAAATACGTACTTAAGAAATAGGTGAAGAATATGGTTGCCGTTGTTACGGGCGGAAGCAGAGGAATCGGTTTCGGAATAGTCAGAAAACTTCTTGACGAAGGATTCACCGTTATTGTAACCGCAAGAAATGAAAATGAATTTACGGATGAGCTTTCTGCAAAGTACGGGGATCAATTCCGCTTTGTCAGCACGGATATATCAGAAATTGAAGACATTGAAAAGCTTGCGGAATACGTCAAAAATAATTTCGGCAGGCTTGATTTGCTTGTCAACAACGCAGGCGTTGCACCGAAAGTGAGAAAAGATATCCTTGAAATCACACCCGAGGATTTCAGCTACGTGACGGATATCAATCTCAGAGGCACTTTTTTCGTAACACAGAAACTTGTGCCCATGCTCGCTGAAAACAAGAAATCAAGAATAGTCAACATTTCATCAATGTCGGCTTACACCGCATCAGTCAACAGAGGCGAATACTGCGTTTCAAAAGCAGGAATTTCAATGATTACAAAGCTTTATGCCGCGAGACTTGCGGAAATGGGAATCAGTGTTATTGAAATCCGTCCCGGCATAATTGAAACAGATATGACCGCAAAAGTGAAAGAGAAGTATGAAACACTTATTGACGGCGGATTGACACCCATCAAAAGAATGGGTCAGCCCGAGGATATTGCCAAATGTGTTGCGGCTGTTGCAAAGGGTGATTTTGACTTCTGCACAGGCACAGTCATTGACTGCGACGGCGGTTTCAACGTGAGATGCTTATGAAAATATTTGACACAATTATAATCGGAAGCGGTGCGGCAGGCTACAGCGCCGCAGACTGGCTTTTTAAAGAAGGAATAACGGATATCGCCCTCATAACCGAAAACAGATTTTGGGGCACTTCAAGAAACACAGGAAGCGACAAGCAGACCTACTACAAAATCTCTATGGACGGTTTATCCGAAGACAGTCCGTTCAGAATGGCAAATGACATCTGCTCTCTCGGTAGTTGTGACGGAGTAAAAGCCTATCAGCAGGCAGCAAACAGCGCAAAATGCTTTCTCCGCCTTTGCGATTACGGAGTGAATTTTCCCACAGATGAATTCGGCGGATATCCCGGATACAAAACAGACCACGACAGCACTTCAAGAGCAACATCCGTTGGTCCTTTGACCTCAAGAGTAATGACTCAAAGGCTCGAGGACGTTGTCATAAACAAAAACAAAACTCCCGTTTTTGACAACCGTCAGGTTACAAAAATAATAACAGAAAACGGCAACGTTACAGGTATTGCAGTACTCAATACCGAGACGGGCAAGCCCGAGGTGTTCGGTGCAAAAAATATTATTGCCGCAACCGGTGCTCCTGCCTGCATATACGAATGCTCGGTTTATCCTGAATCACAACACGGTATGACGGGCATTCTCATTGATACAGGCGCAAAACTCTGCAACTATTCGCAATGGCAATACGGACTTTCATCCGTTGACTTCCGCTGGAACGTTTCGGGCAGCTTTATGCAGGTTATTCCCCGATTTGTCAGCATTGATGAAAACGGCACGGAAAGAGAATTCCTCACCGATTACTTCGGCAGTACGGATGAAACATACAGCAATGTTTTTCTTAAGGGCTATCAATGGCCGTTCAGCTTTGACAGAGCGGAATTATCATCAAAAATCGACATTGCCGTGCATAACGAGACAAAGCAAGGCAGGCAGGTTTATCTTGATTTCACCCGAAATCCTGAAAAATTCTGCTTCGACGGACTTTCAGATGAAGCAAAGAGTTATCTCACCGAAACAGGTGCAACTGCAGATACGCCCATTGAAAGGCTGAAAAAGCTCAACTCAAAAGCTATTGACGTTTATGCAAGGCAAGACATTGACATTACAAAAGACAAGCTTCGTATTGCGGTCTGCGCTCAGCATAACAACGGCGGAATTTACACAGACAAAAATTACGAAACACACATAAAAGGACTTTACGTCATCGGTGAGGCGGCAGGCTCTTTCGGACTCACTCGTCCCGGCGGCTCTGCACTCAACGATACTCAGGTTGGCGGTTTAATCTGCGCAAGACACATCAAATCAGCCGTCAGACCTAAAATCAACACAGATATTCTTGCGGATGAATTGAGCAAAGCGGAAATGATTGCAGAAAAATTTGCGGTTGATTTCAACGTTGACTATTCACACATCCGCAAAAAAATGAGCAATCATGCAGCATTTATGCGAAACGGAGAAAAATGCCGTGAATTGCTTTGTGAAATCGAAAGCATTATTGAGAATTATCCTCTGCAGCACAACTCATTGAGCAATTATTACTACGACCTTGATATGCTGAAAAGTGCAAAAGCATTGCTTATCACCATAATCGGTGAAATGCCCCTGACAGGCAGCAGAGGCGGCTCTGTATTCACGAAAAACGGAGAAACAATAAACGAAAACAAGGATTACCGCAAATATATGACGGTAACGGAGGGCAACAAGGTTTATTTTGAGGAGACGTCGGCAATTCCCTCTCCGAAAAAGCCCTTTGAATCATATCTTGAAAATACGGAAGAAAAATACGAATGAAAGGCGGCTTTAAAATGGATTTTGTAAAGGCAACGGAAATTTATCTGAACAATCCGACGGACGAAACGCTCCGCGAGGTCACCGACAAGCTTATAAAAGAAATGACTCTGAAAGAAAAAATGAAGCTTCTCAAGGGTCACGCAATGAAAATAACCGCCAAAAACTTCCTGAAAAACGGCAGATTTTACAACGCAGAGCCTTACCCTGCAGGCGGCTGCGCAAGGCTTAAAATCCCCGAGGTGCTTTTTGCAGACGGCCCCAGAGGCATTGTGCTTGGCAAAAGCACTTGTTTCCCCGTTTCAATGCTCCGAGGTGCCGCTTTTGACGATGAACTTGAATACAAAGTAGGTCAGGTTTTTGCAAAAGAAGCAAGCGCAGGCGGCGCAAACCTTTTTGCAGGAATCTGCATAAATCTGCTTCGCAATCCTATGTGGGGCAGAGCTCAGGAAACCTACGGTGAGGACCCGTTTCTGCTGGGCAAAATGGGCGTTGCACTCACAAAAGCGATGCAGGAAAATGGCATTGTTGCCTGCCCGAAACACTATGCACTCAACAGCATTGAAGACCTGCGTTTCAGCGTTGATGCCAAGGTTGACGAGCGCACTCTTCACGAGGTTTATCTCCCCCATTTCAAAAAATGCATTGATGCAGGCGCAATGTCAATTATGGGCGCATACAACAAAGTCAACGGCACATATTGTTGCGAGAACAAGGAACTTCTGACCGATATACTCCGAAACAAATGGGGATTCGACGGTTTTTCAATCTCCGACTTCTTCTTTGGCATTTATGATGCATCAAGAAGCATAAAGGCAGGTCTTGACATTGAAATGCCCTATACTTTCAAGTATGCATTTCTCGGCAACAGAATCAGAAAAGGCGAGATTTCCGAGCAGGACGTTGATGTTTGTGTCGGCAGAATTCTGCGTGCACTTATCAGGATGTTGCCCAAACATAAAGAACATCCGAAATCAGTTATTCTTTCGCCTGAGCACAAGGCTCTTGCCCGTGAGGTTGCCTCAAAAGGTACTGTTTTGCTTAAAAATAACAATGTCCTTCCCATTGCAGACGGTTCAAAGATTGCGCTCGTCGGCAGATATGCAGACAAGGTCAACACAGGTGACCACGGCAGCAGCAACGTTTTCAGCCCCGACGTTGTAACCGCTTATCAGGGATTCTGCAACAGATTCGGCAAAGATAACATTTCACTATACAACGGATGTAACCCCGAAAAAGCGAAGGCGGCTTGCGCAGACAGCGAATATATTGTTGTCTGTGTGGGTAGCGACTGGCTTCAGGAAGGCGAATTCCTTGTAAATATGGGTAACATCAAGAAAAAACCAAAGGGCTCAGGCGGCGACAGAGCAGACCTTCGCCTGCCCGAAGAAGACGTTGCACTTATCAACACCCTTGCCGAAACAGGCAAAAAGCTGATAGTCAACATTATGGGCGGAAGTGCGTACGTAATCAAAGATTGGACAGACAAGGCTGACGCGATACTTATGTCATTCTACAGCGGAATTGAGGGCGGCAATGCCCTTGCAGATATAGTAAGCGGTGACAAAAACCCGGGCGGCAAGTTGCCCTTTACCATTGCGAAAAACGACACGGATTATCCCGATTTCCTCCACGTAGGAACAAAAAACAAAGAGATTGAATACGGATATTACCACGGCTACACACTTTTTGAAAAGAAAAACATTGAACCTGATTACCCCTTCGGCTTCGGTCTTTCATACACCGAATTCAGAATCGGAAACACCGAATGCACAAAGGATGAAAACAAGATTTACGTTAATACCGAAATCTCAAACGTCGGCAAAGCAGACGGTGACGAGGTACTTCAGGTTTATATCGGCAGCAATGGTGCCGACGCAGACAGACCTGTTAAGCTTCTCAAAGGATTCAGAAGATTCAGTATCAGGTCGGGCGAAACAGTTTCTGCAACGGTTGAGGTTGAAATCGACGATATCAGATTTTATAACCCCGAAAGCGGCGAATGGAAGCTTGACAGCGGTTACACGGTATATCTCGGCACAAACAGTAAAAATGCCATTCCCGTTGCTGAATTTGAATTCTGATTGGATGAACGTATGAAAAAAAGCATTTACACTCCCGATACATTTATGTCGGGGCTTTACGAAAAGTTCAGAGGGAATCCTTACGGTGATGTAAAATCCGCAGAGGATGCCCTTGAGACAGGCAAAAGAATAAGAGAGCAGGCAAAGGAAATATTTTCCGTAGGCAAGCTTGACGGCGGAAGCAGAGAGTTGAAGAAAGAAGGCAAAGCCCTTGATTATCCCGACTACACTCTGCAAAAATACAGCTTCGACCTTTGCAAGGGTCTGAAGTCTGCCGTATATATTCTTATGCCTAAAAACATAACATTCCCTGCCCCTGCGGTTGTTGCACTTTGCGGTCACGGTTACGGAGTCAGGCAGATTCTCGGAATCAGCAAAAACGGCAAAAAGAAAAAACTGCCGTATCTCGACAACTATCAGAAAAATTTTGCCGTTGAGCTTGTGAAAAGAGGCTGCATTGTTGCCGCACCCGAGCTTTTCGGATTCGGCGAAGCAAGGCTGAAAAAAGATCAGAAAAAACCTTTCTATATCAGCTCCTGCGATGAACTTTCCCATCATCTTTTGCCCTACGGACTTTCCGTGGCGGCAATAAGGATTATGCAGGCATCTGCCTGCGCAGATATTCTGCTCAACATAAAAGATACAGACCCCGAAAGACTGGGATGTATGGGAATTTCAGGCGGCGGTCTGACCGCACTTTATGCCTCCGTCACAGACGAGCGTTTCAAGCGCACGGTTGTCAGCTGCTACGTCAACACTTTCCGCAGCAGCATTCTTTCAATGTGGCATTGCCCCGACAATTATATTCCGCGTATACTTGAAATCGGCGAAATTTATGACTTTGCCGCAAGCATTAGTCCCCGTGAGTTGCTGATTGAATCGGGCATAAAAGACAAGCTTTTCCCCATTGACGCAAGTCTTGAGGCTCACAAAAAAATAAAACATATTTATACTCTTTCGGGTGCCGAAAGCAAGCTGACAATCGACGTTTTTGACGGAAAGCACAGCGTCAGCGGCAACAGATCATTTGAATTTTTATCAAGATAGCAAAAAGCTGTCCCGATTGTAAACGGGACAGCTTTATTTTTTATTTCATCGGTTCTAGAGTCACACAGATTTCAGCCTGCTTGACACCGTCAAGGTGCACGGTCAATTTGTAGATATCCGAATAATCCTCGTCGTATTCATATGCACCGTCAAGCTTTTCGGCAGGCATAACGGAGAATTCACCCTCTCCGTGCAGAGTTGCAAGCATCTGCTTGCCGTTAAGAGTAAGAATCGCGGCTTTACCGCCCTGCTGAATATCAATCTGCGCTCTTGTGTGCATAAACCAATATATTTCGCTTGAAGTTATGCACTTTATTTTGTCGGTTATCTTAAGGGATGTTCTGCTGTTATAAAGTTCAAATTCTCTTGTAACGTCCGTTGCACCGTTCATTCTGTATGCATCGGTCATATCAAGAGTACACACACCGCCATCCTCACTCTCGCTGAACGAGGTGAACTCGCTCTGCGCCAACGCATATTGGTCATCAAGAGTATAATCGGGGTTGATTACAAGAGTGTTCTGACCCTCGGCACGCTTGCTGTAATTTTTCCATCTGCCGCCTGCAGGGAGATTGAGAAAATAGTTCGGTGCATCATATCTGCCGGGTCCGAGTTCTTCCGCCCAGCGTTCGCCCATTGAGTCAAACACAAAGGTGCCTATGTCAAGATCACCGTGATTAATGCCGTTGTAGCCGCCCTTGATGCCTGCGAAGGTTGCATTCTTATCAAGATAAGCGTTTCTCATAAACACAAGATCCTGACCCAGATCGGAATTGAGTTTTATTGCAAGAGGCTCATCCGAGAAATCCGCACTTTGCAAGGTGTAGCTTCTGTTATACCACAAAAGTGAAAGCGCATCCTCTCTGCCGCCCGAAGTTCTTTCCGTTGAATCCGATACGTCGGCAACAAATTTTTCAGGCATATCCTGCATCTGATAAACCGCAAGCAATGGGGCATCGTATTCCGTTGCATACCAATGCATTACAGGAGTGAAGCACATTCTGTTTTTGTTGTCACCAAAGTTGAACACGCCTGTGGGTGTTGTTATGTAAGCAGGGAAATTACCAAGCTGCCTGAAGCCGTCTATATCCGAAAGTCCGTAATCCGTACCGAAGCAATTCCTTGAAGTTGCGGTAAAATAGACAATGGCATTCATACCCGAATTACTGTAGCCGGGACCCTCGGCATAAACTCCGTCGGGAGTGAAATTCTCAAAAGCAACGGGCATATTTTCATAGCACATTTCAAGGAATTCCGCTGCTTCATCGGGGAAACACGAGCCAAAAGCCATACAGGCGATACCTATTCCGCCGTAGCAGATACTGTTCCAGTTATTTTTTGACCAAGTGAACCAATTTTTAAGATAGTTTTTGGAAAGTGCAGGCTTGACGGCGTATTCAAGCACCGTTTCCGCAAGCAAGGATTTCTGCATATCCGAAAGGTAGTCAAAAAGCCAGTCATAACCGATTGCAACGGCAAAAGCCATTTCTGCTGTTGCAAGAAAATGTCCCGTGCACCAATCGTCATAGGCACACACATTTTCAAGCTCCTGCCACGCTCTTTCCGCATATTTTTCGTCACCCGTCATCTGCCAGGCGGTGCCGAGCACAACCATTCTGCTGATTACCTCACGGGAAACAGGCAGAATACTGTCCTCTTCGTCAAGCACGTAAGGCATAATGGGATAAATATTCATATCAAGCAGAGCATCCGCATTATCAACAACAGATGCACTCAGAGCCTCGGTGTATTCATTGAAGCTCTTTTCTGCATATTCCTTGCGAACGAGGTCAAAATTCTCTTTATCTGCAAGCACAAAGGGATGTGATTTTTGATTGCTTATTGCATTTTTCAGTTCTGATTCCGTTACCGCGCCGCCGTTTCTGTTGAGTGAAATATAATCAACACCCACTTTAACCATATCGGGAACAACCGCAAAATAGGGAACCAGATTTGTGATGCCCAGAACGTTAACAATAACAACTACGGCAAGAAAAGCCGTCAATACGCGCCTGAAAATTTTCATAATTTCACCGCCGATATATTAATACCATATGAATCCGAGAAGAAGAATTCTGATTATCCATTGCCACCAGGTATATTCAACATTTACCGTATATTCAACCTCAAAGCCTTCATATTCAACGGTAATTGTCTGCTCACCTGCCGTTGTTGCGGAATAGCCCGATGATTTCATCAAGGATACGTCCGAAACCACAACGGTTGAGCCGTCGGAATAAGTCACCTCAAGGGTAAGACCGCTGAGGTCGATGTTGCTGTCAGTTTTGTATGTGTATACCGTCTTCTGAGGAAACGTTTTTATTGCAACCTCCACAGGCTGCGGAGCAGCAGGAGGATTATCCGAAGAGGGGTCATCGGGTGTATCGGGGTCATCGGGTGTATCGGGGTTATCGGGAATTTCAGGAATTATATCCGTTCCGATTTTACTCATATCGGGCAAACCGTAACCGTAATAAACGTCAAAGCCTTCGTCTCCAAGGTCGGCACAGCTGTCTTTCAATGCTTGCTGCACCTGCTCTGCACTCGCTTCGGGGTATGCAAGCCTCACAAGCGCCGCGCAAGCCGAAATGAAAGCCGCAGACATCGATGTGCCGCTTAAGTCCGTTTTTTCACCTTCTGAATTATAACCGATAATAGCTTTACCCGGTGCGCATACATCAACTGCATCGCCGTAATTCGAGCCGTATTCGGAACCCCACGGTTTAAAATCTGCAACGAATTCAAGATTCGGATCAATTGCAGTAACGGTTATTGCACTCTCGTTGTGCGCAGGGCAATAGTTATAAATATCCTGCTTTGAGTTGCCTGCACAAACAACAACTGAAACGTTTTTATCGTTCGCATAGACAACGGCATCGTCAAGCGATTTGCAGTTATTCAGCACTCCGCCGAGGCTTAAATTTATTACATCCGCACCGTTATTGACGGCGTAATATATGCCGTTTACCGCATTGACCAAAGAACCTGATTTTGATTCAAGAACTCTCACGGGCATAATATCAACTGCCGCATCTTTAACGCAATCTGCAACGATGCTTGCAAGAAATGTGCCGTGGCTGTCGATGCTCTTATCGATGGCACCGCTCTTCTGATTTTCCACGAAATCATAGCCTTCAATAAGCTTATCCTTGACAAAATCAATGGGTGCAACACCGCTGTCAACTATGGCAACGGTTACGCTTGCATCGGGCAAACATTCGATTTCATCCGCATAATTGCCGACACCGAGAGCTTCAACTCCCCATGATAAATCCGTTGTTTCTTCGCCTTCGGAGCCACAGGTATAAATGAGTCTGTCTTTTTCGGCATAGACTATTTCAGGATCGGAATTCAGATGCTCAAAGCATTTGTCGAACGCATTTTTATTGGTGAACTGCAAAAGAAATCTGCCGTCGTTGCCAATTACCGCCGCACTTGCACCAACTCCCGTAAAACGGTAATTTTCAGCAGAGGTTCTGCCGATTATTCTCAGCATTTCGCCTACAGAATTCAGTTGATTCTTATCTGAAGACGTCCTGTATGAATTTATGACGTCTGCAGATTTTATTGCAAAATCAGTATTGTTTTTTGCATATCTGATGTTGGTAAATGCAAAGGCAAAAACCGCCTGCAAAATCACAATGCAAACAGCCGTTGCCAACGATATAAAAATTTTCAGAATCCGTGATTTTTTCATATGCAATCATCCTTTTGTGCTGAATCTGTAATCATTTTATAATATAGAATGAGAAAAATCAATACTTATTCCTCAAACAAGCGTCCGAAAAGCTCGCTGCGGATATCTCTGATGTCATCAACGGGGATTGCTGTGCCGTCAAGCATAACAAGCTCTCCAGTTTCCCCATTCATTCTTTCAACACGACCCTCGGCGGTAACATAGGCTCCACCCTGCTTGCGACTGTCAGACTTGAAATAAACTACCGTTACCTCTGGATGAAGCTCCTGCAGATTGTGCAGAACACAGAGTTTTTCGTTGATTATTCTTATTTCACACTCGTCAAGCTCCGCCTTGCCCGACGTTAGCCGTGCAGTTTCGCTGATTGCCTCACCGTGACCCGTCAGCGCCGCAAAAGGGCTGAATTGAGCTGCACGGTCAATCATCGGCATTCTTCGTCGTGTTGACGAAACGTGGTGAGGCTCGTTTATTATGTCATCATATCCCATTCTATGCCTTGTGACCTCCTATCTGACGGTTTCTGTCTCTTGCGGTTGCGCCCTCCTTGAAGTTCATACCCTTAAGAATAGCGTTTTTTCCGTATTTATGTTTGATTGTCACGAGAGCATCCTGCATACGCCGCTCTTTTTCAAGCGCCGCTTCTTCCTCTGCCTGCTTACGTTTCTTTTCCTCGTAATCCTCAAAAAAACTGAGTTGTTCAGGCTGCTCTGTATTTTCGGCTTCATTTTCGCGGATAATTCCGCAGGCTGTCAGGTTTATCCGACGCACAAGCAGATTTCTGTCCGCTATACGCTCAAAAAGCTCCGTTGCGGCATTGACAATCAGCCGTGTTGACGAAGTTTCTCTGCCCAGATTTACGGTACCTCTGGAATGTTTCGGCACCTGCCTGCCGTAAAAATCGGTTTTGATTTCACCGCTGTACGAAGACCGTCTGCCTTTGTCCGTCAGATTTTCAATATCATATCCGATGACAAGCACAAGCTGATTTGTGACAAGCTTTTTTTCAACAAGATCAAGGGCAAGATTATCCGCCATTTCGCGGACAATAAGCCGTGTTTTTTCAAAATCATAGGGGTGCTGAAGCACCTGACCCGTGCTGACGCTGTTGGATTGGGGCTTATATGATTTTATATCCGCAATGGTACAAGGCTCATAGCCCCACGCGTGGTCAATGAGAAGCTCTGCGTTGACTCCGAAAAGACGGTAAAGCAAATCCTCCTGCTGAATTGAACATCTGGCAACGTCGCCCATAGTGAGCATTCCGCATCTTTCCAGCCTTTCGGATATTCCCCTGCCCACTCTCCAGAAATCGGTGATAGGTCTGTGGTCCCACAGAGTCTGACGGTAAGTCATTTCGTCAAGCTCGGCAATGCGGACTCCGCTCTCATCTGCAGGCATATGTTTTGCCGTTATATCCATTGCAATTTTGCAAAGATAGAGATTTGTGCCGATGCCTGCGGTGGCGGTAACTCCCGTTTCCGCAAGCACGTCTTTGATAAGCATCATTGCAAAACCGTAGGCATCAAGACCGCTGACCTTCAGATAAGCCGTGGCATCGATAAACACCTCGTCAATGCTGTAAACGTGGATGTCCTCGGGCGCAACGTGGCGCAGATACACCTGATAAATACGGGTGCTGTATTCAATGTAAAGAGCCATTCTTGGCGGTGCAACAATATAATCAATAGCAAGTGACGGGTCTGATTTCAGCTTGTTATCGTCAAAAGATTTGCCCTCAAGCCGTCTTTTTGGCGCTTTTTCGCGGCGGTATGAATTGGCAATCTTCACCTGCTGAATCAGTTCAAACATCCTTGCTCTGCCCGACACACCGTAGCTTTTGAGGCTGGGCGAAACCGCAAGACAAATTGTTTTTTCCGTCCTTGACGGGTCGGCAACAACAAGGTTTGTTGTCATCGGGTCAAGACCTCTTTCCATTGCCTCAACGCTGGCATAAAATGATTTGAGGTCAATTGCGATATACACTTTTTTGCTCACGGTATCACCTGCCCTGTCATTCTTTCGGGTTACAGTATACCACCACAAAAACAATTTTTCAATAGTTTTTCGAACATTTGTTTGTTAAATTGTGTAAAAGAACACCCGACTTGTTTTTTCAAGTCGGGTTGTTTTATCAAAGCTTATCTTTATACTGATAGCATCTGACGTAGTCTACCTTGAAATCGGCAGGCCAGTTTTCTGCAGGAGTCTTGGAAATTTCGCCTGTGCCGTGTCTGTCGGAAAACTGAACGCCGTCTTCGCCTGCAAATTCGCAGGAAAGAATCAGATATTCGGGATTCTTGGAAACACCGCCGGTTGAAGTTCTGTTTGTTTCAACACCGTTAATGTAGAAAATATACTCGTTTTCATTCCACTCAACACCGTAAGTATTGTATTCCTCATAGGGATTGTTTTTGATGAAGAATTTACCTACAGCCTCGCCGTGGTGAGTTTCCTTGTCGTAGCCGTCATAGTGAATACCCGTCGAGATTGCGTCGTTGCCCCACCAATGGTCTTTGTAGAAGAATGATTCAAAAACGTCAACTTCCGTGCCGTCTTCGCCTGAATTGTCAACGTTATAAACACCCTCGTTCATCATCCAGAATGCACTCCACATTCCCGTTGCGGCAGGCAGAATACAACGCACCTCATAGTAGCCGTAAGTCTGCTCATACTTGCCTCTGGTTGTTATACAGCCTGTGTACCAACCGGGTTTATATTCGATATTGATATCTGAATCCTCGTAATAATTGGGCAGAGGTTCTTCAAGATAATCAGACCTGATGATAAGGTTGCCGTCTTTTACGCTGACCATATCTTCGTGCCAGTAACCGCCCTTGCGGTCTGATATCCACCAGGAAAAACCCCACTTGCTCATATCAAGCTCCGTGCCGTCAAATTCATCGCTCCACACAAGCTCAAACTGACTCATATCCAGTTTCTGACCCTGAGCAGGCTTTGCAAGGTCAAGAAATTCACAAATCTGCGGGTTGATTGCCATAAGAACAGTAATAATCACGCTCAGAATTGCCTTAATCATAATATTCTCCTCATAATGACAGTTTTTATAAACGAAAAAAGTCCGTTTGTTCCATTATAGCGGTTACACAGCATATTTACAACAATATAACGCAAAAAAGGGCAAAAAAAATGAACAATGAATAATTTTGAAGCTCTTTATGTAATATGCATAACCACAATTGTCGTTCTCTTGCTGAAAAATTATGCAAATCCGGAAGAGCTCCGAATTATTCATCATTCATTAATTAATGCTCCCGAATGCGCAAGCGGAAAGCATTCTGGTGCCGGTGACCGGACTTGAACCGGTACGGTGTTGCCACCGAGGGATTTTAAGTCCCTTGCGTCTGCCGATTTCGCCACACCGGCAACTTTGCTGAAACGACGGAGGAACCCCCTTTCCACCAATTCAGCCTCATTATTATAGTGTATTTTGTCCCGTTTGTCAACATAAAATCAATTTTTTGATACTCTTGCTTTTTTTATTTTGTTTTTGTATAATACCAATATTATCTTTGAAAGTGGGTATATTTATGAAAAATATCATTCTCAGCGCATCCGAACCCGGCATATTAGAACTCATAAAAGAACGTGATTTTGAGGGAATCGGAAAACTTGTAATCGAAAAAGCACCTATGTTTATCTCTGCTGCAATTATTATCCTTGCAGGAATCGTGATATCAAAGTTTATCGGCAAGCTGGTTGTCAAAGGAATGAGCGCAAAGGGCGTTGACCCCTCCGTGCATTCATTCATCAGAACAATCGTTGTGTTCCTTGTTAACCTTATCTTTATTCTGTCCGCACTCTCAACAATAAACGTGGACGTCAACTCCTTTGTGACTGCCCTCGGTGCGGCAGGTATTACCGCCGGTCTCGGTCTGCAGGCAAGCATCAGCCAGTTTGCCAGCGGAATTCAGATTCTGTTCAACCATCCGTTCAAAAGCGGGGATTTTATTGATATCGGCTCCGTAAGCGGTAAAGTTCAGGAAATCAAAATGATGTACACCGCCCTTATTACCGTTGATAATAAACGCGTTATCATTCCTAACTCAACCATCACAAGCAGCAACATCATCAACTACAATGCGGAAAACAGAAGACGCGTTGACCTGCTTTATTCCATTTCTTACGGCGATGATATTGCAAAAGCAAAGAAAGTCATTGCTGACGTTGTTAAAGCAGACAGCCGCATTTTTGCCGACCCCGAACCCGTTATTGCCGTCAAAGAACACGCCGCCAGCTCCGTTAACCTTGCTTGCCTTATCTGGTGCTCCGCCGATAACTACTGGGACGTTTTCTATTCCATGCAGGAAAAAGTCAAGCTCGCCTTTGACGAAAACGGAATCTCAATCCCCTACGGACAGCTCGACGTCCATATCGTTAAGGAGTGATATTCTTGACAGAATTACTTTTAAAACTGTTTATCAAAGAATACAAAAACGCAAAGAAAGAGAAATGCGCAAGCTCCGTTGCCGTAATACTCGGTGAAAAGGACAGAGTCCGTCTCGGTGTATTAAGCGGTACTGTCGGAATTGTGCTTAACGTTATCCTTTCCGTATTCAAAATGATATTCGGCGCACTCACAAAGAGCGTTGCTATTGTTGCCGACGGTATGAACAACATTTTTGACGCCGCATCGTCCGTAATAAACCTTGTCGGTTTCAAAATATCGGGCAAACCTGCGGATGACGAGCATCCTTTCGGTCACGGCAGAGTCGAATACATATCCGCCCTCACCCTTGCGTTTTTTATACTCATAATGGGTGTTGAACTTATCAAAACATCCGTTGAAAAATTCACGAACCCCGAAACCGTTATTTTCAGCGTACCCGCTGTTATTGTTCTTATTTTCTCAATTCTCGGCAAAATCTGGCTTGCAATTTTCAATGCCAAAATCGGCAAGCTTATGAATTCCGTTGCCGTAAAGGCTGTTGTAACAGACAGCATCGGTGACGTTGCTGCCACAACCTGCTCTCTGATTGCCCTCGTCGCTTCAAAATACACAGACCTGCCCATTGACGCGGTTATGGGTATTATCGTTGCGCTGGTGATCGTTTATGCAGGTATTGACATCATAAGAGGAACGATGGGTCCCTTGCTTGGCGAACCGCCCGACAGAGAAATCGTTGACAAACTTGAAGAACTCGTGATGTCCTACGACGGTGTTGTCGGCATTCACGACCTTGTGCTCCACACCTACGGCAACGCCAAAATCATCGGCTCCCTTCACGCAGAAGTTCCTGCAGAGGTTGACATTATGCACAGTCACGACACTATTGACCTCATAGAAAGACAGGTAAAAGAGCAACTTGGTATTGAAATTTCAATCCATATGGATCCCATTATCAACGATGAACGTACCCACGGACTCAGAGAAATGACAGCCAGAACAGTTGCGGGAATCTGCGACGGCGCAACCATCCACGACTTCCGTATCGTTGACGGTCCCTCTCACACAAACCTGATTTTTGACGTGCTCCTGCCCAGAAAATCAGAATACAGCGAATCCGAATTCAAAGAGCTTCTCAACCTCAAAATCAAGGCTGAGGATCAAAGATTTTTTACGGTAGTAACTATAGACAGAAATTACGTCTGATTTTTTCGCAACAAATCCCGACTTTTTTCAAAATGTTGTGTGTTTTGGCAAATTGAACAAAAGAAGCACAAAATATTGTATATTTTTTTCTTGTTAATTTTTCAATATGGGCTTTAACATTTCGTGAAAATATAGTAGAATATAGTCATAAAAATAAGTTCGGAGGAATTAAGCTATGCCTGATTACGAAGATTTCAAAACAATACCCGTAGGTCAGCTGGGAATTATTGCTCTCCCCGGCTGCGAAACAATTGCACAGAAGATTGACAACTACCTTGTTAATTGGCGTAAAGCAAGGGAAAGTGAACACAAGCTCACCCTTCCTTTTGTCGGATATGAGAGAGATTCTTACCTCATCAAGGCAGCTTTCCCCCGATTCGGAACAGGCGAAGGCAAATGCGTTATCAACGAAACCGTCAGAGGTTTTGACATTTTCATTCTTTGCGACCCCTTCAACTACAGCATCGAATACAAAATGTACGGCAGATACGTGCCCATGAGCCCCGATGACCATTACGCAAACCTCAAGAGAGCTATCAGCGCAATCGCAGGCAAGGCAAGACGTATCAACGTTATTATGCCTATGCTTTACGAAGGCAGACAGCACAGACGCTCAAGCAGAGAGTCACTTGACTGCGCAGATATGCTGAGAGAGCTTTGCCTCGAATACGGCGTTGAAAACATCATCACTTTCGACGCTCACGATCCCAGAGTTCACAACGCTATCCCCCACAACGGTTTTGAAAACGTTCAGCCCGTTTACCAGATGATCAAGGCAATGTGCAAGAACGTTCCCGACCTCAACATCGACAAAAACCATATGATGGTTATTTCTCCCGACGAAGGCGGTATGGGCAGATGCATTTACTTTGCAAACGTTCTCGGTCTTGACCTCGGTATGTTCTACAAACGCCGTGACTACTCCGTAATCGTTGACGGCAGAAATCCCATCGTTGCTCACGAATTCCTCGGCACAAACATTGAAGGCAAAGACGTTATCATCATCGACGATATGATTTCATCAGGCGATTCAATGATTGAAGTTGCAACAAAGCTTAAGGAACTCAAGGCAAACAGAATTTTCATCTGCACGTCTTTCGGCCTTTTCTGCAACGGTCTTGAAACATTCGACAAGGCATATGCAGACGGTCTTATCAGCAAGGTTTTCACAACCAACCTTATCTACTCAACACCCGAACTTCTTTCAAGAGAGTGGTACGTAAGCGTTGACGTGTCAAAATATTGCTCATACATCATCGACACTCTCAACCACGACGAATCAATCAGCGGTCTTCTTGATCCCAAAGAAAAGATTCACAATCTTCTCACAAAGTACGGTTTTGAGAGCCACATCGAAAACAAATAATTCAAAACCGCCGAAGCATAACCACTTCGGCGGTTTTTCAACAGGTGATACTATGCAGAACAGAGAGCTTAATTTCAAAAACGGCAAATTCAGAATTATGCAGATTGCGGACACTCAGGAAATCCCCTCCGTGTCCCCTGACACAATAAAACTGATTTCAGCCGCACTTGACTCCCAAAAGCCCGACCTGGTTATTTTCACAGGCGACCAGATAAAGGGATATTCATCATTCTTTATGGGCGAAAAAGGCAAAGCAAACGTTGAGTCAACGTTAAAAGCGCTCATAAAACCTCTTGAGGACAGAAATATACCTTTCACGGTTACCTTCGGTAATCACGACGGAGAGGCTGCGCTGAAAAACGGTGAGCAGTTTGAAATATACAAACAGTCTCCCGAATTTGTTTACGCAGACACGGCAAGCGAGGGTGACGAAGGCACATTCTGCCTGAGCATAGGAGATAAATTCCTTGTTTATCTTTTTGACACTCATTCAAAAGCAGAAGACGGCGGCTACAGCGGACTCAATCAGGGTCAGATTGAATGGTACAGAAAGGTAAGAGATTCATACGAATCACCCCTGCCCTCGCTGGCATTCCAGCACATTCCCACCCCTGAATTCTTTGACGTTATCAAACCCGTAAAACGCTTCACAAAGGGTGCCGTCAGGGCATACGGTGACCACAAAAACGAATTCTACACCCTTGACCCCCACAATAGCGGACTCCGTGATTTTATGGGAGAGTCACCTGCCGCACCTTTCACCAACAGCGGCGAAATCGATGCTTTTCTTGAAAAGGGCGAAATGCTGGGTCTTTTTGTCGGGCACGACCACAACAACAGTTTTGTTGCAAACTACAAGGGCATTGACCTTGGCTACGCTCAGGGCGCAGGCTTCAATGTATACGGTCCCGGTCTTAACAGAGGCGTAAGAATTTTTGACATTGAAGAAAACGGAAAATACGAAACAAAAACCGTCACATTCGGTGAACTTTGCGGAAAAGAAGTTAAAAACAAACCCAAATTCGCAATTTACTCTTATGTTCCCACAAGTGTTTCGCAGGTTGTTACCGCCGTCAAGGAAGTGGCAATTGTTGCAGGCGCAGTTGCAGGCGTAGCGGCAATAATAAAAGCAATCAAGAAAAAATAAAGCATAACAAAAACCGCACTCGGCTGAGTGCGGTTTATTTTTTTACTGTTCAACTGCCTTGAAATACTTGATGAAGCTATCGCCGTCATCATTTCTCAAGGTTGTGAATGCAAGACCTGCATTCATAAGCAATGCGCCTGAATATACCTCATCGGTGTCTTCGTCAACGTAATACTTATTGGGGTCAAGACCCTTGAGCTTGATATAGAAAGCTCTGTCTGCAGGCTCTCTCATAATAACGCTTGTGAGAAGTGCCTCATTCTTATCCTCGGACACAAACTGCCAGGCAACTCTGTAAGGATTCTCAAAGGGAGTAACAAGTCTGTAAAGGTCACCGAAATGAATCACGTCATAATACTTATGATATTCCTTGACCTGACGCTTGACAATTCTCTTTTCTTCTTCGGTGAACTTGTTGGGGTCAAGCTCATAGCCGAACGATCCCCAAAGAGCAACGTTGCCCTTTGTGTCATAACCCGTGCGTCTTGATGCCGAAACGTGAGCACCCATTGTTGATGCAGGATAGCACATCGACGTACCGAACTGAATTGTGAGACGTTCAATGGGGTCGGTGTTGTCACTTGTCCAGATCTGGGGTGAGAAATAAAGTGTACCCGGATCAAAGCGTCCGCCGCCGCCCGAACAATTTTCGATAAGCATATCAGGGAATTCCTTGGTAAGTCTGTCCATAACGTCATACGTACCGAGCACAAAGCGGTGGAACACTTCCTTCTGCTGCTCGGGAGGAAGAATTGCAGAGCCTACCTCTGAAAGATTACGGTTGAAGTCCCACTTGAGATAATCAATCTTGCAGGTTGAAAGAACCTTCTTCATTTCACCGAAAATATAGTCACGGACATCCTGTCTTGAATAGTCAAGAACGTACTGATAACGTGCAATGCTCTTTTCACGGTTGGGTACGTGGAGACACCACTCGGGGTGCGCTCTGTAAAGATTACTGTCGCGTGAAATCATTTCAGGCTCATACCAGATACCGAATTTAATGCCCAGATCGTTGATTTTATTGACAAACTCGGCAAGTGTACCGCCAAGCTTTGCCTCGTTAACCTGCCAATCACCGAGACCGCTGCGGTCTGAATTTCTGTCACCAAACCAGCCGTCATCCATAACAAGCATTTCAATACCAAGCTCCTTTGCACGCTCCGCAAAGGTTACAAGCTGATCGCCTGTGAATTCCATTCCCGTTGCTTCCCAGTTATTAATAAGCAGGGGTCTCTTGATATTCTTCCACTTGCCTCTTGTGAGGTGCTTTCTGTAAAGTCTGTGGAAAATACGGCTCATTTCACCGATACCGTCGGGAGAATAAACCATTACAACTTCGGGGGAGCAGAAATATTCCCCTGCCTTGAGCTGCCAACCGAAATTCTCGGGATTGATACCCATTACAACTCTTGTACCTGAATTCTGATTAACCTCAGCTTCAAACACAAAGTTACCGCTGTAAACAAAGTTGAAGCCGTAAGCGTTACCGTAATCCTCGGTTGCGCCCTTGTCAACAATAGCCGCAAAAGGATTCTGATGATGGCTTGATGAACCTCTCTTGCTTGAAACAAGCTGTCTGCCGTGAGCAAGAGGACGTCTTTCAAGTGCTCTTTCCTTGCCCCATCTGCCATAGAGTGAAAGCATTTCAAAATCGCTTGTGTGGAAATCGACGCAGGTACTCATAACCTTTTCGATTTCAACTGTTTTATCTGAATTATTGATAACCTTAACGCTTCTTGTCATTGCACCGAGCTTTTCAAACACCGTGTAGTAAAGAACGGTCTGAACACCCGTTACTTCATCCTCTGTGAGAAGTTCAAGGGTGGTTGCCTCGCTGTCATCCTCAACGTAAAGAGCAGGGAGACCCTCTATTGCAGGCTTACCTGAATAGATTTTATGGGACACGTAGCGCATATCGGTAACGTTGTTGCCGTCTGCATTCCTGATTGAAATTGCAGACGTTCTGAAGTCGCCTGCACCGTTGCCCGAATACTCAAAAGGATTGATGTCGGGTGAAAATCTCCAGTCATCAACCTTGATATTGCTGGGGCTGAACGATGCAAAACCGCCCGTGTAGCGGAATTCGGAAAGATTGTAGTCGGGAATCTTTGCGCCGTAATAGAGGTGAACAATATAATTCTGTTCGTATATTTCAAAAACGTAGCTTGAAGTTGCGGTATCAAGCTTAAAAATCTTTTTCTCGCTGTCAAAAATAATAGGCATTTCAGTTCTCCTTAATCATCTGATTTATTTTTTCGCGGAATTCAAGCAACCACTCTGTTTCGTGTGGATATTCCATAAACGTGAGGGGCTTGAACAAATCCTTGTCAATCAATTCAAGCACTTTATCTCTGCCTATTTTGCTTTCAAGCAGACGGAGAGCCATCATATCTTCGAATCCGTCATAGAAAACCTTGAGACGGAGTGATTCAAGTGCCGTACCGTCCTTGGCAGGATAAACAACAAATGAATCGCCCGAAGGGAAGCCGCCACCTGCGTCGGTAACCTTGTAAGGGTCGATAGGCTTTATTGAATACTGGCTGTTATAGAAGTTGTAGCCCCATTGAAGGAATCCTTTGATGTCGTACTTGTAAAGAAGCACGCCGAGAACTCTGTTGCGCAGCGAAGGCATTGACATAAAGCGATTGGGAACGTAGGATTTTCCCTGACAGCAGCAATAATATGTCCAGAGCTCGGGCACTTTACCCACAAATGCATTTATGTTATCCTCGCAAGGAACAGGATTTTTAACTGCTCCGTACTCATAAAATTCATAGTCCGAAAGCGCATCGATAACTTTGAAATCGGGGAAAATTTCTCTGATGAATGCTGCACGTCTTGAGTAAACCTTGAGTTGTTTCTCGTTTGGTTCATCGGAAACGTGGAGGAAACATCTGTCCTTTATACCCTCGTTTTCAGTAAATCTTGTGAACGCAACCGAAAACTGGCGAAGAAATTCATCGTATTCTCTGCTTGAGGTGCGGGTAAACCAACCAAAAATCTTCTTTTCTCTGCCCTTTCTGTCAAGAGCAACGATTTTGGGAGCGTGTTTTGCACCCCATTGAGTGTAAAAATGGCTGATTTCAAAATATTCAACACCGCATTCACGGCACATATCAACCCACTTTTTCAGGTTCTTGAAATCAAAATAATATTTGCCGCCGTGGTGACGGATTTTCACAAGCTGTACGGTGCGTCTTTCTCCGCCCACCTTTGTATCAAGAGGAGGAGTGAAAACGGGAGTGAGGATACAGTTGATTCCGTGGGACACGGCTGTTCTGATGAAATTACGGTTAATACGCCAGAATTCATCGCTGAAAGGCTCGACGTTGTAATAGTTGCAAAGACAGTCTGAATGATACCAGTTAGTATGAACAAGTTCCTGCTTGGGAAGCTGAACGTCGATAACCTCAATTTCAATTTCACCATTTGCAGATTCAACACCGTCTGCAAAAAGTTTCATTTCAAGAGTGCTTTTGCCCGTTACCTTTCCGCAGGGCATAACCTCAACCCATATGCTGTACCACTTTCCGCCTTCAACGCTTATTTCGCCCTCAACAGGCACAAGATAATCGGGATACATTCCCGAGGTTTTGCGCAGATAGAAATCATCAGCATCATCAAAGCAAGCATTGCCTACGGGCACATCTTTTACGATATATGCCTTTGAATATTCTGCAAGTTCACCGTTCAGCTCAACCGAAATCCTGCAATCCTTTTCAGGGAAGAAAGCCGCCTGAAATGATGAACGCTCATTTTTGAGCATAGAAAATCCGCTGTATGCTTCAGCAGAAGGTTTTTCATCGGAAAACACCTTTTCCAACGAACTGAGAAGAATAAATTCCATAACGCTACCTCTCTTATTTACCGCTCATTTTTCTGTCTTTTTCAACGGTTTTGTCAACCGCACGGATAACAGAATTTTCAAATCCCGTTTCCTTAAGGCTGCACACGCCCTCAATTGTTGTGCCACCGGGCGAGCAGACGTTTCTGATAAGTTCGCTTACGGCAAGAGGGCTTTCAAGCATCAGCTTTGCAGAGCCAAAAAGCATCTGCGCCGCAATATCCTGCGCTGTTTTGGCAGGCAGACCGTATTTCACGCCTGCGCTTGCAAGTGCATCTGCAAACATAAAAGCAAAAGCAGGAGCAGAGCCTGCAATAGCAGTAAAAGCTGAGAAATACTTTTCCTCAAGCTCAACGCATTTGCCGAAATACGAGCAGAAGTTCTTTGCAAATTCCTTTTCATCCTCATCAACACTGTCTGAAAAACAAATTGCGGTCATTGACTCGCCTGCAGCAGCATTGATGTTGGGCATTATTCTTGCAATTTTTGCATTGAAGCCGAAATAATCATTGATTTTTGAAACTTCTTTGCCTGCGGCAGTTGAAATAACAAGAGAATTTCTTTTTTCAACCTCTGCAGATATTGAGCCTGCAAGAGCCGCAAAATCCTTGGGTTTAACGGCAATAACCGTGTTATCGCACTCTGCGGCAACCTGATTTGCGCTTTCCGCAACGTTAACGTCAAGCTCAGCCTTGAGCTGATCGAGCTTTTCGCTGTTTATATCATAAATCATTATTTCACAGGGTTTGATTACTCCTGCAGCAACAACGCCTTTAAGAATTGCGCTTGCAAGATTACCTGTTCCGATAAAGCCTAATTTCATAATTACTCCTCACAATATGAAAAAGAGCGCAAAGCATCTCAACGTGCCTTGCGCCCGATTTCGGATTAAAGGTCTGATGTGCAGTTGGGGCACTTTGTTGCGCCGATTGCAATCTCGCTCTTGCAGTAGGGGCATTCCTTGGTTGTGGGCTCAGCGGGAGCTGCCTCTTCCTTCTTCTGTGTCTTTTCGTTAATCTTGTTGATGACCTTGATAAGGCAGAAGATTACGAAAGCCATGATGAGGAAGTTAAGGATTGCGTTGATGAAGTTACCGTAAGCAATAGCTGCTACACCTGCTTCCTGAGCTTCGGCAAGAGTTGCAAATTCGCCTTCGCCAAGAAGAATGAACTTGTTGGTAAAATCAACACCCTTTGTTGCAAGGCTGATAAGAGGCATAACAATGTCGTCAACAAGTGATTTTACAATCGCCTGGAAAGCGGCACCGATGATAACGCCGACTGCAAGGTCAATAACGTTACCTCTCATGATGAATTTTTTGAATTCTGCTGCAAAGCCTTTCATAAATATAACCTCCAATGATTAAGTTACTATAACAATTTACCAAATTTTTTATTAAAGGTCAACACCTTCGAGGTTAAAATTTGGAATAAAACTTTCTTCTGCGGCTTCTCCGCTCTGAAAAAAGCAATTTTCAAAGCCCATTGCAAGGATTTTTTGCTTCACAATGGAATATTCCCTTGGCGAAAGCCGTCTGTTGACAGGCGGCATATCCTTGGCGTTTCCGAAAGGTGTGTATTGACGCATAACGCTTATATACGTTTCTGCAGGCAGATTATCCCTTACCCATTCAAACACCTTGACCGCCTGCGAAATGTTTCCGGGAAGCACCATATGGCGGATAATAAGCCCCTTTTTTGCAATGCCGTTTTCGTCAAGCTCAATACTGCCAACCTGACGGTGCATTTCAAGCACAGCCGCAGACGCATACTCAAAGTAATCCGCTGCTCCTGAATATTTCAGCGCAGGGGCAGAGTCAAAATATTTTATATCGGGCAAATAAACGTCAACAAGCCCTTCAAGCATTTTCAGGGTTTCCGCTTTTTCGTAACCTGACGAGTTATAAACAACCGGCACGGGTGAATTGTATTCACGCAACACCTTTGCAAGGGCAGGCACAAAATGAGTGGGTGTTACAAGATTGAGATTATGCACCCCTTTTTCGATGAGTGCATCAAAAATCCGCATAAGCTGAACATCAGTAACCTCTTTGCCGAACACACGGTGGCTCACGTCAAAATTCTGGCAAAAAACACACCCCAGATTACAACCCGAAAAGAAAACCGTGCCTGAGCCGTTTGTGCCGCTAAGACAAGGCTCTTCCCAATGATGGGGCGCCGCTCTTGCAACCTTTATTTTATCGCCTGCTCCGCAGAGACCTGCTTGTTTTTCTCTCTCCGCTCCGCAGTTTCTCGGGCATATCATACACTTCATCCGCACTCACCTCGCATTTCCCGTATATTATATAATAATATTTATTAAAAACAAAGTATTGTAATATTTAAAAATATAGTGTATAATTAAATGGAATATGTTATAGGAGTGATATTATGCTTCTTGTAATTGATATCGGCAACACCAACATTACTCTTGGTGTATACAATAAAAACGAGCTTGTTTTTGTTTCAAGACTTGCAACGGACAAAGCCAAAACTCCCGACCAGTATGCGGTTGACCTCAAGCAGATTTTTGCTCTGTATGAAACACCGCTAAGCAGTATTTCGGGAGCGGCAATCAGCAGCGTTGTGCCTGAACTTACAGGCAACGTCAGTGAAGCAATCGAAAAACTCACGGGATGCAAAGCGATGGTGCTTGGTCCCGGAATCAAAACAGGAATGAACATTCTGATTGACAACCCTGCTCAGCTTGGTGCGGATTTGCTTGCAGGCTGCGTTGGTGCGGCGGCACTTTATCCCCTGCCCTGCCTTGTCATTGACCTTGGCACGGCAAGCAAGATAAGCGTAATCGATAAGAACGGAGCCTTCTGCGGCTGCACGATTTCGCCCGGCATCGGAATTTCTCTTGATGCTCTTTCGGCAAGAACGTCGCAGCTGCCCAGCATCAGCCTCAAGACTCCTGCAAGAGCAATCGGCAAAAATACGGTTGACTCAATGCAGTCGGGCACGGTTTTCGGCTACGCCGCCATGCTTGACGGTCTTTGTGAAAAACTTGAGGACGAGCTTGACGACAAGGTTATGACAACCGTTGCAACCGGCGGACTCGCAAAAGATCTTGTCAAAAGTTGTAAAAGAGAAATCAGCTACAACGGCGAGCTCATTCTGTACGGTCTGAAAGTTCTTTACGAAAAGAACAAGAAATAAATCATTTATTCGTCAAATTTTGCGTCGCATTCTTTCGGAAGAAGCGGCAGCAAGGAGGAATATATTATGTCAAAAAAGCAAAACACAAAGCGCATACTGCGCCTGACCCAGTTGTCCGTGCTTGTTGCACTGCTCTTGATTTTCGGTTTCACAAGCATCGGATACATCAAAATCGGCGTTATAGAAATAACGCTGAACATCATCCCCGTTGCCATCGGTGCAATTGTACTCGGACCTTCTGCCGGGGCAATATGCGGAACCGTATTCGGCTTGACCAGTTTCTGGCAGGCAATGTCGGGAATGAGTCCGTTCGGCGCAATGCTGGTTAACGTAAGTCCTGTTCTGACACTTATTCTGTGCCTTGTGCCCAGAGTGCTCGAAGGTTTGCTCACAGGACTGATTTTCAAGGAACTCTCAAAAACCTGCAAAGGCAATTCCGTTCCCTGTGCAGTTTCGGGTCTTTGCTGTCCCCTGCTCAACACGCTTCTTTTTGTTGGCGGCTTCATTCTTCTTTTTGGTCAGACCGACGTTTTTGCATCTCTCTACGGTCAATCCGCCGCATCAAACATCGTTGCATTCTTTGCGTGGTTTGTAGGTCTTAATGGAGTTATTGAAGCGATTGCGGGATTCGTGATAGCATCCGCAGTTTCAAAGGCTCTGCTCACAGCAAACAAGCGTCTGAAGTAAAAATTATTGATTTAAGGTGATCAAATGCCCATTAAAATAGCAAATGAGCTGCCTGCTCACAAGGCTCTCGAAAGTGAAAACGTCTTTGTTATGACAGAGGACAGAGCGATGTCTCAGGATATCCGTCCTCTTAACATTCTGATACTTAACCTTATGCCCACAAAAATTGAAACGGAAACCCAGCTGATAAGACTGCTCAGTAACTCTCCTCTGCAGGTTGACGTTGAACTTCTTCAGGTTAAGTCACACAAATCAAAAAACACTTCTCAGGAGCATATGCTCAAATTCTATAAGACCTTTGACGAAATCTGCCATAAAAAATATGACGGACTTATCGTTACCGGTGCACCTGTTGAAAACCTTGAATTTGAAGATGTTGATTATTGGGAAGAACTCTGCGAGATTCTTGAGTGGAGCAAAAAGAACGTTTACTCAACGTTTCACATCTGCTGGGGTGCTCAGGCTGCACTCTATTACCACTACGGAATTCCCAAATATCCTCTCGAGGAAAAGCTTTTCGGTGTATTCCCCCACAAGTGTCTCGACCCGTTCCACCCGTTGATGAGAGGTCTTGACGAAAAATTCTACGTCCCCCATTCAAGACATACGGAAAACAGACGCAGCGACATTGCACTCGTCAAGGATCTTCAGATTCTTTCATATTCCGAACAGGCAGGCGTTCATCTTATTTCGGATATGGATTGCAGAAAATTCTTTGCAACAGGTCATTCGGAATATGACAGAGAAACTCTTGCAAAAGAATATTTCAGAGACGTCAACAAGGGACTTGAAATCAAAGTTCCTTTCAACTACTTCCCTGATGATGACCCTGATATGATTCCTCCCGTTACCTGGCGAGGAACAGCAAACCTGCTTTTCACAAACTGGCTGAACTATTTTGTTTATCAGCGAACACCCTATGATCTGAGCACGTTATAACTGAAAGGGGCTGTTCCGCAAACGCAGAACAGCCCTTGTATCAATTAAAATGCAAATAAATCGCCAGACATATTATCGCCGCATGAAGCGCAATTTCCAGCGGCAGACCAATCATAAACTTCATATGCTTGGTTTTGTGACGGATTGTTTTCATCGTTATGAACATCGGCAGCGCTCCTCCGAAAAGTCCGATCATCATAAGAGTTGCCTCGGGCACACGCCATTGTCCTCTTTTGGCGGCTGATTTGTCTCCGACGGTTAACGCAACGGCAACTACGCCTATCATCACAACGTATATAAGTATTAATTTTGAAAAAAACGGCATTTAAAACATCCTTTTACATATATTGGTTCTATGAAGAAAATCGTTTTATTTGTTGTAATTATATGCCTTCTGATGACCTCGTGTCAACAGAAAAATCAGGAACAGAGCGAATCCGTTCCCGAATTGAGAGGAATATGGATATCCTGCTATGACTACGCCAGCGCCGCCGGCAAAACAGAAAGCGGATACAAAGCGGAAACCGATGCAATGTTTGAACTGATAAAAAATCAAGGCTTCAACACAGCCTTTGTTCATCTGCGCGCTTTCTCCGATGCTTTCTACGAATCGGAAATTTATCCTTATTCAGCATACATTGCAGGAACCGAAGGTGCAGAAATCGGGTTTGATCCTTTTGAGGTTATGCTGAAAAGTGCAAAGGAAAACGGTATTTCCGTTCACGGATGGATAAATCCGTTCAGAATTTCATCAGGTAACGACCCTCTGAAAATCAGCGACAAAAACCCGGCAAAAAGTCTGATTGAATCGGGCAGCGATGACGTGCTGATACTTGAAAACGGAATTTACTACAACCCCTCTTCCGCGGAAAACCACCGCAGAATAATTGACGGAGTACGCGAAATCATCCAAAAATATGACGTTGACGGAATACACATTGACGATTATTTTTATCCTTCCGTCTGCGACGAAGCAGATATTTTACAGTATTCTGTCTACACCGATCAGGGCGGCAGAATGAGTCTTGCCGAATGGCGCAAGACAAACGTCAGCGCTTTTGTCAACGCTCTTTATACCGCCGTAAAAGCAGAGGATTCCGAGCTGATTTTCAGCATCAGTCCCGATGCAAATCTTGACAAAAACAAGAGCGTTCATTTTGCGGATTGCGAATTATGGCTCGCTCAAAACGGCTATGCGGACGTTATTATTCCGCAGATTTATTTTGGATTTGAGCACGGCACGGCAGATTTTGCCGCAATGCTGAGCCAATGGGGAAACCTTGAAAAAGACAAAAACGTCAGACTTGCCTGCGGAATTGCGGCATACAAGTGCGGTAACTTTGACGAATACGCACTTGATGGCAGTACAGAATGGCAGAAAAACACGGACATACTTGCCCGTCAGCTTTTATTGATAAGAGAAAATCCAAACTACAGCGGCTTTGTTATGTTTTCGTACAGTGACCTGACAAGGCAGATTTGCAGAGAGGAAATAGAGAATTTTAAACGTATTTTACGGGGAACAGACAATGAAAAAGACTAAAATTTTAACCGCCGTCATAATCGGCATTGCCGTTGTTATCGTCGGCATTCTTGTTGCAATGTTTGCAACGGGCAAATTTTCTTCGCTTAAAGAGGCGTTCACGGATACACCCGTTTCAACAACACAGCAGGAACAAACCACAGAGGCTCCGACCGTAACAGGCAGACAAAAATCCGCATTGCCCGAATCAATCGTTGCAGCGGTTTATTCCGAATATTCAGACAAAAGTGCCTCAGATATTGCAGAATTCAGTAAAAACGGTTTTAACACGGTTATTTTTGAACTCACAGCCGAAAATACAACCAACGTAGCCTCACTCATCAGCATCGCTGCGGAAAATTCACTTTATTTCGGCGTGCGTGCCGACGTTTCGCAAGACAGCGGATTTTTAACCGCATTCACAAAAGAATATAACACGGACTTTATTATCATCTGCGGATTGGATGAAACTCTCTCTGATTTTTCCGCAAAAGCAGGCGCACTCTGTAATGAAATCAGAGCAACAGATCCTGCAATGAGCATAGGCATCGAGCCTACGCTCAGCACAAAAGCAACAGACTCTCTCACGGAGTTGACTGAAAGCAAAAAAACAGATTTTGTTTTCCTTTGCCACGAAAGCGGAAAGAATTCTGTTTTCGAGTCCGCACAGACTGTGTGGAACGAAGAATCCTCTTCTGTCTGGCTTTGTCACGATCTGACAGGGCTCTCATCCTTTTCAACAGATACCGCCACCGCAATGGTTGACCTCATTGCCGCATCAGCCGATATGGCGATGTGCAGAGGTCTTGCATTCACCCCTTACGGAGACATTACCAACGCCAACGGCACGGCAGCAGATATCGTTATGAACTACATAAAAGAGAGAGACACCTATCTGCTGGACAAGGAATTTTCCGTCACAAGCCACAAAAGCAAGAATATCACCGTTGAACAATCCACCATCACCTTCAGAGGCACAAGCAGCCCTGCACACGAACTCAAATGCAACGGTCAGGTTCTCAAGGTTGCCAAAAACGGTGATTTTGCAATTGATATCACCCTCAAAGCAGGTGCAAACACAATAAAATTTGAGCACAAGGGCAAAACATACACCTATAACGTAGCCTATAAAATCAAGCTTCTCAAATCAGTTTCTCCTGCAGAAAGCATTACCGTGCTTGGCGGAATGCAGGTTGAAGTTACTGCAATCGCCCACAAAAAAGCAACTCTTACCGTTGATTTTAACGGCAAAAGTTATCCGATGACAGCTACAGGCGAATCCGATGACGAAGATTCAACAATAGATGAAGCATCCGACTTCACCACATTCAGCGCAACGCTGAACACTCCCGAAAGCACCTCATCCGTGCAAAAACTGGGCAAATTCAAGGTTACTGCAAAATACAGTTCCCTCAGCGAATCCCTTAACGGTGCAAGCATAAACGTTTCTGCAATTGAAATTGTTGCTCCGCCACCCACAACAACAAAACCTGTTACCACAACTACAACCACCACAAACGTTGTGGCCACCTCAACACAACCTGCAACGGATTCCGAAAGCGTAAGCGGCTCAATCCCCAACGAGGGCACAACCATCTCCGAATCAACCTCCGCATCCTCCGAAGAGAGCGTGCCGTCGGGTTCTTCCGTTCAGAAATACACATACACTCAGGATTACGGTCTGGGAACGGCAAAAATCTGCGAAATAATCGACGACTACGTTGAAACTTATCCCGGAAATAACGCAAAAACTTTTTCTGTTCCCGATTGCTCTCCCCTGCTCAAAGGCACCGTTGATTACGTCAAAGGTGAGGTTGAGCGTGACGGCGAAATATACTGTGTTCTTGCTTCAGGTGTTATGGTGCCCAAGCTCCGTGAAGAGCGTCTTGCCGACGGCAAAGATGGCAAGGTTACCCACGTAAGCGTCAAAAGCGGCTACGTTATGCCTAAAAACACAATCAACGTTCTTTCCTGCAGCGCGGCAAGCGGAAATACGGTTATCGTGCTTGAAATGAACAGAAACGTTGCTTTCAACGCAAAACTGACAGGTCAGACGTATTCATACTACAATAACAACCCAAGCAGACCCGTTGTTGTTTCCTCTCTTAACTGCACGGGACTTGAGTTCACATTCAGCGACACCGTCGAAACACACGGCAGCCTTTCACTCATCAACTCCGTATGCAAGGCAGGTAAGTTGTCGGTCAACAGTTCAAATTCAACCGCAACCCTTTCATTCACCCTTGCCGAAAGGGGTAAATTCTACGGTTTCCACTATGAATACGACAGAAACGGCAACCTTGTTATAACAATAAAGCACAAGCCTGCATCTCTCAACGGCTACACAATTATGCTTGACCCCGGTCACGGCGGACTTGACGTTGGCGCAATATGCTCCGTTTCATCCGCAAGCTACGGCTACGAAAAAAATATCAATCTCTCCATTGCAACCAAAGTCAAGGAACTTCTTGAGGCTGAGGGCGCAAACGTTATAATGACCCGTTCAACGGATAAATGGGTTTGTTACACGGACAGAAATTCTGCCGTGCGCGACCGCAACCCCGATATGTTCATTTCCATTCATTGCGATTCAAGCACGTCAGCCTCTGCAATGGGCACGTCCGCTTATTACTACAGAGCTTATTCGCAGCCCCTTGCAAAAGCTATCCACGAAAGCCTTGTCAACGCGTACAAGACTCAGATTTACAAGGATGCACCTGCCGAAATCACAAGCAAAATCAGCAGAGGTGCAAACTTCTATGCGTTCAGAGTTGCAAGAGTTGAAGAATGCCCTGCCATACTCATCGAATACGGTTTTGTTTCCAATCCCGATGAATGTACAATTCTCCAGACTCCTGAAAACAGAAATATTCTTGCGGAAGCAACGGTGCAGGGCATCAAGAATTATATCAGCGCGAGCTGAGGCGTTTTCCAACATATGAACATATGGCATAAGCAGGAACGCTGAGAAAAAACCACGCCAGCGAAAACTGAGGACAAATCTGTCCCCACACGTTCAGCGGCTTGTCCGAATAATCCCAGACGTTCCATCCGAAGCCTACGTTCACTATCATTCCGACGCAGAATTCAAGGCTGGTTATCACCGCGGCGCCAAGCAGACATTTGACAAGAATATGCATATTTTTTGTCTGATTTATAACGTTCAGCAAAACCATCACCGCACCGCCTGTCAGCGCCATTGTCCAATGGGTATATCCCCTTGCAACAACCTCTATCAGCCCGTAAGCAACAGCGCCTAAAGCGAAGCATATCAGATAATATCCTTTGGCTTTCAAAATCATCACCCATTTAATAATCACTATCCGAAATATAATTTGCAAAAGAGGTGTTTTTATGCGGCAGATGACCGCTTTAATAAAGCCTGCCTCCTCTGCCTGCAACCTTAATTGCAGATACTGCTTTTATTGTGACGAGGCAAAGGCAAGAAAATCTGACCACGGTTCAACAATGAGCCTTGACACGGCAGAAAACCTGATTAAAAAGACGTTTGATTTCTGCGGTTCCGACTCAACTCTCACCTTTATATTTCAGGGCGGCGAGCCTCTGCTTGCAGGCGCGGAATTCTTTGAAGAATTTGTCAGACTTGCAGAAAAAAACAAAACAAAAGGCAGCACCGTTTATTATTCCCTTCAGACAAACGGCACGCTCATCAGCGAAGATTTTTGCAGAATTTTCAAAGAAAATAATTTCCTTATCGGCGTTTCTCTTGACGGTACAAAGGACAAGCATAACCAAAACCGATGCAATTCTTTTGACGACACAATGAAAGGCATCGAAATGCTCAGAAAACACGGAATTCAGTTCAATATTCTTTCCGTTATCACCGCACAGACCGATGCCGCCGAGCTTTTTAATTTTTACGTTCAGAACGGATTCCGCGACGTTCAGCCTATTTATTGCCTTGACCCTCTTGACGGAAGCAAATCCGACTTCAGCCTGAACGCAAAACAGTTGGCAAGATTCCAGAAAAGACTGTTTAACATCTGGTTTTCCGAAGTTTCAAAAGGCAATCATTTTTACGTGCGCGATTTCGACAATCTGCTTTCGCTGATGTCAAGAGGCGTTGCAGAGCAATGCGGCGCAAGCGGCAGATGCAACGCTCAGCTTGTTGTTGAGGCAGACGGTACCTGCTACCCCTGTGATTTCTATTGCCTTGACGAATTTGAATGCCTCAACATAAACGAAGCAGACATAAACGACATCCTCCGATGTGACGGTCTGCGCAAATTTTTTGAACACGACGAACCAAAAAACGCTCTCTGCGAAAGCTGCAAGGTCAGAACCCTTTGCGGCGGCGGATGCAAACGTTACAGAGCACTTTACAACCAACTTGAGGGCTACTGCCCACGAATGGATTTCATCATACACGCAGTTGAAAAAATGAGAACGGTAGGGTAAAAAATGAAAAAACCTAACATTATATTTTATTTTTCAGACCAACAAAGAGCAGATTCTGCAGGCTGTTACGGACAGAAGTTGCCCGTAACTCCTAATCTTGATAAGATTGCAGAGGAAGGCACCCTTTTTGAGAATGCGTTCACCTGCCAGCCTGTTTGCGGCCCTATGAGAGCCTGCCTGCAAAGCGGCGTTTATGCCTCACAGAACGGCTGTTACCGCAATGATATTGCCCTGCCAACAGACACAAAAGGCATTGCACATTATCTTTCCGAAGCAGGCTACGATACTGCATATATCGGCAAATGGCACCTTGCATCTGACAAAAACAACAGACTCGCAACAAAGCCCACTCCCAAAGAGCGCAGAGGCGGATATGACTACTGGAGAGCAGCGGATATTCTTGAATTCACCTCTCACGGCTACAACGGTTATATTTTTGACGAAGATTGCAACCGCATTGATTTCAAAGGATACAGAGCCGACAAAATCAACGATTTCGCAATCGAATACGTCAAAAAATCTCACGAGAAACCTTTCTTTATGTTCGTTTCCCAGCTTGAACCTCATCATCAGAATGACAGACTTCGTTTTGAATCTCCCAAAGGGCTCAAAAATAAATTCAAAAACTATGAAGTACCCGGCGACCTGAATGGTACTATCGGCGATTGGCGTGTGCAGATGCCCTCCTACCTCGCCTGCTGCAACAGCGTTGACACCAACTTCGGCAAGCTGATTCAGACACTTAAAGACGAAGGCATCTATGACAATACAATCATAATTTACACGTCCGACCACGGCTGCCATTTCAGGACACGAAACCTTGAATATAAACGCTCTTGCCACGAAAACAGCATCAAAGTTCCTCTTGTTATCACAGGCGGCGCATTTACGGGCGGCGGCAGAATAAGCGACCTTGTTTCGCTCATTGACCTGCCCGCAACAATCCTTGACCTTGCAGGAGCTGAAATCCCCGATCATTTTATGGGCAAAAGTATTGCTGACAAAAAAGGTCATGAAAGTGTATTTATCCAGATTTCCGAAAGTCAGATTGGCAGAGCGGTGCGCACAGACCGCTGGAAATACAGCGTAACGGCAAAAAATGCGGACAAGGCATTTGCCGATGAATACACGGAAGATTTCCTCTATGACCTTCAAAATGACCCGTATGAGAAAAACAACCTCATCCGCAGTCCTGACCATAAAGAAATCAGGAAAGAAATGCGTGGAATTTTGCTCGGACATATGCAGAAAGCAGGAGAAACTGCCTTAACAATTAAGGAGAAAGAATAAATGAACCATAAAATCGAGAAAAAACACCGTTTGCTTGATGTTAACGGCAAAATTCTTGAGCCCGGATGGGCAACAAAGCTTATTGCCGAATACAGCCCATTTGACGTCAAGGTAAACAGGTTCAGAATAAAAGAGTGGGACTACTACATAATCCTCGACGACAGCGGTCTGGCTTTTTCAACTGTTATCTCGGACAACCGCTATATGGGACTTGCAAACGCAACTCTTTTTGATATGAATGAAGGCAAAAAGTATGACTACGTTGTGCCTCTCATATTACCCGACGGAAAGCTGAATATGCCTACTCAAAGCTCAAAGGGTGACATTTTCTTTAAAAACAGCAGGGCAAGCCTCGCCTATTATCACGAGGACGGATACAGACGACTTGTCGGTCACTACAAAGCAACAAAATTCAGACCTGCTCTTGATTTTGACATAAAGCTCCGCAAGTATGACGACGACACAATGGTTATTGCTACTCCCTGGGCAGAGGATGAAAACGCATTCTACTACAACCAGAAAATCAACTGTATGCCTGCAGAAGGTTACGTTAATTTTGGTGACAGACATATTGAATTTACTCCTGACAAAAATTTTGCAACTCTCGACTGGGGCAGAGGCGTCTGGAAATACGAAAACACCTGGTACTGGAGCTCAGGTAATGGAATGGTCAACGGAAAAAGATTCGGATTCAATCTCGGCTACGGTTTCGGAAACACATTTGCAGCCAGCGAAAATATGATTTTCTACGACGGAAAATGTCACAAACTTGACCGAATCCGTTTTGATATCCCCGAAAACATTATGCAGCCCTGGAAAATCATCAGTTCCGACGGCAGATTTGACATGGATTTCAAACCCGTTTATAACAACAGCTCCTCGCTCAGCGCAGTTGTTATCAGCCGCACAGCCGATCAGGTTTTTGGCAGAATGAGCGGCAAAGCCGTGCTTGATAACGGCACGGTACTCGAAATAAAAGACCTGCTTATGTTTGCAGAAAAAGTTATCAATAAAAACTGAAAGGAAGATAAAAATGAAAAAACTCATCGCAATTCTCCTTGCCCTCGCATTTGTTTTCACCATTCCGGCAAGCGCATACGCAGTTTCAAAAGAAGGCGGAGTTGAACCTCTCAAGGAACTTTTCCTTCAGAGCGAAGGTCCTGAAGTCAACGGATACACCGTTGATTACAGCTACTATTCCCCCGTCAAAGAAAACGACAGCACAAAGTATCCCCTTGTTGTCTGGCTTCACGGTATGGGCGACGGCAAAGAGCCCGGCTATCCCGTTAAAAAGAGCAACATCGCATACTGGGCAAGTGACGAATTTCAGGCTCGATTTGACCCTGCAGGCGGTGCATTCATCCTTGCCGCACGTTCAAGAGAAGAGGACAATATCTTCTGGGGCAACGAAATGATTGAGCCTCTGAAAGCCGCAATTGACGAATTCATCGCAAACAACAAAGATAACGTTGACCTGAGCCGTATCTACGTCGGCGGTTACTCAATGGGCGGAAAAATGACATTCAAAATGGCAATTGCTTTCCCCGAAATGTTTGCAGCGGCATTCCCCATCTGCCCCGCATGGTCACCCTCGGATGAACTTTGCGAAAAACTTGCAGATATGCCCGTATGGATTACGTCAAGCACCCGTGATCCTCTTGTTAACTACCACGTAGCGGTTTATCCCACCTTTGAGAGAATCACAGCCGCTTCAAACGTTGCGGAAGATTGCAGACTTTCAACTCTCACAAAGGTTTGCTACGAAGACGGAACAAAAACAAGCAGCAGCCATCACGCCTGGTTTGCGGTTAATCACGATATGTTCACAGACCTTAACGGTGATTATCACAATATGACCACTGTCAACGGTCTTGGCAAGGAAGTTAACCTTGAATACCCTGACGGTATGATAAGCTGGCTCACTTCACACACATCTGACTATGACGGCACTCCCACCAAAGGCACAGGCAATATCACACCCGAACATTCAACTGACAGTCTCATCTATTGCGACGGTATCCTCGGATTCTTTGAGTTGCTTTTCAACGGTCTTCTGATGGCACTCGGAATTAAATAAAAAAGAAGCGGAGCATTTGCTCCGCTTTTCTTATTTTAAAACAGTTCTTTTTCGATTTTTTCAACAAGTTCTGAAGTTGATTTTGCTGTTTCTGCAAGAGCATTTTCGCCAAAAGGTGACTTAAGCCCTGCTCCCTCAATAAGCACGTCAAGAGATACTCCGCCCGTCTTTTTGAGGAATTCAACGTACTTTTCAAGAGCATCCTCAAAATCATCTCTTGAAAGACCGAGAAATCCCAGCGCAACGCATTGAGCAATGCAGTAATCAATATAATAAAACGGACTTTCGTAAATATGCATCTGATACTGCCAACGGGTGCCGAGTTCAAGATAAGGAATACCCTCAAACGAAAGATAGGGTCTGTATTTTGCCTCAAGCTTACGGTATTCCGATTTTCTCTCTTCGGGAGTAAGGTCGGGATTTTCATAGACAAGGTGCTGAAATTCGTCAACAATGGTACCGTAAGGAATAAAGGAAAATGCATCAACTATGTGCTTATAGCGGTATCTGTCCGCACTTGCGCCAAAGAAATCGTCCATATATTTGTGGCAAAGAAATTCCATACTCATACTGTGGCACTCGTGAGTTTCCATGCCCGTGGGGTAATCAGGCTCGGCAAATTTAAACATATAATCAGCCGCAAGAGCGTGACCGAATTCGTGAGTTATAACGTCGATATCACCGCTTGTGCCGTTGAAGTTAGCAAGTATAAACGGCTGCTTGTACTTTGCAAAGGTTGTGCAGTATCCGCCGCCGAATTTTCCGTCACGTGCTTCAACGTCAAAAGCATCCGCATCAAGCATTCTCTGCATAAAATCGCCGATTTCAGGCTTCATACCGTTATACATAGCAAGTGCATTTCTGAAGATTTCTTCCGTGCCGATAACAGGTCGGGGCATTTCGCCCGTAACGCTGATTGCATCGTCATAGTACATAATTTTATCAAGACCGAGGCGGTTGCGGATTCTCTCTTTCAGCTTTGCAACAGCAGGAACAATATCGGTTTCAACACTCTTTCTGAATGCTGCAACCATTTTTTCGTCATAGTCTACCCTACCCATTCGGTAATAACCCAGCTCAACGAAATTCTTATATCCCAGTTTTCTTGCAATCTGCGTTCTGATTTTCACAAGACCGTCAAAAATTTCGTCAAAGGTTTCCGCATTTGCCTGCATTGTTTTACCGATTGCATCAGCGGCTTTTCTGCGGATTTCGCGGCTGTCATCCTCAAGTTTTCCCCTCAACACGGAGAGGGGCATTTTTTCGCCTTCAAACTCAAATGCAAGTTCACCCATAAACTTTGAATAGCGTGTAACAAGGGCGTTTTCTGCCTGCAAATCCTCGATAACATCGGGCGAAAATGTTTTGAGTGACATCTCAAAGCCCTTGAAAACTCTGGGATTTATAAGCTTTTCAGCATCTGCTCTGTAAGGCGATTCAAGCATCGCTTTTTTGTATTCATTTTCAATCTCGGTGAACAAAGGCATTGCATTATCATAATAATCCATTTCACCGTTATAGAATTCATCCCTTGTGTTAAGGGTAAAACGGCAGTTTGCCAGAGCGCAAGCGGTTTCAACCTCCTCGCTCATTTTGTTATATTCATCTCTTGCCGCTTTCAGGTCCTCTGCGGACTTTGCTGCTTTTATTTTTGCAATTATTTTCTCTGCCTGCTCTTTTGCATATTCAACCGTAACTCTCTCATACGGCATTTCGGAAACTTTCATTCAATCTCCCCTTTTCTATAAGAAAGGACAGCCGCAAGGGCTGTCCCTACGTTTATATTATATTGGTATTTATGAAAAATATTTGCCTATAAAGCCGATTACTGTTTCCCAGTAAAGCTCATTGTCGGTAAATGCGGCATTGGCGTGGAACGAGCCCTGCACCGTAAGCATCTGCTTATCCTGCGCAGCACAGTTTTCGTAAAGAGGCTGCATCATATGATAAGGCACAAAATCATCATCTGCTCCGTGAATAAACAGAGTGGGTGTTTTTGATTTTTTAACCGCATCAATGGGTGCGCATTTTTTGAAATCAAAATTCTTTCTGCGCTTTGATGCAAAATTGGCTGACTCAACAACAAGAGGAGGCATTTTGAACATCTGCTTTGCCTGATAAACGTACTCATCCCAGCAGCTTGTGTAGCCGCAATCTGCAACTGCGCAAACCACGTTTGAGGGAATATCTTCGCCCGTGACAAGCATTGTTGTTGCACTGCCCATTGAAACACCGTGCATAAGAATCTTTGCCTCAGGATTGAGCTTCACAATGTAAGAAATCCAATCCTTTATCATTGTTTTATCGTGATAACCCATTGAGCAATAGCGCACAGAATCGCTGTCGTGACCGACCATATGAGGCAGAATAACGTTGAATCCCATAGAACGGTATTTCCACGCATAATGTGCCATTGTGGCAGGGTCACCCGAATATCCGTGAATAACGATTGCCCATTTATCGGAATGCTCTTCGGCAGGAATAAACTCGCCGCGCATATCTCTGCCGAGAGAAGAATAAATTGTCAGAATTTCAGGTTTAATCTCTTTATACCAAGCGATTCCGCCCTGATAAATCTCATTCTCTGCCCAGAATTTATCTTCAACCTCATTGCGAAAGAAGCCTTTTGAAGCAAAGAAATGCTGAACGTCGGTATTGAGTATGCAATGATACATAACCTCACCTGCGGCAAAAAGAGCCGCACCTGCACCGACAGCTATACCTGCAACGGTTTTGAGCGTTTTTTTCATATTCCTGCGCCCTTCGTTATAACAAGAATTTTTCAATCGCTGATGCAACGCCGCAATTCTCAACGGAATCCGTAACGTAATCTGCAACGTCAATAACACTTTGCTGTGCATTGGACATTGCAACACCGATGCCTGCATATTTAATCATATCAAGGTCGTTGTTACTGTCGCCCATTGCGATTGTGTTTTCTTTTCTGACTCCCGTAATTTCAAACACCTTTTCAATACCCGTAGCCTTGTTTGTGCCTTTGATCACGCAGTCCGCATAAGTGTCAAACTGAAAAACGTCAAGTTCATCTTTGAACAATTCCTTGAAGCTTTCGGGCACAACAACGCCCATTGCAAGCACCTGAATATTATCATTCGCAAGCATTTTTTCAACGTCATCCTGATTTTTCAGAAGTGTCTGAAAAGAATCTGCCGAGCGAACTTCATTGGGAATCACATACACCTTATTGAGACCCTCAAATATGTACCAGAATTCGGGATGCTCAAAGGCATATGCGGTGAGCCTGCGCACAAGCTCCTCGCTCATTGATGAAATATAGCGGATTTCACCACCCATATTTATCATTGCACCGCTTCCTGCAACAATTCCGTCAACGTTGAACTGCTCAAAAAGGTCATCGGTAATATTGCCCCAGGAACGACCCGTGTTGATAAACACAAGATGCCCCTTTGCCCTTGCGGCGGCAATGGCATTCTGATTGCGCTCCGGAACAATACCGTCTTCACTGATGAGCGTGCCGTCAATATCAAGAAAGACGGCACACTTTTCGTTGGGATTAAGCATTTTATGCCTCAACCTTGTGGAAAATCTTCTTACCCTTCTTGACAACGATGGGCTTTTCCTTAAGGTCTGCCTGTGCAAAAGTCATTGCAAAATCAGTTACCTTTGCATCGTCAACAGAGATACCGCCCTGCTGAACAAGGCGTCTGCCTTCACCTCTTGACTTTGTGATTTCAGCCTTCATAAGGATATCAAGAATATCAATCTTGCCGTCTGTAAAATCTGCATCTGCAAGAGTTGTTGCGGGCATATTGTCAAGGTCTGCAGCACCGCTGAAGATTGCCTTTGCAGCAGCCTGAGCCTTTGTTGCTTCTTCTTCACCGTGAACAAGCTTTGTGAGCTCAAATGCAAGGATTTCCTTTGCTGTATTAAGCTGGCTACCTTCCCAGCTGTCCATAGCATCAATTTCTTCAAGAGGAAGGAAAGTGAGCATACGGATGCACTTGAGAACGTCATCGTCAGCAACGTTGCGCCAATACTGATAGAACTCGTAGGGTGATGTCTTTGCAGGGTCAAGCCAAACTGCGCCTGAAGCGGTCTTACCCATCTTCTTGCCCTCAGAATTAAGGAGAAGAGTGATGGTCATTGCATAAGCATCCTTGCCCAGCTTCTTTCGGATAAGCTCTGTGCCGCCAAGCATATTTGACCACTGATCGTCACCGCCGAACTGCATATTACAGCCGTATTCCTTGAACAGATGATAGAAGTCATAGCTCTGCATAATCATATAGTTGAACTCAAGGAAGCTGAGACCCTTTTCCATTCTCTGCTTGTAGCACTCTGCGCGGAGCATATTGTTAACTGAGAAGCAGGCGCCTACCTCACGGAGCACTTCAACATAATTAAGGTCGAGAAGCCAGTCTGCGTTGTTCACAAGGATAGCCTTACCCTCGCCAAAGTCGATAAAGCGCTCCATCTGCTTTCTGAAGCAGTCGCAGTTGTGCTGAATAGTCTCGGTAGTCATCATCTGACGCATATCGGTTCTGCCGGAGGGGTGGCCAACCCTAGCTGGACGGCCCCCGCTAA
>JAZQTC010000057.1:0-1688 GCA_045630405.1 Acutalibacteraceae bacterium
TATACAAGCCAGTATGTTTATGACCCCGAATATCATCTTTCGGACAGCGAACTTGTTGACCTCAACAACTATGCTTCAAGCATAGAATATCAAAGCGGTTATGCTCTTATTTTCTGCATTATCTCCGATAACGGCGGTATGTCAAACGAAGAGTATGCCGAAGAAGCTTACTACAGCTATACAGACTCAAAGGATGCAGTTGTTTTTGTTCATAACGAAACAGAGAAAGTCTACAACTACTATATTGCAGGCGATGAAAAAGGAATTTTCAGCGAAGCGGTTATCAATGCAATGAAAGTTGCTTATGACACAAACGAAAGCTACTACGGCGGAATCATGGGATTCTATGCGGCTGCCGAAACTGCACTTGAAGCTCCTTCTTATAACACCGCACCCATAGGCGGCAATGCGGTCACAAACGCACCCGGTTCCTATGTAACCGAGTTTGAAAAGGTTGAAAGAACTCTTCCTCTTGTTGTTGACCAGGCAAACATCATTCCCGATGACGTTGAAGCCGCACTTATCGCAAGATGCGATACAATAGCGGAAGAATACAAAATGGAAGTTGCTATTGTTACCGCTTCCGATTTCGGCGGTCTTATCGCCGAGGCTTATGCCGATGATTTCTATGATTTCAACGGCTACGGCTACGGCGAAAACGATGACGGTATGCTTGTTGTCTATAAACCCGGTGAAGAGGGCGAAAGAGAAATCTGGATTACAACTCACGGCAACGGCTCATCCGTTTTCTTCCAGGGAATCCGTGAAGGCATCATTACCGATATGAAGGATTACCTCATTGCTGAAGATTACGAAAAGGCATTCAACACATACCTTGACAGAGCGGAAGAACAGCTCAAGCCCGGCACTCCCGTTATCTGGCTCTTTGTTCTTGCACTTGTCGGTGCGGTTGTGGGTCTGCTTATCACAGGCTCAATGACTTCAAAGAACAAGAGCGTTGTTGCTCAGAATCACGCAAAGGTTTATACCCGTCAGGGCAGTATGGTTGTTACGGGCGCTCAGGATGTATATGCATATTCGTTCGTTGACACAAAGCCCAAGCAGACAAGCGACAGCAGCGACGATGACTCAACGCACACAAGCTCTTCAGGCAGAACTCACAGCGGCTCGGGTGCAAAATTCTAAGGAGTGATTATATATGGCACTTTTTGACATATTCAAAAGCAAAGCGGAAAACGCTATTAAAAAGAGCGTCAATACAGCCGTAACGCAGGGCTTTAATAAAGCTGCATCCGCAGTCAGCAATCTCGGCAACAAGAAAGAAAAGATTGTTTTCAGAAATCTGCCCTCAACTTTTGAAGAGTTTGCTTCTCTGCCTCAGGCTGCTCTCTCAACTCCCTTTGACACAGCCGCAATGACAGTTCTTGCCTTCTGTTATTATCCGCAGAATAAAGACCTTGCTTTGCAGATGGTGAATTTCCTCAGGGGTCCGAGACCTTTGAGTGGCGGTGATATGTCTTTTATCGCAGACAGATTCCGTGACAGCGATTATGTTCCCCGTTCATATTTTGAAGGCTCAACTCCCGCAAATGATTACACACCTGCCGAGCCTTACACAATAGTTGTCAGCGAAAATCCTTATTCGTATCAGAATGAGGGATATGCAACGCTTTATATCACATCGGGCGGTGCAGACAGTCCCCGAAGCGTTCAGATGCGCAAGGCAA
>JAZQTC010000058.1:0-71824 GCA_045630405.1 Acutalibacteraceae bacterium
TGTAAGAGAAGATGCGGATTTTATCGTTCTGAGCAACGTCAACCATTTTGGGGGTAAGGATACAAGCAGCACAGTCCAATGTGGGGAATGTCTTGTCAAGCTGTGCCATCTTACCGCCGATGGTGGGCTTTTTCTCAACGATGTCAACGGGGAAGCCCGCGTCGGCAATGTCAAGTGCAGTCTGAATACCTGCAATACCGCCGCCGATAACGAGAGCTCTCTTTGTTACGGGTGATTCGCCGGGAATAAGGGGTGTGTTGAGATTAACCTTTGCAACAGCCGCTTTACCGAGGATGATTGCTTTCTGTGTGCCTGTAAGCATATCCTTATGTACCCATGAACACTGCTCACGGATGTTTGCGATTTCAACCATATAGGGGTTGAGACCTGCGGCAGCTGCAGTTTTACGGAAGGTTGCTTCGTGCATTCTGGGTGAGCATGAACAAACAACGATTCCTGTGAGATTATGCTCCTTGACAGCCTGAATAATCATATCCTGACCTGCCTGCGAGCACATATACTGATAGTTGGTGGAAAAGACTACTCCGGGTTCGCTTTTCAAGGCTTCAGATACTGCTTCAACATCAACTGTGCCTGCAATATTACTGCCGCACCAACAAACAAAAACGCCTACTCTTTGCATTTGCCTTTTCCTCCTTACTTAGTGTATTTTCTGTATGCGCTGACCAACAGCTGAGGCGGAACGTCCTCGTCAATCATCTGAGGAACGTCATTTGCGGTCATACGGTTTTCGCCCTGCTTTCTGATCGCGGTCATACGGACTGCTTCAACAAGCTTTGCAGGCTCAACGTTTCTGGGGCATCTGTCGATGCAAGCGAAACAAGAGAGGCATTTGTAGAGTGACTCTGACTCAAGCAGAGGCTCAATGTCACCGCTTTCAACCATATTCACAAACTGATGGGGATGATATTCCATCTCGTCATATGCAGGGCAGGTTGCGGAGCATTTGCCGCAACGCATACACTTGCTGGGATTAACACCGCTTCTGCGGATGATTTCTTCCTGAAGATACTTATTATTATTCATTTGTATCCTCCTTTACGCCCAGTGCTTCTGCAAGAAGCTCTGTGAAATAAATAACGGGAATATCCGCACCGTTTTTAACGAGATTGTATTTGCAGAGGGGGCAAGCGGTGATAATCATTTCTGCGCCTGCAGCCTTTGCGTTTTCAATAACCGCATTGCTGTTTTTCTTTGCAGCTTCGGGACATTCAACTGAAATGTAGCCGCCGCAGCATTCGTTGCGCTTTGCGTAAACAACCGGATCCGCACCCATTGCCTTGATGAGATCTTCCATTATTGTGGGATTCTCGGGGTCATCCATTCTCATAACGCTGTTGGGTCTCAGGAGAAGGCAACCGTAGTAAGCGGCAATTTTTTTGCCCTTGAGGGGGTTGACAACCTTTTCCTTGACTGCGTCAAAGCCCACCATATCACGGAGCATTTCAAGGTAATTATAAACCTCGGTTTCTCCGTTATACGAACCGTCTGCCATATATCTGTTGACTTTATCGGCAAATTCCTTGTCATTCTGCATTGCATAGTTGGTCTGCTTGATAACGTTGTGACAAGCTGAACAAACAGTAACGAGGGGCTGTTCTCTGTCAAGAGCGTACTTGAGAGCACGTACTGATGAAAGCTTTGTTGCAACTTCATCTCTTGCTGTTGTGAACACGCCGCCGCAGCACTGCCAGTTTTCAATTTCCTCCAAAGTTATGCCAAGAACTTCTGCAGACTTAACTGAATAAACATCAAGTTCTTTTGCTTTATTTTTAAGGGTGCATCCGGGGAAATAACTGACTTTCATAGGTTTACCTCCGGTTTTATACCATTTCTTCGGGATGGAATACTTCGTCAAATCTTTCAGCAGTCAGGAAACCGAGTTCAACGCAAGCTTCCTTAAGTGAAATATTGTCCTTATATGCTTTCTTTGCTGTTTTTGCCGCATTTTCGTAGCCGATATAGGGGTTAAGTGCGGTTACAAGCATAAGTGAATTGTGAAGATTGTGGTGCATCTTCTCTTTGTTTGCCTTGATGCCTACAGCGCAATTCTTGTTGAATGAAACGATTGCTTCTGCAAGAAGTCTTGCTGACTGAAGGAAATTATAAATGCAAACGGGCATAAACACGTTAAGCTCAAAGTTACCCTGAGATGCAGCCATGCTTACTGCAACGTCGTTACCCATAACCTGAACTGCAACCATTGTTACAGCCTCGCACTGAGTGGGGTTAACCTTACCGGGCATAATTGATGAGCCGGGCTCGTTTTCGGGAATGAAGATTTCGCCAAGACCGTCACGGGGACCTGATGCAAGCCAACGGACGTCATTTGCAATCTTCATCATATCGCAGGCAAGAGCCTTGATTGCACCGTGTGCGAAAACAAGTTCATCCTTTGATGTGAGTGAGTGGAATTTGTTTGCAGCTGTTACGAAGGGTTTGCCTGTAAGCTTTGCAACCTCGGCTGCAACGCCTGTATCAAAACCTGCGGGAGCATTAAGACCTGTGCCTACTGCCGTGCCGCCGAGAGCAAGCTCATAAAGAGGCTCGATTGAACGGTTGATGAGCTCAAGGTCTTTTTCAAGGCTTGAACGCCAACCGCTGATTTCCTGGCTGAACTTGATGGGAGTTGCATCCTGAAGATGAGTTCTGCCGCTCTTTACGATTCCTTCGTTTTCTGCCTCAAGTCTCTTGAGTGTATCGATAAGCTCCTGAACTGCAGGAATAAGCTTGTCTTCAAGTGAAAGAACAGCCGCAATGTGCATTGCTGTGGGGAAAGTATCGTTTGAGGACTGGCTCATATTTACGTCATCGTTGGGATGAAGCAATGTTTTGCCGAGAATCTGATTGCCTCTGTTTGCGATAACTTCGTTTGAGTTCATATTTGACTGAGTGCCTGAACCTGTCTGCCATACAACAAGGGGAAAATGGCCGTTAAGCTTGCCTTCTCTCACTTCGTCGCAAGCGGCACAGATTGCATTCATCTTTTCTTCCGTCATCTTTTCGGGACGGACGGCGTTATTAGCAATTGCAGCAGCCTTTTTGAGGATGCCGAATGCATTTATGATTTCAGCAGGCATTGTTTCAATGCCGACACCGATTTCAAAGTTTTCGTGGCTTCTCTGAGTCTGTGCAGCCCAAAGACGGTCTGCAGGGACTTTCATTTCGCCCATAGAGTCGTGTTCAATACGGAATTCCATTTTTTCTGTCCTTTCTTCTGTCTTATATTTCAATCTGATTGATTACGTTCTTGAGGCTTTCTGCGCTCTTGTTCAACGCAACAATTTCTGCATCGTTGAGAGGAAGAAGAATCTTACCCTGAACCTGCTTGTTACCAACAATGTTGAGAAGGCTGAGACAGACGTCGTCAATGCCGTATTCGCCGTGGAGCATTGTTGAAACTGTGAGTGTTGTGTCAATGGGATTCAGCAGACACTTGCAAAGATGGCAAACCGAAACAGAAACCGCATAGAAGGTTGCACCCTTACGCTGAATAACGCGACCACCTGACTTGCGCACGTAATCTTCAACAGCGTCTCTGTCGAATTCAGGGTAAAGATCTGTCTTCATAACAGCGTCTCTGTAACTTTCAACGGGAACGTTCGAGATGTTTGCGATTGACCAGGGAACAAAAGCTGTGTCGCCGTGTTCACCGAGAATATATGCGTGAACGTTCTTCTGGTTTACTGAATAATATTCAGCGATTCTTGCGCGAAGACGTGATGTATCAAGAATTGTGCCCGAACCGATAACTCTCTTTTCGGGGATACCTGTTGTTTTGCAGAAAACGTAAGTAAGAATGTCAACGGGATTGCTTACGATAACGTATGTTGCATCGGGAGCATACTTTACGATTTCGGTTGCAATTGATTTCATAATATTAACGTTAGCCTGTGCAAGGTCAAGTCTTGTCTGACCCGGCTTTCTAGGGAGACCTGAAGTAATGATAACGATGTCTGAACCGACTGCATCCTGATATGAACCTGCACGGACTGTTGCAGGATTGCAGAAGGGAATACCCTGTCTGATATCAAGAGCCTCGCCGAGAGCCTTCTGCTCGTTGATGTCGATCATTACGATTTCTGATGCAAGACCCATTACCGTTGCAGTATATGCAATTGTTGATCCTACACTACCTGAACCGATGATTGTGATTTTATTCATAATTAGAACCTCATTTCTAAATTTTTCTGTCCTTAATTTTTTTATTCCGCATTTTCGCTGCTGCGGGATAACTGATTGCTCAGATGCGCCAGTGACAATGCCAGATTTTCGTTCTGAACGTGAATATGGTCGGGAGCCTGCAATTTGCAGGGAGCAAAATTCCAGATTGCGGTTATTCCGCTTTCAATCATCTGATTACAGATTTCCTGAGCCGCTTCTTCAACAACCGTGATAATACCGATATGAATATCGTTTTCTCTGCAAAAACTTTCAAAACTGCTCATCGGCAGAATCGCAGGTTTTGCATCGGGATTGATGATTCGCTCATTCTTATCAAATGCCGCCACAATCCTGACTCCGAATCTCTCGAAGCCTTCATACCGAAGCAAGGCTCCTCCAAGTTTTCCGGCGCCTACCAGAACGGCTCCGGTCAGTTCATTATAACCCAGAAAGTATTCCAGCGTTTTCACAAGTTCCTCTGTTGCATAGCCAAGACGGGGCTTTCCCTCTCCGCTGATTGAGGCAAGGTCTTTTCTTACCTGAACTTCTCCCAGATTCAACTCCTTTGAAATGGTTGTTGCCGAGATGTAAGGAACTCTCACCGGCGACAGTTTTCTGAGATAGTTGAGATACAGCGGCAGTCTGCCTAACGTAGCTTTCGGAACCGGAACAATTTTCATTGATGCGCCTCCTTTACACTTCAGATAAAAGATGTTTTGCACTAAGAAAATGAATCCGTGCCGTAATTATCGATAATATGTGTATCGATTAATTTTTCTACAAAAATCCATTCTAATCTTAAACATTTTATCAATAAGCGCCGACAAAATCAATAGCAGAATTTAAATTTCTGCAAAATCCGTGCAAAATGGTGTAATATATCTATAATTCGGCAGAAAGCAATAAAAAACTGTACATTTTGTATAACGTAATTTTTAATTTTTCAGTTGAATAGTATCAGAAAAAGGTGTATAATTAATAAGAATACTTTAAGTGAACGCATCTGCAAATGCAATTAAGGAGATTTTAGCTATGAAGGTTACAGTTTGCATCGGCTCATCATGCCACATCAAAGGTTCCCGTCTTGTAGTTGAACAGATTCAGAATCTTATCCGCGAAAACAACCTGGATGACAAAGTTGAGTTGGCAGGCACTTTCTGCCTCGGTCAATGTCAGCAGGGAGTTTGTGTTACCGTTGATGATGATTTCTTTTCAGTCACTCCTGAAACCGCGGCAGATTTCTTCAACGAAAACGTCCTGAAAAAACTTTAATCAGAATGAACATAAACCCGATAACCGTTTATTTCTAAGGAGCAGACAGAATGAAAAAATTTGACACCAAGGTTCAGTACCTCAAATATAAAGTTCTGCGCGAAGTTGCAAAACACAGTTGGAACGACACCTTGATTGAAAACCTTTGGGATATTCCTAAAACTATTTCACCCGGCAAAGAATCAACAATGAGATGCTGCGTTTACAAGGAACGTGCAATCCTTGCTCAGCGCATCAAGCTTGCAATGGGTGGAGACAAAAATAATCCGAACGTAATTGAAGTTATTGACATTGCTTGCGACGAATGCCCTGCAGCAGGTTATGAAGTAACTGACTCCTGCCGCGGATGTCTTGCTCACCGTTGCGAAGACGTGTGCAAGCGCGGAGCAATCACCTTTGACCACAATCACGTGGCACATATCGACAAATCAAAATGCGTTGAATGCGGTCAATGCGCAAAAGTTTGTCCTTTCTCTGCAATCGTTAACCGCAAGCGCCCCTGTCAGAGTGCCTGCAAAGTGAAAGCAATCAAAATCAACGACGACAACGCCGCAGCAATCGACAACAACAAGTGCATCCAATGCGGTGCCTGCGTTTATCAATGCCCCTTTGGCGCAATCAGCGACAAATCATCCATCCTCGACGTTATCGATATGATAAAGAAGAGCGAAAACAACACAAATCACAAGGTATATGCCGTTGTTGCCCCGTCAATTGCCAGCCAGTTCACATATGCAAAGCTTGGTCAGGTAATAACAGGTCTCAAAAAATTAGGTTTCTACACCGTTGTTGAGGCTGCTCTCGGCGCAGATATGGTTGCTATGAAGGAATCTGTTGAACTCAGCGAAAAAGGCTTCCTCACAAGCTCTTGCTGCCCTGCTTTTGTTCAGTACATCAAATCGGCTTACCCTGCCCTTCTGCCCTACGTGTCACATAATCTTTCACCTATGGCAATGTTGGCAAAATATATTAAGGATACAACAAAAAATGCAAAGGTTGTTTTCATCGGCCCTTGCACCGCAAAAAAATCAGAAGCTCAGCTTGATTCCGTCAAGCCATACGTTGACAGCGTGCTGACTTTCGAAGAACTTCAGGCTCTCTTCGACAGCAAGGATATCGATATCACCACTCTTGAAGAAGACGTTCTTGACAACGCGTCATACTTCGGAAGAATTTTTGCCCGTTCAGGAGGTCTTTCCGATGCTGTCAAGCAGGCTCTGGACGAGCAGAACATCGACTTTACGGTTAAACCCGCTGTTTGCGACGGAATCGAGGCCTGCAAAACTGCTCTGCTGAAAAAGAGCAAGAACGTGCTCGACGCCAACTTTATTGAAGGTATGGCTTGCACAGGCGGATGTATCGGAGGCGCCGGATGCCTCACTCACGGCGAAAAGAACAAAGCTCAGGTTGATGAATACGGAAAAGAAGCTCTTGAAAAGACAATCAGTGATGCCGTTTCCGTTCTGAAATAATCAAGCGTAAAAAACAAAAACGTACTGACCTCGTTTTTTAGCGGGGTCGGTTTTATTTTTGGGTAACGATGCTTCAAAAAAGTAAGTAACAGAATCGAAAAAATTAGATAATAAAACCAGATATTTTTATCGAATGTAGTACAATTTTACCATTGTAAATATTGTCTGTTTATGTTAAAATTCGTTGAATTTAAAATACATAAGGAGAAAGATGGTATGGAATTTTTTGGCTTTTCACTTTTCAGCTCTTTGTCCGGCGGCGCACTTCTCGCAGTTGCAGCGGTAATCTTTTTGGTCGGACTTGCTCTCACAATCAAAGGCGGCGACTGGTTTGTTGATTCAGCTTCATGGTTTGCCGAGGCTACCGGTATCCCCAAGTTTGTCGTTGGTGCAACCGTTGTTTCCTTTGCAACAACTCTTCCCGAGCTTCTTGTTTCGGTCAGAGCTGCAATGAACGGTTCTGCTCAGCTTGCAATCGGTAACGCTGTTGGTTCCGTTACAGCTAACACAACACTTATCATGGGTGTTTCTCTGGTTGCAATGGCCGGTATCGTCAGCAGAAAGAGCTTTTCTCTTAAAGGCGGTCTTCTTCTTGTTGCTATCGTAGGACTTACCGCTCTTTCACTCAACGGAATGCTCCCCACCTGGTCAGCTTTTGTTCTTTGGGCAATCTTCCTTATCTTTATGATAAGCAACGTTATCGAAGGCAAAAAAAGCGCAGAATCAGATGAAATTGACGCATACGAGAAAAAAGAAATCCCCTCAAAGGTTTTCTTTTTCATAATCGGAACAGCGTCAATCGTTTTCGGTGCAGAATTCCTTGTTTCAGCAGGCAAGACAATCGCTAAAGGTGTTGGTATCAGCGAAACAATCATCGGCTTCACAGTTATTGCTCTCGGCACGTCTCTCCCCGAACTTGTTACAACTCTCACAGCTATCCGTAAGAAAGAATCTTCTCTTTCGGTCGGTAACATCATCGGCGCAAACATCATTGACACAACATTGATTCTTCCCCTCTGTGCAGTTATCAACGGTACCGCACTTCCCGTTGAAAGAATCAACCTTGTTTTCGATTTTCCTGTATGTATTGCAGCTTGCGCAGTTGCAATTATCCCCACAATCATAATGGGTAAGTTCAAAAAGTGGCAGGGCTTTGCACTCCTTGCAATTTACGCATCATATATGGTGCTCCTTGTACTTAACGAAACAGGCACTGTAGCTATCGGCTGATAAATGCAAATCAACCACCAAAACAATCGTTTTGGTGGTTTTGTTTTGCTCAGATATAAAGCAATAAACAGAACTGTACAAACAAAAAATACAGCATCACGGTTATTCCGCAGATGCTGTATTTCTTATTTTCAATCAGATATTTGCCGTTGCTTTTTCAGAACTTGTTTCTTTTTTATCAAAGAAGCTCGTGAAGTTAATCACAAAAAGCAATGCATATGCAACCCACATAGGAAGATTCTCTATGAATGCGCTCTTTCCTACAACAACAAGAAGCACAAGCATCAGAAGAAGAACAAAAACAAAGAAAACCGTTGCAATTATGTACTTCTTCTCTCTGCATTTTGACTTGTGCAAAAGGAAGATAATTACGCCTGCCGCACCGAGGAAAGCAAAGATAAGCGCTGTTGCCCAATGTGCAAGACATCGCGCTGTCATCACAAGGTCAAGACCGGCTGACGGCACGTTGACAGTAACGTAAATAGCTGCGCATCCAAGCGATGTGATAATAACTCCTGCTTTGCCTTTGTAATTGTTTTTGCGATACATATACAAAGTGTTCGTAAAAATCGAAAGCGATGCAAGAACACCCCAGATTCTGAAATACATGGGATATCGGAGTCCCAGCATACTTGCGGTAACGTCTGTGAGAATGTTGCCGAATTGCTCGGGGAAACTCAGGAAACCGTACCAGGTAATAAACGCAAATCCTGCAATCAGATTTGCAGCGCAAAAAACTGTCGTTGCCTTTGTGAGCTTTTCCGCAAAAAGTATCTTCTTGATGAAGAAAGCGTACAAAAACAGCATTGCAGCAGAGAAAACAACCCACAGCCAATAGACAGCTGCATTTGCATATAACGGCTCAAAAAGCACGCCGTCAAATTTTGCAACAAATTCGTCTGCAGGCAAAAGCATATCATCACTTGTCGGGATGATGTAAGGAAACTGATTCCACTTCATAAAGATCGTCATCCACAAAGTGTATATAACGGCAATCGCACCGCTGACGGACATAAAGACTTTAAGCATTTTTTTATCAGACATAAAATCACCTCATAATATAAATTTAACACGGTTTTGCAATAAAATCAAGTCCGAAGACATAAACACGATTATTGTAATACATTTTCTTTTTTTGAAGTACCTGTCGTCACATTCAAATGATTATTGACGAACTTACGTTTCTTGCCTCGGTATCGGTACAACTCACGGAACACTTTGTAAAAATGCAAATAAATCCGAATGGCATTATTACTCTTCCGACGGGAATACTGATAAAAACGGAGGCATTACAATGGATCTGATAAAGGTTATTTTGACATCAGCATTATCCGCCGCAGCTTTATTTATCATTGCAAAAGTCATCGGTCACAAGCAGATGTCGCAACTGGACTTTTTTGACTATATAACAGGCATCACGATCGGCTCAATTGCAGCAGAACTTGCCACAGAACTTGAAAGCCCCGAAAAACCGCTTGCTGCTATGATCGTTTACGGTGCAATAACGTATATTCTTGCTGTAACGACAAGCAAACTGCCCAAAATGCGTAAATTCATCAACGGCACACCAACCATAATAATGAACAACGGGAAGATTTATCGCAAAAACCTGAAAAAAGCCAAGCTTGATCTGAGCGAATTTCTTATGATGTGCAGACAAGAGGGATATTTCAACCTGAATGATATACAAACCGCAATTTTTGAATACAACGGCAAGCTTACCGTGCTGCCCGTGAGCACAAAAAGGCCTGTTAACCCTCAGGATATGAATCTTTCGCCGCAAGCCGAGCATATTTTTACGGAAGTGATAATGGACGGCAGAATTCTTGACGGCAACCTGAAACGTATGGGACTTGATATCAAGTGGTTGGAAAAACAAATAAACCTACAAGGTTTTAAAAATGCAAAAGAAATTTTTCTGGGCTTATGCGACGACAACAAGCAACTGTTGTTATATAAATCGGAGTAAAAAAACGGCTGCTATGCAGCCGTTTGGGTTATTTATAATTTCTTGCAATTTTCAGCGTAGTGGTTTTGGGGAATTCCTCGTCACGCACCTTGAATTTGCCGATATTCTTGAACAAAGGCATACTGCGGTTGAAATCATCAACAGCACCCTTTATTCTGCTCCTTGCATCAGGATAATCCTCTTCATTCAGGAAAAATTCCGCCGTTATTTTGCCGTCCTCTTCATAAACAAGAACTTCCTTGACGCAGTCTATTCTTGAAAGTTTGTCCTCAAGCTCCTCGGGAGAAACGTTCTTGCCGTTTGAAAGACAAATAAGATTCTTCTTTCTGCCAACCATAAAGAGGAATCCGTCCTCGTCGATTCTGCCGTGGTCACCCGTTTTGAACCATTCGCCGTCAAAAGCCTCTGCAGTTGCTTCGGGGTCGTTGTAATAACCAACCGTAACGTTGGTGCCTTTTACATATATTTCGCCAACTCCGTCCTCATCCGGATTGTTGATTTTGATTTCACAACAATCAAGGGGAACACCTACGCTGCCGAATTTTCTTTTGCCCGGTCTGTTACAGGTTATTGCAGGTGAACACTCGGTCATACCGTAGCCGTTATAAATCTCAATGCCGAAATCGTGCATCCCCTCTTCATACTTGGGATCAAGATTTGCACCGCCGCAAACAATCATATTAAGATTGCCGCCGAGATTATCAATAATTGTCTTGAATATTTTGCGTCTTCTGTCAATGCCCAATTTCATAAGGAATCTGCTGATCTTGAGACCCTTTTTGAGAATATCTTCTCTGCCTGTTTTTCTTGCAGTTTTCCAGATGCGCTCGTAAATAGTCTCAACAACAAGAGGAACACCTGAAAAATTATAGGGCTTTATCTTTTTCAGATCACCCTGAATATTTCCGATTCCGTCGCAAAGATATCCCCACTCTGTCAGAATATACGAAGAAAACAAAGCACTGACCCATGCGTACGTATGGTTAAGAGGCAGGAAGCCGATTGCGTGCTTGCCTGTGTGAGCTCGGCAAGCTGACGAACAATTGCTTGCAATATTGAAATGGGTCAGCATAACACCTTTACTTTTTGCCGTTGTTCCTGAAGTATAAGCAATGCAGGCAAGGTCATCAGGCTTGATTTCTGCATCGGCAAAAGAAGTGTCTCCTGCGTCTATTGCTGCCTGACCTTCCTTGAGATATTCTTCATAACTGTCGTTGATATTAAAATAAACCATTTCAGGCATCAACGGATTCTTTTTGAATTCCTCCGCCATTTCAACAAATTTTGAAGTTATAACAAGTGCGTCACAACCGCAACGGATGAGCTGGTCTGCAAGATCTTCGGCAGACAGCTTGCAATCCATAGGTACGGTAATATTGCCGCCCACAATAGTTGCATAATAAGCAATCATCCACTCAAAACAGTTTTCGCCGATAATCGCAATCTTCTTTTTGCCGTCAAGTCCTCTGAGCCTGAAGCAAGTGCCCAAGGCACTCATCTCGCGCCACGTTTCATTGAAACTTCTGACACACTCGTTCTTATCCTTGTCCAGGAACATATACTGTTTCTTGTCGCCACCGTTCTTTGTGCCGACAACAACAATTTCTTTTATTGTTTTGTAAGTAGGCAAGTTTGCGTTGCTTTGTATTTTTTTCATAAAACATTTAACTCCATTTTGCAAATAGTTCTAATCTTATACGCATTTTAACATTATTGTCGATTTTTTTCAACAAAAACCTATTGATTTTTTTCAGTCAATATTGTATCATTATCTAAATATGTAATCTGAGACAAGGAGAAAAAAATGAGAATTTTTATCGTTTGCCTTACGGCATGGTTCATTGCACAGCTTATAAAAGTAATTATAAATTTCACAAAATACGTAATTGACAAAAAGAAGGGTCGAAAAGCAAAAAAAGTTACGCTTGAAACTCTTTTCAAACTCGGCGGTATGCCCAGTTCACATACTGCAACCGTTATTTCACTTTGCGGATGCGTAGGTCTTCGCAACGGTTTTGATTCGGATATTTTTGCAGTTGCAGGTGTTTTTGCATTCATCACAATGTTTGACGCTTTCAAAGTAAGGCTGCCCATCAGCAGACTCACCGATGCATTCAACCGCATTCAGGCAAAGGTTTGCGGCAATGATGCCGAAGACGTGAAAAAAGTTGAAGGTCACACAATCCCTGAAATCATCGGCGGTTTCATTGTTGGTCTTTCCGTTGCATTGTTTATGGTTAAAGTTGTCGGATTTTTTGAGCTTGAGCTCAACTTCTTCCCTTTTAATCTGTAATGATTATCCGCAGCATCAACATTCAGAACGTAAGTGACAATCAACTCCGCTTATGGTTTGAGCAAATGGACGAAGAAAAGAAATCTTCCGTTTCCCGTATGCAGAACGAAAGTAAAAGAAAACAGCGCATATGCGCCGACGCTCTTTGCCGCAATGCAATCTCGGATTTTTGCGGAATTGATGCAGATAAAATTTGTTTTGAACTGTCCCCTTACGGCAAACCCTTTGCAAAAAATCTGACCGTGCATTTCAGCATCAGCCACAGCGGAGATTTTGCGGTCTGCTCGGTGTCGGAAACAGAAACGGGAATTGACATTGAAAAAATACGCACCGTTCATCCCCGTGCCTGCGAAAAATTCTGCACGGAAGCTGAAACAGACTACGTTCACAATTCCGAAAACGGACTTTTTGAAATATGGACGCTTAAAGAAGCTTATTTCAAGTGCATTGGCACAGGTTTGGGTACAGACATAAAAAAAGTATCTTTTTCCGTGGAGAACAATAAAATCTTATGCTCTGAAGAAGGTTTTGAATTCTCATTTATTGAAATTGATAAAAATTACATATGTTCAATATGCAAAAAAGCCGCTCAATAAGAGCGGCTTTTGTTTTTGGTTTTTGGTTTTTATTTTTCTACTCTTGTGAGAACAATTTTGTTGTTGTCTTCTTCGATAAGAGTAAGGGTATCGCCTTCAAATACCATTGCATAAACCTTTGTCTGAGAAAGGATTGATGCATCGGTAACAATCGTAAGCAAGTCGCCTTCAATCGTGTAAGTAAAATTAACATCAATACCAACGCTGGATTTCAGCACGGGCATACTGCCTGTTCCGTCCTCATTGAAGGTATATTCAACGTTAACAGACGTGTTGAGTATTCCCGTTTCGATGTTACCCTTCCATGTACCGATAATCTTATCCTCGTTTGATCCGCAACCTGCAAAAAGCACAAGTGCAAGACACATGACAAGCGCAATGCTGATTATTTTTTTCATTTCAAACACCTCATTGTTAATTTGATACTTTCAGTTTATCACACAATATAACAGATGTCCATAATTATTTTGAAAGTTTGATTGTGTAAAGCCAGTTGCTGTCGATGGTGTCGGGATTGATTGCAGGGAACACAATTTCTGCTTTTCCGCCGTTTTCAATGACCTTAAGCTCTGCATCGCTGCCAAGAAGGCTTGCCTTCAGCTCGGGATCATAGTCAACAAGCTCAAGAACCTGAGAGCCAAAGGGGAAACGATTGATGATTGCAAAAACATCGTCACCCTTTTTAGTGTAATATACACCGTCCTGACTTGCTTTTGAATAAATGCGAGTGCTGTAGATTGCATCACCGTTAACGCGGAGCCAATCACCCATCTGAAGAAGTCTTTCTTCCATAATAACGGGAATTGTTCCGTCTGCGGCAGGGCCGATATTGAGCAGGAAGTTACCGCCCTTTGAAACAAGGTCACAAAGAGTCTCAAGCAATTCCTTTGCGCTGAGGTAATCCGCAAGGTCTTCGTTACGGTTAAAGCCGAATGAACGTCCGATGCCTCTGCACTCTTCAAAAGGACGGTCAAGTTCGATATCCTCAATCTTTTTGTTGGCTTCAATGTAGCCGTATTCTGTTGTAAAATTGCCGCCGAGATGACCTCTTGTTTCTTTTCCCCAACGGTCATTGGGAACTATTGTATCTTTTACGCTTGACTCGTTATAAAGCCACTGCAGAAATTCTGTTGAATGCCATACTGATGAGGGATGCTCCCATTCACCGTCTGTGAAAAGAGTGTTGGGCTGATATTTTTCAACAAGTTCCTTAAGCATAGGAATAAGATGCTCAAGAGCATATTGCTCGGGATTCTTAAGATAAGTGGGATGGAACCACTCATAAACGGAGTGATAAACGCCGAAGCGGACGTCTGTGTCCGCAAGTGCATCCTTAAGCTCCTGAAGAAAATCTCTGTGAGGACCAACGTCAACGCTGTTCCAGTTCCACGCATAGTCAGACTTATAAAGGCAGTAGCCATCGTGATGCTTTGAAACGATGTTCATATATTTTGCACCGCTTTTCTGGAAAAGGTCTGCCCATTTCTTTGCATCAAAAAGCTCTGCTGTGAATCCGCTCACAAAGTCCTCATACTTTGCATTTTCGCCATAAACGCGATTATGGAAAGCACGGGCTTCGGTGTCTTCTTCAATCTGTCTCATATACCATTCCGCATAGTCGCCTTTTCTTGTAAATGCAGGCACGGAATAAAGTCCCCAATGAATAAAAATGCCGAATTTTGCGTCACCAAACCATTCGGGAACGGGTCTTTTGTTAAGGGATTCCCAATTATTTTCGTACATAGAATTATCACTCCACATGTTTTTTTATAAATATATCATTAAAAAATAACAGTGTCAATCACACTATTTTATTTCAGCCGCTTTTTTCAATGCCTCCTGCGAAAAAGAAGGTATTCTGCCGAGACCGTCAGGTCCCACGTTGAGCAAATAATTTATTCCCATTGAGTTGAGACGGCTTTTTCTCTCTGCAATTTCTTCGGGTGAAATCCAATCCTGATCATAGTATTTATATCCCCACGAGCTGTTGAGCGTGCCTGCGGTTTCATAAAGTCCGTATGGCGAATATTTGATGCCGTCTATGCTGTTGGGGTCTGAATTTTCACATATTTTGAATTCGGTGGGATATTCATTGTCACCGAGAGACACGTAATCATATGCACCGTTTCCGATTCTTGAGTTGATAAGACAATCAGGCTGATACTGCTTTACCAGATGATTCAGTTCAAGACTTTGCTCCTTTGTGATTGTGTGGGGCACGTCAAACCATATGAGACACAAATCACCATAACCCGTAAGAATTTCTTTGACCTGCGGTTTTATTTTTTCTTCAAAACAAATTGAAAAATCTTTTTTTGATCTGTCAGGGAAATCCCAGTTGTTGTCCCAGGACGATCCCGAACATCCGCTGAGATTCGTGTAGCCACCACCGTGGGGATGATGCCAATCAAGCTCCTGCGAATAATAAAGTCCGAACTTAAGCCCGTATTTATAGCAGGCTTCGGCAAGTTCTGCGGTAACGTCTCTGCCGAAGGGAGTTGCATCAACAATATTGAAAGGGTCTGCGGATTTGAACATTGCAAAACCGTCGTGGTGCTTTGAGGTGAAAACAAAATATTTCATTCCGCAATCACGGGCAAGACGTATCCATTCATCCGCATTGAAATAAACGGGATTAAACGCATTTGCCAGCATTGAATATTCCGAGTTAGGTATTGCCAGCCAGCTCTGAATCCATTCTGCGTAGTCCCTGACTCTTTTGCCCCGCCATTCTCCGCCGAGCATTGAATACAAGCCCCAATGAGCCATCATACCGTAGCCTGCATCTTTAAACCAGTTTCTGTTATCCATAAACACTCTCCGAATCAAAGGTTATCCCAATCAATCTTTCTGTCTTTGAAATAAAACTCTCTGTCGCGGTCGTTAATCTCTCGCAAAACTTTGCAAGGATTGCCAACCGCAATAACATTTGACGGGATATCCTTTGTGACAACGCTGCCTGCGCCAACAACAACGTTATCCCCTATCGTTATTCCGGGTACTATAACAACGCCTGCACCTATCCAGCAATTCCTGCCGATGCGCACGGGTATGTTATACTGATACTGCTTTTCACGAAGTTCAGGCAGAATAGGATGACCTGCCGTTGCAATAACAACGTTCGGGCCGAACATCGTATAATCGCCCACGTAAATGTGCGAATCATCAACAAGCGTAAGGTTGAAATTAGCATAGACACCTTTTCCGAAATGACAATGCTTACCGCCCCAATTGGCCTGCAAAGGAGGCTCAATATAGCAATTTTCTCCGATTTCCGCAAACATCTCTTTCAGCATCGCTTCACGTTTGTCAAGTTCCGTAGGTCTTGTCAGATTAAAATCATAGAGTCTGTCAAGGCATCTGAGCTGTTCTTCCATTATTGATTCATCGTTGGGCAAATACAAAACACCCGACGTCATTTTTTCTTTATGAGTCATAATACAACCCCTTTTCCTTTTGTTAACTGTTTTATGATATCACAATAGAAGGATTTTGTATATAAAAACTTGATTTTTGTGCGTAGTATGTTAATATAGTATCATACCAGACAGATTCAAGGTGGTTATCCTTATGATTTGCGATTTACACTTACATTCAAATGCCTCTGACGGTTCATTTAATGCTGAAGATCTTGTTTCTTTTGCAGAAAAGCTTGGCATTGCCGCAATTGCGCTTACCGACCATAACACGGTGAAAGGTCTTGACAGCTTTATGAAAGCAGGAGAATCAAGTCCTGTTATAACCGTGCCGGGTATTGAAATATCAACCAAACACAACGGTCAGGAGCTTCATATTCTGGGACTTTTCCTGCCCAGAGAAAAATACGATGAAATCAACGAAATGATGGAAGAAATTGCATCTGCAAAAGAAAAAAGCAATCGTGATACGGTTGAAAGCCTTCGCAGAGCAGGATATAACATTGATTATGATGAAATCGTTGCTTCTGCTCCCGATTCATACATCAACAGAGTTCATATCGCAAAAGCACTTGTTGAAAAGTGCGGTATAACATCCGTAAAACAGGCTTTTGAAGAATTGCTTGAACCGAAACACGGTCACTATAAAGAATCAAAAAATATCGATTCAGCAGAAGCAATCAGATATCTTTCATCAATCGGAGCCGTTCCCGTATGGGCACACCCGTTTCTGAAAATGAGTGCCGAAGAGGTTGACAGAACTCTCGCAGACCTTGTCCCCCACGGACTCGTTGCAATAGAAACAATATACACAACCTACGACGAAAAAACAACTGCCGCAGCAAAATCATTAGCCGAGAAATACAACTTAAAACAAAGCGGCGGAAGTGATTTCCACGGTGACGGAAAACCCGACATTGAAATAGGCTCAGGCTACGGCAATCTCTGCATTCCGTTTGAATTCTACGAAAATCTGAAATAAAAAACAGCTCCGACTGCGCAATGCAATCGGAGCTGATTTTTTATTTTGTTCTTTCTGCACCGTAAGCAACACCAATGCTCTTTTTGAAAAGCATATAGTCGTATTGCGGACGCCAGTTGTCGCCCGTTTCCACAGATTCAAATTCTTCTTCTGTGTGGGCAACGTTGATAACGGCAACGCCTTTAAGCTCGTCTCCGTCCTTATAAACAGTATCCCAGAATGCGTGGTGACCGATATAGGTTACACTTTCGGGAATATACACGTAGTTCATAGCCTGGTCGTAGCTGAATGCATCGGAGCCGATGTATTCAAGTCCCTCGGGAAGAGAATTGTAAACCTCTCCGAGAGCATCCTGCGATGTGAAATGAGAATCAGTCACTTCTGCGACAGGCTTATAGCTGTAAACGTTTTCAAGCAAGGGAATTTCAAAGAAACCGAGTGTTTCAATCACAGTCACACCCTCAGGAATGTAAACGTTTTTCATATTTGCATAGTTGAAGCAAAGCTGACCGATCTTTTTTACCGACGAAGGGATAACAAAGGTAAGAACGTCGTTAACATACTGTTGGTAGTTTGCATCTTCGGGTAAAGGCTCAATTCTGTAGCCGTTTTCATCGTACTTTGCGTGACCGTACTTTTCCGCAAGGTAGGTATCGTGGTCACAGGGACGGCAGATAATTTCTGTTTTGTCCTTGTTATAAAGCACACCGTCAATGTCGCAATAATTGGGATTGTTTTCGTCAACCTCTATCTGACGAAGTGCCCAGCAGGAATAAAAAGCCTTGGGGTCAACGAAATCAACGTCTGCACCGATATTGATAACCATTACTTTTTCATCACAGTTGAGCGTATAAGCACCGACGGAAGTAACTTTCTTTGTTTCGTCCTTTTTGATGATGAAATTAGTGTTTACATCAGGGTTGTTTTTATCATACTCAACGGTTGAAACGTAATCGATATCAAGCTCGGTAATATAACCCGTGTTGCTGAATTTTGCAAGTTCATAACCTGTCTGTGTCTGCTCATATTCAAACGTATCCTTCTGAACTGTTCTGACGCTGAAATAGCAGGAAAGCGAAACAGCAATGATAATAACAATTGTAAAAACGACTTTCTTAAAACCAAAATGCTTGTAAGGTCTGTTGATATGAGGCGCTGCAAGACCCTCTACCTGATAGGTCCATATTTCATCCTCGGGAATATCGAGCTGAATGGGTTCTTCAATCTGATTTTTCTTTTCTTTTTTACTCATACCGTTTCACCTCCATTAACCGAGATATCCGCCTGATACGGATTCGCCTTTTTCTGCGGCTTTCTTTTCCGTAACCTCTGCGCGGCGTTTAAGAACTTCCATAACCATATTCTGCTTCTTGCTGTCGTAATCCCAGAACAGGTAAGGAATCGTCATAAGCAAGAATCCGATAACGTCAACAATAATGGGAATAACGATTATGTTACGTCTTGAATCGTCAATGAACAGAACGTCCCAGTTGCTGTTGAAGCCGTATTTGAGAAGCATAAGAGGAATAAGAAGACCAACAAATGACGTTATGGGACCTGTAAACCATCCGAAAACACCTGCAAAGCTTTCAAGTCGCTCACCTGAAAGATACATCTGATAGTCACCGATTCGCACGTTCATATCGTGACCTGCAGTTGTGGGAACGGTCTTTGTCATTTCCATAAAGAACAGAACAACAACGCAGATTACACCGCAAAGGTTAACGTTGTCGCCGCAGAACCACATTGCAGCCGCAATAAGAGCATTACCTATCGCTCTTGTGAGCTGATAGAAAATCATAATCTGCTTGTATGAAAATCTCTTGAGGAAATAGGGTGAGAGAAGGTCGGGCGGTGTGCCTGCAAATGAAATAAGCATAACAATAAGGCTGTAGGGCAGACCGCTCAAACGGAAGGTGTAGAAATACAGAATTGTGACAAACGGAAGCATACCGTTGCCGAGAGAATCGATAAGGTCTTTTATGGTGTTGATAAGCAAATATTTGTTATGCAACACGCCGAACATACCGTCCCAGAATTTGATCTGAACTTTCTTTTCAACGGGAGGCTGAGGAATTCTTTCTTTGATTCTGCCTGCAAATATCATTGTGAACGCAGCAAGTGTGCAGAACGTGATGGGAATAACATAACGGTAAACGTTGATATCTGCCCACTCGTATCTAAGCATACCGATTGCAGCAGGCATAATGATACCGACGATTGTATTAAAGAAGTGGGAAATCTTTACGGGATAACTGCGCACAAGAATTCTTTCCTGAAGATTGGGGCTGATGCTTCTTGTGCAGGTTTCGAGGTTGTTGGCAAATCCGAATACGTTATAAGTTGCAAACAGAAGATTTGCAACCCAGACTCTTGTTGCAACGTCGGGGATGTTGTAAACAGGAAGCCAACCGATAAGGATAACCATTACACACTTGGGGATAACGTCGCAGTAGAGAGAATACTTGTATCTGCCGTATTTGGGAAGAAGCTTTTTGCGCCAGAAGATGTTTCTTGCACCGACCCAGCCTGTGTAAAGGAAATGAGTGCCGAAAGTTTTGAAACAAGCCGTGGCATTCATACCCTCAAGACCGTTGAGATATGTAATAAACGAACTGGTCTGGTCAAAAAGCCGTGAATAGTCAAACAAAATCGTGGATATGCCGAATATCATCATCAGCACGTATACAAGATAGAATTTGCGCTCGGTTTTCTTGGGAAGGAAGCCGAGATTGTCACACACAAACCACCACATCAGCGCTGAAATATAGCCGAGAGGCATATTCAGAATACCTATAACGGAGAATGTGAGGTAAGGCAACTTATAGTGGTGCATAATGAGATAACAGGCTGAGAAAAAGCCTATGTACTCAAGTACTTTTGAACCTGCATAGTTGCTTCCTACGGCAAAAACAACGTCTTTGTACTCCTTATAGGGCACGTATTTGCCCTCTGCGGGAGTATTCCAATGGGTTTTTACCTCGGTGAAAAAGGCTTGCACCTTTTCCGTTATTTTACTCATTGTGTCAGACTCCTTTTAAACTTTATTCATATCTCTTTTCAAGCCATTTTGCGCAAAGCTCAAACCAGCCTCTGATATGTGCGCAATAATCAGCTTCTGCCTTCTGATAAACTACGTTATCCGCAAGTGAAAATCCGTGATATCCCTTTTCGTAAATGTGCATTTCAAAAGGAATGTTGAATTTATCAAGCGCCGATGCATATGCAAGTGAATTCTCAATCGGCACAAGGTTGTCCGCACTTGCAGAAACAATGAATGCAGGAGGAGTTTTTTCGTCCACCTTATCATCAAGACTCGGCACGGGGAAGCAAAGAATTTTGCTCATATATTCAAGAATACAGGGATAAACAAGTATGCTTGCAGCAGGACGGATATCGCCCATTGTTGAAAGTGCGGCACAAAGATGACCGCCTGCAGAAAAACCGATAGCCGCAATTTTATCTTTATCTATGCTCCATTCCTCAGCGTTGTCACAGATAACTTTCATCGCCTCGTTTACATCCGCCATAGGCATTGAGAAATCATATCCCTTGCCAACGGTGTAGCGGAGAACAAACGCAGAATATCCCTTTGAGAGAAACGCCAATGCAAGGGGCTCTGCTTCTCTGTCTGAGCACATTGAATAGCCGCCGCCCGGAATAACAAGCACGCTTCTGCGGATATCCATATGACCCATTTCTCTTGATTTATCAGGCAGATAAACCGTAAGCTTTGCAAGTTCATTGGTAAGTTTAATATCGAAAACTTTCATAATCACACCTCGTTATACGGGTTTATTCATAGGGCAGACCTTCATACATATTCCGCAGACAGCTCCTCTGCCGATTTTCTGAAACTTTGATTTCATATACTGACTGCACGCCTCGGGGTCAAATATTTCTTCTCTGGGCGTATCGGGAGTCCAGTCGCCGCCTTTGATTGCCTTTGCAGGGCAGGCTTTCACGCAGATGTCACATCCCGTGCATACGCTCTTTGCAAGTTCGTTGCTGCACTCAAAAGGACAATCCGTAAAAATCGTGCCCAGACGTACGTAACTGCCGTACTCGTTATGAAGAAAAAGCGAGTTTCTTCCGATTGAGCCGAGACCTGCAAGGCAAGCACCCTTTTTGTGGGAATAGCGTGCCATATAATTCCAGCCGTCTTTGTTGATGCTCTGTGATGCGGCAACGGTTATGTACTTGTATCCCTTGCGCTGAAGAAACATCCCTGCCTGAAGCAGCATTGAATCAATGAACGCATTCACGTTGCGGTAATGGTTAAAATAGGTGTGAGTCGGCTCATCCTCAATCTCATCAATTATACTTTCGGAAAGACGGGCAACAATGCTGATGCCGTAGGGCAAGGATTCTTCACCGTCTTCAACCTTGAAAAAGCCAACATCGGCAACACCTTTTTCAAGAAGAAAATCTTTTATTTCCTGCTGAATGCTCATTTTGCCACCTTCGTTTCAAAACAGAGCCATCCGCCGCTTTCGTGGCGGGCAATAACCTCAAGACCGTTTGCTTCAAACGCTGCAAGCACGTCATTTTCTCTGGGTACAATAATACCCGAGGTGATAAACACCGCATCGGGATTCATATAATCCTTTACGTTTGTGCAAAGATTGATGATAATATCTGCAACAATATTGGCGGCAATAATATCAAATTTGCCTGTTACTTTATCCGTTGTTGAACCCTGAAGCACGGTGAATTCAGGCTCGTCAAAACCGTTTGTTTTGCCGTTTTCTTTTGCGGTTTTAACTGCAAGAGCATCAATATCAACACCGATTGCGCTGTCTGCGCCGAGAAGAAGGCAGGCAACGGAAAGAATACCGCTGCCGCAACCTACGTCAAGCACGGTTTTGCCTTTTTCTGCATATTTTTCAAGTGTTTCAAGGCAAAGTCTTGTGGTGTCGTGAGTGCCTGAGCCGAATGCAAGACCGGGCTCAAGGTGAAGCACGGCTCTGTCGCCTGCCTCAAACTCATCCTCCCAGATGGGTCGGATAAGAAGTCTTTCGCCTATGGGCATAGGCTTGAAATACTTTTTCCAGTTATTTTCCCAATCTGCATTTTTACATACAGATTCGTCAATTTCACATTCAATACCCTCTGCGGCAAATCTTTCCGTCAGGAATGAAACTGCCTCTGCAGGATTCTCTTCGGGAGAAATATAAATATGCACAATACCTTTTGACCTGTCTTTTGCAAGCAAATCTTCGTCAATAAGGTCAATTCGTGCTATTTCCCAGGCTTCCTGTTCAAGGGTACGGTAATCTTCGATGTAAATACCGTAGGGAACAGCCATATGAGCAATATCCCCTGCTCTGTCAACGTCATCTGCGTTGACTGTAATTTTAATTTCGGTCCAGTCCATTTTAATCTCCAAATCAATATTTATTGTGAACGTCTTCAGCAAAGCAGAGGCAATCCTTAACTTCAATGACCGTACCGTCATCGAGAATTGCCTTGCCGTTCATTTTGCCGAACACCTGATGCTGGTCAGTAATGATAACTTTTATGTCAATCTTTGCGGCTCTGTCAAGAATGGGAGTGAACTCCATTTCAAATCTTCCGTCACTTGACGTGAACGTCCAGGGATCCATATATCCTGTCTTGGGGATGTTGAACGTTACGTCATCAAGCTTGTGGCACTTGCCGTCATAGAAAAGCATATTTTCGCTTGCGGCAGTTGTATCGCCAAAGCCATAGCCGATATTGAAGCCGAATGAATGACCGTCAATATCCATATTGCCTGAACCCCAATACCAGGTGTTATCGTAAGTCCAGACACCTCTGCCCCAATCAAGGGTACCAAAGTCGGTTGAAGGATCAAAAACGTAATCCTTGCCGTCATAAGTTGCTTTGCCGCTTGCTCTCATACAGTTGATTTTCTGATTGTAGTAGAAAGCGGTTTTCTTTTCTTTCCAAGGTGTTGCGATAACCATTGTGTCCATTGGCGGTTGCTCAAGAGTTATGTCGCAGCTGAAAGGCTTGCCGTCGCAGAAATTCTTGAAATTGCAAACGATTCTGCGCTTGCCCTGCGAAACCTGAAATTCCATATCAAGACGTTTGTCGTGATAAACCGTGTTGCCTTTTTCGCTTGTTGAAGGAAGCTTGAATTTGCCCATAGGTAAAGCATTGAGAACAGTTTCAGTATGCTCCCAGGGTTTTGAAAAATCGAGAAGGCTGACGGACTGCAGACCGATGTAGCCGTCATCCGAAATTGTGAATGCAACGCCGAAATTGTTCTTTTCGGAAATGACAAGGTAATAGTCCCATTCCTTGATTCTGAACTTAGGTGCCTTAATTGCATTTCTGTCATAAACCTGAACAAGCTGTTTTGACCAACCCGGCTCTCTGAGGCTTCCGTCCTCTTTAAGCAAGGGCTGAACCTTTGTTACTTCGTGATTTCTCATTGGTTTTCCTCCTCGTTTATAAGTTCAACGCCGCCGTCGCCTGCTCTGCCGTGATTATAGAGATTACGGTTTTCAAGCGCCCATTGACGGGGTGTGAATGCTCCCTCGTCAACTGCTTCAACAGCCGCGTGCATTTCATAAAGTCTCGCATCCATAAGGTCAAGCTGCGAAAGAAGTTCTGCCTCAATGAACATAGGCATTTTTGCCGCACCGAATTCGGGTGTACCGTGGTGAGAAATAAGCATATGCTCAACAAGAATCAGAGTTTCTTCGTCTATTCCAAGTTCTTTACCGATTCTGTCAACAGTAATCGCACCCATAACAAGATGACCGAGAAGATTGCCTTTTACCGTATATTCTGCCGCAATTCCCGTTTCGGTTGCCTGCATTTCTTCAATCTTTGCAATATCGTGAAGAATTGCACCTGCGCAAAGCAAATCGTAGTTGACAAAACGATAAATTGAGCAAACGCATTTTGCAAGCCTGAGAATTGAAAGAGTATGCATCAGCAAACCACTTCTGACAGCGTGGTGAAGATTCTTTGCCGCAGGCCAGAAAAGAAGCCTTTCTCTGTACTGCTCAATAACCGCAGTCACAAGTTTTTTCAGATTGTCATCAGCAAATGAATCAACGATTTTTTCAATCTCTGCAAGCATAATTTCGCCTGTAAGAACTGCAGAGGGAACGTAATCTTCAATAGCAACGTTATCTTCAGGAAGCACCGCACGGATACGTTCAACTCTGAACTGCATTGTATCGTTGAAAGGTACGTAAGTGCCTCTGACCTTTACAAAATCAAACGCCTTGAACTGATTTGAGGGAGTTTCTTTGTAATCCCAAAGCTTTGCGTTGATTTCTCCGCTGTTATCCGCAAGAGTCATATCAAGATAGGGAACACCTTTTGCGGTCAGCTTTTTTTCAACGTTTTTAATCAGGCAATAACCCTCGTGGGAATTTGTTGAACCAAGGGGTGTGAAATTCATATATATCTCCTTTCGGCAGTCATCTGAATATATATATTTATTGTAACATATACAGTTAAAAATTACAAACCTTAAATTTCTCCTTTTCTTATTGACAAATACGGACAGAAGATTATAATGTAAGTAAATATAAATTCTCGGGGCGGGGTGAGATTCCCCACCGGTGGTAAAGTCCACGACCCACCTCCGGGTGGCTGATACGGTGAAATTCCGTAACCGACGGTACAGTCCGGATGAAAGAGAATGCTGATGTTATTGCATTTCAAGCCCTGCATTTGTTGCAGGGCTTTTATTATTTCATCAGCACTCCGAGCAAAGGAGACTTATTTTATGAAAAAGCAAGACAAAATCCTGAAACTTTGCATTATGGCTATGCTGACGGCACTTTCAATCGTACTTGTTTACACAGTCCGTCTGCCGTTGATTCCCGCAGCACCGTTTCTTGAATATGATGCCGCAGACATCCCCGTACTTATCGGTGCAATGATGCTTGGCTCCGTTTCAGGCTTAATCATTCTGCTTGCGGTTTGTATTATTCAGGCTCTTACCGTAAGCGCGGCAAGCGGATGGATAGGTTTTGTAATGCATTTCATTGCATCAAGCATGCTTGTGCTCGTTGCTTCGGGCATTTACAGCCGTAAAAAAACTCATCTGAGTCTTGTCATCGGACTTGTACTTGGCTCAATTGCGATGACTGCGGTTATGATACCTCTTAACCTTGTTTTCACAGGCATTTTCCTCGGTGCAGGCACGCAGACGGTTATCGGAATGCTTATTCCTGCAATTATCCCCTTTAATCTGCTCAAGGCAGGCATTAACTCTGCCGTAACCTTTGCAGTATTTACCCCGATAAATCAAATTCTGAAGAGAATTATTAAGAAGTAAAAGCAAAAAAGCTGTGCACATCTGACTGTGCACAGCTTTCTTTTATCTGCTTACTTATCTGAAACAATTTCCTTTGCGCTTGCGGCAAGACCTGCAAGTCCCTGAAGGTCGCTGGGAATAATCAGCTTTGTTGCCTGACCGTCTGCGGCAGCTTCAAATGCTTCAAGCTTTTTGAGAGTGAGATAGCCTTCGCCGGGTGCGGCTTCATTGATAAGACCGATTGCTTTTGCTCTTGCCTCTTCAACTCTGCGGATTGCTTCCGCCTCACCTTCCGCCTCAATAATCTTGGCTTCTCTGATAGCTTCTGCAGCAAGGATTGCGCTCTGCTTTTCTGCCTCTGCAGCAAGAATCTTGCTTTCTTTCTGACCCTCTGCAACAAGAATCTTACTTGCCTTTTCACCTTCTGCAGTAAGAATAGCTTCACGGCGCTGACGTTCAGCCTTCATCTGCTTTTCCATTGCATCCTGAATTTCCTTGGGAGGAAGAATGTTCTTAAGTTCAACTCTGTTGACCTTGATGCCCCAAGGGTCGGTTGCTTCATCAAGAATACCTCTGATTTTTGCGTTGATAACGTCTCTTGATGTAAGAGTGTTATCAAGTTCCATTTCACCGATGATATTTCTGAGGGTTGTTGCCGTCAGATTTTCAATAGCAGAAAGAGGTCTCTCAACACCGTATGAGAAAAGCTTGGGGTCAGTAATCTGGAAGAATACAACCGTATCAATCTGCATTGTTACGTTATCCTTTGTGATAACAGGCTGAGGGGGGAAATCAACAATCTGCTCCTTGAGAGATACCTGCTTTGCGATTCTCTCAATAAAGGGGATTTTGATATGAAGACCCGTCTGCCAGGTTGTGCTGTATGTTCCGAGTCTTTCAATGACGTATGCTTTTGACTGGGGAACGATTTTGATATTCGCAATAACAAGCGCGATGATAAACACCGCAAGGATGACAAAAATAATCCACATAAAAATTTCCTCCTAAATCTTACTTACTATGACTTTTACGCCTTCGATTTTTTCAATCGTGACTTTTTCATTCTCTTCAATGACAGTGCCGTCCGATGAACGTGCGGTCCATACCGTGCCGTTAACACTCACCTGCCCCTTGGCAGCTATGTTATCAATTTTCTCTGTCACAACGGCAATCTGACCTATACATCGGTCTGCATTTGTGGGCTGAACCTTTGTTTTTGTAAGTTTTCGCACAAGAGGTCTTGTTACAACAAGAGCGATTACGGATACAACGATGAAAGCAACCCATTGCAACCACACCTGCGCGCCAAGCAATTCTGCAACTATCGCAGCCACCGCACCTGCCGCAAACCAGATTGTCACCATCTGCGCCGTTATTGCTTCAACCACAATAAGAATGATGAGCAGCACAATCCAAAAAATCAGCATAGAAAATTCCGCCATTGAATCACTCTCCTTTCCCTTATGATTTTATTTTATCATCAAGAAATAAAATTTACAACATTTTTTTGCAAATTTCCGTATTCATATCATAAAACGTTTTCAAGAGTGAGTTTTTCGCAGGATTTCAGATTTTTTATTATGCTTATCCCTTCTACGCATTTGGCATAAAGTTCTTCACTTCCCGAACGTTCCAACGTCATCGGCAAAGACGTAATCAGAATTTCAAGCTCATCAATACCGTCGTGCATAAAAACAGAATGTAATAAACTTGCGTGGGCATTCCACTCTTCCACAATTTCACCTGTTTTCATCGGCAACTGCATTTCAGACGTGGCAAGAAGTTGAGAAAGTTGATTTTCAAAGTAATTCATACGGCTTTCAAAAATATAACCCGACCACAGCGCAATTCCTGCCGCAACCGTAAGCAAAACAATCGCAGCCGCCACTCTCTTCAACACTCATCTTCCTTTCTCGCTATATAGGTAATCCCCTTGCTGTCAACGCACATAATCAGAATTTTTTCTATCGGAGTTTCGCCGGAAAGCACCAGCTTTTTTATTTTTGTAACGTCAAATCCCGCTTCAGCCGCAACGTCAAGTGCAATTTCTCCGTCACAGACAACAGCAAAAGGCATTCCGTTGTCTTCGGGACGTATTCCAAGGTCTGCCGCAGTTGAATTTCTGTGCTCGGGTTTCAGCAAAACGCTGATTTTTCCGTTGGTTTCGAATATGGCATAAGAAACCTGCGATATATCAAAAACATCCTTTTGCCTCAATGCACAAACAAGATCATTAACCGTCATCCGAAGTTTTTTCAGAGCTTTATAATCAATTTCTCCGTTGCGGATAACGGTAACCGGATTCCCTTGTATGTGTGAACGCACAGACGGACTTTTGAGGCTGACAACAGACGAAAGAATCTCAAAAGCAACAAGAATAAACAAAGCCGCAACAGAATTGAGAATAGGTACCTTGTTATCTTGAATAGGAATTGATGCAATCTCGGACAAAAGAATTGTTATTACAAGCTCCGACGGTTGCAATTCTCCTATCTGACGTTTGCCCATAAGTCGGATGAGAAATATTACCATACCGTACAGAATCAGAGTTCTCACAAGCGTAACAGCCAAACAACTACCACCTTTCCGTATTATTTTTCCGAAAAAGCTTCATAATATTACCTTCTTATTGACTAAACAGGGCGAAAAATATATAATTGACGGTATAGAGGAGGCAGTATTTTATGAAATATTACCTTGGTTTTGACATCGGCGGCACAAAATGCGCCGTTGTACTAAGCGACAAAAACGGAAACTCCATAAAAGATAAAATCAGATTTGACACACTTGTTGAACGAGGTTGGAAAGCCGTTACGGACGAACTCATTTCTTCTGCAAAAGAAATTCTGAACCGAAACGAAATATCTGCAGATGACGTGCTCGCCTGCGGTGTAAGTTGCGGAGGTCCTCTCAACAGCGATACGGGTGTCATTATGCGTCCCCCTAACCTCCCCGACTGGGACAACGTTCCGCTTGCAGATATTGTCACAAGCAAATTGGGTATACCCTGCAAGGTGAGAAACGATGCTGATGCGTGTGCGCTGGCAGAGTGGCAGTTTGGTGCAGGAAAAGGCACAAAAAATATGATTTTCCTTACTTTCGGCACGGGAATGGGTGCAGGACTTATCCTTGACGGAAAACTTTATTCCGGTACCTGCGGCACAGCCGGCGAAGTGGGACACATACGACTTGATGCAGACGGTCCTGCTGCCTACGGAAAAGCAGGTTCATTCGAGGGATTTTGCAGCGGTGCGGGCATCGCCTCAATGGCAAAGAAAATGCTCTCAATTTACAGCGGCTCAACCATAATTCCCCGTGATAACGTTACGGCAAAAACAATTGCCGATGCCGCAATCAAAGGCGACAAGCTTGCAAACGCAATTTACCGCAGATGCGGAGAAAAACTGGGATTGGGGATTTCCATACTTATTGATATACTCAACCCCGAAAGAATAGTTATCGGCAGTATTTATCAGCGTTCAGGACATCTTCTTGCCGAAAGTATGAACGAAACCATAAAAAAAGAAGCTCTTGAAATTTCTGCACAATGCTGTAAAATAGTACCTGCAATGCTCGGTGATGAAATCGGCGATTTTGCTGCAATCGGCGTTGCAAAAGCTTTTGCGGAGGCAGAATTATGAAAGAAAATCTGATTTTCAACGAACTGCTCGAAAGATATCCTGTTCTTTCGGTCTGCAGCGAGGATATATATAAATCATACGAAATGATTATTGATTGCCTTGAAAACGGCAAAAAAATTCTTTGTTGCGGCAACGGTGGCTCAGCCGCAGACTGTGATCACTTTGCAGGCGAATTACTTAAAGGATTCCTGAAGAAGAGACCTCTCTCCGATGAGGAAAAATCAAAATTCAAAGACAGTTTTATTGCCGACAATCTTCAAAAAGGCTTGCCCGTTATTTCTCTCAACGCTCACACAGCGCTGATGACCGCATTTTCAAACGATGCACAGTCATCACTCGTCTATGCACAGCAGGTTTTTGCATACGCAAAAAGCGGCGACGTTCTTCTGTGCTTCAGCACCTCGGGCAATTCTTCAAACGTTATTTTCGCTGCGGAAACAGCAATTGCATCGGATGTGAAAGTCATATCAATAACGGGCAAAAAAACAAGTCCTCTTGAAAGATTTTCCAACGTATGCATTCATCTCCCCGAAACTGAAACATTTAAAATTCAGGAACTCACCCTGCCCGTATATCACTGCCTCGCCGCAATGATTGAAGATAAATTTTTTGAAATTTAAGGAGAATAAATTATGATTAATACACCCAGACACGAACATCCCAACCCTCAGTGTGAAAGAGCAAACTGGCTCAACCTCAACGGTGAATGGGATTTTGAATTTGACTTTGGCAACAGCAAATATGAAGCAGGAATTATTGACAAAAAAGATTGGGAAAAGAAAATTCTTGTCCCCTTCTGCCCCGAAAGCAAGCTTTCAGGCATTGAATATACAGATTTTATTCCTGCAGTATGGTACAGAAGAACCATTGAAGTAACAGCAGATCAGCTTGCAGGCAAAGTTATTCTTCACTTCGGTGCAGTTGATTACGAAGCAACAATCTACGTCAACGGCAAAAAAGCAGGCACTCACAAAGGCGGCTACGCTTCATTCAAATTCGACGTTACCGATTATCTCAACGAAGGCGAAAACATTCTTATCGTTCACGCTGTTGACGACGTAAGAAACCCTCTTGTTCCGAGAGGCAAGCAGAGTGAAGAACTCAAATCACACGGCTGTGACTACACAAGAACAACGGGTATCTGGCAGACCGTATGGCTTGAATTCGTTCCCGTTGCTTACATAAAGAGTTTCAAACTTTTCCCCGATTACAAGAACGGAACCGTTGCAATATCCGCAGTTGTTGAGGGTGACGGTGAATTCACCGCTTCCGCATCCTACGAAGGCAAGCCTATGGGCAGCTTCACAAAAACTGCAAACGCAACAGTAACAGGCGAAATCAAGCTTGATGAAATCCACCTCTGGGAGGTCGGTTGCGGCAGACTATATGACCTTGAGCTGACATTCGGTGATGATAAAATCAAGAGCTATTTCGGTCTGAGAAACGTTAAAATTGACGGTCTCAAGTTCCTCATTAACGGCAAATCTGTTTTCCAGCGTCTTGTTCTTGATCAGGGCTTCTATGCTGACGGTATCTACACCGCACCCTCGGATGCAGATTTGAAGAAAGATATCGAAATTTCGCTTGCAGTCGGCTTCAACGGTGCAAGACTTCACGAAAAAGTGTTTGAGCAAAGATTCCTTTATCATTGCGATAAAATGGGCTACATCGTCTGGGGAGAATACGGCAACTGGGGTCTTGACTGGTCAAATTCGCTTTCACTCGCCGCAATGCTTCCCGAGTGGTGCGAATGCGTTGAAAGAGACTTCAACCATCCTTCAATCATCGGCTGGTGTCCCTTCAACGAAACATGGGATATTAACGGAAGAAAGCAGCGCGACGACGTGCTCAGAATCATTTACAGAACAACAAAGCTTCTCGACGAAACCCGTCCTTGCATTGACACAAGCGGTCACTATCACGTTGAAACTGATATTTTTGACGTTCATGATTATGAGCAGGACGTTGCTGTTTTTGCAAGTCACTACGAAAACCTTGTGAGTGAAGGCAAAATGTACGGCTACTTCCCTGACAGACAGACATTTGACGGCGGCATAACCTTCGTGAGCGAATACGGCGGTCTTCAGTGGTCAAGGGGCGACAGAGGCGATGCCTGGGGTTACGGAAACGCACCCAAAACAGAAGAAGAGTTTATTGAAAGATACAAAGGTCTGACAGATATTCTGCTTGATAACGAAGCCATTTTCGGTCTTTGCTACACTCAGCTTTACGACATTGAGCAGGAGCAGAACGGTCTTTACTACTATGACCGCACACCCAAGTTTGACCCTGAAATATTCAGAAAAATCAACGCACGCAAAGCTGCAATAGAAGATTAATTAATTTAGTATATTGACTTTGAATTTATTATGTGATATCATTTATACGATAAAATTTGACGGAGGTTACACCAATGAAACACATCAAGACTCTTGAAACACGCAATCTTTGTGACAGCGCTAAGAACGGTGGCTGTGGCGAATGCCAGACATCATGCCAGTCAGCTTGCAAAACAAGCTGCGGTATTGCTAACCAGCAGTGTGAAAGCACAAACAAAGAAAGCAAGTAATTATAATTGCTGAAATGCCGCCTTCATTGGCGGCATTTTCTGTGAGGAGAACTTATGATACACCAGTACAAACTTAACGGATATAACATCGTTCTTGATATATGTTCAGGTTCGGTTCACGTTGTTGATGAAGTTGCTTATGATATAATCGGATTGTTTGAACAAAAAAGCAAAGAAGAAATTATCGATGAAATGAACCAAAAATATGCTGACATTCCCCTTTCTGATATTGAGGAATGTTACGGACAGATCTGCGAATTAAAAGCTGCAGGCAAGCTTTTTGCACCCGAAACCTTTGAGCCTATGGCAGGTCACCTCAAGCAGAAGACCGCAGGAGTGGTCAAGGCTCTTTGTATGCATATCGCACACACCTGCAATCTCAACTGCTCATATTGCTTTGCAAGTCAGGGTAAATACCACGGTGAGCGTGCGCTGATGAGCTTTGAAGTGGGCAAACGCGCTCTTGATTTCCTTATTGAAAATTCAGGCACACGCCGAAACCTTGAGGTTGACTTCTTCGGCGGCGAGCCTTTGATGAACTTTGACGTTGTAAAGCAGCTTGTTGAATATGCACGCAGTATCGAAAAGGAACACGGCAAGAATTTCCGCTTTACGCTCACAACCAACGGTGTACTGATTGACGATGACGTTATTGATTTTGCCAACAAGGAAATGAGCAACGTTGTTCTCAGTCTTGACGGCAGAAAAGAAATACACGACCGCTACCGTGTTGACTACGCAGGCAACGGAAGCTGGGACAAAATTGTTCCCAAATTCCAGAAGCTTGTTGAATCAAGAGGCGGCAAAAATTACTATATGAGAGGCACGTTCACCCATGCCAACCCTGATTTCCTCAAGGATATTCAGCAAATGCTTGATCTGGGATTCACAGAGCTTAGTATGGAGCCTGTTGTCTGCGCTCCCGGCGAGCCTTCAGAACTCACAGCGGAAGATATGCCCGTTGTAATGGACCAGTACGAAAAGCTTGCAGAGCTTATGCTTGAACGTGACAAAGAGGGCAAGCCTTTCACCTTCTATCACTATATGATTGACCTTACGGGCGGTCCCTGCATTTACAAGCGTATTTCCGGTTGCGGTTCAGGCACAGAATATATGGCTGTTACCCCCACAGGTGAACTTTACCCCTGCCACCAGTTTGTAGGTGAAGAAAAATTCAAGCTCGGTGATATATGGAACGGTGTTTCAAACACCGCAATTCAGGATGAGTTTATGGCGTGCAACGTATACACCCGCCGGGAATGCCGTGAATGCTGGGCAAGACTTTACTGTTCAGGCGGTTGTGCCGCAAATGCATACCACTCAACAGGCTCGGTCAAAGGTGTATACAAATACGGCTGCGAACTTTTCAAAAAGAGAATGGAATGTGCAATTATGGTTGCCGTTGCCAGAACTTTCGGAGATGAATAAATGAACACACCGATCTGTGATTTCGTTAATGAATACGTAAAAAGCAAAGCTGATAGGCTGCATATGCCCGGTCACAAGGGCTTGCCGTTTCTCGGCTTTGAACCTTTTGACATTACCGAAATCGACGGTGCGGACAGTCTTTATGAAGCAAGCGGAATCATAAAAGAGAGTGAACAAAATGCAGGTTCACTTTTTGGCTGTAACACTTTCTATTCAACGGAAGGTTCATCTCAATGCATAAAGGCAATGGTGCATCTTGCAACTCTTCACGCAAAAACAAAAGGCAAGGTTCCGCTGATTGCCGCAGGAAGAAATGCCCACAAAGCATTTATGAACGCTCTTGCCCTGACAGATTGCGACGTCACGTGGCTTTATCCCGACACAAACGAATCATATCTTTCCTGCAAAATTACAGCACAAAGCCTTGACGATTTTCTGAAAAAAGCAGAAACAAAGCCGACTGCAGTTTACATAACCAGTCCTGATTATCTCGGAAATACCGTTGATATAAAATCAATTTCCGAAGTTTGCAAAAAGCACGGCATTCTGCTTCTTGTTGACAATGCTCACGGAACTTATCTTAAGTTTTTGCCCGAATCCAACCACCCCATTGACCTTGGTGCAGATATGTGTTGCGATTCAGCGCATAAAACGTTACCCGTGCTTACCGGCGGTGCTTATCTTCACATATCAAAGGATGCTGATTCTTTTTTATCCGAGAATGCAAAAAACGCTCTTGTAGTTTACGGCTCAACAAGTCCGTCATACCTCATTCTGCAATCCCTTGACAAAGCAAATCAGTACATTGCCGACGGATATAACAAAAAGCTTTCAGACTATTGCGAACGCATTCGAAAGCTGAAAAAAGAGCTTGTGATAAACGGTTTTACTCTTTACGGAAACGAGCCGCTCAAGATTGTGATAAGTACAAAGCCTTACGGATATTACGGCACAGAATTTGCTCACATATTCAAATGCCACGGTATAATATGCGAATTCTGCGACTCTGATTACATTGTGTTTATGTTCACTCCCGAATCAGGCACAGAAGCGTTGGAAAAGCTACGCAGCGTTCTCATATGGATCAAACAAAAAGCACCGATAAACGAAAATCCGCCCGTAAATTCAGGCGCAGAAACAAAAATCTCCGTGAGAGATGCAGTTTTCAGCCCGTGCGAAACAATTCCCACAAATCAAAGCATCGGCAGAATTCTTGCACAAGCAAACGTTGCCTGCCCTCCTGCCGTGCCTATTGCCGTCTGCGGAGAAGTAATAACAGAACAGGCAATCAGGTGCTTCGAATATTACGGAATCAAAGAGTTAAAAATTGTTAAAGAACGCTGAATTTTCCAGCGTTCTTTTTGTTTTTTCATTGATTTTCCTATTGCAAAAAAGTTGATTTTTTTGTATCATAGAGAGAAACTGTGTAAAATATATAATATAAAAGGAGAATAATATGCAGGACAACAAACAGTTCAAACCGTATATTCCTGCCAGCAAAATCACACCTGAATTTACCGTAACTTCCATTGTTATGGGTATTTTGCTTGCAGTTATTTTCGGCGCAGCAAATGCATACCTCGGTCTGAGAGTAGGTATGACCGTTTCCGCATCAATCCCTGCCGCTGTTATCGCAATGGGCGTTATCAGGGTTGTTATGCGCAAAAACTCAATTCTTGAAAGCAACATCGTTCAGACAGTCGGCTCTGCAGGCGAATCACTTGCCGCAGGTGCAATCTTCACCCTCCCCGCCCTTTTCCTCTGGGCCAAGGAAGGCAAGATGGACAAACCCGACATTATCGAAATCACTCTTATTGCTCTTTTGGGCGGTCTTCTCGGTGTATTCTTTATGGTACCTCTGAGAAACGCTCTTATCGTTAAAGAACACGGCACTCTGCCCTATCCCGAAGGCACTGCTTGCGCTGAGGTTCTTCTCGCAGGTGAAGAAGGCGGTTCAAATGCATCAACCGTTTTTGCAGGTATGGGCTTTGCTGCATTCTTCAAGCTTATTATCGACGGTCTTAAGGCTGTTCCCGGTGAAATTTCCTTCAAAATCAAAGGTTATGCAGGTGAAATCGGAACTCAGATTTACCCTGCAGTTATGAGTGTTGGCTACATCTGCGGTCCCCGTATTGCATCATATATGTTCGGCGGCGGCATTATCAGCTGGCTTGTACTCATTCCTATGATTGTTCTTTTCGGAGAAACCCTTACACTTTATCCCGGCACACAGCCTATCGGCGAAATGTTTGCTCAGGGCGGTGCAAGCGCAATCTGGAGTTCTTACATCCGCTACATCGGTGCAGGCGCACTTGCAGCCGGCGGCATCATCAGCCTTATCAAATCTCTCCCCCTCATCGTCCGTACGTTCAGAGACGCAATCAAAGGAATGAAGGGCGGCTCAGACGCAGGCAATGACCGTACAAACAACAACATCAGTATGAAGGTTGTTCTTATTGCAATCCTCATTCTTACAATCATTGTGTGGCTTGTACCTGCAGTTCCCGTTTCACTCCTCGGTGCGGCAATCGTTGTTATCTTCGGATTCTTCTTTGCTACCGTTTCATCAAGAATGGTTGGCCTTGTCGGCAGCAGTAACAACCCCGTTTCAGGTATGGCAATCGCAACTCTTCTTATCGCTACCGTTATTCTCAAACTCACAGGCGGTTCAGGCGCAGAAGGTATGAGAAGTGCAATCGCAATCGGTTCAATCATCTGTATTGTTGCAGCTATTGCAGGCGACACTTCACAGGACCTTAAAACAGGTTTCCTCCTCGGCGCAACACCCAAGAAACAGCAGATTGGTGAACTTATCGGTGTAACAGCTGCAGCTCTCGCAATCGGCGGCACACTCTATCTTCTTGACTCCGCTTGGGGCTTCGGCACAGATGCTCTTGCAGCTCCTCAGGCAACTCTTATGAAGATGATTATTGAAGGTGTTATGGACAACAATCTTCCCTGGGGTCTTGTTTTCATCGGTGTATTTATTGCAATAGTTGTTGAAATCATCGGCATTCCCGTTCTTCCTTTTGCAATCGGAATTTATCTTCCCGTTCATCTCAATGCCTGCATTATGGTAGGCGGTCTTGTCAGACTTTGCGTTGACAAAATGAAAAAGGAAGAAAACGAAAAGAAGAGAATCACAAACGACGGTATTCTTTTCTGCTCAGGTATGATTGCAGGTGAAGGTCTTGTCGGTATTCTTCTTGCACTTCTTGCAGTATTCGGCATTGATAAGGTTCTTGATATTTCAGGTTATCTTAACCTTTCACCCGTCGTTTCAACCATTGCAGGTCTTGCAGTATTCGGTCTCATTATTCTTTCACTCCTCAAATTCTCCGTATGGAAGAAAAGCAAGAATAAATAAGATATGAAAAAAACAGACGTAAATTATCTTGACAAAATTCCCGTTCATCCCGAAGGAATTCCCTGGAGCAAGGATGAAAACGGAATAGTGACTCTGGAAATTGAAAATAAAGGGTTCTTCAATAAGATTGCACAAAAATTTTTCAAAAGACCCAAAACAAGCTACATTCATCTTGATAAAACAGGCAGTTTTGTATGGCCTCTGATTGACGGCAAAAAGAGTATTTCGGATCTTGCGGCTGACGTTGACGCCGAATTCGGTGAAGAATCTCATCCCCTTTATGAAAGACTTGCTCAGTTTTTCCGAGTGCTTGACAGCTACAAATTCATTTCCTGGGTTAAATAATCAACACTCTGTCCCCGAAGTTCGCTTCGGGGATTGATTTTTTTACCTGATGTATGATAAAATAACAGTATATCCATTATCGGAGGTTGATTGAATGGGCTTGAAAAAGAAAGTTTTGAAGATAGTCGGAAAGGTTGTCAATCACGTTACAACCACCACTTCTCAGGGTACGTCGGACGGTCAGCTTGGAAAAAGCTTTGTTCCCGACGAAAAAATGATAAAGCTTTGCCGTGAAATCGGTGCCGAAGGCATTGTAATGCTCAAAAATAAAAACAACACCCTGCCCCTTACGGAGGAAAACGTTATATCCGTTTTCGGCAGAGTGCAGAATGATTATTTTTACGTCGGTTACGGCTCAGGCGGCGACGTTAAAGCGCCCTACAAAGTCAGCCTTATGGAAGGTATCCGAAGCAACGGCAAAATCAAATACAATGAATTGCTCGCAACAACATACGTCAACTGGGGTGAGCAGAATCCCGTTGACGACGGTTTCTGGGGCAATTGGCCTATGTGCTACGACGAAATGCCCGTTGATCTCTCACTTGCAAAAACAGCGGCATCTATGTCTGACACTGCAGTAGTCGTTATCGGCAGATCTGCAGGTGAAGACAGAGAAAACAAGCTTGAAAAAGGCAGCTATTACCTCACAGACACCGAAAAGCAAATGCTCGACAACGTTACCGCAGCATTCAACAGGGTTGTGCTTCTCCTCAACTGCGGCGGTATTATGGATATGGCAGAAATTGATGCTTACGGCGACAAAATCTCTTCAATTCTTTACGTCTGGCAGATGGGTATGGAAAGCGGCAATGCCATTGCAGACGTACTTTGCGGCGATAATTTCCCCAGCGGTAAACTGACGGACACAATTGCCAAAAGCTATGAAGACTATCCCGGCAGCAAAGATTTCGGTGCAAGAAAATTCAACAACTACACCGAAGATATTTACGTTGGTTACAGAGGATTTGAAACTTTCGCAAAAGACAAGGTGCTGTATCCTTTCGGCTTCGGATTGGGTTACACAGAATTTGCGGTTAAAAACGTTGAATGCAAGTGCGAAAACGGTGAAATCACGGTAAGTGCTGACGTAAGAAATATCGGAACACGTGCAGGCAAAGAAGTTGTTCAGCTCTATTATGAAGCACCCTGCGGAAGAATGGGTAAACCTGCAAGAGAGCTTGGTGCATTTGCAAAAACAAAAGTCCTTCTCCCCGATGAAACAGAAAAGCTTTCACTCACACTCAAGGTGAATGATATGGCGTCATATGACGACGAAGAAGCATTTGCATACATACTTGAAAAAGGCACGTATAATATATATATCGGCACCGACGTCCGTTCAGCTTCAATTTGCTGCACGTACGAGCAGGATAAAGGTGAAACTGTATGCAAACTCAAACAAACGGCGGCAGTTGCTCCCGACTGTGTATTTGAAAGACTTAAAGTTATTGACGGCAAAAAGATTTATAAAACCGTTCCCACCGCAAAATATAATCTGAAAGAAATTATTATTTCGAATCTTCCCAAAGATATTCCGCAGACAGGCGACAAAGGTTACAAGCTTGCCGACGTTAAAAACGGCACAATCACAATGGAACAGTTTGTTGCCCAGCTTGACAACTCAGAGCTTGAAGCAATCAGCCGCGGTGACTACGTTATGAACAGTCCTCTCGGTGCTGCAGGCAACGCAGGCACCTTTGGCGGTGTACTTGAATCAATGAGAAACAAAGGCATTCCTGCAGCAACAACAACAGACGGTCCTTCAGGCATCAGAATCAACGAGGGCGCATCACTTCTTCCCGTTGCAACTGCTCTTGCAAGCTCGTGGAATCCTGAACTGATTGAAAATCTTTATGAGCAGGTCGGTCTTGAAATGAAACGAGTAGGTTCAGATATCCTGCTTGCTCCCGGAATGAACATTCACAGAACTCCCCTTTGCGGCAGAAACTTTGAATATTTCTCCGAAGATCCCCTGCTGACAGGCATAATGGCAGCTGCATTTGTAAAAGGCATTCAGAAAGCAGGAGTTTCCGCCTGCCCCAAACATTTTGCCTGCAACAATCAGGAAACAAACAGAACTCACAACGATTCAAGAGTTTCCGAAAGAGCACTGCGCGAAATATACCTCAAAGGATTTGAAATCTGTGTCAAAACAGCAAATCCGCAGAACATAATGACGTCATACAACAAAATCAACGGTGTGTGGGGTCATTACAACTATGAACTCTGCGAAAGAATTCTCCGTGAGGAATGGGGCTACAAGGGCAACGTTATGACCGACTGGTGGATGCGTTCATCAGCGTCACCCGAATTCCCCTCAATCCGTGATCAGGCTTACAGAGTAAGAGCAGGTGTAAACGTGCTTATGCCCGGCGGAGGCAGAACAGGCAGACGCAAGCCTGACGGCACGTTGCTCAAAACACTCGGCAAGCCCGACGGAATCACCCTTGGCGAACTTCAGAAAAACGCAATGCAGGTTCTCAATTACGTGATGAACAGCAGCGCAATGAAATAAGAAAAGGCTTGAACAGTTTCTGTTCAAGCCTTATTTTTATGCTCTGAGTGTTATACCGATATTTGCGAGATTTGCAAGAATTGTGTCAATCCAGCCCTGAACCTCTTCCATTTCAAGAGTTCTGTCCATTGCTGCAAACACAAGACGAACCGTGATGCTCTTGACACCGTCTTTTTCGTAAGTGTCAATCACCTTTGAGCTTTCAAGTTCTGCAAGGTTGAGAGCATTCCAGCAAGCTGCAAGATCTGAATACTTTGTATTCTCTGCAAGCACAAGTGACAGGTCATAGTATGTTGACTGCTGTGTGCTGGGCTCGCGGAAAAGAATTGAATTTGCATCGATTGCACTGAAATCGTCCATATCAATTTCAAAACATACAGCAGCCGCCGTTTTGTCAAGCTTTGCACGGTTTGCAGGATGAAGCGCACAAAGAACGCCAACCTTTTTACCGTCGATGAGGATTTCAGCTGTGTTCTTGGGATGTTGCCAAGCGTGTTCGGGAGCAATCTTTGCATAGCTTGCCTGCTTCTGCTTGATGTTGCCGACAATGCAGTTAATGATTTCAACAGCCTTGAGGTATGCTGCCTTTTCGTTGCCGCTCTTATCGTAGATAACTGCACCGAGGCGCTTTCTTTCGTTGCAAAGACCGTTTACTGTACCGTCAACTACTCTGCCGATTTCAAAGATGCTGTATTTCTCTGCAAAATCCTTGTTTTCCTGTGCCATAACAAGAAGTGTGGGAAGCATTGAGTTACGGAGAACACCGTTATCGGAGCTTTCGATATTGAGAACCTTTACGTTATCTTCAACTTCAATGCCGAGTTTCTTGAACTTTCTGCCGTCACACCATACGTATGAGTGAACTTCGTGGAATCCGTATTTCTTAACGAGGATATCCTTGATTTCTGTATCCTCAAGTCTTGCATAGTCGTTGGGAACAGGCTTAAGGGGACTTGCGGTTGTTGAAATCCTGAAGTTATCGTAGCCGTAAATACGGGTGATTTCTTCAATGATGTCAGCCTTGATTGTAACGTCTTTTGTTGCTCTCCATGAGGGAACTTTAACCGTATATTCACCGTCAGCACACTCAACTGCAAAGCCGAGAGCTGTGAGAGTTTTTGTTATCTGCTCGTCGCTGATATCAATACCGGTGTAGCGGTCAACGTACTTCTTATCGAATGAAAGTGTGATTTCAGGATACTTTCTTACATACTTATCAGTAAGCTTTGATGCAACTCTTGCACCGCTGTCAATATCCTTTACAAGCTTTACAAATCTGCCTACTGCGTCGAGAGTAAGCTCGGGATCAAGCATTTTCTCGTATCTTGCGCTGGCATCTGTTCTGTGACCCAGTCTTGATGATGACTTACGGATGCTTACACCGTCAAAGTTTGCACTTTCAAGCACAACTGAGCCTGTATCTTCAACGATTTCCGACTCGAGACCACCCATAATACCTGCAATACCAACGGGGGTATCGCCATTACAAATCATAAGTGTTTCTTCGTCAATTTCCCTTTCAACTCCGTCAAGAGTCTTGAAAGTTGTCTTCTCCTTGGGAGTTGTGACAACGATATTATCAATAGCATTTCCTGCAAAAGCGTGAGTAGGCTGACCTATTTCAAGCATAATGTAGTTTGTTACGTCTGCAAGAAGATTGATGCCTCTCATACCGCAGTAGTAAAGACGGATTCTCATTTCAAGAGGGCTCTTGTTCTTTGTGATGTTGTCCATCTTGATGCAGGAATATCTGTAAACAAGGTCTTCTCTGCCGACGGTTACGTCAACAGCCTCATCGCCGTCGTATGAAAGGTCGCCCATTTCAAGAGGCTTAAGCTCTCTGCCTGCAAGAGCAGCAAGCTCTCTTGCAATACCGTAGTGACCCCAGAGGTCAGGGCGGTTGGTAAGCGACTTGTTATCAACTTCAAAAATAATATCATCAATGGGGAAAACGTCCTTGATGTTTGTTCCGTTTTTGAGTGAGGGATCAAGCTCCATAATGCCTGCGTGTTCATCACTCAGACCGAGTTCTCTTTCTGAACAGCACATACCCTCTGATTCAAAGCCTGCAACAGTTGCAATGTTGATTTCGCCACCGCATACTCTGCCGCCTGCAAGAGCAAGAGCAACCTTCTGACCGACTGCAACGTTGGGTGCACCGCAAACGATGTTGCAAACCTTTTCGCCGGCATCAACTTTGAGAAGGTGAAGCTTCTTTGAGTTGGGGTGATTTTCTACTGAAAGGATTTCGCCGACAACAACCTTGTCGATGTCTGTACCCTTTTCAATAATATCTTCAACCTCAGCGGTTGCAAGAGTAAAGCTTTCGATAAGCTTTTTAATGTCTATTCCGTCAAGGTCAACATAATCTTTAATCCAGTTAATTGATACAAACATTACTTATGCCTCCTTGCTTTCTTCGGGTCTTGAGAATGATTTTTCGGTGAACTGTGAAAGTGACTTAAGGCTTCCGCTGTTGAACACACGGATATCCTTTACGCCGTATGTCATCATTGCAAGTCTTGTCATACCGAGGCCGAAAGCAAAACCGATATATTTTTCAGGGTCAATGCCTGCAGCGGTGAGAACGTTTGGATGAATCATACCGCAGGGGCAAAGCTCGAGCCAGCCTGAATCCTTGCAGGAGGGGCAGCCCTTACCCTTACAGATTGTGCACTGAATGTCAAGCTCAAATCCGGGCTCAACGAAGGGGAAGAAACCGGGACGGAGTCTGACCGTGATATCCTTCTGGAACACTTCTGAAAGCATTGTTTTCATAAAGTAGATAAGATTTGAAATTGAAATATCCTTATCAACCATCATACCTTCCATCTGGAAGAATGTGTTTTCGTGGCAAGCATCAATCTTCTCATTTCTGAAGCATCTGCCGGGGAAGATTGCACGGATGGGGTTACCGTTTTCAAGATTCTTTGCATACTTGCGAAGAATTGTGTTCTGAGCAGCGGAAGTATGAGTCTTGAGAAGCTGACCTGTGCTGAGGTAATAAGTATCCTGCATATCTCTTGCAGGGTGATGCTTGGGAATATTGAGAGCCTCAAAGCAATTGTAGTCATCGGTAATTTCGGAATAGTCTTCAATTGTGAAGCCCATGCTCAAGAAGATGTTCTCAACTCTGCGGCGAGTAAGCGTGATGGGGTGATATGAGCCGAGGTCTGCATCGGTGGGCATTGATTCATCGTAGCTTTCTGCAGCGTCAATGAGTCTCTGCTCCTCAAGAGCCTTGAGTTCAACGATTTTAGCGGCAATTGCGCCTTCGATGAACTGCTTTGTTTCGTTTATAATCTGACCTGCTTCTTTCTTCTGGTCATTGGGAACGTTGCGGAGCTCCTGCATAAGAGCCGCAACCGAGCCTTTTTTGCCGAGGAATTCGATTCGGAGCTGTTCAACCTCTGCGGTCTGTGTAACAGCTGCAATCTTTGCCTCAAAAAGCTGCTTGAGTTCAAGTGATTTCTGAGTCATTTTTATATCAATCCTTTCATAATTTACAAAATAAAAAGTCCCCCGTCAAATGACGAGGGACGAATTAAATCCGCGGTACCACCCTGCGTTCACGGCATACACCGTGCGCTTTGAAACCCGTAACGGAGGTTTGCCGTTGCACCCTACTGAATTCAGGCGCACCGCTAACGGGTGAACTTCAGACATCTTATCTCATAATCCGCTTCCAGCCGATGACGGATTTTCTCTGGAATGAGCTTCGGAGCTTACTCTCCCGATCACTGCGTTTTTATATCCTTGGTATTTTATCATACTATCATGTTTTTTTCAAGACATATTTTCAATTATTTTTCCGTATTCGGCTTCACTCATAAGCGGTTGAGTGTATGAAACATCCGTGAATTCTGCAAGCCACACATTGCTTTCAAGCAGGAGTGACGGATTTTCAAGCACATCATCATTGACACGCAATACCGTGCCGCTGACCGGAGCGATTATATCAAACCAATCACAGGATTCAACGTCGCCCATAATCTCCCCTGCTCTGATTTCATCATCTTCATCGCAAAGGTTGATTATGAAATTTTTGCAGATTTTGCTGCGGAGATAATCTGTTATTCCGATTTTTACTCCGTTTTCGGTTTTTTCAACCCAGCAATGGTCTTTGGAATATCTCATTTTATCATCTCGTTGAATTCTTCTTCTGTGAGGATTGTTACGCCCAACTGCTGTGCCTTCACAAGCTTGCTGCCTGCCTCCTCACCTGCAAGCACGTAGCTTGTCTTTTTTGAAACAGAGGAAGCCGTTTTGCCGCCGAATTTTTCGATTATTGCGCTTGCCTCGTTACGGGAATACGTGGGCAGAGTGCCTGTCAGCACAAAGGTTTTGCCCTCAAAACGGTTGTCAATCGTTTCTTTCTGCGAAACCATATTGACTCCGTAAGCCGCAAGTGCTTCAATCTCTCTCCTTGACTGCTCAAGGGCAAAGAAATCAGCAACGCTTTGTGCCATAATCGCACCGAAACCTTCGATGGATGTGAGTGATTCAACGTCTGCGTTCATAATATTTTCCATTGTGCCGAAATGGTCAGCAAGAATCTTACCTGCTTTCTGACCGACGTGGCGGATTCCCAATGCAAAAACAAGCTTTGAAAGGTCGTTTTTCTTTGAATTTTCAACCGCATCAACAAGATTCTGCGATGACTTATCCTTAAAGCCCTCAAGGGTCATAAAATCCTCTTTTTTGAGGGTATATATCTCGCTTGCTTTGGTCAGAAGCCCGCTTGAAACAAGCTTTTCAAGCACCGCATCGCCCATTCCCTCAATGTCCATTGCATCGCGTGAGCAGAAATGGATAAGGTTACGCAAAAGCTGTGCAGGACACTCGGGATTGACGCATCTTATCGCCGCTTCATCCTCTTCGCGGATAACGTTTGCGCCGCAGGACGGACAAACTGAAGGCAATGTGAATTTTTCACTGTTTTCCGCATGGGAAACAACTCTTATAACCTCGGGAATGATGTCGCCTGCCTTGCGGATAACTACTCTGTCACCGAGTCTGATGTCCTTTTCGTCAATAAAATCCTGATTGTGGAGAGTTGCTCTTGAAACCGTTGAGCCTGCAACAAGCACGGGCTCAAAAACTGCAGTAGGCGTAAGCACACCCGTTCTGCCGACAGCAATTTCAATGTCAACAACCGTTGTTTCTTTTTCCTCGGGAGGATACTTGAAAGCAAGCGCCCATCTGGGGAATTTCGCGGTACTTCCGATTTCTGCACGCTGAGCAAAAGAGTCGGTTTTGATAACCGCACCGTCGATATCAAAAGGAAGTGAAGAACGGATTTCTCCTATTCTGTCAAGTTCCGCAATCACATCCTCAACGGTTGAAAATTTGTTATAGAAAGGAACTGTTTTGAATCCCAGCGTTTTAAGGTAGTCAATAGACTCTTTATGACCCGTGATATTACCGCCATCCATACGCTGAATGTTGAAAACAAAGATATCCAGACTTCTTGTTGCAGTAATTTTAGGATTTTTCTGGCGCAATGAGCCTGCCGCCGCATTACGGGGATTTTTAAAGGCTTTTTCGCCGTTTTGCTCCTGCTCTTCAACCAAAGCTGCAAAAACCTTTTTGGGCATATATACCTCGCCCCTGACCTCAATGGTAACGTCTTCCTTAAGGCGCAGAGGGATTGAATTGACGGTACGCAGATTTGCGGTAACGTCTTCGCCCACATTGCCGTCGCCACGGGTTGAGCCGCGGACAAACACACCGTTTTCATATTCAAGAGCAACGGAAAGACCGTCAATCTTCGGTTCAACAACATACTCAGCCGAATCAAAAACAGCCTTTACCCTTGAATCAAAAGCACGGACTTCTTCAATGCTGAATGCATCCTGCAGACTTTCCAGAGGCACGGCGTGGACAACGGGCTCAAACATACCGTCTGCACTTCCGCCTACACGCTGTGTGGGTGAATCAGGGGTAATCAACTCGGGATATTCCTTTTCGATTGCCGCAAGCTCTCGCTGAAGCATATCGTATTCATAGTCCCCTATTTCAGGGTTATCCTCAACATAATATTTATGACTGTGATAGTTGAGCAGGTCGCGAAGTTCCTTTGCTCTCACTTTTGCGGATTCAAAACTCATAAAAACTACCTCTGCAATTTGATAGTTTTATTATACCAATTCTGTGCCATAAAATCAACAGAATTTTACTCCACCATAACATCGGGTACAGTACCGACTATTACGGTCTGCGCAACACAGAATGAAGTTGAAATATTCTTGCTTATCCGCCTGCCCGACATCGTAAGAATCACGGTTGTTGAGAAATTAAGCATTACGCTGTGCTGAGTCTGATTGATGCCTGCACTTTCAAAAAGATTCGAAAAATCCGATTGAGTTGACGATGAAAGCTTGATTTTTACATCAATATCGGGACCGCATCCCGAAAGAAATGTCACTCCCGTTGCGCTACCCAAAGGTACAGTTACCGTTATTGTTCCGTTTTGCAAAAAAGCATTGTCAACCGCATTGGTTACCTGGGATTTGAACAGATTCATTTTGACAATATCCGTTGTAATTCCTGTAATTGAACCGCTGTCGGTACGACTGATTGTGACGATATCGGAATAAGCCACTCCGCTTTCCGAAAGATTTTTTTCAACGGCTGTGTTGATTATTTTAGAAGCTGCCGACTGTGCTTCAAGCGCCGCAAGGTCATAAACTGCAGGACGCAGTTTTGCATCGGTCAGAAGCATACCGATAATCGAAACAATAATTATGCATATAATTCTGAAAAACCATCTGTTTCTTTTTCCGTAAAACCCTCTGTAACGCACAATATCACCCTATAGCATTATATGCATTTAAGAATATTTATTGTTTTTTAATATTTTATGTTGAATTTATTTGAACAAAGTGTTACAATTAAAAAAAATTGCGGAAAGGACAATGCAATTATGGAATACAAAATGTTTCTTACTCAGGAAGAGCAGGATATTCTCAACGGTTCCAAAGGCGAAACAATGGCAAAGGTTATGAAAACCCTTGTTCTTTACGGTGACGCTTTTGACGCAACAAAGATGGTTCCCGTTGAGAGCAAGATGGGTCACCTTGTTACAAGTTTCGGCCTTAAGGTTATGAAGCCCGTTTACGAGCTTATGGATAAGCTCATCGAAGGCGGCGCTCTCTCACAGCAGAAGTTCTCTGTTGACCCCAAGCCCGTTGACCCCAACGTTCCCGCAAACTTCCTCCAGAAATTTATCTTCAACAAGTTTATGTACAGCATGCAGAACAGCTATGACGCTCAGCTTTCAAAGCTCGGTCTTATCGACGATAAGTCATACACCTGCACATGCTACATGGACGAAGTAGGCAACGTTCCCAAGAAAGGCGAAGTTCTTTCATGGGCAGAGTCATCAGCTGTTGTTTATGCAAACTCCGTTCTCGGTGCACGCTGCAACAGAAACTCAGGCATCATTGAGCTTTTCGGTTCAATCGTTGGCAGAGTTCCTTACTTCGGTCTCGTTACAGACGAAGGCAGAAAGGCTACATGGATTGTTGAAGTCAAGACAACCAAGAAGCCCGAAGCTCAGATTCTCGGTTCAGCTATCGGTATGAAAGTTATGGAAGACGTTCCCTTCGTCAAGGGTCTTGACAAGTGGATCGGCACAGAGCTTGACGGTGACACCAAGGCTTACCTCAAGGATTTCGGTGCTGCAACAGCTTCAAACGGCGCTGTTGGTCTTTATCACATCGAAAACCTCACTCCCGAAGCAGTTGAAATGGGCGAAAGCCTTATTGCAGAAGGTGCAAAGGTTTACGTTATCGACGATGCAGAGCTCGAAAGAGTTCAGGCTAACTACCCCGTAATGTGGAAAGACAAGGATGCAACTCCCAAGCTTTGCTTTGTCGGTTGCCCCCACCTTTCACACGCTCAGCTTATTGAGTGGACAGACAACGTTGTTGCAGGTCTTAAGAAAAACGGTCTCAAGAAGGTTTCAATCCCCACCGTATTCACCGCTGCACCTGCAGTTGTTGAGGCATTCAACAAGACTCCCTATGCTAAAAAACTCAAGGAAACAGGCGTTGTTCTCAGCTACATCTGTCCCCTTATGTACATGAACAATCCTCTTTGCAAGAAGATGCCTGTTATCACAAACTCAAACAAGCTCAGAACATATACAACATCACGTTACTACAAGAGTGACGAAATTCTTGACATAATCACAAAGGAGGCAAAGTAAGATGAAACAGTTCAAAGGACGTCCCGTTGTTGCGGGCAAATGCACTGCAAACGCTCTTGTTTCTCACGGCGGTTTCAACACACTCGCTTCCTTCCAGAACGCTCTTCAGTTCGGCGACAAAGAAGCAAAGTGCGGTGACCAGAACAACGCTGATCTTTACAACAAGCCTATGGTAGGAACAGCACTCTGCCTTCCCCAGACCATCGGTTCAACAACAGGCGGTATGGTTCTCTACTGCGCAAACGCTATGAAGCGCAACCCCAAGTGTATGCTTTTCTCAGAGCACATCGACTCACTTGCTTGCGCAGGTGCAGTTCTCTCCGCTGTATGGGCAGATGAACCCATGATCACAGTTGACTGCCTCGGTCAGGAATTCCTTGACTACGTTAAGGACGGAATGAAAATTACCGTTGACGTTGACGGCACAGTTACAGTTGAGTAATAAAAAAGCAAAACGGCTTGCACGGAATTCCGTGCAAGCCTTATTTTTTGCATATAAAATTTATGCGCCTTCTTTGAGACCTCTTTCGAGCCAGATACAACCGATATCCATAGCGCTGTAAAGACCCTTACGCTCTGCCTTTTTGACGATTTTATCCTTCATCCTGACATCGGGGTCTGTGTTGACAAGCTGAACAACAACTCTGTCTGCAACCTCAACACCCTTTACTTCACGGGTGCTTGTTATCTGCATAATAACAACATAGGGATCGCTCATATAGCCGTAATAAACGGTTTTGCCTTGTCTGACAAGAGGCTTTCCCTTATACATAAGGAATTTCTTATTAGCCAATGTAAATCACTCCTTCAAGATTATTCAATTCCCAGATAGCACTTAACCATAGCCTGAAGAAGTTCATCTCTGTCGAGCCTTCTGACAAGACTGCGTGCATTATTGTGTGTTGTAATATAGGTCGGATCCTCGGAGAGAATATAGCCTACAATCTGGCTGATTGAATTATAACCCTTTTCATTCAAAGCTTCATAAACGGTGAGAAGATTTTTTTTCATTTCCACTTCGTTTTCGTCTTTGATTGAAAATTTTATTGTTTTATCAGTCATTTCGGACACCTCCATACATTGCTATTATATAACACCTTTTGAAATAAAACAAGGTTTTTTCAAAATTTTATGCAGAATCTTAAAAAAGACTTAACTTTCTTCAGGGTTGAGGAACAATGGGATGATTTTCGCTGACGTGTTCAACGGTTATAAAATTGTTTCTCTTTGCATATGCCCACTTCATACCGAAAGCTTTGCAAGCACCGTTAACAGGCATATAAAGCTGACCCTCGTTGCCTCTGAAAACCTCATATCCGAGGTCAATGTTTCCGCCGTTGACCTGAGCAATTCTGCTGCCTTCCGTGAAAGTCACTTCCTTGCCGTAAAGTCGGAGAGTAACCTTACCCTCTTCGCGAATATCCTCACCGCCTGCGAATCTTATCATTGTTGCAAACGCCATAAACCACACGCCGTCAATACAGACGGGAGGTGTTGACATATTGCAAAGGCCAAGGTCGGCACCCTTATAGTAAACTCTTGTTCTGCCATCTCCGAATACGGGAGCAATTCTGTAAGGTCTGATTTCATCCTTTTCCTTATCGATGGAGCATTCATCAACAACTCTGCCGTCATTAAGCTCGGAGATAAGAGTAATCTTGTCACCGTCAACCTCGATGAGCGAGTATGCCGCAACCTTTTCTTCCTGGGGATAGAAAGAAGCGTGCCAGATTTTGTCCGTTGTTTTTGTTCCGGGAGGATTGAAGTTTGCGTTGCCAAGTTCATAGTGAACCGTACCTTGTGAAGGTTTGTCAAAAATCTCTTCGTTCTTTATGGGGAATGAACGGGAGAAATTATGCTCGTGACCCGAGAAAAGCACATCCAGCATTTCCATTGATTCTCTCATCATAGGATAGCTGTCGTCATTGGCAAGATTGGGACCTGCATAATAAATCGGGAAATGGTGAGCACCGAATTTCCATTTCTTTCCGCAGGATGCAATATCTGCCTTTGCCCATTCGTTCATAAGTTCAGGCTCGTTAACACCGTAAACAACAAAATGTGCATTACCGTAATTAAACGAATATATCTCTGTCTGCCAGCCCTCGGGACCGTTCTTGGGATATGAATACTCAAGCTGGGTGTTGAAAAACTCGGCAGGCTCTGCATAATATCTGTCAACTTCATTGGGGAAATATTCCCTGAATCCTCTGTTATCGTGATTACCGCAGCTCATCATATAGGGAAGATGCTCCATAATACCCTGCATTCCCTCAAACATTGCGTTCCATTGAATTTCGTGCTGACCGCAGTTGGTGTTGTCACCTGCAGTAAGAATGAATTTTACGTCGGGATGTTTTGCGAGCACGTCCTTGAGAAATTTGTTGAGAGTTGAGTAATCGGGATTATAATGGTCATCGTCCTTCTGATGGTCTGAAATGGCAATGAACTTGAATTTTGTGAGGTTTTCTTCCTCTGTATCAAACCAATATTCATCGCTGCGGTTTTCGTCACTTCCGCAAGTATAATAATAGCGTGTGCCCGGCTTCAGATCTTTGGGGGTTGCCCAGAAAATATTGCTGGTGTTCACGTCGCTTTTAAAGGGTTTTACGATTGCTTCAGCGCGATTCTTTTCGCCGCCTTTTTCGTAATACTCTACGTATCCCGAAACAACGTCAACACTTGAACGCCAGGTAACTGTCATAGAAGTTTTGGCATCACCTGAAATACTGACCATAATATGGTCGGGCTTTTCTGTTGCGAGTCTTAAATTTGGTGTTCTTTCCATAATTATTTCACCTTTATTTTAAAAAGTCTTGCGCCGTGGGAATTAACCTCGGCTTTGAACACTCCGTCTGTTACGGCAAATTCTTCGTGTTTCCACATATCCCACACGGAATAAGTCAGTCCGCTCATTGTAATATCCGTTACGTCAAAAGCAATCTCTCTTGTTTCGTCGTCGGTATTAAAAAGGGCAACGTATTTGCATTTATCGCCCTTTGACGTCCAGATAATTTCACCCTTGCCATCTGTTTCTTTTCTGCTGAACTGCTTTGCACCGCTTGAGTTTTTGAGCATATCAATAAGCTCTCTGTTCTGAAGAAGCGAAAGGGTAAATTCATCGTTTTCACGCATCTCGCCGCCCATCATAAGAGGAGAACGGAAAATTCCCCAAAGAGTCATCATTGTTATCTGTTCATCGTGGGTGAATCGGGTATATCTGTTTCTGTATTCGGGAAGCAATTCTGTTTTCTGAATTCTGCCAAGAGGAAGCATATCGCAATCCGGCCACGCACCGGGCTGAACGTATTCCTGCCAGACATAGCAGCGTTCAAACATCGCATAAAGCTTATCCCAGCTGTCCCAGAAATCGCCCGTCATACGCCACATATTTGCGTTTGCCGCAAGGTGTTCGTGCTCCCACACGGGTGCAGGACCGGGAGAAAGACTGAGCACCATATCTCTGCCGCATTTATCAATAGCCTTGCGAAGCATTTCAATCTCTCTGCGGGCGGAATATGGATTATCCTTAAGAAATTCCGTGTTTGCGATATCGTCACACTTTATGTAATCCACACCCCACGAAGCATAAAGTTCAAAAAGCGAATCATAATATTCCTGCGCACCCTTGGCATCAGGATTTATGCCGTACATATCCGTATTCCACAGACAGACTGAAAACTGCTGCGCAATACCTCTTGCCGTCACACCGTCACACTTGATGGGTGTATTCTGATGCACCGCCTGACGGGGAATGCCTCTCATAATATGTATGCCGAACTTAAGTCCGAGAGAATGAACATAATCTGCAATAGGCTTAAAACCCTTGCCTCCTGCCGACGAAGGGAATCTTTCAGGTGCAGGAATAAGTCTTGAAAATTCATCCATATAAAGAGGAACAAAGTTGTGATAATAGTAACAGTCCGCGGTAGGCTCTGACCATTGAATATCACAAACAACGTATTCCCAGCCGTAGTCTTTAAGATATTTTGCCATATAATCGGCATTACCGATAAGCTGCTCTTCGTTGACAGCCGCACCGTAGCAATCCCAGCTGTTCCAACCCATAGGAGGAGTCATTGCAAGTCTCTTATGCATATTTATATTTCCTTTCGATATAATCTTATTTCAAATTCCGCTTCGGTTTCAAGATAACCGAGACTGTTGATTTTGTTCTGATCATCAATACCCGTTTTATAGTAGTAAGGAGTCATCCTGAAAAGATTTTGAACCGTTTCGTTGGATTCAATCAAAAGTCTGTCTTTCAGCTGCTTTGTGATTACACACTCAAAGCCGTCAAGGTCAACTGACAGAACGTCGTTAAGATAAGGTTTATCGTAAATTGCGGCTTTCAGTTCAAACAGATGCCTTTCAAGAGGAACAACTTTTATGAGGTAACCGCCTTTTTTCAGCACTCTGCAAAATTCATTATCCGCCTCGGGAGAAAAGATATTGAGAACACAATCAACACTTTCATCCGCAAGAGGCAAATCAAACAGACTTGCAACCGCACAGGGAATGCCGCATTTTCTTTTGCAGAGAAATTCAAGTGCATCTTTTGAAATATCAACGCCGCAAACTTCAAGTTTTTTGCCCTTTTGCTCAAAATATGATTTTATGCCTGCAGAATAATATCCCTCTCCGCAGCCTGCATCAAGCACTTTGCCGCCGTCAGACAGATACTTCTCACATATTCCGCACAGTTCGTCTCTCAAAAAAGAATAAGCTCCCGAGTCGAGAAAATCACGTCTTGCTCTTACCATAAGACGGTCATCTCCGTGCCTTTTTGCAGATGATTTCTGTGACTGCAGCAAATTGACGTAGCCGAATTTTGATTTGTCAAAACAATGACCGTTTTCACACTTGTAAAGCTTCTCGTATTCTGTTAAACCCTGTTTACAGACAGGACAGCTAAAAAGGCTCATTTCTTCACCCTGTATTCTTCAATCTTTTTCATCATTGACCTGCCTACGTCGTGCATAAACTTTTCACAAGCAGGCAACAAATCATCAGGAAATCCGTTAAGGAAATAATCCGACTCATACGTAAAATGACCCTGATAATCAATTTCACCAAGAGCGCGGAGAATATCATCCCAATCCATTTTTGACGTGTAAGGCAGCACGTGACTGTCGTGTACGTTATCGTTATCGTGAATATGCAGGCAGCCGAGTCTTGAACCCATCTGTCTTATCATCGCACCTGCGCTGTCACCGACCAGACCGCAATGACCAAGGTCAAGGCAAGCAGTGAAATGATCAGGGTCAAGGGCATCAACATAGCGATTGAAATCTTCTGCCACGCTGCAAACGTTGGGGACTATACGATGAAGTTCTTCGCTCCAGCCCCACATATTCTCAAGAGCAATTTTAACACCGTAATCTGCTGCATACGGTTCAAGTTTATGATAAAACTCCATATTCTGCTCAAACTGATTTTCTTTGAACACAACGGGATGAACAACACAGATTTTTGTATCAAGCAAGCCTGCGATTTCAATCGCTCTTTTCAGTTTTTCAAACATAGTTTCGTTATATTCGGTCTCACCGTCTCTGGCTGAGGGAAAAGGTGCGTGAGCCTGCTCAAAGGTTACACCGTAGGAAGCGGCAACATCCGCAATTTTTCTGATATGTTTACGGTATTCAGGTGTGTTGAGGATACAGTCCTCCCTGCTCATACCGAACATTGAATAATCAAGTCCGTCAAAACCGCTTTCACAAATAATACGAACAGCTGCCTCATCACCAAGACGACCGGAAATTACGTCAGTTTGATTTACAAGCTTCATATAAACCATCCTTTAGAAGTAATATTTTGAAAACATTATAGCAGGTGCGCCAAAAATTCACAAGCAATTATTAAGAAAAACATAAATTCACACATTATTTATTGACTTTTTTCGAAAAAAAAGATAAATTAACCATAAATGATAGTTATCGAGGGGAAAATAAAATGGCTAAAGCAGAATACAGAAGTTCCATACGTTCAAAAAATTCAATAAAAAAAGCTGTGGCAAAACTTATCCACGAAAAAGACATCACAAAAATTACCGTCTCCGATATCATCAGAGAAGCAGATATCAGCCGCGGCACCTTCTACGCACACTATTCAGACGTTGACAGCGTGCTCAAACAGATTGAAAATGAAGAACTCAAAGCACTTATGGAGTATGTTGACCGCTTCGGTCTCGAAAATATACTCACCAACGTCACAGTACTCATTGAGCAGATCTGCGATTATCTGAGCAAAGATATGGACTATTACAGAATGCTTGCTCAGTCAAACGTATTCAACAATTACCTCTGGAGATTGGTTGAAGTTTATTACGACAAGCTGCTTGATCTTGTTATGTCACAGCCAAAGGCTACAAACAGAGATGCGGCAAACGTCTATCTTATATACGTTACATCGGGCGCAAAATCAACAATACTTGCCTGGCTCAACGGCACGCTTACCGGCACACCCAAAGAAATTGCCGAAATGGTAGGTGCTCTTGTAAAACTCAATATGAAGCATTACGAATAAAAAAAAGCCCTTGTTCTCAAAAGGAACAAGGGTTTGATTTTTATAAGCCGATTGCGCCGAGTAATCCGTAAGAAAAAGCGGACATTATCAGGTTTGCAATAAGCACACCCAGAGCAATAACGGGAAAGGATATTTTTATTCTCATATCAAGCAAAGCCGCAATAAGCGAGCCTGTCCAGCCGCCTGTGCCGGGCAAAGGAATTGCAACAAAAGTGAGCAAACCCCACTTGCTTGTCTTTTTTATTTTCTCGCTTTTACGCAAAGAACTCGACTCAAGTTTTTCAACTACTTTTCGTGTTGGATTGAAACGTTTGAGAAACTCAAAAATACGTCTGATAAACAAAAGAATAAACGGAATCGGTATTATGTTGCCGACGTAACATATCACAAACGCTTTGATGAAATCGACGTCAAGCAATTTCGCCGCTATCATACCGCCTCTGAGTTCAACTACGGGAAACATCGAGATGATAAAAATTATCAATTCTTCCGGGATTTTGCCCTGAAACAACTCTACAAGATAATCGGCAATTGTTTCTGCCATCTGACCGACCTCACTTTATATTTTGCTCTGCAAGAAAATCATGTGCGCTGCGGAGAATATTTCTGTCGTTTATAAATCTCAGGGTATCCATAGCTTTGTCATAATTCAGCCATACATAGTCTTCGATTTCTTCACGCTGAATTATGGTCTGAGTATCCTTTGTTTTGGCAAGGAAAATTGTAACCGATTTTTCCACCCTGCCCTGAATGGTATACTCTGACTTCGAAGCAAACTGAGGCAGAATCTGAATATGAATTCCGGTCTCCTCCAGCACTTCGCGCATTGCAGTCTGTTCGGGAGTCTCTCCTTTTTCAATGTGACCTTTAGGAAAGCCCCAATGGGTGCTGCGTCTGTTTTTGATTAAAAGATAACGAAGTTCATCGTTGATTATGCGGTAAACAACTGCACCGCATGAACGCTCGTAAAGACATTCAAGCTTGTAGTCCCTGCCTTTTTCCGCAAAAGCAATTGCGTCCTCAATCTGATAAGAGATAAAACGCATACTTTTGGGTGCAACAACATAAACCGTGGGACTTCCGTCACTTCTCTTGATTGCCGCAATCACTCTGCCGTCGAAGGTTCTGACGGGATGATTGATGCCCATAATATAGGCACCGTGGGAAATGTTGTCATATCTCTTTTTCCCTTCAATTGCGCCAAAATTAAGCTGGTATACAAAACCAAACTGTCTGTTTACGGAGCGGATAGGGTTAGTAACCCTGACTCTGACATACTTGCCGAGCATATAACCACACCTTTCGAAAGACATCAGCGGCACAAAGCCGCTTTTGCCCAGATTAAATACTCAATTATTATACTAGATAACAAAACACAAAACAATAGTTTTGATAAAATTTTTTGATTATTTTCAAATATTTTGCATCAGATTGAAGTAATTTTCCTTATTGCTTGATTTTAGTATACTGAATATGATAGAATATATCTGTATAAATATATGTAACAAGAAAGCGAGAACGCAATGAAAAAGATACTTGTTGCCGATGACGAGGCAAGAATCAGGCGCCTTGTATGCGACTTCCTCAAAAATTCAGGCTACGAAACCGTTGAAGCCGTTGACGGTAAAGATGCCATTGAAAAATTCTTTGCCTGCGGAGATATCTGCCTTGTAATCTGCGATATTATGATGCCCGAGGCTGACGGATGGGAAGTCTGCAGCAAAATAAGAGAATCAAGCAGCGTGCCATTGCTTATGCTTACCGCACGAAGCCAGGAATTTGATGAACTGCGTTCATTTGAAAGCGGTGCGGATGATTTTGTCACCAAACCTTTCAGCCCCATTGTTCTTGTCAAAAGAGTTGAGGCTCTGCTCAAGAGGACACAGAACGCTTCAGCAGCAAAAAGCAAAGACGTTATAAACATCAGCGGACTTATGATAGATATTCCTGCCCACAAAATCACCCTTGACGGCGAGGCTCTTGAGCTGACCGTAAAAGAGCACAACATTCTTGTCAAGCTTGCAGGGAACACAGGCAGAATCTATTCCCGCGAGCAACTTCTGGACAGCATATGGGGCGTTGACTTCATCGGCGACCCCAGAACGGTTGATTCCCACGTTGCACGACTCAGAACAAAGCTCGGCATATGGGGTGAAACACATCTCAGAACTGTTTACGGAGTCGGATATAAAATTGAGGTGTAAAATTTGAAAAAATCACTTTCAAAAACCAGAACAAGCCGCATACGCACCAAACTTTTTGCGGCTGTTATATGCGTGCTTGCAACGTTGCTTGTGCTTATTTCTGTTTTCAGCAAGCCTATGTTGTTCAAGACTTTTGCATTCCAGACCTACCGCGATCTGAGCAGCGTTTCGGAAACTGTCAACAACCTCATCCCCGGCTCTGCAACGTACTATTTCAATCTCTACTCCGTTGCAGTAAAAAACAACGTAGATTTTGAAATCGTGAACCCTGACGGTTCACTTGCGTACACTTCAAGTCAGGGAAGCTCTGCGGCAAGCAGCGAGCATTTTGCATCGTCAGGTGCTTCAACCGCAACCTACGACACACTCAGACCGTCGGACAGTTATAAGAATTCCGTTGATTTTGAGAATTTTGAAATCAGAAAAAAAGAAGCAACCAGCATTGAATTTTTTGTCTATACCGCTCCCCTTCAATCGGGAGAAACAATTCATATTTACTATGAAGTTGCCGACGTTGAAAACATTGTTGACGTTGCAGGCAGAGTTTACACATTCATCAGTATAGCGATGATTATACTGATGGCAGCCTTGTTCTACATCATTGTTGCCCGTTTCACAAAGCCTCTTGTTGAAATGAACGACGTCACAAAAGATATGGCTGCGCTGAACTTCGGCAGAAAATGTCGCAACTACGGAAGAGACGAAATAGGCGAACTGGGCAGGAGCATAAACACCCTGTCAACCACGCTGGATGCCACGCTTATGGACCTTAAGGACAAAAACGAACAACTTGAAAAAGATATTGAGCGCCGTCACGCACTTGACAATGCGAGAAAATCCTTCATAAGCAACGTTTCTCACGAGCTGAAAACACCTATAGCAATCATTTCGGGCTATGCCGAAGGTGTTTGTGCAGGAATAAGCGACGACCCTGAAGTTATCAGGGAATATTGTCAGATAATATATGACGAAAGCCAAAAAATGAACGTTCTGGTTTGTGAATTGCTTGAACTTTCAAAACTTGAAAGCAAAGCCCAGCCGTTTTATCCCCAGTATTTTGACCTTGGAGCCAAAGTTACGTCATTGCTTAATCACCTTTCTCTGCAAACAGATCAGCTTGGCATAACCGTACTCAACAGAATTCCTCAGCCTCTTGCCTGCTATGCGCAGGAAGACAAAATTGAAATCGTACTGAAAAACTACGTTACCAATGCCATATCGCATTGCTCGGGCAAAAAGCATATTGAGCTCGTATGCACCGAAAGCAAAGATAAATTTGAAATCAGCGTTTTCAACACGGGAGAACACATTGACAAGGCTGATATGGCAGAACTCTGGGACAGTTTCTACAGAGCGGACAAAGCCCACGGCAGAAGCGAAAACCGCTTCGGTCTCGGACTTTCAATCGTAAAAAGCATTATGGAAAACCACAACTGTCAATACGGCGTTAAAAACGTAAAAAACGGCGTTGTGTTCACATTTGAAGTTGCAAAGGACCCAAGTTATTATGGCGATAAAGAATAAAACAAAACATATATTCCGCAGAGCATCGGCAGCCGCAATCTGCCTTTGTTTTGTTCTGCTTTCCGCTTGCTCGGGTAACGAGGAAACGGGCGTTGCCGTTAAAAAATCCGTTGAAAGCCGCAACACCGTTACGATGGCATCCGAAACAGGCGACGTGCATTATGCAGAAAGCATCAGTTCATTTTCCGAAAAAGCTGCATCATCAGGTTTTATCGAACTGAAGATTGACCCTGATTCAAACAGCTTCTGCATTACGGAAACCACCAAGAACAAAGCCTGGACCGCTTTACCTTTGCTTTCGGACGTTGCAAGCGGAGAAGAGCTTACAAGCAATGCAAGCGCAGTTGCAATCACCGTAAGCGGCGGTACCGATGCTTATATTCTCAATTCGCAGGACAATTCTCTTGCATACGGCAAAGCATCCTATAAAATCATTGAAAACGGTGCGGAATTCACGTATGACATCTTTACGGATCAGACAACGGCGCAAAAACAAACGCTCGATAAATCCGACATTGCATTCAGAGTAACGTTAAGCGTCATCCTTGCTGACGGAAGTATGCTTGCAGACTGCACTTATTCAAACCTTTCAGGCAATCCCGATGCCTGTATTGAGAGTATAGAAATTCTCAACGGTTTCGGCTCGTTTAACAATTCACACGAAGATGATTTTCTGCTTGTCCCCGACGGTTGCGGCGCAATCATAAAAACCGCTACCTTCGATGAATCCTTTGAGCCGCTCACATTCAGTGTTTACGGTAACGATCCTTCAACGGAAATTGACAGCGACGGTGTCGCAATTGTGCCTGCATTCGGCATCAAGCACGGCGACTCCGCATTCGTTGCTCTGATTCAGGCCGGCGATGCCGTTGCACAAATCAAAGCCGACAAGGCAACCACCGTCAGCGAATACAACAAGGTGTATTCTTCTTTTAACGTCACACCTACTGTTTACAAAAACAAAACTATCTATTCTTCAAAAACACCTGCACTGAACAGGATTTCACTCTGTTACCGCTTCCTTTCAGGCAACAATGCAACCTATGCAGGTCTTGCATCTGCCTGCCGAGAACAGCTTATCCGCAATTCTGTTCTTTCCACCAAAACGGCTGCAGAAAGCAACTATATTCCTATGCATCTCACGCTTACGGGTGCCGCAAAATCGTCATTCGGTCCATTCAGCTACCTGAAAAAGCTGACAACGTTTGAGCAGGCACAGGATATGCTTGTCCGAATGAAAAACAAAGGCATCAACAACGTCAGCGTAAGATATTCAGGCATATTCAGCGGCGGACTTGATTCGGGAGACATCAAAAACTCCGAGATGCTTGCCAAACTGGGCGGTTCAGATAAACTGAACAATCTTTTCACCTATATGACAGCCCAGAAAATGAGCCTTTTCCTTGATATCAACCTGCTGTCTTCATCCAAAAATTTCAATTCAGGCAACGCAATGAACATCTGCAAAGAGAATTCGCTCTATAACGCAGATAATTATCTCAGCGAATATATGGGCAACCGTTCTGCGGACAGAAAACTCCGAAAAATATCGGAGCTGACCAATGTTGTTTCAGCTGTTGTCAAAGATACAAAAAACTACAGTTTTTCAGGCTACTGCATAAGCGATGCAGGCAGCGTGCTTTATTCGGACTTTTCAAACGGCGGTCTGCTTCGTGAAGATGCCTCAATCGAAATTGCAAAAGCAATTGCACCTCTCTCAACAGACCACAGCACAATGACCGCAACGGGCAATTTCTATATGCTGAAAAATATAGATTCGGTTATCAACCTTCCCCTCAAACCTTCTTCATCGGAAAGCGGAGCATATATAAGCGTACCGTTTGTTCAGCTTATCCTGCACGGAATTGTTGATTATTCGGGCGAAGCCATCAACACGGATATAAACAGCAATGAGCTTATGTTGAGATATATCGAATACGGAGCCTGCCCTCATTATGAATGGAACTACGTGCCCGTAAACAGCGCAACCGAAAACGACATTTACTACTACGATAATACAATCAACGCTGCTGCAGAATTTTACACCAAATCCAACGAGGTTCTCAACGACCTGCGTACCGCCAGAATGACCGACCATTACGAGGTTGAAAACGGTGTTTTCTGCACAGAATACGATACAGGTACAATGATTTACGTCAACTACACAGACAGCGATTGCACTATACTCGGTGCGGTTGTTGAAGCCCGCAGTTTTATGAGAATCAATTAAAAGGAGAATACACAATGCCTTACATCAGAACAACCGTAAGCAAAGGTCTTACAGACGAAAACAAAGAAAACCTCAAAGCAAAGCTTGGTGAAGCAATCGCTCTTATTCCAGGCAAAAGCGAAGCATGGCTGATGCTTGCATTTGAGGATAACGTAAGTATGTATTTCAAAGGCGACTGCACACAGGATTATGCTTATCTTGAAGTCAGCCTTTTCGGCTCAACGTCCGATGCTGCATATGACAGACTTACCGCCGCGTTGAGTGAAATAGTCAACGAAGAACTTGGCATCGACAGAGCAAACATTTATATCAAATATGAGGAAGCAGAACATTGGGGCTGGAACGGCGTCAACTTCTGATCGGAGACAAAAAAATGGAAAGACTTGAAATAAAAAAACTTTTTGAATCACCCGATTGCTACGCAGACAAAACCGTTACGGTTTGCGGCTGGGTAAAAACGCTCAGAGACTCAAAAGCAATAGGATTTATTGAACTTAACGACGGCAGTTGTTTCAAAGGAGTGCAGATTGTTTTTGAAGCTGCAAAGCTTGAAAACTACAAAGACATTGCAAAGCTCAACGTAGGCTCTGCAGTTAAGGTCACAGGCAAGCTTCTGCTCACACCTCAGGCAAATCAGCCTTTTGAAATCAACGCAGACGAAATCGGAATTGAAGCAACGTCAACCCCCGACTACCCCCTGCAGAAGAAGCGTCACTCCGTTGAATTCCTGCGTACAATTGCACACCTCAGACCCAGAACAAACCTTTTCAATGCCGCTTTCAGAATACGTTCAGTTGCGGCATATGCAATCCATAAATTCTTTATGGAGCAGGGCTTTGTTTATGCTCACACTCCCCTTATTTCCTGCAGCGACTGTGAGGGCGCAGGAGAAATGTTCAGGGTAACAACCCTTGATATGGAAAATCTGCCCAGAACAGAAGAAGGCATGGTTAACTATAGCGAAGACTTTTTCCAGAAACCTGCATATCTAACCGTATCAGGTCAGCTTCAGGCAGAAACAATGGCTCTTGCATTCGGCAAGGTTTACACCTTTGGCCCCACGTTCAGAGCAGAAAAATCATACACTCAGCGTCACGCCGCAGAATTCTGGATGATTGAGCCCGAAATGGCATTTGCAGAGCTCAGCGATGATATGAACGTTGCAGAAGCTATGATAAAATACGTTATTCAGTACGTCCTCGACAACTGTCCTATGGAGCTTGACTTCCTTAATAAGTTTGTTGACAAGGGGCTTATTGAAAGACTTACAGCCGTTGCAAATTCCGATTTCGGAAGAGTGACTTATACAGAAGCTATAAAGCTTCTTGAAGAATACAACGACGAGTTCGAATACAAGGTCAGCTGGGGCTGCGATTTGCAGACAGAGCACGAAAGATATCTTACGGAAAAGATTTTCAAAAAGCCCGTTTTTGTTACCGATTATCCCAAAGAAATCAAAGCATTCTATATGCGACTCAACGACGACGGAAAAACCGTTGCCGCCTGCGACTGCCTTGTTATGGGCATAGGCGAAATCATCGGCGGCAGTCAGAGAGAAGAGCGTCTTGACCTGCTTGAAGCAAGAATCAAGGAACTTGGTCTTGACCCTGAAGATTACGATTGGTACCTTGACCTTCGCCGTTATGGCGGTGTCAAGCACAGCGGATTCGGTCTCGGATTTGAAAGACTTGTTATGTATCTCACAGGTATTTCAAATATCCGCGACGTTATCCCCTTCCCCAGAACAACAGGTTCAGCAGATTTTTAAAAAAAATCATCCCTCGGTACCTAACCGAGGGATTTCTTATTTAATATCCAACTGCTTCTACACCATAAACGGCTTGTTCATAGGTAAAGCCTTCAAATTCTAATTGGTCGATAAGTCCGTCTCTTGAGAACGATGAAAAATCAAGATATGATTCAGCTTTTTTTGCTGCCTGTTCGTTCCAATCAACATCTATAACGTCAACAGCATATTCAGCCTCTTCTTTTGTAAATCCTTCGAACTCCAACTGATCAATCAAGCCCTTACGAGAGAAAGCTGAAAATCTAAGATACGATTCAGCCTTTTTGCGGGCATTTTTTTGACCCATTGTTTCTACCAACTTTTCTTCCGTTGTTTTTTCTGCTTTTGTGCTATCAATAAAATCTTCTTTATTTTCAATAACATCAGCCACACTGCTTGTTATAGTGTTATCTCCCGAAGATGAATCATCACTACTGCCACCACTTATAATTGCAACAAATAAAACGACAATTATTGCCCAAAACCACCATTTTTTATAAATGGGCTTTTTTACCTTTGCTCCACAATTGGGACAAACTTTGGCACCGGATGAAATATCGCTGCCGCATGAACTACATTTAATCATTTTTGCACTCATAATTTTTCCTCCACGGTAATTTTTGACGAATAAACATTTATATTCACCATATGAATATTATATTCACACAAAATATAAATGTCAAGCATATTTTATGCTTTAATTGAATATAGAGGTGGGGATATTGAAAAACATTAAACTTATACGAGTGATAAATGATTATACTCAACTGAAAGTACAAATGGAAACAGGTATACCACAAAGTATGATTTCAAAATATGAAACTGGAGAGCTTATGCCTACAGCAGAAAACCTCGTTATTCTTGCAAAATTCTACAACACAAGCCTTGACTTTCTTATGGATTTAACAGATGAACAAAAGCCCTATCCTCCTAAAAAGAAATAAAAATTTCCCTCGGTGATGTTGTACCGAGGGATTTTTCTTTATATCTCAAATTGTTTTCTGTCAGCGGTTATAATACCGTCCTTAACATTAAGTCGGCAGATTCGGGCGTTTCTTCTGTCACCGTTAAGTCCGTCTTCTTCCGCATTACGGGCGTGATAAATCGCATACCACTCACCCTTATGCTTAATCATTGAATGATGACCTGTACCCTCTTCCCATTCATTGCTTTTAAGCACGGGAGCGTAGGTTTTGTCATCGGGATATTTCTCAAATTTAATTTTTGTCAGGTCTGTTTCATCAGTTTTCGCTCTCGCATAACCAATGAAATACTTCTCATTTTCGTAGCAAGCACCGCTGTACATCACGTACTGCCAGTCACCCTCTTTAAAGTAGAATGCACCCTCAAGAGTGTGCCAATGAATACCCTTTTCATATCTGTCTCTGCAGTAGATTTCCTCATCAATCGATGCGGTGATTACGGGCACGGGATTGCCTGCAACGGTTTCGGGATCAAGGAGTTTGTCAACAACAATATACGTACCTATTCTCTCGCCCTCAAAAGTATTGGTTGAATAGAAAATGAAAAGTCCCTCTTCATTTTTGACAACGTGAGAATCAATTGAAAAAGGATGAAGAAGCTGCTTTGCATTTTCAAAAGGACCCAGAGGATTTTTGCTTGAAGAAACAAACATTGCCTGATGATGACCGCCCTGATCAGGTACGTCGGCATCATATTCGAAAGAATTGTACATATAAAACGTGCCGTCAAGCTCAATTACAGAAGGTGCCCAATAGTCATATACCGTGGGGTCATCATAATGAAAAACTCTGCCCTCAAACTTCCAGCCTGCGAGAAGTTCGTCTGACGAGTAGGCATAGATACCGTCCTTGCCCGTAGTATAAATATAAAACTTTCCGTTGCTTTCAAGAACAAAAGGGTCTGCCTGACCGATATATTTTTCTTTGTTGATTTCAAGAAGCTGCATAGAAATTACCCCTCAATAACGTAATCAATCGCAACGCTGCTTTCTCTGACAGCGTGCATATGAGTTTTGACAACAGAACAATGGTAAGTGTCGTTCTGATAGCTTTCAAGAGCCGCCTCATCGTCAAGCACTACTTCAAGAATAAGGTCATACGAACGCTCGGAATGAAGAAAATCTATTCCCACTGTAATATCCCTGAGCTGAGGCACGTTGCCCTTCATTGAAAGAAGAACCTCCTTTGCCTTTTCGCACTCTGCAAGGCTGTTATCCTTTAACTTAAAACAGACAATATGCTTTATCATAAACAAACACTTCCTATACATTAAATATTGTTCAAATAGTAGCATAAATCAACGTGTTTTTCAAGATTAAGGCAACAAAAAATCCGACAGATCATCTGTCGGATTTTGAATTATTTCGCTTTGGATTCGCAATACATACAGCGGTATGTTCCGTTTTCCGCATCTGCAAGCTTAAAAATATGAGGCAGACCCTGCTCAATGGTTGTGATGCAACGGGGATTCTTGCATTTCACAACGTCTTTTATTGTTTCGGGCAGAACCAGTTTTTTCTTTTCGCAAAGTTTTTTATCCTTGATAATATTGACCGTAATATTTGAATCAATATAGCCAAGCACGTCAAGGTCAACTTCCATTTCAGAGTCAATCTTGATTATATCCTTGCGACCCATTTTTTTACTGCTGACATTTTTGATTATTGCAACGGTGCAATCAAGCTTATCAAGTTCCAGATAATTGTAAACTTCCATACTCTTTCCTGCTTTGATATGATCAATCACAACACCGTTTTTGATAGAATCAATATGCATCTGCTCTACCTCCGCAACAAACTAATTAATTTATGCAAAAACAAATACCGTTCAGATATTTTATTTGCCAATCCAGCTTTCGTCGGAAGGATTGTTTCTGAATGCGATGAGACGAGCAACATCCTCGGGCTTGATGTAACCGATTTCTGCCGCAACCTCTGCAATAACGTCAAGATTTGTAAGGCTGACATTCTTAACGTTTGCTGCTGCAAGTCTGTCAAGACCTTTCTGCATACCGTATGTGAAAATGCTTGCAATACCGAGAACCTCTGCGCCAGCTTCACGAAGAGCTTCAACAACTTCGATTACGCTGCCTCCTGTTGAAATAAGGTCTTCGATAACAACAACCTTCTGACCCTTTTCAAGCTTGCCTTCAATCTGATTGCCTCTGCCGTGGTCCTTTGCACCTGAACGAACGTAACCCATAGGCATATCAAGCATATGTGCGGTGATTGCTGCGTGAGCAATACCTGCAGTTGAAGTACCCATAAGCACCTCTGCTTCGGGGTAATATTCTTTTACAATTTGTGCAAGACCCTTTTCAACATCTGTTCTTACTGCGGGAGCTGTAAGAGTGAGTCTGTTGTCACAGTAGATAGGGCTTTTGATACCGCTTGCCCATGTAAATGGTTCTTCGGGGCGAAGGAAAACCGCACCGATTGAAAGTAAATCTTTTGCAATAAGCTTCTGCATTTTATTATCCTCCTTAGAAATTATCAACAAATTAACCAACGAATTCAGCAACGCATCTTCTGTAAGCCGCAACGGGATCTTCTGCAGCTGTGATGGGTCTGCCGACTACGATATAGTCTGAACCGATTTCCTTTGCCTTTGCAGGAGTTGTTACTCTTACCTGATCGCCGATATCACCGTCTGCAAAACGGACACCGGGAGTAACTGTAAGGAACTTTTCACCGCATCTGCCGTGAACCTTACCTGCTTCAAGGGGTGAGCAAACAACACCGTCAAGACCTGCTTTTTCTGCATTTGATGCATAATGCATAACAACTTCGTCAAGGGGTCTGTCAATAAGAAGCTGTTCTCTCATTCTTTCTTCGCTTGTTGAGGTAAGCTGAGTAACGGCGATAAGAAGAGGTCTTGTGCCGTCTGCTCTTGTGAGACCTTCGATAGCATACTGCATCATTTCAATTGTGCCGCTTGCGTGAAGGTTTGTCATATCAACATCAAGCTCGCTGAGAACGCTCATAGCCTTCTTGACTGTGTTGGGAATATCACAAAGTTTGAGGTCAAGGAAAATCTTGTGTCCTCTTGCCTTGATTTCTCTTACGATTGAGGGACCTTCGGCATAGAAAAGTTCCATACCGATTTTTACGTAAGGTTTTTCCTCTGTGAACTTATCAAGGAAATCCATTACTGCCTGCTTGCTGCTGAAATCGCAAGCAATGATTACGTCTTTACCCATTGTGTGCACATCCTTTTATATCATTTAAATTTTTAATACCGTATTTGACCATAGCTGCAGGAAGTTCATCAATGATTTCCTTGCAGACATAAGGATTAACAAGGTTTGCCGCACCGACCTCAACAGCCGTTGCACCTGCCATTATATACTCGATAACATCCTCTGCGGTTGAAACGCCGCCCATACCGACAACAGGAATATTAACAGCATTGCTGACCTGATAAACCATTCTGATACCGACAGGCTTTATTGCCGCACCGGAGAAACCGCCCATTTTGTTGGCGATGACGGGTTTACCTGTTTTGAGGTCTATTCTCATACCGAGAAGAGTGTTGATAAGGCTGATGCCGTCTGCACCTGCCTCCTCACACGCTTTTGCAATTGAAACAATATCCGTTACATTAGGTGAAAGCTTGATAATTACAGGCTTTGTTGTTACTGCCTTAACTGCCTTCGTTACCTCTGCAGCCGCTTCGGGTGAAGGTCCGAAGCTCATTCCGCCGCCGTGTACATTGGGGCAGCTGATATTAACCTCGAGCCAGCCCACCTGCTCTTCTTTGTCAAGTTTTTCGCAGGTATAAGCATATTCATCAAGAGCAAATCCGCTTACGTTAGCCATAACGGGCTTTGAAAAGCACTTAGCAAGCTTGGGAAGTTCATCGCTGATAACCTTTTCAACACCGGGATTCTGAAGTCCGACAGCGTTGATCATTCCGCTGTCACACTCTGCAATTCTGGGTGTGGGATTACCGAAACGTGAATCCTTTGTTGTACCCTTGAACGAGAACGTACCGAGACAGTTGATATCATAAAGCTCTGCAAATTCATAGCCGAAGCCGAAAGTACCCGACGCGGGAATAACGGGATTATCAAGTTCAATTCCGCAAAGATTAACCTTTGTGTTTACCATATAATCTCCTCCCTTTCAAGCACAGGACCGTCCCTGCAGATTCTCTTATATCCGTATTTTGTCTTGCATGAGCAACCCATACAAGCACCGAAACCGCAACCCATGCGCTCCTCGAAGCTGTACTGACCGCTTGTAGCGGCAATCTTTTCGATTGCTCTGAACATAGGCATAGGACCACAGGTGAAGAAATAATCATAATCAAGGTCTTTGAGTATATCTGTTACAAAACCCTTTGTGCCGTATGAACCGTCAACGGTTGAAACGCAAACCTTTGCACCGAGAGCCTTGAATTCATCTTCATAGAAAATTTCATCTTTGGTATTGAAACCAAGAATAACGGTTACTTCCTTACCTTCGGCGATAAGCTTTTTGCAGAGATTATACATCGGAGGAACGCCTACACCGCCACCGATAAGCACTGCTTTTCCGTTACACTTTGAGGTATCAAATCCGTTGCCGAGACCGCAAAGAACGTCAAGCTTTTCGCCTGCGGCAAGCTTTGCCATAGCCTCTGTGCCGTGACCGACAACCTTGTAGATAATTTTTATCTGACTGTCATTGTAATCGCAGATTGAGATGGGTCTGCGAAGATAAAAGCCGTCAAGCTGAATGTTGATAAACTGACCGGGTGCTGTGATATGAGAGGTTTCGCCTTCAAGCGTCATTTCCCAGATATCTTTGGTCAGAGGCTTATTGTTATTTATGAGATATTTTCCTCTGTTCATCGGTTTTCTCCCTTCTGCCAAACGATTTTTCCGCCCTTTACGGTCATCAGACATTCGCCGTAAACCTCATATCCCTCAAAGGGAGTGGCTCTGCCTTTTGAAAGAAAATCGTCGGGATTTATTGTGTATCTACTGTTAAGATCAAACACGGTGAAATCGGCAGGCATACCGTCTTCAAGCGAACTGTTGAAGCCGAATCTCTTTGCAGGATTGATGCTCATAAGCTCCACAAGCCTGTCCATTGTGATAACACCTGTTTTAACGAGATGTGTGTAAAGAAGCGGAAATGCGGTTTCGATACCCACAATTCCCATTGCACTCTTTTCAAGACCTCTGCCCTTTTCTTCTGCGGAATGAGGTGCGTGATCTGTTGCAATCATATCAATTGTGCCGTCAACAACACCCTCAATAAGAGCAAGTCTGTCGCTCTCATCACGGAGAGGAGGATTCATTTTGAATCTGCTGTGCTCCTGCAAATCTTTATCGCTGAGGATGAGATAATGCGGTGCGGTTTCGCAGGTAACGTCAACCCCCGCTGCTTTTGCTTTGCGGATAAGTTCAACGCTCTCTTTTGTTGAAATGTGGCAAACGTGGTAAGCACAGCCTGTTTCTGCCGCAAGCTTAAGATCGCGCTCAATAGGTTTCCATTCGCTTTCGGAACAGATTCCTCTGTGACCGTGTTCTGCAGCATACTTGCCGTCGTGAATATAACCGCCCTTGAGAAGTGCGTTTTCCTCGCAATGAGCAACAATCATTTTGCCGAGTGCTTTCGCTTTCAGCATTGCATTGCGCATCATTTCTTCGCTCTGCACGCCCTTGCCGTCATCGGAAAATGCACAGACGTCATTTGCCATTGCATCCATATCCGAAAGCTCTTCGCCGTTCTGACCGACAGTTATTGCACCATATGGCGCAACACGGATAACCGCATCTGCGTCAATAAGCTTTAACTGCTCATTCAAATGCTCCGCACTGTCGGGAACGGGATTGAGATTCGGCATTGAACACACGGTTGTGTAGCCGCCTCTCGCACAAGCTTTTGTGCCTGTTGCAACGGTTTCTTTATAAGAAAAGCCCGGCTCTCTGAGATGAACGTGAACATCAATAAAGCCGGGAAAAACAGCACAGTTATTAAATTCAAAAATACCATCGGAGGCACCGCCAAAGACGCCGCCTGAAACACTGATATCAGTCTGTGTACCCTGTCCGTTTATCTTACAGCCTTTTACAGTGAAACCCATAGTCATACCCTTCCATTATTTACTCAATTAAGTATATTATATTAATTAGAGAATGTCAACCTTTAAACATAAAAATAACAGGCAGAAAATCTGCCCGTTATATCACTTGCAGAGAACGTCGCTCTCGATATATCTTACGCCAAGGTCATAAAGTTTTCTTGCTTTTTCGAGCGTGTTAACAGTCCAGAAAGAAACACCTATACCTGCATCAAGAGCGAGTTTTATTGACTGTGCATCGTTTCTGTCATAGTTAGGTGAAAGCCACACATTGGGACCAATCGCCTGAGCCTCGGCAATTCTTTCGGGTGTGATTTCATCAATAAGATACCAGAGCTCAATGCTGCTGTCAATCTTGTTGATTTCTCTGAGCTGCTCAAGGTCAAAAGAAATAACGATTGCGCTTTTCTCAAGTCCTTTTGCCTTTACGGCATCAACAACGGTGTAAAGCAGATCGTATGTTTCACTTTTAATTTCAATCTGAGGACGGGTGTTTGTGCCCACAAAAACATCAAGATATTCTTCAAAAGAGCAAATTCTGAGGTCTTTGTATTTCCAGAAATCAGGACCGTCTTTATATGTAAAAGTTCTTACCTCATCATAGGTTATATCCTCAATCTTTCCCTTCTGGCAGAAAAGAGAGTCAACTGTATCGTTATGAAGAACAACCCATTTATTATCCTTTGTGAGTCTGATATCGCATTCTGCGGTGTAATAACCCAATTCAACGGACTTTTTGAACGCAGGCAAGCTGTTCATGGGGGCATCTGCCCAAGCACCTCTGTGGGCGGTAAGATATACGGGATCATCCTTTGTTCCGATTCCGTTTTCGCTGAGGGAAATTCGTTTTTTTGCCATATTGGCCAGCTTGAAAATATGAATAAAAGGCAGCACGGGACACTTGAAAAGAGGCACGCCCACCTTTGTAATAAGTTTATTTTTGAATGAAAGCATAAAACTACTCCCCTTTTCTTAACATCTGGAATATGTTACATCAAATATTAACAAAAGTCAATTAATTTGTTGCCAAGAACAACAATTAATGTTATATTATCAGTGGTGATAATAATGGATAATAATTTCGAAATCAGATTTGCAAACGAAGCGGACGTTGAAAAAATTCTTGACTTTATACAAAGACTTGCCGAATACGAAAAAATGAGCAACGAAGTTGTTGCAACTCCCGAACTTCTCAAAGAATGGATTTTTGGAAAGAAAAAAGCAGAGGTTATTTTTGCTGTTGAGAACGGTAAAGAAGTTGGATTTGCCCTTTTCTTCCATAACTTTTCAACCTTCCTCGGCAGGGCAGGCATTTATCTTGAAGACCTGTTTGTGTTGCCCGAACACAGAGAAAAAGGTTACGGCAAAGCATTGCTGAAAAAGCTTGCAAAAATCACTTGTGAAAGAGGCTGCGGAAGGCTTGAATGGTGTTGCCTCGACTGGAATAAACCCAGCATTGACTTTTATCTGTCGTTGGGAGCAAAGCCTCTTGATGACTGGACAATCTACCGTATGACGGGTGATGAACTGAAAAATTTTGCAAAATAAATTGCGGACTGTATCGGGTGATACAGTCCGTTTTTTTGTTATCCGAGAGTTGCGTTCAGCTTTTTGCCTGTTGATTTTGCAATGAAATAAACTATAAACCAGACTGCAAAATATGTTACAACAAATATTGCTGTAAAAATTCCTATAACGCCCCATTCAAAAGGAATCCACGAATTCAAAACATAAGCCAGAAAATATACTGCATAGAGTGAGCCGAAATGGAAGAAAAGAGATTTCGGCAAAGACCAATGTTCAATCTGATTGAACACGCTTGCGCCTGCCTGCACAAAAGCAATGATATAAGTTGAAATTATTCCGAGCAGAAAAGTTTCCCCGCTGAAATCAAAATCATCAACAGTCTTTGATATTATAAAAATAATTATTCCGAATATAATCGGCCCGAAGCCCGAAAACATAAGTCCTCTGTGAAAAAATTCTTTTATATATTTATTCATTATTTAACACCTAACCTTTCTTTAACTGATCTGATATTCCGTCTTGAAACATAATCTGAATATCCGTTTTTCAGTTCTACTTTCAGCATACCGCTGATAGAAGAGTCAAATTTTCTTATTTCCTTGACGCTTACTATGCAGGACTGATTGATTTTTATAAAATCATCTTCAATGATTTCTTCAATCTGATATAATCTGAATTTAACTCGGAATTTACCCTTTTCGGTCAGCGCAAAAACATTGTTATCTTCTGCAAAAAAGCAATAAACTTCAGATAAATTAAGTTTATATGCTTCTCTTTCGATATAACCGACAAGTTCTCTTTCCTCATTTTCAACAATCCGTCTTATATCATCCGTAAGCTTTGTTTCTTTATGGGAATAAACTATCACTTCCTCCTCTCGCTTATTATCGATAATCAGTCTGAATTTCATAAGAAGCCTCCTTACATTCAAAATAATACATCGATACAATTATGATTGCAATTGTTACAATGTATTCGGTCATATTTTTGTCGCAGATTGAAAATGTAAACCTGCATTTACATAAATGTAAACCTGAATTTATTGACTTCTGACTATTCAGCAGTTAAAATGTTTAGAGTGACGGGAGCAATCCGAACTATGCCTGAAAGCGAATCTTTTCAACGCTTTTCGGCGTTTCGGGATTGAAAGGCGTCAGCCTTCCTGCTCCCTCAACTGCCAAAAATCATTTTAAAATCTTTCGCTTTCGGGTCGAA
>JAZQTC010000059.1:0-3429 GCA_045630405.1 Acutalibacteraceae bacterium
ATGTAAGACCTGCAAAATGTGTATGAAAATCGGTTGCCCTGCTATCAGCATGAAGGATGGCAAGGCGGAAATCGACTTCACACAGTGCCTTGGCTGTAACGTATGCAGCCAGCTTTGCAAGTTCGGTGCTATTGAATAAGAGGGGAGGAGCAGAAAAATGAACAAATCAATTATGATTGTAGGCGTAGGCGGTCAGGGTACGTTGCTTGCAAGCCGTATTCTCGGCGCGGCACTTCTTGATTGCGGCTACGACGTTAAGGTTTCCGAGGTTCACGGTATGAGCCAGAGAGGCGGCTCCGTTGTTACTTACGTGCGCTGGGGCGAAAAGGTTGCATCTCCCATCATCGAAAAAGGTGAGGCGGATATCATCCTTGCTTTTGAACAGCTTGAAGCCGCAAGATGGCTTGAATACCTCAAGGCAGACGGCAAAATCATTGTTAACACACAGCAGATGGATCCTATGCCCGTTGTTATGGGTGCAGCTGAATATCCCGAAGGCGTTATCGATGCAATCAAGGCAGCAGGTGCAGACGTTGAAACTCTTGATGCTCTGCCCATGGCTGTTGAAGCAGGTACTGCAAAGGCGGTCAACGTTGTTCTCATCGGTGCAATGGCAAAGAATATGGCGGACGTCAGCAAGGAAGTATGGCTCAAAGCTCTCCGTGAAAGCGTTCCCGCAAAGTTCCTTGAGCTTAATCTCAAGGCTTTTGAAATGGGCTACAACAATTAAGTTGAAAAGTTTCGTGTGGGTGTTGCCCACAATAAATAAAATCCAAAGCTAAAAGAAAGAAGATGACTCCCCAATGGCAAAGTATTTCCAGCCTGAAATCGAAACCGCATCGGTTGAAGAAATGAAGGCTATACAGAGTGAGAAGCTCGTCAGGCAGGTAAAGCGTGTTTACGAAAACGTTGAATATTACCGCAACCTTATGGATGAAAAGGGTGTTACACCCGATGACATAAAGTCAATAGATGACCTTCACAAACTTCCTTTCCTCACCAAGGCAGACCTTCGTGACGCTTATCCTTACGGACTTCTCGGAACAGATCTGAAAAACTGCGTGAGAATCCATTCAACAAGCGGCACAACAGGCAGACGCGTTGTTGCTTTCTATACCAAGAAGGACATTGAACTCTGGGATGATTGCTGTGCCCGTGCTATCGTTGCGGCAGGCGGTGACGAAAACGACGTTTGTCAGGTTGCTTACGGCTACGGTCTTTTTACAGGCGGCTTTGGTATTAACGGCGGCTCACAGAAGGTAGGCTGCCTTACTCTGCCTATGTCATCAGGCAATACAGAGCGTCAGGTTCAGTTTATGCAGGACCTTCACTCAACAATTATCTGCTGCACACCTTCATATGCAGCTTATATGGGTGAAACAATCAAGGAAATGGGTATTTCACCCGATGACCTTGACCTCAAAGCAGGTATCTTCGGCGCAGAGCCCTGGACAGAAGAAATGCGCCGCGATATTGAGAATGCTCTCGGTATCAAGGCTTATGATATTTACGGTCTTACAGAGTCAACAGGACCCGGTGTTGCATTTGAATGCGAAGAGCAGACAGGTATGCACATCAACGAAGACCATTTCTATGCTGAAATCATCGATCCTGAAACAGGCGAAGTTCTTCCCGAAGGCACAAAGGGTGAGCTTGTATTCACAAGCCTCGACAAGGAAGGTTTCCCCCTGCTCAGATACCGCACAAGAGATATCTGTGTTCTTTCAAGGAAGAAATGTTCCTGCGGCAGAACACTTGTCAAGATGGCAAAGCCTATGGGCAGAAGCGACGATATGATGATTATCCGCGGTGTTAACGTGTTCCCCTCACAGATTGAAACAGTTCTTCTCAAAGAGGGCTATTCACCCAACTACCTCATCGAGGTTGACCGCGTGAATAATACAGATACTCTTGACGTTTCTGTTGAGCTTACTCCCGAGCAGTTCTCCGACACAGTCAAAGACCTTGCAATCAAGGAAAAATCACTTGCAAACGCAATCAAGACAATGGTTGGTGTTGTTCCCAAGGTTCACCTTGTTGCGCCCAAGACAATCACCAGAAGCGAAGGCAAAGCAGTCAGAGTTGTTGATAAGCGTAAATTGCACGATTAAGAGAGGAGCATATTAATGAGCGTTAAACAGATTTCAGTTTTCATTGAAAACAAGACAGGTAAACTTGCAGAAGCAACAAGATTCATTGCAGACCACAATATTAACCTCAGAGCCCTTTCAATTGCAGATACTCAGGATTTCGGCATCCTGCGCATTATCTGTGATGACCCCAAAATGGCTGATGCAGCCCTCAAAGAAGGCGGTTACATCACAACTATAACCGACGTTCTTGCAGCTGCTATTTCGGACACACCCGGCAGCCTTGCATCAATCCTTGAAGTGCTTTCCGATGCAAAGGTAACAGTTGAATATACTTATGCATTCAACTCCTCAAAGGCAGGAGCATATATGATTTTCCGAGTTGACGACAATCAGATTGCCGCCGCAGCCCTTGCAGGCGCAGGCATAAAAACCGCCAATCAGGAAGACCTCTTCTAAAGAAAAATAAACATCATAAAATAAAAGCACCCTTCGGGGTGCTTTTTGTTTGAGTGCAAAGTTCAAAATGCAAAATGCAGAATGAAGTATGGGCTTTGCCCACGCCCATTTGTAATTGCAGGGGGTTGGCGACCCGACAACCCGACAGATCGTCAGGTCTGCATATCATAGGGGCGATTCACGTATTGAACGCAAACGGATATCTGTTCAATAAATGCAATTTACAAAACCGTCTTTCATGGCAAACAAAAAAGCACCCTCCGTAAGGAGAGTGCTTTTAAACTTTAGATAAGACCCTGAGCCATCATTGCATCTGCAACCTTGATGAAACCTGCGATGTTTGCGCCTGCAACGAGGTCGTAACCAAGACCGTACTGCTCTGATGCTGCAGCTGAATTGTCGTGGATGTTCTTCATAATCTGCTTGAGCTTTGCGTCAACTTCTTCAGCAGTCCAGCTGTATCTCATTGAGTTCTGGCTCATTTCAAGAGCTGAAACTGCAACGCCGCCTGCGTTAACTGCCTTTGAGGGAGCAACTGCCTTGCAGTTTGCCTTGAGGTAAGCAAGAGCCTCGTTTGTTGTGGGCATATTTGCAACTTCGATGTAGTAGGGAACACCGTTTGCAACAAGCTTTTCAGCCTCAACCATACCGATTTCGTTCTGGGTTGCGCAAGGCATTGCAACGTCAACCTTAACGCCCCAGGGCTTCTGACCTGCAAAGAATTCTGCGCCGAACTTGTCTGCGTAATCCTGAACCTTGTCACGGCCTGATGCTCTCATTTCGAGCATATAGTCGATCTTTTCGGGTGTGTTGATGCCGTCTGCATCGTAAACGTAGCCGTCGGGACCTGAGATTGTAACAACCTTGCCGCCAAGCTCTG
>JAZQTC010000060.1:0-27187 GCA_045630405.1 Acutalibacteraceae bacterium
CGGATAATCATCTGCCATCTGCTCTTTTCCGTTGCAAGAGAAACGGAAAATCGGGCAAATTCACCGTCGCACGATACGAAGCAGAGAGGACTTTCAACGGTTATCTTCTCCTGCTTATCTTTATAGTTGAGAAGAATATCCCACGCATCGTAGTTACCGGGTGTGTCGTGATATATCTTCAGTTTGTTGAAATCACCCTTTACCCATTCCCTGCCGAGCTCCTTATCCTTCAGCGAAAGCATACTGCCGTCGGGAGCAAAAACAATACTGTAGAAAGGTGTTTCGGCTTTCAGTCCGTCACACGAAAACCAGCCTTCAGCCTTCTCCGTTTTGATTTCACCGCACGAAAGAGCGGGAATCTCGGGAATTGCAAAGTATCCCTTTATGCCGCATCGCTCATCGCTGCCGTTTTCGTCAGGAATGAAAGTGACTGATTTTCTCTCAAAATTGAGCGAATTGAAATATCCTTCACCGCTTCCGATAATATCGGCAAGCTCTTTTTCCATCTGCTCATAATCGGCAACAGCATCGCGGTAAACGGGGGTTATGTGACTGCCGGGCAGAATATCGTGAAACTGATTTATCATCAGTTTTTTGTAAATTTCTCTTATCTTTTCCGCAGGATATTCCGCACCTTTTTTCAGACGGAGAACGCTGAGTAATTCTGCATCACGGAGCATAAACTCAAGTCTGCGGTTATAATCCTTAAGCTTTGATTTTGTTGTAAAAGTGCCTCGGTGCATTTCCAGATAAAGTTCGCCGTCCCACACCGCAAGTTTATCATTGCCGTCAAAATTCTTTGAAAGGAATTCACTTGCGTTGATATGCTCGGTTTCAGGCATAACGGAAAGCTTTTCAAACCGGTGCATAATTTCAACCATTTCTTCCGTTGCACCGCTTCCGCCGTCACCGTAGCCAAACATCTGAAGAGTCTGACCGCTTTCGTTCTTGTCCTGATAAGCGTCCCAATTCTCCTGCACCTGACTGGGCATATTCCACGAAATAAAATGAGTGGGAGGTACGCAGGCATAAACCTGCGAGCCGTCAATGCCTCGCCATATGAAATTATTATGGGGAAATCTGTTGGTATCATTCCATGTTGACATTTTGTTTGAAACAAAATAATCAACACCGCTTTTTTTGAGAATCTGCGGCAGAATCCAGCTGTTGCCGAAAACGTCAGGCAACCAGCAATTGTTGACCGTCAGACCGAATTTTTCTCTGAAATAACTCTGCCCGTAAAGGCATTGTCTTATGAGACTTTCGCAGGAAGGCACGTTGCAATCGGGTTCGACATACATTGCACCGACAGGCTCAAACCTGCCCTCTGCAATTCTCTTTTTAAGCTCCTCAAAGATTTCAGGATAATATTTTTCAACCGTTTCGTAGGTATATGCCTGAGTATGGGCGTATCTGAAATCGGGATATTTATCCATCAGACGAAGCTGGATAAGCACGGTTCTCAGATTCTTCTGTACCGCGTGTATCCTGCGCCAGTAATAAGCAATATCAAGATGTGAATGGGCAACAAGAGCAACGTTTCCGCTGCCTTTGTAGCTCTTGTTTGAAAAAATATTTTTGTCCACGTATTCCGCAGCCGCCCTGACGTCTTCATCACGCACGTCATCAAAATCAATAAGATTGAGTGCAAGGTCAAGCTCACGGATAACAAAAGCCGAAAATTCTTCGTTAAAAGCCTCGCTCAATGCGGCATCCAGAAGCATTTCAATGTCATAAACAAGCGACTGCACCGCTTCATTGACAACTGAAATATATCCGCCCTCAAAAATCTGCCTGCATCCTCTGACGCTGAGGCTTTCAGGGTTGCGCTCATCGTCGGGTTTTGAGCGGTTATAACCCATAATTTCAAATTCAAGTTTTGAATCTTTTACGTAATCGGAAAGGTTTATTCTTTCTCTGTTGGGGTCAATTCCTCCGACGTAAACGCCGTTGACCTTAACAATCATTTCTGCCGCGGTTTTAAGCGAAAAACAGTATTTCCTGCCTTTAAGATGCTCGGGCAATTCGTATTCCGCTTTGATAAATGCCGTACCGTCGGGAGTGAAATACATATCACCTTTTTTTAGGGGTCTGTATTCATCGTCGTAATATTCAAAATTCATTTCGGACACCTGTCGGGCATCCTTAATCATAAACGTTGTTATTTCATTTTTTTCGCTGTATATATGCCTTTTTAACCAACCGAAACGCAGGGTAATCCATTCTTCGGGGCGCATACTTCTTCTGACAACTTTAATATGTGCCATAATCCACCTCAGACATCCTGAAAATAGGGCTTTTTGCGGATTCCCACAACCCTGACCTTTTCTTTGAGGTCAATCTCGATGCGTTGCTCAATCCATGAAAGACAACGGTCAAGGATGAGACATTTTGAACATTCACCCTGTAAAAGCACCGTTACCCGATTGCCCTCCTGCCTGACAAAGGTTATTTCTCCTCCGTCACCCTGAAGTCTGGGACGTATATAGTTGTTGATATATTCTTCCATATGTATCCCCCTTGCATAAATACCCATCCTGTATTATAACATTATATCCTTACAGTATCAATAAAAATTTGTCAAAAAACAACAATATTTTGTTTTTTCTTCTTCCAATGCAAGTTTATGTATGTTATGATATAATCAGAGATGGTATGGAGGTAAAACAGCTATGTTTGTTGTAACAAGCAACCAGATGTATCAGGCAGAATGCAATGCGGTCAAAAGAGGCATTTCATTCCCTCAACTTATGGAAAACGCAGGCCAGGCTTGCGCAAAAATAATAAAATCAAAGTTTTCAATTTCAAAAGCAAATCCAAAAAAAGTTTTTGTTATCTGCGGCAAAGGCAAGAATGGCGGAGACGGTTTTGTTATTGCCCGCGCCCTGTGGGGAATGGGTTGCAAGGTTACGGTTATGCTTGCCTGCGGTGAGCCGAAAGCGGCTGATTCGATTGATATGTTTTCGCTCATTGAAGCAGCAGGTATTGAAGTTATCCGATATGACAACAACCTGAGCCTTTACAGACCCTTGCTTGAAGATGCCGATATAATAGTTGAAGCTGTTTTCGGCACCGGATTTTCAGGCAGCCTCAACCACTCGCTCAGCGTACTTGCTCAGGCGGTAAACGCCGCAAAAGGTAAGGTTATATCAATCGACGTGCCTGCAGGTGCAGATTGCGATAAAGCCACCGTTACGGGTGTGTGTTTCAAGGCGGATATGACAATTGCGATTTCCGCATATAAGCCTATCCACGTAATGAAGCCCTGCACCAAATACTGCGGCAAAATCCACGTTGCAGATATCGGCATTATAGAAAACGATTTCAAAAACCTTGAAGGAATCACTTGTTACACCCTTAATCCCGTTGAAATCCGCAATATGCTGCCAAAACGCAAACCCGTTTCAAACAAAGGCACGTACGGTCACGCACTCTGTATCTGCGGAAGTATGAAAATGACGGGAGCGGCATATTTGTCAGTCAGCGGTGCGCTCAGGTCAGGTGTGGGACTTGTTACCGCGGCATTTCCACAGAGTGCTTACGCAGGCATCGCCCCGAAGCTGACGGAGCCTTTGCTCCTGCCGCTAGAATCAAATTTTGAGGGTACGTTTGCTTACTCTGCAATGGCGGATATAACCGAAGCCTCAAAAAGAGCAACGGCCGTACTTATCGGTTGCGGTATCGGCTTCAACAAAGACACAACAACCCTTGTACATAATCTTATCAAAGAAATCAAAGTTCCGATTATTCTGGATGCAGACGGCATAAATGCATTGAGCACAAATATAGATATATTGAAAGAGGCTCAGGCACCGATTATTCTCACTCCCCATCCCGGAGAAATGAGCCGTCTTTGCGGAAAAACCGTTGCCGAAATTATCGCCAATCCCATTGGCATTGCTCACGATTTTGCAAAAAAACACGGTGTGACGGTTGTTCTCAAAACCGCAAACACGGTTATCTGTGACGGAAAATCGGACGTATATATCAACACAACCGGTAACTCCGGTCTCTCAAAAGGAGGCAGCGGCGACCTGCTTGCAGGCATAACGGTTTCATTTGTTGCTCAGGGAATGAAGCCTTTTGACGCTGCGGTTTCTGCCGTTTATCTGCACGGTCTCGGTGCAGATATCGTTGCCGACAAAACCTCGATGAGAGGTATGCTTCCCAGCGACGTGCTGAATTTCCTGCCCGAGCTTTTTTCAAAATTCGAATAGCAGGTGATTATTTGAAAAAAGCGATTTCTCTTTTTGCCGCAATTTTTCTTATACTTGCGGCAGGATGTGAAAAGCAAGAAAAAACCGCTCCTGCCCCACCCCCTGCACCAGCTTCGTTTTCATCAGACCTCACCGTTACATACGGCAGCGCAAAAATGACGGCACATCTTATTCAGAATGCAGCTGAAGACTTCTCACTTAAGTTTCTTACGCCAGAATCGCTTTCACGGTTAACAGTTGATTACAAAAACGGTGTTTGTAAAGTTGCGTATGACGGGCTGTCTTTCGAAACAGATCTTAACCGTTTTCCGCAGACCGAAATCGGCACTATGCTGGTAAATGCTCTGTCAGATGCGGTTCAGGGAATGAATCTTCAGACGTCATATGCAGACGGCATATGGACCTACACAGGCACAGGAGAAAGAGGAATATTCACTCTCACCCGTAACGGAGAAACGGGTGAATGGCTTGAATTCACAGCAGACGGTGCTGACCTGAAAATAACATTTTCCGATTTCAAACAATAAAACAAAAAGGACGCTTCTTATGACTTATTCAAAATGCTTCCCTGCCTGGGGACCCTACGGCAAGAAATATATGGGTATTTCGAGAATTGCCGACCACAACTTTGCAAACGGTGTACGTTTTGACGTTACCGTTGCACCTGCCATATTTGGCGGCGACATAAAAGTTCCCAACACAACTCTGCCTTCAGGTTGTCATCCTTGGCGTTGCAGCAGCGATTATTCGCTTTTCACGTATCGCTATGACCTTGAATGGAAAGACAGAGCATACGCAGAGGTTTCGTACGTGCGTATTGATGACGAAAGCACTCTCATAAGAACAAAAATCGTCAACAACACAGAACTTATTCAGAACTGCGTTATAAACTTTTTTGAGTCGATAGAATATCCTGCGCCCTCTTACTGCAAACTTGCTCTGCCCGAAAAAAATGCATTCATAAACGCAACAGATTATGATACATACACATATGCGGTAACCCGTCCCTGGGATGAGCAGAACGCTGACGGCTTCAAGAAGGGTGAATTTGCAGACCACCGATTCACAGGAGGCTTTGGTCTCGGCGACAGAGCAGGCAAATGGCATATGCCTCACAGATATCTGCCTCCGTTTGGCTGCGAAAAAGGCGACAACGCATCGTTCACAATCAACGTTAATGATGATTTTGACAATGCAGTTCTTGCCGTAAGATACAGAACTTCGGGTATTCATTACGAACAAGGCAAAATGGTTGGTGTTAACATCACAACGGGTGATACCGTTGCTTTGTTTATGATGAACGGCAAAACACAACTGGATTTTGAACCCACAGACGAGCTTGCAATCAAATTCTTTGAGCTGGGCAAAGTGAGCAAGGGTGATTTCAGCTTCTCTCTTGATGCTTTGGGCACAGGCGGCGCGGAATTTGACTTTTTCTGCATCTGTGAAAATGAAGATTCCGACAAAATCAAGGCAGAAATGACGGCATATGATTTCACTCCCGATATCAGCAAAGAAAAATGTGCCGACGGCGGTTACCTCACTTCCTGCACCTATAATGACGTTGACGGCACGTTTTATCTGCGTACGTTCAACGACAACACCCGTTTCCGCGAAATCGAGACAGGTGCACTTGAAGACTGTATGACCGCAAGACTCTCAAACTCTGACCCCACGTTTGACGACGTTGCAGAAAGCTTTACGGGTGCATTCAGCCGCAAGCACAGCGATGACGGATTTTTCTTCAACCCGATTATCCACACCATTTTTATTGAACCCAACAGTGAACATATTGAATATGCCATTGTTTCAAAAGGCAAAACACAGTATAAATCAGCCGAAGAATACGAAAAGATTTATGCCGAGAGATTAAAAGAAACTCCTGCAATCTCCCTCAACAAAGACGGCAAAAAATATGAACTGAGCAACGAAATTCTTAAGTCAACTGTAATGGTCAATGCCGTTTATCCCATATATAAGCACGGCGAATACATCATTCATCACACCCCCGGCAAACGTTGGGATTGCCTTTACACGTGGGATTCAGGCTTCATCGGTCTTGGTATGAACGATTATTCCGAGACTTTTGCAAAGTACAGCCTTGACACGTATTTCAGCGATGAAAGCAACCCTGACTACGCATTCCTGCACCACGGCTCACCTGTCCCCGTGCAGATGTATCTCTATCTTGAGATGCTCAAACGCAACAACGACAAATCAGAGTTACTGGCAATGTATCCCAGAGCAAAGCTCTACTACGATTTCCTTGCAGGTAAGGTCAGAGGCTCAACAACCGCAAAACTCAAAAGCGGACTCACCACAACCTACGACTATTTCTATTCAACCAGCGGTATGGACGACTATCCTCCTCAGGTTGCGATGATGGACAGAAATATCCGTGACACAACCGCACCCGTAATTTCAACGTCACAGCTTATCCGTTGCGGAAAGATTCTGCGTATGGTTGCATCAAAGCTTGGCAAAACAGACGACGTTGACACATACAGCGCAGACATTGAAAAACTCACCTCCGCACTCACGGAATATTCCTGGGATAAGGAAAGCGGATATTTCAGCTACGTGCTTCACGATAAGGATTACAACCCCACGGGCTTTATGCTCACGGAAGACGGAGAGAACCTCAACAAGGGTCTTGACGGAATTTATCCGATTATTGCAGGTGCCTGCAACGATGAACAAAGAGAAGCTATTCTCGGTCATCTCAAAAGTGAAAAAGAAATGCTTTGTCCCTACGGCATAAGCGCCGTTGATATGACGGCAGGTTACTTTATGGTGAACGGTTACTGGAACGGTAACGTATGGTTCCCTCATCAATGGTTCATCTGGAAAACAATGCTTGACCTTGGCGAAAGCGAATTTGCATACACCATTGCAAAACTTGCTCTCGATATCTGGAAGCGCGAGGTTGACTATTCATACTACACATTCGAGATGGTCAGCGTTGTGACGGGCAGAGGCGGATGGTTCCACAATTTCGGTGGACTTTCCACCCCCATAACAATGTGGTCAAATGCATATTTCAAAGCAGGAACTCTCAACACGGGATTTGACACGTGGGTTGACAAGGTTGAATTTTCCGACAACAACCAAAAGTTGAATGCGAATATCACATATTTCGGTGACAGCAAAAAAATCACCGTCATTGCCACAATGAACGATGATGAAAATAAAAAATACACAGTTAAGTTTGACGGCAAAGAAATTCAGTACGCAGAAAGATTCAAGGGTACGCTTGAAATTTCCCTTTCAATCGCCGACAATGAAATTCACAGCCTTGTAATTGAATAAAAAGAACCGCACTCAAGATTAAAATTGAGTGCGGTATTTTTTATCATATGTTAAACAAATTGCGGATTGCGGTTTTCAGCCTTACCAGCAAATACTCCATAAACGCATCAAGCGTCACAACATTACTCGTATACGAGCCGCGTCGGATAGTATCTCCGCACACTCTACAGGTGCATTCGCTGATTTGTCTGTGCTCTGCAATACTGTAAAAATATGCGCTCCATTCGCCGTAGTTATGACCCGTTGCGGCTATAAATCGGTCTGTTTCAACCTTTCCGCATTGAGTACACACCGTCTTTTCAAATCCGTTTTCCGTGCAGGATGCATTCTGCGAATCGGTTGAGAGTCGATGATTGCATTTTGTGATTGCCTGAATAAACAGATTATGAGCACCTCTGCTCTGGGTTGTCACCCAACTGTTTCCGCTCACCGCAAGATTCAGGTAGCTCTCACCTGTTCTGCTTCCGTATTCAAGACCCTCGCTCAACGTGCTTTCAACGGGAACAACGGCAACTCCGCTGTCATCTGCATAATATCTGACAACAACCGAAAACGTTTCATTGGGATTAAGAGAAACCGACGACGGCAGATAAACCGTGTGATAACCCGTATTAGGAAGAACCGCAGTCGTTGTCAAAGCCTTTGTGCCCTTGACGGGAGAATTATACGCTGTGTTAACGTTTTTGTAAATTACAATTTCAACCTTAATGTCAACGCCGAAGGTCTGCAATGCAACTGCCGAAAGACTTTCATAACCCGTGGACTTGAAAACGTTTGCAACCTGAAAAGAATTTTCCACCTGAAAAGCGCCGTACCATTCTGCGCCGTTGTAGCTGTATTTTTTGTAATAATCTTCAGATTCCATAACGGAAAAACCTGCAAAAAGCTTTATTGTTGCATCATAATACGAAATCCAGAAATAGCCGTCATCTCCCCATTCAGTACCCCAACTGTTTTTGCAGAGCCACGCACCGTTGCCTGAAGGTCTGTTGGTGCTCCTGAATTTGGTAGCTGAAAACGTATCGTCCCAGCCAACAATGGTAATCTGGTGGTTGATTGCGTATGTTGACGGAGTGTAATAAGCCGCCGTTGACGAGTTATAATAACTGTTTGACTGAAAAAAAGCTGCAGTTACCGCTCCGTGTTCAACTATCCATTGCTTGACGCTGCTCATACTTGTGAGCTCAACGGCAGATTCAAGCAGAATACCTGCTGAGGTATCGTATCTTTCGCTTTCCGCATAATTGCCGACGCTGCTTAAGTTGTAACCGTCAAACGGATACTTGCTCTCGTTTGCCGCACCCGACCAACGTGAAAGTGAAGCTGCGGAAATTCGCCAGCTTCCCCCTCTGTCTAACGGGTCTTCAATGGCATATCCGTCACCATATGCAAGGTCATCCTCACTTTCAGCACGGCCTCTGCACACAAACCAAAGGTGATGTGCCTCTGAAAAATCAGCCTCTTCTTTTGTCTTGTATCCTTTTACAATACTGTCGCTTTCAAGCAGACTCATCGCCGAAAACGCCCAGCAAGCGCCTGCATTTCCCTGGTCTTTTATCGAGCTGACGTGACCGGATTCTGCGGCATTGTATTTTGAAGGCAGAGTCACAGCCTGAGTGCCCAGACTGTTTCCTGCGGATTTCACTTCGTTGCCGTCTTTGTCGACATAGCGATAGTCAATAACACCGTTTTCGTTTGAGATATTTTCAACATAAATCAAATCAGGCTCAATTTCCGCTGAATATGCAGGAAAATATACTGTCAGAAAGCATAACGTCGACGCAAGTAAAACTGACGCAATCTTGCGCAGCGTTTTTTTCATCCGAATCATCTCCGATTTTTGTGTTTAATCAACAAGTGAACTTTCAGATAAATTCACCCGTAATTTTGTTTCTGAAATCCGATACATTTATTATATCACCCGAATATAATAATGTAAAGGACAGGCAACTGAAATTTTTTGCTCCCCGAATTCAAATATGCGTTTATTTTGCCTGTCGTGTGTCAAAAATAGTTGTGAGATAACTTGACAGCCATAAGCTGCTATGGAGAGTGATGACTTTGACCGTTAAACGGGGAGAAATTTATTATGCAGACCTGAGCCCTGTTATAGGCTCCGAGCAAGGCGGCACAAGACCCGTTCTGATTGTCCAGAACGACGTTGGGAATAAATTCAGCCCAACGGTTATTGCCGCTGCAATAACAAGCCAGAGATTCAAAACAAGTCTGCCCACACACATAAGAGTTAATGCCGACGGGTGCGGACTTGCAAAGGATTCGATTGTTCTGCTTGAACAGGTACGTACACTTGACAAAAAAAGACTGCGCGAAAAAATGGGAATTCTTGACGAAAGCGATATGAACAGAGTTGACAGAGCTCTTTCTGTCAGCCTGGGAATAGGTATTGCAGAATAAAACAAAACCCGCTGTGAATTGTATTTTTCACAGCGGGAAAATTTTTATTTAACAGGAACAAGCTTTTCCTTGCCGCCCATATAGGGACGGAGTGCAACGGGAACATTCACGCTGCCGTCTTCATTGAGATTGTTCTCGAGGAATGCGATAAGCATTCTGGGAGGAGCAACAACGGTATTGTTAAGAGTATGTGCAAAATACTTACCTTCTTTGCCGTTGACTCTTATCTTAAGTCTGCGAGCCTGGGCATCGCCGAGATTTGAGCATGAACCGACTTCGAAATACTTCTTCTGTCTGGGTGACCATGCTTCAACGTCAAATGACTTCACCTTAAGGTCTGCAAGGTCGCCTGAGCAGCATTCAAGTGTTCTGACAGGAATGTCAAGTGAACGGAAAAGGTCAACAGTATTCTGCCAGAGCTTTTCGAACCACATCATACTGTCTTCGGGCTTACATACAACGATCATTTCCTGCTTTTCAAACTGATGAATTCTGTAAACGCCTCTCTCCTCAATACCGTGGGCACCCTTTTCTTTACGGAAGCAGGGTGAATAGCTTGTAAGAGTATGGGGAAGAGTGTCCTCATTAACAATTGTATCGATATACTTACCAATCATTGAATGTTCGCTTGTACCGATAAGATAAAGGTCTTCGCCTTCAATCTTATACATCATTGCGTCCATTTCAGCAAAGCTCATAACACCTGTTACAACGTTGCTTCTGATCATAAAGGGAGGCACGCAATATGTGAATCCTCTGTCAATCATAAAGTCTCTTGCATATGAGATGCAAGCTGAATGAAGACGTGCAATATCGCCCTGAAGATAATAGAAACCGTTACCTGCAACGTTTCTTGCTGCATCAAGGTCAATACCGTTGAAACGCTCCATAATATCTGTATGATAAGGAATTTCAAACTCGGGAACTACGGGCTCACCGTACTTTGTTACCTCAACGTTTTCGCTGTCATCCTTACCGATGGGAACGCTGGGATCGATGATATTGGGAATGATCATCATTATTTTGTTGACTTTCTCTGCGTACTCAGCTTCAAGCTTTTCGCATTCTGCAAGTCTCTCGGAGAATTCCGTTACCTTGCTCTTTGCAGCCATAGCTTCTTCTTTTTTACCCTGTGCCATAAGCGCACCGATTTCCTTTGAAACCTTGTTGCGGTTTGCACGGAGATTGTCAGCTTCTGTCTTGACTGCTCTTGACTTTGCGTCAAGTTCGATTACTTCGTCAACAAGAGCAAGCTTGCTGTCCTGAAACTTCTTTTTTATATTTTCCTTAACGATATCGGGGTTTTCTCTTAAGAATCTGATATCAAGCATATTTTTCAACTCCTAAAGATTTATATTGCTATTTTAATCCAACTTTGACAAAAAATCAACTGCATCTGCAATATATTTGTCGTCTGCAAGCTCAATAGCACCCTTATCAACAAGATTTGCAGTTTTGGGATCGATGGGAAGCTTTGCAAGAACGGGAACACCAAGTTCAGCCGCAACCTCGTCAATCTTGCTTTCACCGAAAATTTTGTATTCCTTGTTGCAATCCGGGCACACAAAATAACTCATATTTTCAACAAGACCGAGAACGGGGATGTTCATCATCTTTGCCATATTGAAAGCCTTTTTGACAATCATTGTTACAAGATCCTGAGGTGTTGTGACGATAACAATTCCGTCAACGGGAAGATTCTGGAACACCGTAAGTGACACGTCACCTGTTCCGGGAGGCATATCAACAAACATATAGTCAACGTCGCCCCAGGCAACGTCCTTCCAGAACTGCTGGATAACGCCCGAAATAACGGGACCTCTCCAGACAACGGGTGATTCTTCATTTTCAAGAAGAAGGTTGATTGACATAATCTTGATGCCTGATCTGCTCTCCTCGGGAAGAAGTCCGCTTTCGTCTGCCTTTGCTCTTTCTTTGATTCCGAATGACTTGGGAATCGAGGGACCTGTTATATCTGCATCAAGCACAGCGCAGGAATTGCCTCTTGCCTGCATTGCACTTGCAAGCATTGACGTTACAAGTGATTTACCTACACCGCCCTTGCCGCTGACAACGCCGATAACTTTTTTAACGTTGCTGAAAGGTCCGCAGGGAATTCTCAGATCCTGTGCTTCTTTTCTTGAATCACAATTGCTTGCACAATTTGCGCAATTGCCGCCACATTCGCTCATAATTATATCTCCTGTTCTTTAATTAACAATAATATTTATCAAGTAGCCCAAAGCATAAATAACGGGCATATGAACAACATAAATCAAAAGTGCATTTCTGCCGAAAAATCCGACAAACGGAACTCTTTTTCTTATGCACCAATCGGGATAGCCTCGTTTTGCAAGCTCTGTTCCGCAAAAAACACCTGCAAAGAATATAAAAATCTGCGGAAAAAGCGGAAAATAATCTGCCGAGGCAAAATCTGCGGAATGGATTCCCAGAATCATCAGCACATTGCTTTCGTAAAGTTTCTCGGGCAAAGTAAAAGAAATCAGTTCGCCGTAACGCAGAACACCGCCCTCAATACCGCTTGTAAACGCATAAAGCACAGCACAAGCAAGTATTCCCGCAAAAGTCGGTACCATATAAAGAGCCTTGGATAAAAGGGCGTAAAGTAAAATTGAAACCGCAAGGAAATGAAGAACACCAAAATATATTTCGCATTCAACAAACCCCATTGCAGGCATAACAACCGCCGTTACAAAAGTAAATCCCAACGCAACAGCCAAAAGAATTGCCCCTCTTTTCAGGTTGCTTTTTGAAAGGGTGCAGGACATACCGCAAATAAATATAAATATTCCTGCAAAAATCGGCTGAACGGGCATAAAAAAATCAAATAACCCGTTTGCCCATTGCCAATCAAAAAAAGTGCCTAGCAGGTAAAATGAATGATAAAAAATCATACAGAGCACCGCAAAGCCGCGCATTTCGTCAATGAAGTTTATTCTGTTTTTATTTTTCGGCTTAAGCTCCATAATTTCACCTCATATTATTTTATCATAATGCGCCGAAAATGCAAGGGTTTATTGACTTTATTATGCTTTTGTTTTAAAATAAAAATGATTTTGCGGCAAATAAATTTAAAGGAGACTGTCATGACAGACAAAATCAGAGAACTTCTCTTTAAAATATTCAAGAAAGACAGCTTTTTCGGCAAAGTAATTGACAAGCTTTTCACTAAAGAAATCATAACCTATATTTTCTTCGGTGTGCTCACAACAGTTGTAAATCTGCTTACATTCTATGTTTTTAAACGCATTTTCATTTCAATCGGTTGGAACGGAATTTTCAATAACATCATTTCAGAAGGCTCATCATTGCAGAAGATTTTTGTTGGCGGCACAGATTATCTTGACGCAAACTTTATTGCTTGGGTTGTAGGTGTTGTTTTTGCATTTGTAACAAACAAGCTTTGGGTATTTGATTCCAAAAGCTGGGCTCCATCTGTTGCAGGCAAAGAATTCACAGGATTTGTAGGTGCAAGGATTTTTTCGTTTGTGATTGAAACAATCTTTATGTTTGTGTTTGTTTCTCTCCTTTCAATCAACGACCTTGTTGCAAAAATCATTGTGGGAGTTGTTGTTGTTATCCTCAACTACGTTTTCAGCAAACTTTTTATTTTCAAAGAAAAAACAGGGGCAAGCAAAAATGATTAACGTTTTAAAATCGTCATTCGACGAAATAAAAATAAGCAGAAAAGAGATTGCGTGTTATCTGGGATATTATTCCGTGAAATGCGACTGCACAACAGACAGCATTATTGCTGAATGCGAAAAAGAATTTCTGGGCTGTGCAAAATTCATTGCCTGCTGCGAAAAAGTTCCCGTATCGATTACCGACGGCATTGTTGACCTCGGATTCAAAAAATTCCGCAGTTATTCCCTTGCAAAGAATCTCGAGGGATGCGACACCGCTTATATCATAGCGGCAACAACAGGTATTGAAGCGCAAAGACTCATCGAAAGAAACGGCATTATTGACCCACTCAGGGGTCTTGTGACAGATTGCATCGGCTCGGCGGCAATTGAAGCATTCTGCGACAAAATCAACTTTTCTTTTGAAAATCCCGATTTTCTCCGCCCACGTTTCAGCCCCGGTTACGGTGACCTTATGCTCGATTATCAGAAAGATATCGTTGAGTTTCTTCAAACAAAGAAAAACATCGGAATGAGTCTGACGGAAAGTCTGATGATGATACCCGTAAAATCCGTTACGGCAATCATCGGCATAGGCAAAGAAAAAAATAAATGTACGGGACCCGGCTGTATGTTTTGCAGCGGAACGAATTGCCCGTACAGATAAGAGGAATATTATGAACGTTACACAAAAAACCAGAAGTTCAATTACATATTGTGACGGCGGTGCAGGCACACTTCTGCAATCCTGGGGACTCAAAGCAGGCGAAAAGCCTGAAATGTGGAACATAACAAACCCTGACAAAATCATTAAAATGCACCGTCAATATCTTGATGCAGGTGCGCAGATTATCACGTCCTGCACGTTCGGTGCAAACCGACTTAAGTTTGATAATCTTGAAGAAATTGTATCTGCCGCAATCAGAAACGCCAAAACCGCTTGTGACGGATATGATGCGTACGTTGCGCTGGATATCGGCCCCACGGGTAAAATGCTTGAGCCTCTCGGCGATCTTGCTTTTGAGGATGCAATTTCAATCTTTGGTGAAACAATCAGAATCGGCGCAAACGCAGGTGCAGACCTTGTTCTGATTGAAACAATGAACGACAGCCTTGAAGCAAAAGCCGCAGTTATTGCAGCAAAAGAAAACTGCAATCTGCCAGTTTTTGTAACTTGCGTTTATGACGAAACAAAAAAGCTGATGACAGGCGCAGATCCTGCCGCAATGATTGCAATGCTTGAGGGTCTCGGTGCAGACGCAATTGGTATCAACTGCTCTCTCGGACCCAAACAGATGCTTGAAATCGTTCCCGAATTCGCAAAAAATGCAAGCGTACCGATTATAGTAAATCCCAACGCAGGATTGCCACGCACAGAAAACGGAAAAACCGTTTTTGACGTTGACGCAGATGAATTTGCCGACATAATGTGCGAAATCGTCAAGGCCGGCGCAACGATTATCGGCGGTTGTTGCGGCACAACTCCCGAGCATATTGCGAAAACCGTTGAAAAAACAAAAAATCTGCCTTTCACTCTCCCTGAAGAAAAAAATCTGACGGTTATTTCATCATACACTCATGCAGTTAAAATCGGTGATGCACCCATCATCATCGGCGAAAGAATCAATCCCACGGGCAAAAAGCTTTTCAAAGAAGCGTTGCGCAGAAACGATATAAATTACATTCTCAACGAGGGAATTGCACAGAATAAAAAAGGTGTTTCCGTGCTTGACGTCAACGTAGGTCTGCCCGAAATCAACGAAGCGGAAATGATGGTAAACGTCATAAAAGCCCTTCAGGCTGTTATCAGCCTGCCTCTTCAGATTGACACCGTTGACCCCGTTGCATTGGAGCAGGCAATGCGCATTTACAACGGCAAGGCACTCATAAACTCCGTAAGCGGCAAAGAAGAAAGCATAAAATCCGTTTTTCCCCTTGTTAAAAAATACGGCGGCGTTGTTATTGCCGTTACCATTGACGAAAACGGAATTCCCGACACCGCAGAGGGCAGAGTTGAAATTGCAAAAAAGATTATTTCCCGAGCAAAAGATTACGGCATAAGCGAAAACAACATTATCGTTGACCCTCTTGCAATGGCGGTTTCCAGCGATTCAAGAAGCGCAAACGTTACACTTGAAGCTGTAAAAACTCTTCACGCTATGGGAATAAAAACAAGCCTTGGTGTTTCAAATATTTCGTTCGGTTTACCCTCAAGACCTGACGTTAACGCCACATTCTACACAATGGCAATGCAATGCGGTCTTGACTGCGCAATCATCAATCCGTTTTCTGTTGAAATGATGAAAGCATGGTATTGCTTTATGGCATTGACCGGAAAAGACGAGAACTGTGCTGATTACATTGAATTTGCCGATGCTCTTTCTCCCGTTGTAACACAGTCAACCACAAAAGACGACACAAGCCTTGACGGGTGCATCATCAGCGGTCTGAAAGACCAGGCGAGCATTGCGGCAAACGAACTTTTAAAAACACTTTCTCCCCTTGAAATAATCGACACAATGATTATTCCTGCGCTTAACACGGTTGGCAAGGGATTCGAAGAAAAAAAGGTTTATCTTCCCCAGCTTCTTATGAGCGCGCAGGCGGCAAAAGAGGCTTTTGACGCAATCAAATCCGCAATACCTGCAGGCGAAAACAGCAAGGGCAAAATAGTTATCGCAACGGTCAAAGGCGACGTACACGACATCGGAAAGAACATTGTAAAGGTGCTTCTTGAAAACTACGGCTACGACGTTATTGACCTTGGCAAAGACGTTGCCCCCGAAAAGATTGTTGATACGGTCAAGGCTGAAAACGTCCGTCTTGTGGGCTTGAGTGCACTTATGACAACAACCGTGCCTGCAATGGAAGAAACAATAAAACTTCTCCGCAAGGCTGCACCCGAATGCAAGGTTATGGTTGGCGGTGCGGTTATGACGGATGAATATGCCGCAATGATTGGTGCTGACAACTACGGCACAGATGCAATGGCGGCGGTAAGATACGCAGAAATGATTTTCGGATAAAAAGATTTCCCGTTGACAAAAGACAAAAGTCAACGGGATTTTTCTATTTCACATATTGAACTGTTTCTGTTTTGGTTAAACCTGAGCCGTCAAAGCTATATGTAACCTCAAAGCCGTTTTCATTCCAATCAATTTCATAGCGATTATCGGTAAACGGTCTGTAGCCGTCATCGGTTGAATATTCACCGATTTTAACCATCGTTATCGGAGATGTCTTTTCATAAAACGCACCTGCTCCGCTGAGCAAAAATGAGCCTTCTTTTATGATTATTTCGTGTTTCTTGTCATCCGACACAATTTCAAAGTATTCATATTCAGGCTTCCTTGAATATGCAAATCCTACCTCTGTCATCACCAAAACAGACACTATAAACGACACAACAGCAATAACGGCTTTGTGCTTTGATTTTTGTGAGGACAAATAAAAACTAAAGAAAAACAACGTGCTGAATCCTGAAACGGCACCCAGTACAGGCATAATTTCCTCTGATGAAATGCCGAAAAGCCACAGACTGATATCATTTTTCTCCATAATACCTATAGCCAATCTCAGCAAGCAGGTAACAAATGCAATGCACACAAAAACAACGCACGCCACATAGGATTTACCCAACGTTTCTTTAGCTTTTTTCATTATCCGATAACCTCTGCAATCCAGGCAAACTCAAAGGTTTCACCCTTATTCAGATGCTGAATTCCGCGTTTCTTTGAAATATCATCCATAACCTCTCTGCCGTCATTCACGCCATACCAGGGCTCAAGGCAGACGTAAGGAGCACCGGGCTTTGCCCATATACCAAGGAAAGGACAGTCACCGAATGTGAACTCAATTTCATTTTCACCCTTGATGCGCAGTTTCTTTGACTTGATATCAGAAAGAATAAGTGCATCGGGCTCAAAAATTTCTTTTGTGATTACGATTTCCCTTGAATTTTCAATCAGGGGAAATTTTTCGTCTATAATAAGATTTTCTTTGTCTATTCTCTCTGTTGCAAGGGTTTCGGGCTGCTCAAATTCAATGACGTCTCCCACCTTGCAGTTAAATCCGGGATGAGCTCCAACGGAGAAATACATCTCACCGTCAGTTTTGTTAACAACGGTCATTGTGTTGACAAGCGCCTTACCCTTAAGCTCAAATGTAACGATATATTCAAAATCAAAAGGATAACTTTTGAGTGTATTTTCATCGCTTTCAAGGCTGAAAACAGCCTTTGCACCTTCACACTCCTTTACCTTGAAAAGAAGCTTTCTTGCAAGACCGTGCTTGGGCATTGTGTATTCCTTGCCGTTATAAAAATATTTGTCATTGATAAGCTGACCGATAACAGGGAAAAGCACAGGTGCCTGACCATACCAGATATCGGGATTGCCCTGCCAGATATATTCCTTGCCGTTTTCCTTTGATTTCAACGAGTGAAGCTGAGCACCCATATCATCAATTTCACAGGTAAAAAACTCGTTTTCAATTTTATAAAACATAATAATTTCTCCTTTATTTTATTGCACGCAAACGTGCTTTTTGCTCATCTGTAATACGATAGCTTTCAATAGCTTTGCGGATTGCCTTGTTTCGGATATCCTCGTCAAGAATCCCCTTCTCAAAATACGGAAAAACCGCTTCGTTTTGCTTGGCAAGTGCCGTTGCAAAATACCAGGCAACCATCATTTTAACGTAGTATTCTTCCGATTTGATTTTTGAAATAATTTCAGGGAATTCGGGGAGAAAACTGTCGTCAAGATAGTGACACATCAGCATTTCAATTCCGAATCTCACCGAATAAACGTCATCGGATTTTATCCATTTATAAATTTCATCAAGCAATTCCGGCAGATGATTTCTGAATATTTTCGGGCGCATCATATCGCAGGTTGCCCAATTATCAACAAAAGGCAGGAAGCGATTTATTTGAGCTATACATTCATCATAATCCTTAATTTGCTCAATGAGAAATGCGTGAAGATTATTCTCCTCATAGTATTTATGAGGAAGACTCCGCATAAAATCCGCCGCAAAAGGAGTTTTTGAAAACTCCTTTGCAAACTTTCTTAAATCAGGTATTCGCACGCCGATAACAAGCTCTCTGTCAACAGTCGGCATCAGCTTTGAATGAAAATCTCCGTAATCCGAATCCTGCATTTCAAAAAGCCTCTTGCGTGCATATTCTTCTGCTTTGTTCATCATTTTATCTGTTAACCGAAGCACCGTAAATACGCGGTGCATATGAATCCTGACCGTTGAATTTAACCGAGCCGTCATTGGAAAGTTTTATTTCATTTTCTCCTTTGATAAGCTCCAGATTAAGTGTAACGGTTTTTACCGTAGCCCAGCTGTATGTATTTCTGCACCAGAGGGTCTGCGTATTACCGTTCACCTCAACGGTGACAAAACGTTCAATCAAATCAACGTTATAGCTGTGCACGCCGCCTTCATCGTTGTTTGAATATGCAAGGGTCATTCTGTAGCTGCCATCCTCGGGTACAGTTACGGTAAACGATGCACTTCCTCCGTTGCAGGAAATGCCGTCAATATAATCACCGCAAAGCGTTGCACCGTCCAGACTCATTTCGCTTGCCGTCACACCAACGGTGAAGCCTGTTTTTTCGGACTTTGAAGCAACACATTTAACCGCTATATCCGTTGAAATATCAATATAATTCAGACCTTTGCGCAGGTATACAACCGCCTTGCCGTTTGTTGCACGGTATTTCGCACCGTCAACCTGAAAATCCGTATCAACACCAACAGTTATTTCATAAAATCCGTCATCGGGTGAAACGACAAGGAACGATTGATTGCTTGCGGTTGTTCTGTCCGAATCCGTAATGACAGTTATACTTTTATCCTCGCTATGAGGCACAACAAGCAAGCTGTCAACAACAAAAGTGCCTTTTTTATGGGCAAGTTTCAAGGTGTGACTACCCTGCTCAAACCAACGCACAAAGGTCATTTTGTCGGTATATTCACTCTTGATTGTGTTTGGAAAAGCTACGTCTTCCTCCGTGCCGTCAATTGACATAATCGCAACGGTATCCTTACGGTCATCGGGCGTTATGCCGTCATTGGAATTGCCGTAAATCAAGGATAAATCATAGTATCCGCTTTGAGGTATATCAAAGGTAACGGCTACGCTGTCGCCCTCATTTTCAAGTCCTCCGACCATACCGTTAAGCTCGCCCGTTGTTGCATATGCGCTGTCATAAGTATAACATCCGCCGCTTCTTACACCGTTTTCAAACTCATAACGCACAGGCAGATTGTTATTTTTGAAATTCACCTCTTCAACTGAGGGAGTAACCGTAATATGATAAACCGCCGTGGGGTCAATTTCATCAAGCTTTATTTTAAGGTTTCCGAAAGTCACGGAATCTGTATATTCCCTGACAATATACGGCTTTGTAACAATTCCGCTTAAGCCTTCAAAATATACGCATTCAATCCTGACGTTAACTTTTTTGACAAGTGCGGTTTCGTCAAGATTCTTCAGCACTACGCTTCCCGAATAATCGCATCCGCCGCAAATGACACTTATTTCATCCTTGCCCTCTGCAAGAGATGCGATGCCCGTAAGGCCGTCGTAATGGAATCTGTCATAGCCATACTTTATGACGTTTGCAAAATCGGAATGAAGCACGTCAACCGTCTTTGTCTCCAGCAAATCGCCTTCCATATCCGCATACCAGCGGAAAAGCCACCAATTGGAGTTGGGACTGTTATTATCAGCCGCAGTATCGTTAAGATTGTTTGCAAGTCGCCAGTATGCCATATTGGCATAAACGCCCGAATTTTCAATAGCCGTAACGTAATGAAGCATATCAGCAGGAGCACCGCACTCATACATTGTACCGTATTCGGTGACGATTATCGGAAGCTCCGCTATGCCAAGCTCTTTTTCGGTTTTTCGGTAATCGTCAACGTGGTCCTGCCAATAAAATGCCGATTTTTCACCCAATTCGTGATAAATCATAACGTCGGGAATACAATTATTCTCCTTACAAAAAGCAAGAAAATCTTTTATTTCATAGTTGTCATAATCACAGTTGCCGGGACCTCCGATTTTTGCATCGGGGTCAATTAATTTGACAAGGTCATAGGTTTCTTTCCAAGCCTGACAGAAGCGCTGTTTTGCCGCATCGTCAAACATAAGCCAAGTGCCGTCATCAGACATTGTGCCAAACCATACACCGTTATCCGCTTCATTGTAAATACAGTAAACAAGCTTGTCAGCGTAATCTTTTTCAGAAAGCAGTTTTACATTTTCTTCAACCTGCGGTGAAAATCTGTTGCGCACAAAATCCATATGGTCATATTCCCCTGCTTTGCGCAAATTCCATATTTCATCGTGGCAATAATACCAGGTATCGAAGCAATCCTGCAGGTACACGGTTATGTAATCGCAGTTGTCAAGTGCAGACGAAACGTTGTCAACATCACCGATGGGATGCTGCAATCCGCCGATAACTTTTTGCGAAACGCTTGCAATATCAATACTTTCCGTCATCGCTTTATCAGGCACGTTGCTTTGCGCAACACCGTAAAGATAACCTGACGCGCGGCTTGAAACCTCGCCCAGACTGACCGACGCGTCAACCGCAAGCACAGGCTGAAACATATAGGGAATACCTTCAGCCGCAAGACTGAGCGCTGTAAAAAAGCTGAGAATAAGACTGATAATTTTAATCATAATTCAGGTTTCCAATCCGAAAGCTTTCCTGCTTTGCTCCAAAGCACTTCAGCTTCCTTGACCCAAGCCTCAAAGCCTTCTGGCGTTTCAGGAAATTTTTCATAATGCTCGGTCAGCTTGCCGCTGTTGACAAGACCGTCAAGAATACTCTTTATTTCCGAAATCTTAATATGGCAGGTAACTATACCCACAATAACAAATAAAACTATTTTAATAATATCGCCTGCTGTGAGCTCAAGCTCTTTGCCCATACCGCCAAGAATCTTTTCGCTGAAAATAACGTCGTGTTTAAAAAGAAACTCATTTGCCTTGGGACTGTGACGTACAACACCTGTAAGCAAAGCCATAAGGCTTGCAAACTCCTTGCCCTGAGTGTTGTTATAAAGCTTATTGATGCTCCAGAGTGCTTCACGGGTGGGATATGCTCCGTTTGCCATTGCTTTTGAAGCAACGTCAACGGCAATCTGTTCAAACACAAGTGAGGCTGTGCAACCCTCACCGCAATTAGGTTTTGTAAGACAAGCCGCATCACCCATTGCAATAAAACCGTCAGACACAAATGAATAGGGAGCTCTGTGATAAGGTGTTCTGCCTTTTTCAATTCTTTTTACGGTATATGAGGGCAATTTTGCATTCTTCTCAAAGAATTCAAAGCATTTTTCAACGTAATCAAAACCAAAGCAGGCGCCGATTCCGAGAATTGCATCGCTGCCTGCGCTGGGAGCAAGCCAGCTCTTGTATGCAAGCCAGAATTGCGAGCGGAGCCATCTGCCCTTTTTCTCCGTGAAATCAACATAACGAAGAATAACGTAAAGAATGTCATCGGAGGTAAGTTCAAATTTTTCAACACCGTAATCATCAGGCAAACTGCGTCTTACAACCGCAGGAATACCCGAGCAATCCGCAACAAGACGGCACTCAACGGCAACCTTTTCGCCGTCCTTTACGTATGAAACTCCGCAGATTTTGCCACTATTATCATAAACCAGACTTTCAAAAGCCGCTTCATACACCACTTCTGCCCCTGCTTCAATTGCCCAATCGTTCATAAGCACAATGTAATCGTGCTTATGCATACCTACAACCTCGGTGGGTGCAGGCTTGGGATAATTACTGTAAGCCGAAAGCATATCCTGGTCGCTGAAAACAAACTCACAAATACCGTCGCCTTCAGTTACCTTGGGAAGATCGAATCTTTCCATTTCTTTCTTTTCCATATGGAACACATCATATTCGGGACTTATTTTTTCCCTTGAACTTTTATCAATCATCAGCACGCTGAAGCCCTTTTCAGCCATTCTGCGTGCAAAATAGCTGCCTGCCGTTGACGCACCGACAATAACAACGTCATATTTTTTCATAAAAGCATCTCCCTTCCGTAATTTAGTTTATCAAACATTAAACCGCTTTGCAACATAAAATTACAAAGCGGTCATTTTTATTTTTTATTCAGATATTTATTGATAACAGTAAACTCTCGTCTGTAAAGGCTCATAATATCCTCTGTTTTTGTTGGATACGTTGCAAAGATTTCAAGTGCAACGTCAATATCAACCCATTCTGCCACAAGACCTCGCTCAATTTCGATATTTGTGAGCTTTCTGCAGGTTTCGCCGATAACTTCACAAATAAAATAATTGTTCTCGTACATTGTTTCAAAGCAGTATTCGTGCACGGTGACAAAAGGAGAAACTACCTTCACTTCATATCCCGTTTCCTCGCCAAATTCTCTGACAACGCATTCCTCAAGGGTTTCACCCTGTTCAAGCCCTCCGCCGGGGCTCATATATACGTCTGTGTTCATTTCGTGACTCAACAATATTTTACCGTCACGGATAATAAGACCTCTGCAACCTCTTCGCACACCTTCGGGAGGGTCTGAATATGTTTTTCCGTATTGAACTAATATTTCCATTTATCTCATCCTTTCGGTTCGTATTCTGAAAGAATATCACATACGTTATTTTTATAAATATTTCCGCCAAGAACGTCTCCGTTTGCGCTGAAGCATATCGCACGGATATCCGTCGGATCTTCATCATAAGGGTTTTGGATTTCTTTGCTCAAATCAAAATATTCAGCCAGATATTTCCGAGCATTTCCGCTTGGAAACACCACGTTTCCTTCATTTGTTTCTATTCTCATACGATTAAATACAGCAAGAATTTCTCTTGTTTTGTTGTTGTACGGATTATCCGCATCGGAACTTACAAGCCACGCAGGGTGAACTTTAAAAGCAATTTCTGCATTATTGATTGCCTCGGCAAACTCAACCACGTATTCAAGCGGTATTGTTTCCTGATGAAAAGCATCAACGGAAAGCAGAATTTCATTGACTCCGCTTTCAATTATTTCTCTTGCAACACGCTTTATTTTTTTGGAATCCTTGCTGAAATATCCGTTGGTTATCAGCTGTCTTTTAGGAACGTTCATTTCCTTTGCGGCTCTGTGAATTTCACATACTGTTTCGTGGCAAAGTAAAGGTTCACCGCCAAAAGTCATAACAGATTTTATGCCGTATTCTTTCGCAATTTTTCGCACGGCATTTGCTGCCAGAATCTTGTCAATGCTTTCAGCAGAAGCGTGTTCACCCTGCGAACAATGCTTGCATTTGCCCGTGCAAGCCATAGTAATCACAAACTCTATTCTGTTCAGATTTTTAAGATATTTGTTCATTTCAATCTCCGTTATGCGGTCACAATCAGACCAATCAACAAACCTCCCGCAAAGCCTGACAAATGCTCAAAAATCGTTGATTTGCAGGCAATCATACCGCCCACCGTATAAATTCCGAGCACAACAAGAGGAATAATCGGTAAATCAGAGAACATCAAAGTTCCGTTTTTTACTGCAAGAACCGCAAAAACCGCAATCAGTCCGTAGATTCCCGTTGACGCGCCTTCCCCCTCCTGCAATTTGTAAACAAAAGCCATAAAAAGACCTGAAACAAGCACGGAAATGCCAAAACAAAGCGCAGTTTTAAGCGCACCTAACTGCGACTCAACCGCATAGCCGACAATCATCATCGCAACCGTATTGGCTGCAATATGATAAGCACCTATGTGAAGAAGCGAAGATGATACAAGTCTCCACAACTGACCTTTTTTTATTTTTTCTTCTGATAATCGCAACGCATAATTAATGTAACCCTTGTTATGCCCCGTCAACAATCTTTCTTTGAGCGTTACCGCTGCTGTTTTGGGAATCAGCATTAAATTATCAAGAATATAAATCAAAAAAATAATTGCACAGAATACTGTTGTAAAAATCGGCATAATTTTCTCCTTCGTCATTTACTTTCATACCACTTAATCAAGTCAACAAAGTTACCTTTGAAGTGATATGAACGTCCGTTTTTATTGAGACCTTCGTTTGAAAGTCCGAATTTTCTTAAAATACCAATGGATTTTTGATTGTTGACGCTTGCATAAGCCTCAACAAATTTCAGGTCATTTCTGATGTTTTCCAGCACAAAGCCGTATAATTTTCTGAAAATTCCTCTTTCCTGATAATCGGGTTTGAATTGAATTTCCTCCATCATAAAGACGTCTTCGTTGGTATAATACTGAAAAAATCCAATCAAATCACCACTGTCTTTTATCAGGATTATTTGCCTTGAATCGTGTTTCAGCCCATCAGATACACATTCGTACCAACATTTATAATCATCTTCCCTTGTATTTCCCGTAGGTGCAATCAAGGTCATATTATCAGCAAGAATATGGAAAATTTCACCTGAAGCAGCAGAAAAATCGGATTTATTCATATACTCAAATATCAAATTAAATAAACACATTTTATATCCTCTTCATCAATTTAAAATATTCTCCGTCATCATCCGCACCGTCAAAAAGAACTTCCGTAAATCCGTGTTTCCAATATAAATGCAAAGCGTTTGTATTATCCTTATCAACTCCGATTGTCATTTCAGAAAAGCCCATTTCTTCTGCCTTTTCTGTAAGAAAACGAAGAATTTCAGCACCAATTCCACGGTTTCGGTACTCTTTTTTGACTATCATTCTTGAAACATAAATTCTGCGATTGGGAATAGTGTAATCGGAATCATCCGCATCCAATACTAACGCACCTTCACCGATAAATTCGTCGTTGATTTTGTAAATATAAACAATACGGTTGCCCGATTTTATCTCATCAAGCCATTTATCGGCAAGCGGTTGAGTTTTCATATTCCATATATTTGAGCATTTTTCGTAATCCTCGGGATCAAGGCGTTCGATCACATGATCAGCAGTAAAATTCTTTATGAATTCATTAACCTGACGAACCGATTTAAGTACAATAGTCTTTTCTTTGTGTTTCTCAGATATATCGTTGTAAATTTTTTGCCTTTCTTTATTTCTGCATCCGAACAACAAAAATTTAACAAACCACAAATTCATATCATTTTTATATCCGTTTTTTCTTCGTGATTTTGTCCTTTTTATCGCTCGATAAAAGCAAGTGATTCGCGGAAGTAAAAGCAAAATTATTTGATCTGCCTGTTCAAGCCGTTCATCAAAATAAAGATAATCATAAAACCCGTCAATGATCCAATCACTTTTTTTCATAAATTCAGCAACCTTTGGCAAAACAAGAGAATCATCAATAGATTTCCACTCCTTGTTCCACTTGATTGAATCAAGATGAAGAACGGAAATATTATTTTTTTGTGATAAGAAATCAGAAAGATATGTTTTTCCACTACCTGCATATCCGAGAATCATAATTTTCATAATTAAATTCCTTATAAATTATTTATAAACTCATCAGCATCTTTTCTGCTTTTGAAAATAACAATATGTTTTTTATCCTTATATTTTTCAATCAGATCATATATTTTAGGCAAGGACGTTCTTTGAAAATCTCTGATAAATTGTTCAAACTCAGAATTCATTTCTTTTTCAATCCACGGCAAATCATAACGTCCCTTTCCGATTCGATCTTTTGCACCTTGCAAACAAACCTCTGTTGGTAAATCGAAAAGAAAAACCGTATCACATTCTTTGAGTCTCATCTCAATTGTTCTGTTATAGTTTCCGTCGATTATCCATTCAGGCATCAAAAAAATCTCTGATATTCTCCTATCAAAATCGTCTCTTGAAATATGTGTTTTGTCAGGCTTGTGCCAGATAGCATCAAGATAAAACAAGGGAATTCCTGTGGATTTATTAAGTTTTTCTGAAAAAGTTGTTTTTCCCGAACCAGGGCAACCGATTACAATAATTTTCTTCATTTCGTCACCTATAAAAAAAGCATCTCCTGTTCAGAGATGCCTGCGATTAATCAAAAGATATAAATTATATCAATTAAAAAACGGACAAAACAGAGCTCCTAATCATTTTATTATTTAAAACGGTCATTTTGTCCACCAGCCTGCAAATATTTTCATTAATTGTAGCAACACAAATGTCTTTTGTCAATAAAATTTTATAAAACAAAAAAACCGTCTCAATTGAGACGGTTAATTTACATATTCAATACACCCTGAAAACTGAACAAAGTGAAAGAAAGAAGCAATGAGAAAAGAGATTTAAACATTGGTCAAGCCCTCGACCTATTAGTATTGCCAAGCTGAACGTATCACTACGCTTACACATGCAACCTATCAACCTCATAGTCCATGAGGGGTCTTACTGGCTTACGCCATGGGATATCTTATCTTGGAGGCGGCTTCACGCTTAGATGCTTTCAGCGTTTATCCGTTCCGCACTTAGCTGCCCGGCTGTGCTACTGGCGTAACAACCGGTGCACCAGCGGTGCGTCCATCCCGGTCCTCTCGTACTAAGGACAGCTCTCCTCAAATATCCTGCGCCCACGACAGATAGGGACCGAACTGTCTCACGACGTTCTGAACCCAGCTCGCGTACCACTTTAATCGGCGAACAGCCGAA
>JAZQTC010000061.1:0-35934 GCA_045630405.1 Acutalibacteraceae bacterium
AGGAACAACGGGCGAAACCGTAAGTTCAGCGTATAACGTTGCGGAAGGCTTTGAGCTGAACGAGGAAAAGAGCATTCTCAGCGGTGTTGTTGCCGCCGACGGTTCACTTGTGCTCAAGGTTTGCTATGACAGAAAAGCATATACTCTCACAACTGTTGTGAACGGTACGGAAACATCGGCAAATTATCTTTACGGTGCAAGCGTAACTGCACCTGCAACACCTGACGTTCAGGGCTACAGTTTTATGGGTTGGGATAATGCAGTACCCACAACAATGCCTGCGGAAGACATTACTCTGACCGCAAAGTTTGCATGTACAGCAACAGTTAAGATAAAGAACAAGCCTGCGGAAAGAACAATCAAATACGGCGAAACCCTTCGTCTTACCGCGGAAACCGCAAATATGCCTGCTGATGCGTACGTCAAATGGGAAGTTCAGGGCAGCGGTGTTTCGATGAGTCAGAATGATGACGGCTCAATCTGCGAGCTGAAATCAACTTCAAGCGGTACTGTGACCGTAACTGCAAAGGTTGTTGACAAAAACGGCAATCCTCTTTCAACTGCGAATGGCGAAATTACCGATTCACAAAAGGTAGTTTCAAAGGCAGGAATATGGCAGAAGATTGTGTCCTTCTTCAAGAATCTTTTCGGTTCAAACAGAACGATAATTCAGTTTTTCAGAGCTTTCTGATAAAAAATATCCCCCGAGAAATCGGGGGATGAGATTTGTAAAATGAGGTGTTACCTTTGTCGTATAAAAATAAAATTGATTTGCATATGCACACTCTCGGTTCGTTTGACGGCAACTATCCTGCCGCCGATATGTGCAGAGCATCTGTTGAAAACGGGCTTGCAACAATAGCTATCACAGACCATTTTGACGTTGATTTTTTTGAGAGACATAATCTTGACGTGCGTCAGAAAAACAGTTATGAAGATATCTGCTCCGCAAAAGCAGAGTTTGACGGAAAAATCAGACTGCTCCGAGGAATTGAGATGGGTCAGCCTGCTTATGAGCCTGAAATTACCGAAAAAGCACTTGCCCGTTACGAATATGATTTTGTAATCGGCTCAATCCATAATCTGAGAGGTATGCCTGATTTCAGCGACCTTGATTATCCCAATTATACAAGCGAAAAAATCTATTCACTTCTTGAAGAATATTTCAACGAGGAGCTTATTCTTGCAAAGTGGAACGGATTTGATACCCTGGCGCATCTTACTTATCCCCTCAGATATCTTGCTCAGCACGGAATAAAGAATATTGACCTGAGCAGATTTGACGACGTTACCGATGAGATTTTCAAGGTGCTTATTGCAAACGGCAAGGCTCTTGAAATCAACACAAGCGGTCTGCGTCAGCCAATCGGCAAAACTATGCCTACGGATAATTACGTGCGCCGATTCAGAGATCTTGGCGGTGAATTGCTGACCATCGGCTCCGATGCTCATTTCACCGAGCACGCAGGTGCAGGCATTGATGCAGGCTATGAGATTGCGGAAAACTGCGGATTCAGATACGTAACTTATTTTGAAAACCGCAAACCCGTTCAGATTAAGATTGAAAAGTAAGAAAGAGGCTGACTTTCCGTCAGCCTCTCTTTTTATTTAAGTACGCTTTCAAGAGTTTTGCCAAGGATTTTTTCTTTGCATTCCTCACTGATATCAAGATTGCGGATGCGCCGGATATCGGCTTTGATTTTGTCCGCCTTTGCATAGGGGAAGTCGAGACCGAAAATGCTGTTATCCTCGCCTGTCTGGCAGATGATTGTTTCCAGCTCCTCGTCGGTCAGCGCCCATGCATCGCCTTTGCGATAGGTGACGCTTGTCCAGCCTGCATAAACGTTGCCGCCGCGTCTTGAATTGTTGCACATAACGGCAAGAGCGTCCCTGAAGAAATGGTAGCCGCCCATATGCTCCATGCTGAATTTAAGGTCGGGGAAATTCCAGGCAACCTCGTCAAACAGAAGGACGTGGTTATCGCGGAGTCTGTGCCAATGCATTCCCGAATGGAATGAGAGAAAAAGTCCCAGCTCCTGCGCTCTTTCGTAAACCTGAAATGCTTCGGGACCGTCAATCACAAATTCCTGATAGGGAGGATGCAACTTGATTCCTTTGAATCCCAGGTCAGCGATTCTGTCAACCTCGTCACGGAGATTTTTTGTGAAATCAATTGTGCCGAAGCCTACAAGTCTGTCGTTACCTTTGATTTGCTCTGCCAACCAGGTGTTGGAGCTGCCCTCAAAACCGCCCTCGCTGAATCTGTCCGAAAAAGGTGCAAAAGCAACCGCTTTGTCTATTTCACATTCGTCAAGAAATTTCATCAGACTTTCAATGCAGCCGTCGGGTCTCAATTCTTTTGGGAAAACGTGAGCGTGGTTTGCAAAAATCATTTTTATTCCTCCTTGCCTGAAATTTATATTGTTATGATAAAACAAATAAAAATATTTGTCAATAAATCGGACATACTTAAATCGGGAGGCGATATTATGAACAAAAAAGACACAGTATTTCTGCTTCGTGAATGCAGCGCAGGAATCAGAACTGCCGTTGCAAGCATTGACGGCGTTTTGCCTTACGTAAAGGAAAAAGAAATGATGCAGATTCTGAAAAACAGCAAGCACAGCCACGAAAGTCTGGGAGAATCCGTTGACGTTGAGCTTGAAAATCTTGGCAGCAAGGGGAAAGATCCCAACATTATGGCAAAAGGTATGTCGGCAATCAAAATCAATGCGGAACTTGCCTTTAAGCCTACGGAAGCTCAGGCGGCAAGCCTTATTACCGACGGCTGCGGAATGGGAATCAAATCAATCAACAAATATATGAATCAGTATCCTGCCGCCGATGAAAAAGCGATGAAAATGGCGCAGAAACTTGGCACTCTTGAGCAGGAACTTGTGGACAGTATGAAACCTTATCTTTGATTTTTGCCTCTCTGCAAAGCAGGGAGGTTTTTCCGTTGAAACACGTATCCTCTCATTAAAAAAATATTAATAAAAGCAGATTTGGTTGACTTTGTGTGTTTTTTTTAATATAATGTTAAAGTTGATGTTACAAAATGGGGGTATTTGTGTGAAATCAAAAATCAAAAGAGCAGTTTCTCTTTTTCTTGCGTGTGTATCGGTTTTTTTGATTTGTGTCACAGGTTTTGCAAATGACAACAAGGTTGACAGCGCTGTTTCGGGATTTACTGCAGAGGATTTCCTCACAACAGACGGTCAGAATATAGTCAATCAGAAGGGTGAAAAGATTCAGCTCAAGGGTGTCAATCTCGGTGCCTGGATGATCTGGGAGGGCTGGCTTTGTCCCTATGAGGATGACCTTGACCACTACACCGTGCTGGAAGTGCTCACAGAGAGATTCGGTGAAAAGTCGGCATATGAACTCTTCAATACTTATATGGATAACTGGATTACGGAATACGACCTTGATGAAATAAAGTCAATGGGATTCAACTGTGTCCGTGTGCCTTTCTGGTTCAGGAATTTTTATTATGACGATAACGGCAGAAAGATTCTTGATGCAGACGGCAACTGGGATTTTTCCCGTCTTGAATGGGTAGTCAGGGAATGCTCGGAGCGTGAGATTTACGTTGTTCTTGATATGCACGGCGCAGTCGGTTATCAGAGTGACGCTCCTCACAACGGCAAAAAAGGCTCGGTGGGTCTTTATGCCGATACAGAGCAGGGCGAAAGATACAGAGAGCTTACCGATGAACTCTGGACGGAAATCGCAACCCGTTTCAAGGATGAGCCTGCGGTTGCTATGTACGACCTTCTCAACGAGCCTATGTGCGACGTTGATGCAAGCGAAATTGAACGCAGAATCAACAATGAAATGATATACAGCCGTCTCTATGATACTGTACGCGCGGTTGACGATAAACATATCATCACAATGGAAGCAATCTGGACTGCAATTGCATTGCCTATGGCTTGGACAAAAGGCTGGGACAACGTTGTTTATCAGGTCCATTTCTATAACAATTCCAACTTTATTTTCAACTTTTTTGCATGGATTACAAAACTGGTTTATGCAGACGTTCCTATGATGATGGGCGAGTTTTATCCTCATCAGCAGACCACTTGGGAAAACTGTTTCAAAACTCTCGACAAAGCCAATTACAGCTGGTTCTTGTGGACTTACAAGGCGACGGGTCACGGAATGTGGAGCTCCGATTGGTGTCTGAGAGGCAGCAAAGACGGATTTGAAAGAGTTAACGTATATAACGATTCATATGAAGAAATCGCCCGCAAATGGGGCGAATGTATCCGAACTGAAAACGGATTTCAGGATTCTGGTCACTACGATGCAAACGTAAAACTTTATGTATAAACGGGAGGAATAATGAAGAACGTTATTAAAAAAATTACGGCTGTCCTGCTTGTATCTGTGATGTGTTTTTCCGTAACTGCACCTGCAGCAACGGCACTTGTGTGGGAAAACGGCCCTCAGAATTTTGATGAATACCGCGATATAGTAGAGAATGGCGGAATTCCGACACTTAAGACCAAGCAGTTTTATGACGTGCTCAACGCAATTGAAAAGGTTTTCCGTCTGCTTACGGGCAAGGGCTTTACCACCGGAGACCGTTTCAATTTTGTTATGGACGAAATGCTTGTTGAGCTTTGCGGTGATATCGCAGACGAAACGGGGTTTGACATTGCCCTTGTAGGCTCAAATCTTCCTTATGTCAACGGTCTGGCTGATTTTGTGGTTGGCACTTTCAACGTTGATACAACTGTTCTCAGAGAAAAGATTTATGAACTCAGATACCAGAAGGATGCTGAAGGCGAATGGGTGATGGCAGGTCTTTATTATTTCCTCGGTATGTATTTCAGCGTTATTGAGGAATGCAAAGCTTATTGCGTTCCCACAGAAGAGGAAAATTGCTATGAAATCTATCTTCAGATAACTCTCGGTGACGGCACAGTTGAAAATATCGGTACGGGTATGCTGATAAACACCGAAACTGAAACTCTTTACGGCAGAGATAACAACGGTTTCCTCGGTATCGGTTTCAATTTTGATTACGGTGAGCTTCTTGTTTACACAATGGTAAACGTGTGGATGCGCGATTTCGGATTTACGGTTTTATATGACCTGTTCAGCTACACAACTCCTATCTTCTTCTACAACACCAGAAGAATCAAGTTTGATTATGAGGGACTTGAGTGGATGATTCAGATATGGAAAGGTAATTACGTTGTCAGCAACGGTGCAGAGGTTGGTATTTACACCCGTGAGCCCGGCTCAATCGGTACCTATTACAATTGCGCAACCGACGAGCAGATGATGAATATGTCAATGAAACTTTATCACGGCGACGAGCTTATTTTTGAGCGTCCCGAACAGCTTCATTGGTGGCTCACAGGCTTCAAAATCAGCGACGTATTCTATCCTTCGTGGACGCAGACCCTTGATTTCACAATCGAAATGAAGGATGAGGCGATGCTTGAAGCTTTCTGCGAAGCAATCGACAATCATTACAGACACGATATGACTTACACCGTTGACGGACTTAAGGTTAACGTAATATGGTAAAACTCAAACAGTCTTGCAGAGCTATTCTGTGAGACTGTTTTTAATGTCAAGGGAAGTTTACATTGAAAAAATTTTGATTTGTAAAGCAGAATTGCTTGTGTGCAAATGATGAAATGCGTATAATTTGCTCAAACGAAAGGAGTGAGTATATGGCATTTGTAGGATTCTGGATGTTGCCTCTGGCATTTTCTTTTTATGCGGTTCACAGATTTTTTGCTATTTTCGGCTTCGATTTTTTCGGTTGGCTTGGCAATCCGGCAACGATAGAAAAACTGACAGGCTATCTTGATACAATAATTGTATTCGTAGGCAAGGCGTGGGATTTTGCCGAGCCTTATGTAAGCCCCGTTATTGAATTTATTGATAAATTTGTGTGACGGAAAAAGTGACCGACCTGACTGAGTTCAGGTCGGTTTTGTTATATTATGTTACTTTTACATATTAAATCATATTGCAAGTTGATTTTATCTGTGTTATATTAGTTGATAGTATTGCAAATACGAAATGCAGGAGGAAATATTATGTGCAATTGCAACTGCAACGGTCCCAAGAGTGACCTTTCGCTTCTTGATGAAGTTTTTGAAGTGTACGGTGGCTCATCTGGCAATCTTATCACAATTCTTCAGAAAGCACAGAACATCTACGGCTATCTGCCCAAAGACGTAATGTATTGCATCGCTGAAAAGGTAGGTGTCACACCTGCTGACGTTATGGGTGTTGCAACTTTCTATTCACAGTTCAGACTTACCCCTATCGGTAAGTATCTTATTATGGCTTGTCAGGGTACCGCTTGCCACGTTAACGGCAGCGAGCGTGTGACTGCGGCTATTTCCGAGTATCTCGGAATCGGCAACGGTGAAACAACCGCAGACGGACTTTTTACTCTTGAAAACGTTGCTTGTCTCGGCTGCTGCTCACTTGCGCCCGTTATTATGATTAACGGTGAGGCTTACGGCAATCTTACCCCCGATACGGCGGTTTCCGTAATCAAATCCTTGCAGGAAAAGGAGGGCAAATAAATGCGTGTTGTAATCGGTGAAGGCTCTTGCGGTATTGCCGCAGGCGCATCAAAAGTTCGTGCGGCGATTGAAGCCGTAATGACCGCAAACGAGCCCTTTGAGCTTGGCAGCACAGGCTGTATCGGTATGTGCTTCCTTGAGCCTATTGTTGATATTTATGACGGCAAGGAGCTTGCAAAGCGTCTTGTCAGGGTTGCTGCAAAGGATGCTCAGGCTATTGTTGACGCCGCAAGAAGCGGTGACCTTTCCATTGTTGAAAATCTTACAATTTCTGCCGAGGATGAAGAATTCCTTTCAAGGCAGACCAGAATTGCTCTGCGTCATTGCGGTGTGATTGACCCCGTTTCTCTTGAGGATTACAGAGAGGCAGACGGCTATCAGGCGCTTGAAAAAGCACTTAAGACAATGACTCCCGAGCAGGTTATTGAAGAAATAAAAATTTCAGGTCTTGCAGGCAGAGGCGGTGCAGGTTTCCCCACTTGGTTCAAGTGGAATGCGGCCCGTCAGAGTGCAGGAGATGAAAAATATCTTATCTGTAATGCAGACGAAGGTGACCCCGGTGCATTTATGGACAGAGCGGTTATCGAATCCGACCCTCACAGCCTTATCGAAGGTATGCTTATCGGTGCATATGCAATCGGCGCAAAGGAAATGATTGTTTACGTCCGTGCGGAATATCCTCTTGCAATCACTCATCTTGAAATTGCAATTCAGCAGGCAGAAAAAGCAAATCTTCTCGGTGATAATATTCTCGGCACAGACTTTTCCTGCCATATGAGAATCAAGGCAGGTGCAGGCGCATTTGTCTGCGGTGAAGAAACTGCACTTATTGAATCCCTTGAGGGCAAGAGAGGTATGCCCAGACTCAAGCCTCCTTTCCCTGCACAGAAGGGTTACACCGACAAGCCCTCAAACATCAACAACGTTGAAACCTTTGCAAATGTTTCCTGGATTATCAATAACGGCGGCGAAGCTTTTGCCGCAATGGGCACGGAAAACAGCAAGGGTACAAAGGTTTTTGCTCTCACAGGCAAAATCCGAAAGGGCGGTCTTGTTGAAATTCCTATGGGTAAAACCCTCCGTGACGTTATTTACGGCATCGGCGGCGGTATCCGTGATAATAAAGAGTTTAAAGCCGTGCAGATGGGCGGTCCTTCAGGCGGATGTATTCCTGCAGATTTGCTTGATACCGTTATCGACTACAAGGCACTTGCCGCAACGGGCGCAATTATGGGCTCAGGCGGTATGGTTGTTATGGACGAAAGCACCTGTATGGTAGGTATGGCGAAGTTCTTCCTTGATTTCACTGCTCTTGAATCCTGCGGTAAGTGTGTTCATTGCCGAATCGGTACTGCAAGAATGCAGGAAATCCTTACCCGTATAGTTAAGGGCGAGGGTAAAGAGGGCGATATTGAGCTTCTTGAAGAGCTTTGCGAGGCAATCAAGGACGGCGCACTCTGCGGTCTGTGTCAGACTGCTCCCAACCCCGTGCTTACAACAATCAGATATTTCAGAAACGAGTATGAAGCTCATATCAGGGACAAAAAGTGTCCTGCAAAGGAATGCGTTGACCTGCTCACTTACTCCATTGATGCCGATAAATGTAAGGGCTGTACTCTTTGTGCAAAGAAATGCCCTGCAAAGGCAATCAGCGGTGAGGTCAAGGCGGCACATATCATCGATGAAAACATCTGTATCCGTTGCGGTCAGTGTGTAAACTCCTGCCGTTTCGGTGCAATAATCGTAGAATAAAGGAGGCGGCATAATGGAACAGATAAAAATTACAATCAACGGCAAGGAATGTCTTGGCAACAAAGGCGAAACCGTGCTTAACATTGCCGCCAATAACGGCATAGAAATTCCCAACCTCTGCTATAACGGTCAGCTTAAGCTTTACGGTGCCTGCGGTCTTTGCCTTGTAGAGGGCGAAGGTATGCCCAAGCTTATGAGAGCCTGCGCAACCGTTGCTGCAGACGGAATGGTGCTCAGCACCGAAACTCCCAGAGTTAAAAAGGCAAGAAAAATTGCGCTTGAACTCATTATGAGTGACCACGAGGGTGACTGCGTTGCTCCCTGCTCGCTCAATTGCCCTGCACACACCGATATTCAGGGCTATCTCAAGGCAATTGCCAACGGTGACGACAGAGAAGCGGTGAGGATTATAAAGGAGAAAATTCCCATTCCTGCATCAATCGGCAGAGTTTGTCCTCATCCCTGTGAGTCACATTGCCGCAGAAGACTTGTTGAAGAGCCTCTTTCCGTTGCATTCCTCAAGGCTTTTGCTGCGGATAACGACCTTGCATCCGATGACCCCTATACTGCAGTCTGCGAGGAATCAACAGGCAAAAAGGTTGCAATCATCGGCGGCGGTCCTGCAGGTCTGACAGCGGCTTATTATCTCCGCCTTTCAGGTCACGACGTTACCGTTTATGAGGCAATGCCCGAGGCAGGCGGTATGCTCCGCTACGGTATTCCCGAATACAGACTTCCCAAGGCTGTGCTTGCAAAGGAAGTTGCGGCTATTGAAAAGCTTGGCGTTGAAATAAAAACAAACGTCAAGGTCGGCAAGGATATTTCATTTGACGAAATCAAAAACGGTGCAGATGCCGTGCTTGTGACCGTCGGTGCCTGGAAGGGCAGCAGTATGCGTTGCAAGGGTGAAGAACTTGAAGGCGTGCTCAGCGGTATTGATTTCCTCCGTGAAGTCAATATGGGCAACATTCCCGAAATCGGCAAGAACGTTGCGGTTGTGGGCGGCGGTAACACCGCAATGGATGCCTGCCGTACGGCTGTAAGATGCGGTGCGGAAAACGTTTACGTTATCTACCGCAGAACAAGAGCAGAGGCTCCTGCTGAAGATATTGAAATTGAAGAAGCAATTGAGGAAGGCGTTGAATTCCTTTTTCTCACAAACCCTGATGAAATCATCGGTGAAAACGGCAAAGTCAAGGCGGTAAGGCTTCAGATTATGGAGCTGGGCGAGCCTGATGCATCAGGCAGAAGAAAGCCTGTACCCGTTGAAGGTGCATTCAAGGTGCTTGACGTTGACACGGTTATTTCCGCAATCGGTCAGAAATATGCTCCTGCAGGTCTCGAAGCAATCGGCACAACGGGTTGGGGCACAATTCAGGCTGACGAAGCAACCTGCCTTACGGATATCGAGGGCGTGTTTGCCGCAGGCGATGCTACAAACAACGGTGCATCAATTGCAATTGATGCCATTGCCGAGGCTAACGTTGCCGCAAGAGCAATCGATGCATATCTTCTCGGTATGCCTATGGATTTCCCCAAGCCCTATTATTCAGAGCGCAAGGTTACTGCGGAAATGCTTGCAGACCGCGAAAAGATTGCCAGAGCAGTTATGTCCGTCAAGGATCCCGAATACAGAAAGCATAATTTTGACGCTGTGCTCAACGGATTCACCGAGGAGCAGGCAAGGGGAGAGGCAAAGAGATGCCTTGAGTGCGGATGCCACGACTTCAAGGATTGCCGCCTCATCAAGTATGCAAACTTTGACCCCATTGAGCCTGACAGACTTGCAGGCGAAAAGCATCAGTGTTTCAAGGAAACAAGACTTGTTACCATTGAGCGTGATCAGGGCAAATGTATGCTCTGCAATATGTGCGTGCGTACCTGTAAGGAAATTGCAGGGGAGAGCATTCTCGGTCTTGTTGGCAGAGGATTCAAGACGGTTATCAAGCCCGAATTTGAAAATTCAGACAGAATTGCCGTTTGTAAAGATTGCCGCAAGTGTGCGGAAGTCTGCCCCACAGGCGCATTGAAGATTCTTTGATATCAATAACAAAAGACCTCCGAAGGATTTCCCTCGGAGGTCTTATTCATTTTAATTACTTAACCTTAACTTTGTAGCACTTGATTTCAAAGGGATTGATTTCAAAGCTCATTGCGCTGCCGTTTGCGATGTCAGCTGCAACGTCCTCACGCTCGAGGAGATTACATTCTGCAACGCTTGCGATTTCTGCAAAGAACTGAACGTTAACCTTTGTTCTTCTGCCTGACTTTTCAACGAAACGAACGATGTAAGCATCTTCGTCTTCGCACTTCTTGACAGCTTCAAGAGTAACGTTCTTGCCGTCAACGCTGATGAATGATGCGCTTTCAGCACCCTTTGCACCCTCTGCAAGTTCAACGGGAAGCATGGGATTGTTGATTTCAAGACCTCTTGCAAGAGTTTCTGCATCCTTCCAGCCGCCTGCGTGGGGGTAAAGTGAATATGTGAAGTAGTGGTCGCCTCTGTCTGATTTGGGGTCGGGGTTCATGGGAGCCTTGAGAAGAGTGATAATCATTCTCTGACCGTCAACCTCGTAGCCGTACTTGCAGTCGTTGAGGATTGAAAGACCGTAGCCGTCTTCTGACATATCGATGAAGTTGTGAGCAGAAACCTCAAACTTTGCCTTGTCATAAGGATTGTGGCGGTAGTTGGAGCTTTCGATTGTTGCATAAGCAATATCTCTTGTGAACTTCTGAGCCTTGATATCAACATCAAAGCCAACCTTGAGGAGCTTCTCCTGCTCGTGCCAGCTGATGAATGTGTCAAAGTCGATTCTGTCAAGGTCATTATAAAGGATGATGTTCTGCTTGAGAACTGACTTCATAATGTTCTTTGAGATTGTTACGCAGGTGAATACGTCACCGCTGATAACGCTCTCAACCTTGCCAGCCTCTGTGTCAAACTGACGGTCTGTGTATGTTGCAACGATATCCCATGCATCGTACTTGCCGGGAAGGTCTTCGTAAATGCGGAATACGTTACCCTTGCCTTCAAGAACTTCTCTGCCGTTCTTTTTGTCGAAGATTGAAACAAGCTCTGCAGCTGAGTCAAACTTAAGGCTGAAGCTTGCGTTTTCGATGTCTGCGCTTTCAACTGCCTTTGCAGCAGGAACAGCAGCATCCTTGGTGTAATATACTTTGTAACCTACTGCGGGAACGTCCTTTGCAACAAAGATGAGAACCTTTGTGCCGTCAAGCTTTGTGTAAGCCTGAACGGGAACCTTGTTGCCCTCTGCATCGTAGATTTCAACGTCTTTGTAGGGAAGCTCAACCTTTGATGTTGTTGCAGTACCAAGTGAGTTGAAGAGTGCGAAAGGCTTGCCGTACTTTGCTTCGCCGCTGATGTTGCCTGCAATAGCATTGAGAGCACCGTCGCGTACTGATTCACCGATAGCGATGATATTATCGTAAATAGCACAAAGGTCACCGAATACTTCTGTGATGTGTGAGCCGGGAAGTGAATCGTGGAACTGATTTGTGAGAATCATCTGCCAGCCTTCGTTAAGCTTCTCGAGAGGATACTCATAACCGTACTGCATTGCGATTGATGCAAAGATTTCTGCCTGACGGTAGAGGTTTTCGCTGTATCTGTTAAGCTTCTTGAGAAGAGCCTTTGTGGTGTGAACACCTCTGTGCTCTTCAAGGTAAAGTTCGTCTTTCCAGGTGGGGATGTTTGTTTCTGTTGCGTTTGCCTTCATTCTTGCAAGTGAGTCTTCAATCTTGCTTACTTTTGATTCGGGCAGACCGGGGAAGTTCTTGTAACGCTTTACGTACTCGAGCATTTCGGTGTCAACACCGCCGCCACCGTCACCCCAGCCGTAGCAGTACATTGACTCGCCTATAGTAGCCTTGTCTGTGTACTTCTTCCAGTTCATCTTGAGTGAGTCAGCCTCAACTGTGCCGATGAAGTGAGTGGGGGGAACGATTGAGAATACCTTTGAGCCGTCGGGGCCTTCCCACCAGAATGTGTTGTACTGCCAGGGGTTGGTGTCGTTCCAGATACCCATCTTGTGAGTTACGAAATATTCAACGCCTGCCTTCTTGAGAATCTGGGGCATTGCGTAGCCGTTACCGAAAACGTCGGGAACCCAGCAGGTTTTGGGTGTGATGCCGAAAGTCTTTTCAGCGTATCTTACACCGTGAAGAAGCTGACGGACAAATGATTCACCTGAAACAAGGTTACAGTCAGGCTCAACCCACATTGCGCCGATGTATTCCCATCTGCCTTCAGCGATACGCTGCTTGACCTGATCGAACAGGTTGGGATACTTATCCTGCATTTCAATGTATGTGGGAGCTGAACTCTGTGAGAAGATGAAGTCGGGATACTGCTCCATAAGACGAAGCATTGTTGCGTGTGTTCTGCCAAGCTTACGTACGTACTCTTTGTAAGCCCACATAAATACGATGTCAAGGTGTGAGTTACCGATAAGTGAAAGAGTACCCTCTGTTTTGTAGTTGGGATTGTTGTAAACTCTTTCCTTAAGAACTTTCTGTGCCTCAAGGAGACCTGCTTTGAACTCGTCACCGTCAACGTCAAAGTTAACGTGAGTGAAAGCTTCTTTGAGAGCAGCTCTGATAAGCTCTGCAAGACCTGTATCAAGAACAGGCATAAAGAGAGCGTTGAAGATAGCCTTGAAATCCCAGTAAACTTCTTCAATTACGGGATCGACAACGCCGATGAATGAGCAGGAGAGAGTCTTTACGGTTGACTCGTTTGAGTGCCATACGTAGTATGATTCGATGTCAACGTCGTAGTGCTTGCCTGCCTCAGCGCAGTCTGAAAGAAGAACGCTGTTACGGAAGGGGTCAAGACCCTGATAGGGCTCACCGTTGAGTGAAAGAAGTGAGTCGCCGCCGAAGTAAACGTTAAGTGTAACCTTCTTGCCTGCGAAACGCTCGGGCATATCGAATGAATTCTTGAAGAATGCGCTCCAACCGTTGTTGCCCCATTTGTCGCCAACGTTGAGTTCTTTCCACTCGTCGTAGAAGTATTCATAATCACCGATGCCCTTGTAGATGCATTCTTTCATCTTCCAGGCAGGGATAGTTTCAATGTCTGTGTAAATTCTCTTTTTGAGAGTTTTGAGTTTTACGTTAACAACGTCGTCAAATGAGAAGATACCTCTCTGCTTGCCTTTAACGGCATCGCGCCAGTCGTCAACGTGAGCGTCCATTGCGTCAAGAGCCGCAACGGCATCCATGTTTTTGATTTCTGCCAAAATGATCTTCCTTTCTTATGTGAATTCACTTTACACTTTTAAACCAGGTTAAAGCATAACCATTCACAACACAGTATATCATCATAATTTGTATATTTCAACTACAAAAACTTTTAAAATATTCGATTTTTTGATTTACTTATCTGCTTTAATGTGATAAAATGACTTGTAATTCTATTTTGAAAGGATTTTTGTGATGTTACTCGACAAAAAGATCAATATTCCCGATCTGGGCATTATCGGCCCCGAAAGCGGATTTCACCTTCTTGAAACAACAGAAGACGGCAAGTTTGTAAGCGGAAAGAACGGCGTTGATGCTATCGTTGCAACAGGCGACAAGAAAGTTGAATTCGTTTCATTCGGCAGCCACACTCTTGCAGGCGTTAAATCAGCCATTGCATATCCCGTCTATTATCCTGTTTATCCCGTTAAGACAGAGTATCCTCTCAACGCTGTGCTTATGGATCTTGACGGTACAACAGTACGCAGTGAGGATTTCTGGATCTGGATTATCCAGATGAGCACCGCAAGTATGCTGGGCAATCCCAAGTTTGAACTTGAAGACGCTGACCTTCCCTTTGTTTCGGGTCACAGCGTTTCAGAGCATCTTCAGTATTGTATCGATAAATACTGCCCCGGTGAATCACTTGAAAAGGCTCGTGATTTCTACTTTGAGCATACTCACAGAGAAATGGAAGAAATTATGGCAGGCAGAGGCAAGGACGGCGCATTCACTCCCACAGAGGGCGTCAAGGATTTCCTTCTCGAGCTCAAGGATATGGGCGTTAAAATCGGCCTTGTTACATCAGGTCTTTATGAAAAAGCATGGCCTGAAATCCTTTCAGCATTCAAGACTCTCGGTATGGGCGACCCCAAGGATTTTTACGATGCAATCATTTCTGCAGGTTTCCCCCTCCGCAAGGGCAGCGTAGGCACTCTGGGCGAGCTTTCACCCAAGCCCCATCCCTGGCTTTATTCCGAAACCTCAATTGTAGGTCTTGGCGAAGCTTTTGCAGACAGAAACAGAGTTGTTGGCATTGAGGACAGCGGTGCAGGTGCTTGCTCCGTCCGTCTCGCAGGCTACACAACAATCGGTATTGCAGGCGGGAACATTGAGTCAAGCGGCACCAAGGCAGTTTGCTCACATTTCTGCAATGACTTTGCCGAAATTATGAAAATTATCAAAGGATAAGGAGAGTTACTATGGATAAGAAAGATAAGCTCCAATGTCATTTTATATCAAATACCCATTGGGACAGAGAATGGCGTTTCTCTGCCCGCCGCACACAGCATATGCTGGGTTATATGGTGGATATGCTTCTTGACATTCTTGACAAGAATCCCGATTACAAGCATTTCCATTTTGATTCACAGACAATGCCCATTCAGGATTACCTTGAGGTTTATCCCGAAAAGAAAGAAAAGCTTCAGAAGTACATCAGAGAAGGCAGAATTGCTGTTGGTCCCTGGTTCTGTCTGCCCGATGAATTCACAGTCGGCAGCGAGGCACTTATCCGTAATCTTCTTCTCGGCCACAAAATGGGCAGAGAAATGGGCGGCATAAGCAAAACAGGCTATTCACCCTTCGGCTGGGGTCAGATTTCACAGCTTCCCCAGATTTATTCAGGCTTCGGCATCAACTTTGCTTCATTCTACAGAGGCATCAATACATATAAAGCACCCAAATCAGAGTTCTTCTGGGAAAGCCCCGACGGCTCACGTATCTGGGCATCACGTCTCGGCAAGAGACCCCGTTACAATATCTGGTACGTAGTTCAGAGACCTGTTTATTTCAATCAGTCAAACGAAAATAACCGCGATATGCTCTGGAACGACAACAACGGTGTGTTCAAGCTCATCGACCGTGACTGGAAGCTTGACTATCAGTACACACATCCCTTCTATGAGTACCACAGCGAGAACATCAAGGAAAGAGCAGAGCAGGCTGTCAGAGAGCAGGATGCAGACTGGACAACAAGCCACCGCTTCTGGTCAGCAGGTCACGATTCATCCTGTCCCGATGCCCGTGAAGTTCAGCTCATCAGAGACCTTGATGCAGCTCTTCCCGATGCAGACGTTTTCCACAGCACACTTGCTGAAATGGAGCAGGGTATCATTGATAACTTTGACCCCAATTCACCCGTACTCAAGGGCGAAATGCGCGATCCTTACACAAAGGGCAGCGTAAGCATTCTCTGCGGCTGGATTCTCTCCGCAAGAACATATATCAAGCAGGAAAACTTCGACACAGAAAGACGCCTTATCAACTATGCAGAGCCTTTTGCAGTATTTGCATCTCTTGCAGGCGCACCCTATCCTCAGGGCTTCATCGATCTTTCATACAACTATCTTCTCCAGAACCACGGTCACGACAGTATCGGTTCCTGCGGCAGAGACGTTGTTTATGAAGACGTTATGTCACGTTACAGACAGTCAAGAGAGCTTTCAAGCTGCGTGTTTGAGCGTGCATTTATGGATATCGCCGGTGATATTGACCTCCGTTCATGGAGCCGTGACGATGCAGCGGTTGTAGTATTCAATCCCGCACCCTTCAAGAGAACTGAAACAGTTAATCTCCGCGTTGAAATTCCCGCAGAGTGGAAGGCAGACAGCTTTGCACTTCTCGATGAGGAAGGCAACAAGATCAAATATCAGATCATTTCTTCAAATAAGTCAAATGCACAGATTATCCAGAATCCCAACGACACCGCAAACGTGCTTCACACAGAGCAGTATCTCATTGCTGCAGAGGTTTCGGATATTCCTGCAATGGGTTACAAGACCTACAGACTTACTCCTCTCTACAACGTACGCGCAACAACTCCTGTCACTCTCCTTAAGACCAATCAGACTATGGAAAACGAGTATCTCCGCGTTACATTCAACAGCAACGGTACTTACAACGTTACCGAAAAGGAAAGCGGCAGAGTTTACGAAAACCTCGGTTTCTTCAAGGACGGCGGCGAAATCGGCAATCCCTGGGAGCATTTTGTGCCTGAATTCAACGAGATTTTCACAACTCTCAACGAAAAGGCAACAATCACACTCCTTCGTGACGGCGAATTTGAAACTGCATACAAGATTTCAATGCGATGGATGCTTCCCGAAAAGCGTTCTGCAGACGAAAAATCAAGAAGCGAGCATAAGCTTCCCGTTGATATTGACAGCGTTGTTACTCTCCGCAAGGGTGCAAAGTTTGTTGAGATTGAAACAACAATCAACAACCGTTGCGAAGACCACTACCTGCAGGTAGCATTCCCCACCAACATCAAATCTGAATTCTCATATGCACAGGGTCAGTTTGACGTTGTAAAGCGTCCCGTTGCAATGCCTGACTATTCACTTTATGATGAAATTCCCATGACAGAGCATCCCATGAATTCATTCGTTGACCTTACAGACGGTGTTAACGGTGCTGCTCTGCTCAACACAGGTCTCAAGGCTTATGAAGCTGCTGACGACGAATGCAACACCCTTTATCTTTCACTTATCCGTGCATATCCTCTCCGCATATGCGTAACTGCAGATATGCAGAATTACAGCGATTGGGATAAGGGCTCACAGTGCATCGGTGTAAACACATTCCGCTATGCATTTATGCCCCACAGAGGCGATTGGGAAGAAGGCAACGTATGGCAGGAGAGCGAGCGTTTTAACCTCTATCTTACAGCAGGTCAGCTTGCACCCACTGCTCACGGCAAGAATCCTCTTACTCACGCATTCCTCGAGCTTAAGGACGAAAACCTCAACGTCAGCGCAATCAAGAAGAGCGAAGACGGCGAAGGCTATATCGTTAGACTCTTCAATCCTTCAGACAAGGCAATCAAGAATGCAATCCGTCTTAACGGCGGCATTGCTCCCATCGAAAAGGCACAGTCACCTGTTGAAAGACAGGTTGCAGAGTTTGAACTTCCTGCATATTCAGGCAAGCCCTGGAAGGAAATCAAGCTTGTTACTCTTGAAGAGCTTGACGGCGAAACTCTTACCGTTGACAAGGACGGCTTTGCAGAGTTCGAAATCACAGGCAAGAAGATTCTCACAATCAAATTCATCGGTTAAAAATTATTTCTGCCCATGCGCTCTTCGGAGCGTGTGGGTAGAGTTGCTTTTACAAAATAGTTAAAAATAGTTACAAATCGTTCTTTTTTCTTTTTTGTAATATTATGTCGAAGTTTGCAGTATATAATAGTCACAAAAGGAAAAAATAAAAAACGGAGAGGGAAAAATGAAAGAAAGAAGAATTATTGCGTTGATTGCGCTTCTGATGAGCTTGCTGATTGTGTTCAGCTCCTGCGCGGAAAAGCCGTCAGACGTCAGCGTGACAACTACCGCCACAACAGAGCAGGAAGCGGTGTCTTCAACGCAGGCGGCAGAGGAAAAGCCTGTGTCAAAATATTCAATCAACGATAAACTTATTGCTCTTACCTATGACGACGGGCCCAGTCCCACGTCCACCAACCGCATTCTTGACACTCTTGAAAAATATAACAGCGTTGCAACGTTTTTTGTTGTTGGATATAATATCGAGAACAACATTTCAACTATAAAACGTGCAAGTGATATGGGTTGCGAAATCGGCAACCATTCTCTCGGACACAAGAATCTTATGAAATGTTCGGATGCGGAAATCAGAAATCAGGTTGAAACTCCCAACGAAATGCTTAAGGAACTCGCAGGTATCGACGTCAAGCTGTTCCGCGCTCCCGGCGGCAATTTCAAAGATGCGGAAGACGAGATAGGAATGCCCATTATCCAATGGAACATTGACACTCTGGATTGGAAACATAAGGATGCTTCCAACAAAAACAGAACAGAAGAACAGCGCAATGCCGATCTCCGTAAGATTGCGGATAAGGTTATCAACAATGCCCAAAAAGGCGACATTGTGCTGATGCACGATATTTACGGCTTCACGGCTGATCTTTCCGAACTGATTATTCCCGCACTTGTGGAAAAAGGATTTACTCTTGTTACTGTCAGCGAAATGTATCTTGCATACGGCGAGGAGCTTAAGGATGGCAAGGTTTACTATAACGTTGACACAACCATTGCGAGTCTTGAGCCTGTGGAACCCGGTGACTACAGAGTCAAAACCAACGGCGGAGTGCTTAACGTGCGCGCTGAGGCGGATAAAAACTCGGAATCCCTTGTCAAAATCCCCAACGGAACAGATATTATCGTTCTGAGGTCTGTCAAGGGCTGGGCATACGTTGAGTATTCGGGAATCAGAGGCTGGGTTAATTCCGCATATATTGAAAAACAGTGACAACAAGGAGCAGATGTTACGGCATCTGCTTTTTGATATTTTTGTTCACAAAAATTTTTCAAACAAATTTTGCATATGATGTTAACTTTTGCTGAAATATGTGTTATAATATGTTGATGAGTCAAAATTTGATTTATTATTAAAAAGACGTAAAAATTTTGTGGGTGATTTTTTGAGCGACAACAGGCAAAAAAAATCGGGCGGCTTTGAAGATATTTCAAGTTACAGCACGCCCAAAGGTTTTAAGAATAAAATAAAATTCTTCTGGAATTTCAAATTGAAGCCCTTCTTCCTGAGAAATCAGAAGAGGAATCTTAAGGCATTTCTCAGCATTTTTATCTGCGTTGTGCTTATCGTTTCGGCGGCAGGCGGCGCATATCTGAGAAAGCTTATAGGGCTTATCAACCAGAGCGACGGACGGTTCGGTGACCCCAACGCAACTTTTGCAAGTGAGGAAATTGATGAAAACCTTTCATTCAACTCAATTTCCGACATTGCAGATGCCAACTCTATCAAGGATTGGCTCAAGTCGTGGGCAACCAACGGCGGCGAAAAGATTTACAGTAAAAAGGTTATCAACATCCTGCTTATCGGTGAGGATGATGAGGACGGCTCTCATCGTTCGGACTCAACAATGCTTGTTTCCGTAAACACAAAAACAAAGACGATAACCATCTGTTCTTTCCTGCGAGATTCATATACCTATATGAACATCGACGGCAGCGAGCGTTACTGTAAAACGAATCACTCCTATGCCTGGGGTGGTGCGGCATCGCTGATGGAGGTTCTTTCCAATAACTACAAAATTGAAATCGACAAGTACGTTTCAATCAATTATCAGTCCTTCAAGGCTGCAGTTGATGCTCTTGGCGGTGTTACTGTTCCCATCACGGAAGCAGAGGCAAATTATATGAACCGCACAACAAGGGTCAAAGGATTCACAAGTGGTGAAAGTGTTCATCTTAACGGCGAACAGGCACTTATCTACGCAAGAATAAGAAAGCTTGACAGCGAGGTTGAGAGAACAAGAAGACAGAGAGAGCTTATCGGTTCAGTTATCAAAAACGTCAAGGCTTCCTCGCTCAGCGACCTTAACTATGCTATCGAAACTTTCCTGCCTTACGTTACAACCAACATCAAAACCAGCGAGATTCTTTCGCTCGGCACTCAGGCGCTGACGGAAGGCTGGCTCAAGTATAATATCGTGAGTATGGTTGAACCCTCCGAAGAGCTCCGCTACGGAGTCAGAGGATTCCGTACCTACACGGGATATCTTGACGTGTGGATTGTTGACTATATCAAGGCAGCAAGAGAACTTCAGCTTGCAATTTTCGGTCAGACCAATATTGAAATCAATCCTGAAACTCATATTTCGGCAATTGATTTTGCAAGAGGTACCAACCGTGTTGATAACGATTATGATGATACTCAGGAAGAAACCCGATATTATTATGATGAGGAAACCACCACGCGGCGCGTGATTTTCGACTGGCCTGACACAAGCTACACCCGTCCCGAAATAACGGTGCCCACGTTCACAATTCCGAACCTTTTCGATGGTGAAGAGGAAACCGAAGAAGAAACCTCCGATTACGTCGAAGATGAATACTACGAAGAGGACACCACCGAATATTACGAAGAAACCGAAGAATTATCGGAAGAATATTAAAAAAACAATAACCCCGGAGCTTCCGGGGTTTTGTCATATCTGAAATTCGCGCATATTATAAAATGAACCGTCTTGATTTTTACTGTTTATCGGTTTAAAATAAAACTGTAAGGAGGTTGCTTATGGAAATGGTGCTTTTGACTGCGCTGGGTGTTGGCGGTGCAACCGTCATCGGCTCTGCTGCAGGTTTCATATTCAAAAAGATATCGCATAAATTCAGCGATATTGTTCTTGCGTTTGCGGCAGGTGTTATGCTTGCGGCGGCGGTGCTGGGGCTTATAGTTCCCTCTGTTGAATACGGTGGAAAATACGGTCTGCTCATCACGGTTGCAGGCATATTTACGGGTGCCGTGTGTCTGAATCTGATTGATAAACTTGTGCCTCATATGCATAAGTTTGTAGGTGCGGAAAAAGAAGGTCGCGGCGGTGACAAGCTTGACAAAGTTCTGCTTTTCGTAACTGCGATTGCGATTCATAATCTTCCCGAGGGCATTGCGGCAGGTGTCGGCTTCGGTTCGGGTAACACGTCGGAGGCTCTGCTGATTGCAGGCGGCATTGCTCTGCAGAACATACCTGAAGGTATGGTTATTATCGGGCCTATGCTTGCGGCAGGAATAACCCCGAAAAGGACTTTCCTTTGCGCAATGGCAACGGGACTCATTGAAGTTGTGGGAACACTTCTCGGCTATTTTGCCGTCAGTATTGCGTCGGCGGTTCTGCCCTTTGCTCTTGCATTTGCAGGTGGCACAATGCTTTACGTTATCAGCGATGAAATGATACCCGAAACTCACGCTCACGGCAGCGAAACAGGTGCAACTTATGCTCTGCTCGTCGGCTTTTGCGTAATGCTTGTTTCGGATGTGCTTTTGGGATAACTGAATATAAAATTAACCGCTCACGGATTGCTCCGTGGGCGGTTGGTTATTAGTATTTTTTTGAATAAACTTCGTTTTTCAGGGTGATACTATGACATCTTGAAGTGTCTGTGTAGAAAACAAACGAAAGTTCTGTATTATCATTATCGTCATCAACTAAATAACAGTATTCTGTATTATCCATCCAAGAGCTGTTTGATTCAGGTTCTCCAAGTGCACGTGAAACATCATTTTGGTGTGTACCTGGTTTTATCGTTCCGTTAACGGAAAAAGAAACATTGCAATCAGGAGTATATTCTATGGTACCAACTTTGTGTTCACGAAGAGTGGAGGATTCATTCTCATATATGGAATAGGTTTTAACCCAAATACTGCTGTCGCTTTTTTCAAGTTTTATATAATCGCCATAAGTTAAATAACCATCCAAATCTTTAGGACATGTCCAACCGTTTTCTAACAAGTCTGAAAAATTACAAGGCAGCGAATATGTAACTCCGTCAAGCTCAAAAGTGAGATCATTTAAAATTCCTTCAACGGAATCTGAAGTTTCCTCTTCATTGTTGTTCAACAAGCCCTGAAGATTGTTTTTTGTGGTGTCGTTGACTAAATCGGATTTGATATCGGATTGAGCTTCGGACCCTTCGGTGTAGGAATTAAGCTTATCTCCAAGAAAATCCAGAGCGCCCAACAGAAGTGAAAGAACAAGGAAAGCAATTATAAGTATTTTCCAAAGCTTCGTTTTCTTCTTTTTACCGTTGTTTTTTGACTTGGGGAGCTTTTTTTGGATTTTTATTTTTTCTGCAGGGGCATTGAATTCTTCTCTTATAGCTTCAATCATCGTTTGTATAGCGGTGAGTGTAAGCTTATCGGTGGTTGCATCGTATCGCTGCACATTGGAAAGATAGAAACTGAAATCATCCTCAAGTGGAGCATTATCGAGCGCGAACGGCAGAACTCTTTTGTTGAAATTTATTGCTCTGTCCACCTCTTTTGAAACCCATTTTGAGCTCTGCGCTCTTTCGGAAAGCACAAGAACAAAAGCGGTGCAGTTTTTGATTGCGTTTTCGATTTCGGTAGCATAGCTTGAACCGAGTGGGATTGAATATGGTGCCATCCAGCATTGAATTCCGTTGTATTCAAGTGTGTTTTTTACCCACTCTGCTTGTTCTTTATCTTTTGAACTGTAACTGATAAAAACATATTTGCCGTCCATAACAGCAATTCCTCCTTGCGGCAGGGATTAACCCATTACCTTGCCGCCCTTCATTTTGATGAGCTCTCTGTAGCTGATGAGCTCAACGCCGTGCTCCTTGAGGTACTTGTGAGTGTAGGGGTCTTTCATAAGCTCATATTCCCATACTCTGTCCTGCCATCTGCCTGTGATTCCCTTAAGTTCATCGCTCTCAACAGATGGATGAATGAATGTCTCTGTTACACCGTCTTCGGGAATGTCTGTCCAGATTTTGAGAATTGTGTCTCTGTATGTTTCGTAGCTTGTGCGCATATCGTCATTCCAATCGGGGAAGAGGAGATAATCGGGGATAACAACGTTGTATTTCTTGCCCCACTTCTTTGAGAGAAGTGTGATTGCGGCATAGAGGAAATAGGGTGTGCCGTTGGGGCAGATTCTCTTGTCGTGCTTTGTGTAAAGACGGTATGCATAGCCGTATTCGCCGCAAACGCGGAGAGTCATCTTTGCAAGACCGAGTCTGCCTGTATAATGACCGTAAAGTGAGCCCATATGGTTATCTGTATGTGAGGGCTTCATACCCCAGCTGTGAGCCAGGTCAATCTGTGCGCGGATTTCAGCTTCAAGGTCTTCATATGAAGCGTTCTTTTCAACCTGATCGCTTTCGTGCCACATAAAGCCTTCTTCGTCAATAAGTGACTTGCCGTTGGTGAGAGGCTTCCAGCGGTATTTGCCCCATTCACTTGTCATTGTGAGATGAACACCGATTGCATACTCGGGATGAGCGATTGAAAAATCAACGGCATCCTTTGCTGTGGGGCAGGGAATCATAATTGTTGCGGATTTGAGAAAACCGCCTTCAAAAAGTTCTGCAACCGCCTGATTTGCAGCGTTGCACATTCCGTAGTCGTCTGCGTTAACGATAAGATATTTTGCCATATTTTCAAGTCCTTTCGGTTATAGTCTATTTCAAATGATAACATAAACAGTTTAAATAATCAACATTTTAATTAAGGCATTGACATAATTTTCATTTTATTTTAACCTTAATGTGAGGTGCAGAGTATGAAATACAGAGAAATTGTTGAGGGCAGATTTGTTGCCAGACCCAACAGATTCATAGCAAAGGTTCTGATTGACGGTGCAGTTGAAACCGTTCACGTGAAAAATACAGGCAGATGCAGAGAGTTGCTTGTGCCTGACGCAAGGGTATATCTTGAGGTTTCCGACAACCCTGCAAGAAAAACAAAATATGACCTTGTTGCTGTTGAAAAGGTGACTGACAGAGGTGTTCTGCTTATCAATATGGATTCGCAGATTCCCAATGCGGCGGCAGGTGAATGGCTGAAAAACTGCGGAATGTTTTCAGAAGATGCGGTTATTATGCGTGAGAAAACGTTCGGCAAATCCCGTTTTGATTTTTATATCGAAGACGGCAACCGAAAAGCTTTCGTCGAGGTCAAGGGAGTGACTCTCGAGCATAGCGGTGTCACGATGTTTCCCGATGCGCCGACTGAAAGGGGAGTCAAGCACATAAATGAACTTGTGACCTGTGTTGAGTCGGGATACGAAGCATATATTCTGTTTGTTATTCAGATGAAAGGGGTAACCTGCTTCCGACCCCACGATGAAATGCATCCTGAATTCGGTGCTGCCCTGCGAAATGCCGCGGAAAATGGTGTGAAAATTCTTGCAAGAGATTGCGTTGCGACTCCCGATTCAATGGTTGTTGACGGAGAAATCAGGGTTATTCTTTAGCGAATTTTGATTTGACGGAGTGTGCATATTCGGATGGTGACATTCCCGAAAGTCTGCGGAATACGGTTGTGAAATATTGGGGTGTGTTGAATCCCAGCTTTTCTGAAATTTCCGTAAAATTATACTCGTTTTCTCTTATCATTCGCTTGGCTTCGTCAATTTTCAGCCGAGTGAAATGTTCCATTATTCCGCAGCTCATATTGTTCTGAAAAAGTCGCTTTATAACAGAAGCAGATGTGTTGAATTCTTTTTGGATATCGTCAAAGGTCAGCTTTTTTTCAACGTTGTCCTCCAGATAATCGCAGATACGGAGCAGAAGTGTTCCGCTGTCTGCTTTTTTTGTTTTTACGGTTCGCTTGTTGCTTCGGATAAGGCTTATGAGAAGCTGTTCCATATAAATCTGGACAAGCTGTTCGCAGCCGAATCTGCCGTTTTCCGATTTTTCAAGCACGCTTGTGTACGGCGTTCCCAAAGGGGTTGAAAAAGCGTCGGAAGCCTCTTCGATTATGTGTCCCATAAGCTCAATTTCGCTGTTTGTGCAAGTGATGACCGTGCCTGCAATGTTCATAAGCTCTGCACAGAAACAGTCAAAAGAAAGGATAACAGAGTTTGCGGCACTTGTGCCGTCACAACGGATTTTGTGGAATTCGTTGGGTTTGTGAATATACATCTGACCTGCGTTGAGCGTCATTTCTTTTGAACCTGCGGTGATAACAACGCTCTTTTTATCGGCATAAACTATTTCCCAGAAATCGTGGAATTCGCCCGAATATGCAAAATCCTTTGTGTATTCGAAGTAGTGAATTGTGTATATTCCTTCAACAATAAGGGGTCTGGAAAGTTCGGTTCTGAAATATTCCATTTTTTTCACCTCTGTTTTGATTATAACTTGTCAGAAATAAAAATTCAACAAAAAATGAGCCGAAATTATAAATATGACGGCTATTATTGTAACATATGTAAAAAATGATGTGCTAAAATGATAAACAGAGAGAAAACGGAGGGATGACAATGATTAAATTCGGCACAGGTGGATGGAGAGCGGTAATCGGTTATGATTTTATCTGCGACAATATCCGTATGGTTGCGGCAGGTATTCTTGCGCTTGCGAAAGAAGAAAACAAAACAGGCAAGCCGATTATTATCGGTTACGACCGCAGATTTTTGTCCGAAACAGCTGCAAAATGGGTGGCTGAAGTGCTTGCTGCAGGCGGAATTGAGGTTTGGTTCCTTAACCGTTCTGCACCTACTCCGCTTATTATGCACACGGTAAAGGACAAAAAGCTTCACTACGGCATCGAAATCACGGCAAGCCATAACCCTGCAAGCTACAACGGTATAAAGCTTTTTGTGGACGAGGGCAGGGACGCTCCTCTGGAAGTTACGGAAAGAGTGGAGCAGCTTATCGGAAAAACCGAAAACGTTGATTTTATTGACTTTGATAAGGCTGTGGATGGGGGCAGAATAGTTTACCTCCATAGTCCGTTCAACAAATTCCTTGACGATATCATTGATTTGCTTGATATGAAAGCTCTTCGCGACAGAGGATTGAGAGTGCTTTTTGATACAATGCACGGCTCGGGTGCATATCCTTTGCAGGTTATTCTTCACACAGCCCGTTGCACCATTGACACCATCAACCTCAACAAGGATGCCTATTTCGGCGGTCAGATGCCTGCTCCCAGTGAGGAAACACTTGCAGACCTGAGCAATATGGTAATCAGCGGCGGCTACGATTTCGGTATTGCAATGGACGGTGACGGAGACAGACTGGGTATTGTTGACAAAAACGGAAGATACATAAATGCAAACGAAATCCTTTGTATGCTTTACTATTATCTCGTGAAATACAAAGGCTGGAAGGGCGGCGTTGTGCGAAATCTCGCTACAACCCATATGCTTGATAAGATTGCGGAAAGCTTTGGCGAAGAATGCTATGAAGTTCCCGTAGGTTTCAAGTATATTTCATCAAAGATTGACGAGAAAGATGCCGTTCTCGGCGGCGAATCCTCGGGCGGACTTACTGTAAGAGGTCATATTCACGGCAAGGATTCAGTTTATGCAGCATCTCTTTTTGCGGAGATGGTAAGCGTGACAGGCAAGTCACCCACAGAGCTTGTGGATGAGCTTAACAGCCTGTACGGCAAACATACAATGGTTGAGGACAATCTGATTTTTGCTCCCGAGCGTAAGGCGGAAATCAACAACGTTCTTATGGTTGAGAAGAAATTGCCTGAGTTCGGAATCGAAATCAAAAAGGTCAATTATGAGGACGGCTGCAAGGTTTATTTTGACGATGACAGCTTTGTTATCTGCCGTTTTTCAGGTACAGAGCCTTTGCTCAGAATTTTTGCGGAGAGCAGCGACGGAGTTGCGGCTGGCAAATATATTGCTGATTTCAAGAAATTCCTGAATATATGATGAAGAGCGGATGTGTCATATGCACGTCCGCTTGCTTTTTAATCGAAAAAACAAAATACAGCGTGTTGTTATTTTTTATATATACGCTTTGCAAAAAAGCTGCTTTTTTGTGATATTTAAAAAAATTGAAAAACCCGAGAAAAAATTTATTAAAAAAACTATACAAATCAAAAAAATTGTGCTAAAGTAAAGATGTTTTTAAAACAAAAGGAGTGTTGCAACTATGAAAAAGATTTACGAAGGCAAAACCAAGGACGTTTATTCACTTGATAACGGCAACGTAATGCTTAAATTCAAGGACGATTGCACAGGCAAAGACGGCGTGTTTGATCCCGGTGAAAACACAGTTGGTCTCACAATCGAAGGCATCGGCAAGGCAAACCTTGAAACATCAATTCACTATTTTGAGCTTCTTAAGAATGCAGGCATCAAGACTCACTACGTAAGTGCAAACCTTGATGACGCAACAATGGAAGTTCTTCCCGGCAAGGTATTCGGCCACGGTCTTGAAGTTATCTGCCGCCTTGTTGCAACAGGCAGCTTCATCCGCAGATACGGCGAGTACATTGCAGACGGTACAGTTCTTGAAGGCGGTTACGTTGAGTGCACATTCAAGAATGACGCTCTCGGCGATCCCCTTGTAACAGGTGAAGGCCTTGCAGCTCTTGGTATCATGAGCCCCGAAATGTTCGAAAGCATGAAGGCTCAGACTCTTGCAATCACAAAGATTGTTGCTGATGACCTCAAGTCAATCGGTCTTGATCTTTGGGATATCAAGTTCGAGTTCGGCTACAACAATGACGAAGTTATCCTTATCGACGAAATTGCATCAGGCAATATGCGTGTTTACAAGGACGGCAAGATTGTTGACCCCGTTGAGCTCACAAAGCTTATCAACAACAGATAATTGCAAATTCAGAGGAGCAGGCGAACAACCTGCTCCTTTTTGTTGTAAAATAAATTACAAAAAACACTTGAAAATTTGCGATGTTTCCATTATAATACTTTGGTACGTGCTACTATGGCTCAGTTGGTAGAGCAGCGCATTCGTAATGCGCAGGTCGTCGGTTCGAGTCCGACTAGTAGCTCCAATTTGGAGAGTTGTCCGAGTGGTCGAAGGTGCAGCACTCGAAATGCTGTGTGGGGAAACTCACCTAGGGTTCGAATCCCTAACTCTCCGCCAGAAAAAGCCGTTGCAGCGTTAGCTGTGACGGCTTTTTATTTGGTTTTGGAAACCACCGGCTTTGCCGGTGGAGGTTGCATCCGTCAAAAGCTTTAGCTTTAAGCATCGAGTGGAGCAAGTAACTTACAAACAAGTTAAAAGTTAGCACGAGTTAGGAAAGAATGGATTATGCCTGTTTACGGGCGGTGGAGCAGTCGAGGCAGAAGAAAAATATTCAGTGCGTCTTTAGATGCTCGTCGGTAAAAAGCCCTTTTAGGGCTTAATCAAGCCACCAGCTTAGCTGGTGGTTATGACTTCAAATATTTGTTGACGTGTTCGAAAGATAACCGCAGTAAAATGTGTGTTGAATTTAATCAACAGTAATGATATAATGGCGATATATATTTCAGCAAAAGAGGAATAGAATGAAAAAGAATAATGAAGAAATTGTTTTTTCTATAGAGGGAAAATCTTATAAACCATATATTTTTATTTTGGTTACAATGTTGATGACTTTGATGCAGGTGCTTTCATCCTCGGGTAATGATACGTCACAAGCTATTGTGACGCTGTATTTCAGCATCGTTTTACTCACCGTAACTATCTATAAAATCGGCTTGTTGGGTGTTGTTGCTGCGGGTCTTTCCTCGGCTATATTTTCGCTGATTATAGACCAGAATATATTATCTTTACTCGTTGTAGTTGGCGCCAATATGGCACAAGCACTTCTGGTTTATCTTGCGTTTAAAAAGATTAATTTTAGTGAAAACAACCGCTTTTTCATAAAAATCGACAAGTTACTTGCGGCTGTTTGCGGTGTGGTATATATATTGGGTAGTCTTTCGTCCAAAGATAATTACCTGCTTTTAACCGTTGTGATTTTTGCAGTTTTGGTGTGTATCTATTTTGTTGGTGCGATTAAAAATAAGGATAAAGAATTGTTTTTGTTTTTTGCTTTTGTAGTGTTCATTCCCAATGCTGTGGGAGCGATACTGGGTGCATTTCAGGATGGATTCAGGATTGACTCCGTATATTCGGGCAATCTGTGTCGATGGTTTTTCTCTAATGCTATATTGATGATGAGCTTCGGATATCCGATTTTTATGTTGCTGAAGAAAAAGCGTATTATAAATATTTCTGAAAATCATATAGATGTAAAATTCTCAACAATTCTTTTCTTCGGAGCAACGTTGCTGTGGAATATAATCATACTTTCGCTTTATTATATCGGTTGGCTCAACAATAACATTAACAGTTATGTTTTCCCCTGGTTTGTCGGTAATCTGTTCTTTGTGTCAAATCTCTTTTTCTCAATTTTTCCGGAGACGGATACCATAAAGACCGACAGTTTCAAATGGTACGAACACCGAGCGGTTGTTGCAGAGAACAACACACAGATGCTGGTTGCAATCATATCATTCCTTTTGCCTATTTGTGCTCAGCTGCTAGGTACAATTACGTACAGTATTTCTATTCTGTTTATTTTCAATATTACGTGTGCGATTGTCTCTATCGGTCTCATCTGGATTCCAAAGGATTACGTTAAATATATGTCAGCGATAAAACATCTGAAAACTGTGTTTCATTTATTCACACTATCCTTGTTGTTGCTGAATATTGTCTTTATCATAAATGAAAGCGTTATGAAAATAGGCTGATGTTGGTCGTGGGCATTTACGTTCAAGAGGATTTTGCCGCGGTTTACGTCTGGACTTGATGTAACAAAAAACCGAAAGCCAGTTTAACTGTGCTTTCGGTTTAGTTTTATTTACATTCACTTATTGCCTCAAAAGCCATCTGGGGATAGTCAGTCATAATGCAGTCTGCGCCGTTTTCGGTCAGATATTTAACGTCTTCCGCATCGTTGACTGTCCAGTACTGAACAGCGATGTCATATTTGTGAGCGTAGTTGATTACCTGCTTTGTGCCGAGATTTATGATTCCGCCTGCAGCGCTTTTGCCGTAAGGAATCTGGAGTGCAACGTAGGTGGGGTCAAGGTCGTCCAGATCCCAACCCATTCTGCAGAATACGTAGAAATTGAAAACCTCAAGAACGTTTGCAGAGCGTGAAATGTCGGGATAAGTTTCTTCCATATACTTTGAAACGTCCTGTTCGTCGGATGCCCAGATAACTCGGTCCTGCAGGTTTCTTTCTGTAATAACGGTGTAAAGTCTGTCTGCGGCGCGGTTACCGTCTTCACCCTCGCCTTTGTTTTCGATGATGTATCTGTATTTTTTGCCGTTGCTGTTTGCTTCGATAAAATCAATGATATCTTCGCACTTTACAACGCGCAGATTGTAAGGGATATCATCGCCACGGAGACCTCTGTAAGGATATTCGCCGTCAATGCAGAAGTTTTCGCCCAGATTGAGAACCTGTGCCTCCTCAAACGTGAGTTCGGATGCATAAACGTTTTCACGTCCGAAATATTCAACGGCGTTTGTTGTGTTGTCATAGGTCAGGTCGTGAAGAACAATAAGCTCACCGTCTTTGGTTATCTGAACGTCGAATTCAAAGGTGTCAACACCGAGGGTGTTGTTTTCTTCGATGACTTTTTCAAATGCCATAAGAGTGTTCTGCGGAGCAATTCCCGCACCTGAACGGTGTGCGGAAACGTCGGGATCAGCATACTCGGTTATGTAAGGGTTTGTGCAGTCGTCGGTTGGGTTGTATTCAACCCATGGCATATCGGGCAGACACATTGTTGACATAATGGGTATTACCATTACGATTGAGATGAGGGTGCGGATTATGCCCTTAATCGCCAAAATAATCTGAATCATTTCATTTTCTCCTTTTACTTTTGAAAACTGGTATAATTATATATATAATCCGCCCATCTTTCAACACTTATAATTATTAAGATTTTTCTAAAAAATTCACTAAAGTGAGTTTCGGTTACAATTTGGCAATAAAAGCTTTACAAATTAGTTAACAAATATTACGAAACGGCACTTGATTTTAATGAGAAAATCGGCTATTCTATTATCAATGAATAAAATCAGCCCTATGGAATTTCAACAGGGCTGTGGAGGAGAACATATGAAAAAGATTGTTTCTGTTATTTTTGCACTTGTTATGGTTGCGTCATTTGCCGCCTGCAAGAAATTGCCCGAAGGCAGTTATGAGGCAGCGTCCACAACAAACAAGTATGCAGAGCTTGTTGGCGAGGGTGAAACCGTATCTCCTGAGCTTGAAGAATTCCTTAACTCTTTTGATTCAACAGACCCTGCGGTGATTGAGCAGCAGTTTGAGCAGCTTCTTGAAGAAGAAATCGAGATTCCCGAAATGGAATTCGGTGAGGAGCTTATCGACGATAGCAACTCAAGTAAGGTTGAGGTTGAGCTTGACGAAAACGGCAGACCCGACCACAGCAATCTTGACAAGAACTACACAGAAATTATAAACAGCGACAAGTTCACAATTGACGTTGTTATCAAAACAAAAACCAACGGCGAAGAAATGAAAATTCCCATCGTAGCAATGCGTAACGGAAAGCAGCTTTATTTTGAAGCTGTTATGCCTGTAGAAGGCAAGGGCTCAATGAGATTCAATATGCTTCTTCCCGACGACGGCAAGTGCTACATCATATTCCCCTCAATGAGAGCTTATATGTCAATGCCTGCAGAGTCAATGGGTGATATTTTTGACAGCGCTATCGTCACGGAGGATACTGCAGCAAGCGGCACTTACGTTGAAACCCGTGAAGTTGACGTTGACGGTAAGACCTACACCTGCGAAGTTTATCAGGACGGCGATATAACAATCAAGTATTATTACAACAAAGACGAGCTTAAAAGAGTTGAGACCGTTTCGGGTGAAGATGTCACAATTATGGAAATCAACGAGATTTCAGATAAGTCCGATTCGTCCAAGTTCAAGCTTCCCAAGTATCTTGACCTCACAACCGTGTTGGGTTCATCGTCATCATTTGACCTTGCATCAGTATATTGATTATGAAAAAATGTGCTTTGATAACAGGTGCATCAGGCGGAATTGGCAGTAAAATTGCTATCAGGCTTGCAAAAGACGGGTTTAACATTGCCGCTTGTTATTGCTCCGATGAAAAAGGAATTCTTGAGCTTGAAGAAGAGCTGAAGAAGACCGATGCGGAATACAGGCTCTATAAAGCTGACGTTTCCGACTACGAAAAAATCAAAGAAGTTTTTGAAGACGCCGCCGAAGTTTTCGGGGGCGTTTCTGTGCTTGTCAACAACGCAGGTATGGCTCAGCAAAAACTTTTTACAGACATAACCCAGAATGATTTTGACCGCATAACAGCCGTTAATTTTAAAGGTGTGTTTAACTGTTGTCAATGTGCCGTGCCTTTTATGGTCAATCAGAAAAGCGGAAAAATAATCAATATTTCCTCAATGTGGGGAATCTGCGGCGCAAGCTGTGAAACTGTTTATTCCGCAACAAAAGCGGCTGTTATCGGGCTCACAAAAGCCCTTGCCCGTGAGCTTGCTCCCAGCAACGTTCAGGTCAACTGTGTTGCTCCGGGTGCAATCGACACAAAAATGAACAACAACCTTTCAGACGAGGATAAGGCGGCTTTTGCGGCAGAGATTCCTATGGGCAGGTTCGGCACGGCGGAGGAAATTGCGGGAGTTGTATCCTTCCTTGCAAGCAGTGATTCCGATTACGTTACGGCGCAGGTTATTGCAGCTGACGGTGGAATCACGTAATAGTCAATATGCCGAAAAACACCCATGCTTTTTGGTCATAGTTCACTATTGATTTAATATTGGTAATGTGATAAAATCTAATATATATTATAATGCAATTTTTGTTTGGAGGAAGTATTATGGCAAATTGTCCCAAGTGCGGTCGCAAACTTACTCTTTTTGATTGGAAACCCAATTGCCCCGGTTGCGGCGTTAATCTTGTTTATTACGGAATGGAAGAAAGACTGATGGATGAGGCTGACAAGGCTGAAGCAGAGCATGCCCGTCTTCAGAAGAGAATTGACAGACTCAAGGCTTCTTTCGTCGGCTCAAAGCTTGCTATCGTAAGAATCATTCTTTCAATCCTCCCCATCGCAGCTCTTATGTTGCCCCTTGCTTCAATAAGCTACACAGGTCCCTTTATTGAAGCAACAACCAAGAGCATCAATGCTATTGAAATTTACAACATAGTTTCATCTCTTGATTTTGACGCATTGTTCACAATGATCGGCTCAGGCGTTGTCGGTTCAAGCTTTATCGGTTATGCAGGTGCACTTGTGGGAATTCTTCTTTCACTTGTTTTTGTAATTCTCAGCCTCGTGCTTCTTACCCTTGCTTGCTCACCCAAGGGATGCCCCAGAAACATCATTATGAACAGCCTTGCAATTGTTGCAGCGGTTGTTTCAATTGTTATGTTCAATCAGTTTGCAAACGGCATTACAGCTGTGTTCCCTGACTTTGTAACAAGCGCATCAATCGGATTCGGAATCTTTGTTTATATCGGAACTCTTGTAATTCTTCTTGGCGTTAACATTTATCTCACAATCAACAAGATTAACGTTAAGTATAAGCAGTGCTACGTTGGCGGTATTCCTGCAGAGGAATATTTCGAACTCGTTGAAAAAGGCACAGACAAAGAAACTCTTCACAAGATGATGGCAGAGGCTCTTTCAGAAAAAGCTGCAGAAAGCGCAGCTGCCGAAGAAGAGAAAAAAGAAGAAGTTAATGCATAAATAAAAAATGATGACACCGTCAGATTGGCGGTGTCATTTTTTATACGTAATATTCTTTCATTGTGTTGAGGCAGAGGCAAGCGAGCCTGCCACCGAAAACAGCGCCGCAATCAATGTTGATGTTGTTGCAGCATCGATAAACGGTGGGGGAGCCGTGTACGGTAATCGTTGGGGTGTGACCCGAAATAACAAAAGTGTTTTCATCAGAAAAAAATCTGCGGTTGTATCCCACACGGTCAAAGGCAAGAAAATTGTAGTCAAGAGAATCAAGGGGTTGGCTTTCGTCAAAGTCCGTGCCCAGAGTGCTGTGAACGAGGACAAACTTTTTATTCCCGATTTTCAGAACTTCATAGGGAGCGAATTCTTCCAGATATTCAATCAGAATCTGCCGTTCTTCATTGTTCAGCGCTCTGAAAGCTGAAAGTGTTGTGTTGCCGCCGTTGTTCTGCCAGACGTACATTTTGTTGATAGTTTCCGTTGTCATCTGAGTTGCGTAGTTATCTTCCGTTACGTCAGCGCAAAGAACTTTGAGAACGTCCAGCGCCATAATCTCGTGGTTGCCGAGTATGGGATAAACGTTGTGTCTGACGCTCATATCAATGAGAATTCTGACGGGGTCGGGTCCGCGGTCAATCACGTCTCCGAGAATATAGAGCTCGTCATCGTTGCTGAAATTTATTTTTTCAAGCATAGCTTTGTATTTTTCATATTCGCCGTGAATATCGCTCATAACATAAATCATTTCAGGTCTCCTTGGATTGAGATACGGTTATTTCTGTTCGTGAGAACTTGGTTTCTTTTTGAACAACTTCATAAGAGCGGATTCATATTTTTTCTCAAATCGCTTGAATATAAAATGCAAAATAATTTGCACAATAATACATATTATAAAATATCCGCCAACCGTTGCCGCATAATATTTCCACGATAAGTCATTCAGAAAACCGACTGCAATAAAAATAGCAGGAATTATAAGAATTTCTGCCGCTTCCCAAATCACATAAATGATTGTAAGAATAAAATCGAAAAATTTTAAAAGTCCCTTCATTTGTTCTCCTTGATTTTTTAATTTCATATTTATTATAACTAATATGGTGATAATTGCAAGTGTAGACAAATTCTATATTATTAGTGAGATATTTTTCTTTCGGCAAATGTGAAATAATCCTGACGGATTGTGAAATTTGATGATTGCACATCAAGTGAAATTAAATCCACCTTTTCGCCGTTGAGGCGAATTTCACACGTCGCAGGCGTATTTCACATTGCGCAGCAATATTTCACCCACCTGTAGGGTGGATTTAACTGAAAAAGCAGCCTTTCGGCTGCTTTTTCTGGCTGGGACGGCTGGATTCGAACCAGCGAATGACAGAGTCAAAGTCTGTTGTCTTACCGCTTGACGACGCCCCAATATTAAAATGTTTAAAAAATGCACAAAGCCGTGTGACTTTGTGCGTTTTTTTAAATGGGGTGGACAATGGGAGTCGAACCCACGACCTCCAGGGCCACAACCTGGCACTCTAACCAACTGAGCTATGTCCACCATATATGGCGCGCTGGAAGGGACTCGAACCCCTGGCCTACTGCTTAGAAGGCAGTTGCTCTATCCAGCTGAGATACCAGCGCACAATGGAGCGGGTGATGGGAATCGAACCCACACGACCAGCTTGGAAGGCTGGGATTCTACCATTGAACTACACCCGCATGATTGACAACCTTACACCCACAAAATTGACAACGGGAACATTTTAGCAAATTCGGCGGCGATTGTCAATACTAAATTTAATAATTTTATGATTTATTAGTTTTCGAAGTCTACAACACATCTGTCAGTGATGACCGAGTGCACAAATTCCTTAACCTTAAGGTGCTCAGGGTGCACCTGATAGCCGTCAAGTGCCTCTTTGCTTTCAAACGTGCTGTAAAGGGCAAGGTCGTAACCATTGGGGTTGAAGTTGAAGCCGACCTGTGCACTGATAAGACCGTCAACCTTGCCGACCAGAGCGGTAAGTATTTCTTTCATGTGTTCCATATTTGCCTGTTTTTTTTCGTCATCTCTTACGTTCCAGAATACGATATGTGTAACCATTTTTATTCCTCCGTCAATTGATATTCTTATTAAAACATATTTAGTCAATTTTAACAAGGTCTTAATGATATTTTCTACAACAAAATGAATAAGCAGTGGTGACATTTATTATTTTTTGTATTATAATTAAATCTGTATAAATGTATTTAATTTACTTTTCTTATATATTTTCGGAGGTGCGGATTTATGAAAACCGCCAAAAAGCTGTTGCTTACAATAATATGTGTTTTCGTTGCGGCAGCCTTTAT
>JAZQTC010000062.1:0-83652 GCA_045630405.1 Acutalibacteraceae bacterium
AGCGCAGACGGAGGCCAGCAGGGGGGAACCGCTGCCGCTGCTGACAACGGATGCGGTAGCAAAGTTGCTGACCAGCATCTTGGTGGGGCTGAGCAGACCAACAAGGATGCCGACAACAGCCATGAGACCCAGGGGAATGAGTTTGATGACAGTGGTGCTGGTCTGGACCTTACCGGCAAGCTTGGGGGACAGAGCATTTATAATGTAGGCAACTGCAAGGAAGAACAGAGTCAGAATCATGCACTCGGGACCTACAATACAGCCACCCTCAGCAGCGGGGATAAGCAGGGGGAAGTCGGGCCAGCAAGAGGTGATAAATACCAGCAGGTAGCGGGCGGTGAGCCAGGCCAGAACGGAGGTCATGCTGGGGTAGTAAATAGTGGTGGCGAACCAGCCAAGATAGTAGGCATAGTTCTTACCAACAGTGGCCTCTGCATAGTCAACAACGCCGTTAACCTTTTCATATTTTGTTGCCATAATGGAGAAAGTGTATGCGCAGATAATCATAATGATGCCGCCGATAACCCATGCAAGGATACCGAGTTTGAGGTTACCACCTGTAACCTGAAGGATTTTTTCTGCTTTGAAGAATACGCCGCTGCCGACAACTATGCCGACAACCATACAGATTGCTGTAAGCAAGCCGTATTTCTTTTTGAGTTCCGTTGCCATAATTATTTCCTCCTGTTTGTCTAGAGTTATAAAAATTTTACAATTTTATTTCTTAAATGTCAACAATAAATCTGATAATATTATGTATGACAACTATAAATATATCGCAATGCTTGCTTAATCCGTCGGAATGTGATATAATATCAAAAAATCTTTTCGGAGGATTTTATGGGTAAAAGAATAATTGCGTTAATTTGCGCCGTGCTGATTGTGTCAGGCATAACCGCTTGCAAAAAAATAGATAACAATCAGAATTCTCAATCAACAAAGGCATCAACAACCGTCAAGGAAACGAGAATTCACAACAATTTCAAGGACGTTTTGCCGAAATTTGATTTTGACAGCCAGCTTTCGGAAAATTACAGAGAGGGTATGAGCTATTCGTTCAGCGCCGAATGCTCGGATAACAAGTTCAAAAAGTATGTTGACAAGGTAAAAAAAGCAGGATTTGTTTCGAAAGCGTCTGAGGGTGAAGGCTATTTTGCCGCTTACAGCGAGGACGGCTACTACACGGAAATGACCCTTGTTGGCGGAAGAATTACTGTTTATATCAAGCGTAAATAAAATTGACGGGCAGCTTTCGGGCTGCCCGTTTTTTATGAGCACAAAGCACAAAAACCTCCCTCGGATGAGGGAGGCAAAAAATCGAATGTGGGGCAGCTTGCTTTCAATGTACGGAAGGCATTGAATGAACATTACAGAATTATGCAGATGAGTCCGCTGCAGCCTTCGTTGATAACTCTTTCAAGGGTTTCACGGAGCTTGAGCCTTGCATCGGAGGGCATACGGTAAAGTTTGTTGTGCAGACCCTCGTTGACAAGTCTGTGCAGAGACGTGCCGAAAATGTTGGACTGCCATATCATAGAGGGATTTTCCTCAAATTCCTTGAGCAGATACTTTATCAGCTCCTCTGATTGGCTTTCCGACCCGACTATGGGAGCAACTTCTGTCTGGATATCCGCTCTCATAATGTGCAGAGAGGGGGCACTTGCCTTGAGACGAACCCCGTATCTGCCGCCTTGTTTCATTATTTCAGGCTCTTCAAGAGTCAGGTCGTCAACGTCAGGCAGCACAATGCCGTAGCCCGTAGCCTCAACCTCATCGAGAGCATCCTGAATACGTTTGTAGCCGCTTTGTGCCGCTGCAAGTTCTTTCATTTTTTTCATAAGCTGCATTTCGCCGTCAACCGAAATTCCCGTTTCTTCTTCAATGATTCTGAAAAACAGCGAGGGATTGAGGGTGACGGTTATTTTTGCGCTTCCGTCGGAAAGGTTCATATTTTCAACGGCGGATGAATTTATATGCTCCGCTTCGGCAAGCATGCTTGTGAACGCTTTAACGTCACGCACTTTTTTGAGGTCGGCGGCAAGGCTGCTGATTCTGCCGAAAACGTCCGAACGGAGCCAATGATTTTTGTCAAGGGCGGTTATCCACGCAGGCAGATCGATTTTTACCTCTTTGACGGGGAATTCAAAGAGAATCTGCGAGAGAACGTTGCAGATTTCCTGATGCCCCATTTCAAGGCAGTTGACGGGCATAACGGGCACTCCGTAGCTGTCTGTCATTTCTGCGGCAAGGGATTCGGCGGCAGGCGAGGAGGGATTTTTGCAGTTGAGCAACACAATGAACGGCTTGTTCATCGCCTGCAGTTCCGTTATGACTCTTTTTTCTGCATCCGCATATTCTGCTCTCGGAATTTCGCTGATTGAGCCGTCTGTTGTGATGACAAGACCGATTGTTGAGTGCTCCGTGATTACTTTCTGTGTGCCTATTTCGGCCGCCATATTAAAGGGAATTTCGTCCTCGTACCACGGGGTTTTCACCATTCTCGGCGCTTCTCCCTCTATGTAACCAAGTGCCGACGGCACAACGTAGCCGACGCAATCAATCATCCGCACTTTCATTTTTGAGTTGGAGGGAAGAGTGATTTCCGCCGCCTCGTCGGGAATGAATTTCGGCTCGGTGGTCATAATTGTTCTGCCTGCCGAGGATTGGGGCAGCTCGTCGGTTGTTCTTTCTCTGCGGTGATCGTCGCTGATATGAGGGATAACCATTGATTCCATAAATTTCTTGATAAACGTTGATTTGCCCGTCCTGACGGGACCCACAACGCCGATGTAAATGTCACCGCCCGTACGCGCGGCAATGTCCTGATAAATAGTGTTGTTTGCCATTTCAAGTCCTCCGAATTCACATTTTTATTGCTTTCCGTAAACAATATGCAAATTCGGGACAATGTATGACCATTTTTATGAGTGCAAAGTTTCGGACGGGTTTCACCCGTACCCAATAATTTATTGCGAATAAAGAAGGACAGCCTCGGCTGTCCTTTTGTTTAAAACGATTCTTTTATAAGCTCAAATATTGAAATTACGATGATATCCTCATCTCTGCGTGTTTCAACGGGAAGTTCACTGCTTGCAGGTTTGAGTTTATCGCTGCCCGTGAGCATCATAAACTGGGGATATTTCTTGTCCGAACGGACTGTGGGCTGACCTTTATAATTGATTGCCCAGTTGATGAAAGTGAGGTATTCATCACCGAAATCGGAGTGACCCATATCCCTGATATACCAGGTGTATTCGGGGAATGAACCCGTTGAAGCGTCGATGATTATGTCGGGTGAAAGGTGGTTGTGACCGCAGTTTTTCTTTGTCTGTTTGTAGCTGTCACCAAGAGTTTTTGTTATCGGTGCACAGGTTGCGCCCAACGAGGTATATTTTGTATCAATCAGAAAATCGGATTGACCTGCTTGCTCAACAGTAACGGGAATGGACGAAATATTGTATCCGACAGAAATGATGATTGATGCGCCGTTTGATTTTGCCTGCTTAAGAAGTCTTTCGGTTTTTGCCTGAACGTTGTAATGATAATAGTCAAGCTTTTCGATGAGTTTATCATATTTCGGGTCACATTTGAAGGTTACTTCTTTTGCTTCTTCATAGTATTCTGCAGGCACAAACGACCACAGACCAGGCATTGTCGCAAAGATATCAACAAGGCTTTCGTCAAATATTCTGTCAAACTGGGAATCAAGGATGTCCTGAACGTAGTTGAGGGCGAAATCCACCATACCGTAGCTGTTTATGAGCGAAACAACTGCGCCGATGAGCTGATTCTTTGCGCCCTCATAGCCCATAATGCCTTTAAGATATGTTTCCAGAGCATCACCTTTGCCTGAAACGGAAATTTCTTTTGTGAAAAGTGCGCCAACGAGAGAAAGGCCCTGATATGCAGGGGAAAGACAAACGATTTTGTCAATATTCTTGCTGCCGTAAAGGGCAAAATATGAGGTGAGGATTGTGTTGCCCTGACTGTGGCAGACAAATGAAATTTTGCTGTGACCTGTTTCTTTTTTCACTTCATTCACGAAATTTCTGAGGAGCTTTGCGTTGTCGAGGGGTGAAAGTCTCCAATCGTAAAGAAAATAGAAATATTTATCGTCGAGGTCGGCTGTGGGGAGGGTGTGTGCAACGTCGTGGAAATCTTCCTCAATGCCGTCGAACTCAACGCCCGAATTTGCAATTGCCGTGCCGTCAGGATTGCAGGCGGCGGCACCAAGCATTTTTTCCGCACCCTTCATTGCGTAAGTGCCGAAAATCTTGTCGTTGCCCGTGAGCAGACCGCCCATAACCGCAACAAGAAGGTCGGGCACAGCGGCGGCAATGGCGTCACCTGAAGGAGGAAAAACGGAAACGGGCTCGTCGCTGTCAAGTTCATTGTAAATGGGAGCACCGAAACCGGGAATATAAATAACGGGTGTGTGACCGCATTTGCAGTTTTTTGCCGCAAATGCAGGAGTGCATATGCCGAGCATAAACACGGTTGCAAGAACGATGCTGATAAATTTTTTCATTTTCATCTTTCCTTTCTTGGATTTACTGGAAAAGAATGCTGATTGCAAAAAGTGTTTGTGCAGGGAAATAAGTATATGCAACCAGTTGGTCTGTGTGAGGAAGTATCGGCTTGCCGAACATCAGGGCGGCAAGACATCCGTCGGATGCAAGGAAAAGAGTACCTGCGGCGGCAAGGCAGATTCCATAGGCTGTATCACCTTCTGCGATTGATGCGGCACCTCTTGTGACCGCAATCATAAATGAAGCTACGAGGATGAGGCAATAGGGAATGAGTGCTTTGTCTTTTCCGATGAATTTAATCTTATTAATCGCAATGTGTACCGCGGAAATCACTCCCAGAACCAGCAGACCGATAAGCATATGCTTTCCGTAAGCGGCAAGGGAGGGAGTTCGGTTGAACACGAACGTATAAATGTAAATCAAATGGCAAACAGAAAAACACACAACGCCTGCGTAAAAAGTTTTTCCGTTTTTCCAATCAAGGAAGAAATCGCCTGCAGCCGCAAAAATCAGAGCTGCAATCATCAGCACGGTGTATTGAGTGATGTTTCCGTAAGATACAGCGGCAAAAACCGAGGTGATGACAAAAAGTGCGGAACAAACCATTTTTGCGGGCAAATGATTTTCTCTGCAGGATGGCAGTGCAAAGGAGAGAATCATTGCGATTATTTCAAGCCCTGCGGCAATGTACGTTGCAACGGTAAAAAAATCCATAATATCCTCCGTCAATCAGCGTATTCTGCGGCTTTTGCGGTTGCGAGTTTGTCGCACCGTTCGTTTTCGGGGTGACCTGCGTGACCCTTGACCCAAACTATTTTATACTCGTGCTTGCGGATTTCCGTCACGAGCTCCTGCCAGAGTTCAGGATTGAGAACGGGCTTTTTGTCCGCTTTTTTCCAACCGTTTTTCATCCAGTTCCATATCCAGCCCTGCAGAAAAGCATCCGCAACGTATTTTGAATCGGTGTAAATTGTGACGTCGCATTTCTGGTTCAGCTTTTTGAGGGCTTCAATGACGGCGGTCAGTTCCATTCTGTTGTTGGTGGTGGGGTTGTCACCGCCGCTTAATTCCATTTCACGGGTGCCGTATCGCAGTATTGCGCCCCATCCGCCGGGACCGGGGTTGCCTGAGCAGGCACCGTCCGTGAATATATCAACTTTCTTAAGTTCAGACATAAAAATCTCCAAAATAATATGATTTTTAATTATATCATCATTTCTTCCGATAAACAATAGCAACGGTGGTTATTTTTAAAATATTTTGCCAATAATATAACGGGAGGAAGATGTTTTATGAAAGCGGTAATAATGGCAGGCGGCGAGGGCAGAAGGCTGAGACCTCTTACCTGCACCTTGCCCAAACCTATGGCAAAAATCCTCGGCAAACCTATAATTGAGTATATTTTTGATTTGCTTTGTGCAGGCGGAATAACACGTGCGGCTGTGACTCTGGGTTATCTGCCTCATATGATTGAAAATGCCTACGAAAACGGCTACAAAAGTCTCAGGCTTGACTTCGTGAGGGAGGATGAGCCTCTCGGCACGGCAGGCAGCGTGAAGAATGCGGCATCAGGGTTTGATGAGCCGTTTTTTGTTATCAGCGGCGATGCTTTGTGTAACTTCGACCTGAAAAAAATAATGGCTTATCACAAGGCCAGCGGCGCAAAAGTGACCGTTGTTGCAACCGAGGAACCTGACCCGAGAGAATACGGAATCATCAAGGTTGACAAGGAAAACAGAGTGGTGGGTTTTGTTGAAAAACCCTCCTGGAATCAGGCGGTCAGCAACCTTGCAAACACGGGTGTCTACGTAATAAATCCCGAGTGTCTGGAGCTTATTCCAAAGGGCAGACCCTATGATTTTGCGGCTGATTTGTTCAGGGAAATGCTTGAAAAAAATATGCCGATTTACTGTTATCACACCGAGGATTATTGGTGTGACGTGGGCAATATTGAGGCTTATCTCAAGTGTCAGAGAGACGCTTTTGACGGCAGAATCAAACCTCTTTCGGGAGAAACGGCAAAGAATATTTATGCAGAAAAGGACTTGCCTGCAGGTGATTACAGTATTATTCCGCCTGTGTATATAGGCAGAGATGCGGAAATCGGCGACGGTGCGGTGATAGGCCCCTATGCGGTTGTGGACAGCGGATGCAGTATCGGTTCAAATTCAAGGGTACGGTATTCCGTTATTCACGAAAACAGTTGTCTTGCCGCAAATACGGCGGTCACCGGTGCTCTTGTCTGCTCGGGTGCCGCCCTCAGAAGCAGATGCTCTATGTTTGAAAACAGTGTTGCAGGCTCGGGATGCGTTATAGGTGAGGATGCCTGCGTCAGACCGGGTGTGTGTATCTGGCCGGGCAAGCTTGTGGGCAAGGGTGCAACCGTTGCATCAAATCTGAAATACGGCAACGTCAGAGCGGAATATTTCAGCGGCGGAAGCGTGAATGAGAAAAACGGAGTGAGGCTCAATGCGGAAACCTGCGTGCGGCTCGGGCAGGCTGTGGGAAGTGCAGGGGGATGCAGGAGAATAGCAGTTGGTGATTGCGGCACGGAATCATCGGGGATTATGCGTCTTGCGCTGACGGCAGGGCTTGCGCAGACGGGTGCGGCAGTCTGGAATCTGGGTGAATGCTTTGAAGCTCAACTGAATTACGTGGTGAATTATTGCGGTCTTGACGCGGGCATTTTTGCGTTTTCGGGGGAAGAAAGATACGTTTCTCTTTGTGCCGGCGGCGGTCTTTCTGCGCCCAGAAGCCTTGAAAGGCAGATTGAAGCGGCGGTTTCCAAAGGCGAATTCCGTGAATGCGGGGAGTCGGAGCTTGTTGAGCCTGCGAATATGAGTGAGGTGAAAAAGTTATACACCCAAGGGCTTATGACGCAGGCACCTGACGGACTGAAAGGAGTTTCCGCTGTTTTTGAGTGTGAAAATGAAAAAATCAGAAATCTTGTTTCGTCCTGCGCTGTAAGATTGGGTGCAGAGCTGAAAGGAAAGCTGATTTTCAGAATCAGCGCCGACGGCACAAAGCTTTCTGCGGTTTCGGGTCAGGATTGTGCGGAGTATGACAGCCTGCTTGCCTTGTGTTGTCTTGACGAAATGAAAAAGGGCAGAGACGTTGCCGTGCCCTATGATGCGCCTCAATTTCTTGATTCTCTTGCGGAAGAATGCGGAAAAAGGGTTTACCGCTATCTTTCAACTCCTGCAGACGGCTCGGATATGCGTGCAAGGCAGTTGGCGGCAAAACAACCCTTTGTCCGTGATGGACTTTTTCTTGCAATCAGAATTCTTGCGATGATGCGCGAGAGAAACTGCGGTTTTGCCGATTTGCTTTCCGAATTACCGCAGAAATTTATTTCGAAAAGAAACGTCAGAATTTCATTTTCTCCATCATATCTTATCTCACTTGCGGGTGAAAAAAGTCTTGGTGTGCGGAATGATTTTGAGGGGATAAAGATAATCCGCGATGAGGGCAGAGTGTTGGTTATTCCCGACAGATTCGGAGAAACCGTACGTATTCTTGCGGAAACGGATTCAATGGAATCGGCGGAGGAACTTTGTGCAGTCGTTGAGGATATAATCAATGCGGTGTCGGATAAAGTGTAAACATTGTATTAAATTATACTACGTAATACTTGACTTATTTAAATAAAAATTATAATATATTATGGGGCAGGAGTCGCCCCTGAACATAATTAACGAACTGAATTGACGATTTTAAATAGACCATTTTTTTAGTAAAGGAGAATTTATGCAGAAAAAAACCAACAAAAATAATCAGCCCAAGGAAAACAACGCTAAAAAAGATATCAATAAAAACCAGCAGAAAGCAAAGAAAACCTACAAGAAGAGTTTCTATAAGAACAGAAACGGCTCTGCCAAGAAATACAGAAAGTCACCTGCCGTTAACGAAACACCCGTAAGAATCGCTTTTCTGGGCGGTCTCAACGAGGTCGGTAAGAATATGACTCTCTACGAATACAAGGACGATATGTTCCTTGTTGATTGCGGTCTTGCTTTCCCTGATCCCGAAATGCTTGGCGTTGACCTTGTTATCCCCGATTTTTCTTACGTAGAGAAGAATGCGGATAAAATCAAGGGCATTGTTATCACCCACGGTCACGAAGACCACATAGGCGGTCTTGCTTACCTGCTCAAAACGGTGAATATTCCCGTTTACGGCACAAAGCTTACCATCGGTCTTATTCAGGGCAAGCTTAAGGAGCACGGACTTCTCAACAGCGTCAAGCTCAATGAAATTGCTCCCGGTGACGTTGTAAATCTGGGTGGATTTGAAGTTGAAGCAATCCACGTCAACCATTCAATTCCCGATGCAATTGCTCTTGCAATCAAATGCGAATGCGGAACGGTTATCCAGACGGGCGACTTCAAGATTGACAGCACTCCCATTGACGGCGGAATGATTGACCTTTCCCGTTTTGCACAGCTCGGTGACGAAGGCGTGCTTTGTCTGCTTTCCGATTCAACCAACGCAGAGAGAGCAGGTTATACGGAAAGTGAGCGCAAGGTTGGCGAATCCTTTGACGTGCTTTTCCGAAAGGCAGGAAAAAACAGAATTATCGTTGCTACCTTTGCTTCAAACATCCACAGAGTTCAGCAGATTATCAACGTTGCTCATTCATTGGGCAGAAAGGTTGCCATCATCGGCAGAAGCCTTGAAAACGTTGTCAACATCAGCGCACAGCTTGGTTACCTCAACATTCCCGATAACGTTATGATAAATGCTGATTTAATCAACAAATATCCTGCAGAGGACATTGTTGTTATCACAACGGGCAGTCAGGGCGAGCCTATGTCGGCTCTTTCGAGAATGGCTTTTTCAGACCACAGAAAGGTTGAAATCCGCCCCAATGACTACGTTATTATTTCCGCAACTCCCATTCCCGGAAACGAGAAAACAGTTGGCAAGGTTGTCAACGAGCTTCTCAAATTGGGCGCACAGGTTATCTACGAAAAAATGTACGACGTTCACGTTTCGGGTCACGCCTGTCAGGAAGAACTCAAGCTTATAATGGGACTTGTGAAGCCTAAATATTTTATCCCTGTTCACGGCGAGCAGAAGCATCTGAGAAAGCACGCAATGCTTGCAGAGGGTATGGGTATCGGTACGGAGAATATCTTCATTGCCGATAACGGTTACGTTGCCGAAATGACAAGTCAGTCAATCAAGAGTGCGGCTCCCGTGCCTGCAGGAAAGGTCTTTGTTGACGGCTCAGGTGTCGGCGACGTCGGCAGCGTGGTGCTCAGAGACAGAAAGCATCTCGGTCAGGACGGTATCATCGTTGTTACCGCTTCTCTGGATTACGAAACGGGTCAGCTTATCGCAGGACCCGAGATTATTTCAAGAGGCTTTGTTTACGTAAAGGAGAACGAGGAGCTTATTGCTCAGGCGAGGAAGGCTGCCGAAAAGGCATTGGAAAACTGCTATTACAGCAACATCAGCGACGTGAATGCAATCAAGGGCAAGCTCAGAGATGCTGTTTCTCATTTTGTTTATGAACAGACAAAGAGAAGTCCTATGATTCTTCCCATAATTATGGAGGTTTAAATGAAATTCAAGGGTTTCTGGTATGACGGCCTGCTTATATTTCTGACCGCAGGCATTGCGGCGGTCTTTACAGCCATCACGTTTTTCTTTGAAAAGCGTATTGCTGTTGCGGAATGCCTTGCCTTTGCTCTTGTGATTGTGTTTGCGGTTTACAGAGCATATTCCGCAAAAAGAAGATACAAAAAGTTCTTGCATAAAACCGCCAAAAAGCTGGATTATACTGATCAGAAGGTGCTTTCAAATGCACCGTTTCCCGTTGCCGTTTGTGATGAAGACGGTGTGATTGCCTGGTGCAGCGAAAGGTTTCTGAACGAAATCGCAAAGGGTGAAATCACTTCGGCAGAGAATATAACCGCCTACTCAAACGGTACGGATATTCATTCGATCGTAAACCGTGACAGCAACTGCGTCCTTGTTGACGGCAGATATTACACTCTTTACACTGTTTCATACAGGTCATCGGGCAAGGGCTATTCAGCCGTGTATTACCTTGACAACACAAGCCTCAAAAAAACCGAAATCGAGTATTTTGATTCAAGACCGTATGCGGTGCTGATTGAAATGGATAATCTTGACGATTCCAGAAGCGATTTCAGGGAAAGTGAGCTTGCGGAAATCCGCAGCCGTATTGAGGGTGAGATTGACAACTGGGCAGATTCCTATGACAGCGTGATGAAAAAGGTCAGCGACGACCGCTATCTGATTGTTACGGAGCAGAAGAATTTCAGCCGTATGACGGAGGAAAGATTCACCGTACTTGAAACTGTCAGGAATTATGAGTACAAGGAATCAAAGGTCGGGGCAACTCTTTCAATCGGTGTTTCGGGCGGAGACAACATCAAAGCCTGTGAAAAGGGCGCAAGAAAAGCTCTTGAAATGGCTCTCGGCAGAGGCGGAGATCAGGTTGCAATCAAAAATAAGGACGGCTACGATTATATCGGCGGTGTGTCCAAAAGCGCAGAAAAGAAAAACAAAGTGCGCACCCGAATTGTTGGCTCGGCTCTTGCTGAAATCATCAAATCAAGCAGCAACGTAATCATTATGGGTCATTCGTATACCGACCTTGATGCTGTAGGTGCGGCTGTGGGCATAGCCTGCGCGGCAGAATGCCTCGGCATTCCTGCTTACATAGCAACGGACAGAAAAAAGACTCTGGCATCAACGCTCATCGAAAGGCTTGACGGGGATAACAAAGGCGATATTATAATCGGGCAGGATAAAGCACTTGAGCTTATTGATAAAAAGAGCCTGCTGGTTGTGGTTGATACTCATATCTCAACCTTTGTGGAATTTCCGAAGGTGCTTGAAGCGGCAGAAACAAAGGTTGTTATCGACCACCACAGAAGAACAAAATCCGAAATAGAAAACGCAGTTATTTTCCATCACGACCCCAACGCATCCAGCGCCTGTGAAATGGTGACGGAACTTTTGCAATATATCAATCCCGATATGAAAATCGAAAAATACGTTGCGGAGGCACTCCTTGCAGGTATTATGCTTGACACAAAGGATTTTGTTATGGGCACGGGTGTGCGTACCTTTGAAGCGGCGGCTTATCTCAAGGATAAAAAAGCTGATATGATAAGCGTCAAAAAGCTTTTTGCAAATTCACTTGAGGTCAACAAGCTTAAAACAAAGGTTATTTCTGCGGCGGAAAATTACAAAAGCTGTGCCGTGTCGGAAGTGGATTTCCAATCTCCCGAGGTGAGGGTGATTGCGGCTCAGGCGGCAGACGAGCTGCTTAAGGTCAGCGGAATAAAGGCGTCGTTCGTTATGTTTGAAAACGGTGATTGTATAAATATTTCGGCCCGCAGTCTCGGCGAAATAAACGTTCAGGTTATTATGGAGGCTCTCGGTGGCGGCGGTCATCAGACAATGGCGGCATGTCAGCTCAGAGGCGACACAATGCAACACGCAAAAGAGTCTCTTCAGAATGCGATAAATAATTTTTTCAACAGTTAAGGAGATAAAAAATGAAAGTTGTACTTACTCAGGATGTAAAAGGTCTCGGCAAAAAGGGAGAACTTGTGAACACATCCGACGGCTACGCAAGAAATTTTCTTTTCCCCAGAAAGCTTGCGATGGAAGCTAATGCTCAGGCGATGAGCGAGCTCAAAAACAGAGAGGCTGCAGAAAAGCACCGCATCGATACTGAAATAGCTGCAGCAAAAGCAAACGCAGCAAAGCTTGAGGGCAAAACCGTAAAACTCAGCGCAAAGGGCGGAGCAGGCGGCAAACTCTTCGGCTCAGTAACCTCAAAGGACGTTGCAGGTCTTATTGCAAAGGAATTCGGCATCACCCTTGACAAGCGCAAGGTTGTTGTTGAGGATATCAAAACATTCGGCACCTATCCCGTTGAAGTCAAGCTCTACAACGGCATTTCAGCTTCAATGTACGTAAGCGTGCAGGAGTAACGGGTTATCCCGCAACTCAGGATAATCAATTCATCCGAACGGAGAATAAAAATGGCAGATAACGGATTGTTTACACTTGACAATATTCAGATGCCGTTCAGTGCCGAGGCGGAGCAGGCTGTGTTGGGCAGTATTCTTGTTGACCCTTCTTGTCTTTCGCAGGCGGCGGTTTACATAAACCCCGAATCTTTCTATCTTCCTCAGCATTCGGCAATCTTTTCCGCGATGATAACTCTGGACAGCACGGGCAAAACCATTGACCCTCTTGTTGTGCTTGACCTTCTTGTGCAGCAGGGTGTTTATGATAACGGCTCGGGCAGGAATTATCTTTTTGAGCTGGCACAGATGGTGCCCTCAACGGCAAACGTTGAGATGTATGCCAAAATCGTGCGTGAAAAGTTCTATATGCGTACTCTTATCGGCATTTCAAGCGAAACCATTGAAAGTGCTGTGTCACAGGAGGAAACCGCAGACGCTCTGCTGGATAATGCGGAGCAGAAAATTTACAATATCCGTCAGGGCAAAACCTCAAATGCGCCCTCAAAGCTCAAGGATATCATCGTAAATAACGTTTACGATACCCTTAAAAAAATCACGGGCGAAGATAAAGACCTCTACAAGGGCTATACAACGGGCTACAGCGACCTTGACAAGATTCTGACAGGTCTCAATAAGTCGGACTTCGTCCTCATTGGTGCCCGTCCTGCGATGGGTAAAACAAGTTTTGCGCTTAACCTTGCACGCAACGTTGCCGCTATCGGTAAGCGCAAGGTGCTGTTTTTCTCCCTTGAAATGACAAAGGAGCAGCTTGCAATGCGTGTTCTCGGCACGGAAGCAAGAGTGTCCAGCCACAAGATGCGAAACGGCAATATTACGCAGGACGAGTGGGTAAGGCTCGGTATGGCTACAAGTGCGCTCAACGACTGTGAGCTTTATTTTGACGATACGTCAACAATCACCGTGCCCGAGATGAAGGCAAAGACAAGACGTCTTGGTGGTGTTGAATGTGTTATCATCGACTACCTTGGTCTTATCAAGGGCAGCACACGAACAGAAAACCGTGTGCAGGAAGTCAGCGAAATCACAAGAAACCTGAAGATGATGGCAAAGGACCTCAATATCCCCATCGTTTGCTGTGCTCAGCTTTCCAGAGGCACGGAAGGCAGAGGCAAATCTCACAGACCCCAGCTTGCAGACCTTCGTGAATCGGGTTCAATCGAGCAGGATGCGGACATCGTTATGATGCTTTACCGCCCCAACTACTACAGCGGCGAAAAAGATGATAACGATGAGCAGGAGGCACCCCGTCAGGATGTTAATATTGCTGAAGTAATCGTTGCGAAAAACCGACACGGTGAAACGGGTACCGTTGAGTTTGCGTGGGACGGTGAGCATACGCTCTTCCTTCAGCTGGAGAAAAATCTTGATGATTGATAAAGTTAAATCTACAATTGGAAAATACGATATGATTCCCGAGGGCTCAACGGTTGTTGCGGCTGTATCGGGAGGAAGCGATTCAATGGCAATGCTCAGCGTGCTGAATGCGCTCAAGGATGAGCTGAAGTTCAATCTTTGTGCGGCTCACGTCAACCATTGCCTGCGAGGCGAAAGCGCAGACGCAGATGAGAAATTCGTTTGCGAAAAATGCGCTGAGATGGGTGTTAAGCTTTATGTGAAGCGTGCTGACGTTGCGTCACTTGCGGCGGAGCAGGGGATTGGTCTTGAAGAATGCGGCAGAAACGTCCGCTATGAATTCTTCAATTCAATCGGGGATGACGTTGTTATTGCAACTGCTCATAACCTGAGCGACAGGGCGGAGACCTTTCTTTTCAATTTTGCAAGAGGAAGTGCCCTGCGAGGTCTTTGCTCAATTCCGCCCGTCAGAGGCAATATCATCCGCCCAGTTATTGATTGTACAAAGGCGGAGATTCTTCAATATTGCGAGGCAAACGGTGTTGATTACGTAACCGATGCCACCAATGCGGACGTTGTGTATTCACGCAACAGAATAAGGCACAACGTTGTGACCGAGCTTCAGAAAATCAACCCCTCTTTTGAATCGGGGGCAGGCAGATGCATTTCAGCCCTTAATGAAGATGAGGAATTCCTTTCATCCCTTGCAGACAGCGGAGTGAATGAAGCGGTTTGCAGCGGAGGATACTCCGCAGAAGTGCTTGGCAAATTGCCTTTGCCTGTGAAGAAAAGGGCGGTTATAAAAATAATTGAAGCCGGTAACAGAGTTACTCCCGAATACAAATTTGTTGATAAAATCTGCGCTCTGCTTGAAAGCGGAGGCTCAATGCAGATTAACGGCGGAGTAACCGTCAGAGTACGCAAAGGAATTCTTGATTTTCCTGAAGAATCCGATGCTCCCGATGCGGCGGAGCTTTGCGGAAAGCTTGATTTCGGCGGCGCAACAATTACCGCTGAAATTGTTAACACAGACGAAATAAATAATTTACAAAACTTTTCAAATCAGGTATTGGAATATTGCCTTGATTATGATAAAATACACGGCAGGGTAGTTGTGAGGAGCCGTATGGACGGCGATTCAATTACCCTTGCATCCAGAAAATGCACCAAATCGCTCAAAAAACTTTTCAACGAGCTTTCAATTCCGCCCGAAAAACGAAAATCCGTTGCTGTTTTTGCGGATGATGACGGAGTGATTCTTGTTGAAGGGGCAGGCGTTGCATTGAGAACAAAAACAGAGAAAGATACTAAAAAAATCCTTTGGATAAAAATTGAAAGATAGTACAGGATGTGGAAATTATGATTAACGACATCGAGAAAGTATATTACAGCGAAGAAACACTCAAAAATATAGTTGACCGCCTCGGTGCACAGATAAGCGAGGATTATAAAGATAAGAATCTTCTGCTCGTCAGCGTGCTCAAAGGCTCGGTTATTTTTATGGCAGACCTTATGCGTGCCATCACAATACCTTGTGCAATCGATTTTATGTGTGTTTCAAGTTATGCCAATAAAACCGAGTCATCGGGTGTTGTTAAAATTGTGAAAGACCTCGACATCAATCTTGAGGGTTGGGACGTGCTTATTGTTGAAGACATTCTTGATTCAGGTAAGACTCTCAGCTACATAAAGAAGATTCTTCTCAGCAGAAATCCCAAGAGCATCCGCATCTGTACTCTTCTTGATAAACCCGAGCGCAGAGTGGTTGACGATATTTTTGCAGATTATTCAGGCGCAGAAGTGCCCGATGAATTTGTTGTCGGCTACGGTCTCGATTACGATGAAAGATACAGGAATCTGCCTTATATCGGCGTCCTTAAAAGAAGCGTATACGAAAAATAAAACCGATATCATTGGGGAAAATAGATTAAGGAGTGATTGTTTAAATTGAATCCGAAAAATACCAATTCAAATAAGCAGAAGAGAAGATTTTCTTCAATTCTGGCTTATATCCTGATTCCGCTTATGCTTATCAGCGGCATTGCTTATTTTATGACCGCCCAGAAGCAGGAAAAAACGGAATACTATGAAATTGTTGCTCTTTTTGACGAGGGCAAGGTAACCGAATATTCGCTCAATCTGAGCAGCGGTGCACTTGTCTACAAGGTTGAGGGCGACAATACGGAAAAAACCTTTTCCGTGCCCAGCGTGAATCTTTTTATCGAAGACATTCACAGCGGTGTTATTGAGCATAACAGACAGAATCCCGATAACCCCGTAAAAGCAAAGTACGTTGCAGGCTCAACGGGTCAATGGCTTTATAACATTGTGCCCACCTTGCTTCTGCTTGCAGTAATGGGTATTCTCACTTTTGTTATGTTCAAGCGTATGAATCAGACAATGAGCAATGAGAATAACCGCACTCTCAGCTTCGGTAAGGCAAGAATCAAGCAGGCAAAGGATGAGAAAAGAAAAACAACCTTTGCTGACGTTGCAGGCGCAGATGAGGAAAAGGAAGAACTTGAAGAAATCGTTCAGTTCCTCAAAAACCCCCAGAAGTTCGATTCTCTGGGCGCAAGAATTCCCAAGGGTGTTCTCCTTGTAGGCCCTCCGGGTACAGGTAAAACCCTGCTTGCACGAGCAGTTGCAGGCGAGGCTGACGCACCTTTCTTCTCAATTTCAGGTTCAGACTTTGTTGAAATGTACGTCGGTGTGGGCGCATCAAGAGTCCGTGACCTTTTTGATCAGGCAAAGAAAAGCTCGCCCTCAATCATTTTCATTGACGAAATTGATGCCGTAGGCCGTCACAGAGGCGCAGGTATGGGCGGCGGCCACGACGAAAGAGAGCAGACTCTTAACCAGCTTCTTGTTGAAATGGACGGTTTCGGCGCAAACGAAGGTGTAATTGTTATTGCGGCAACCAACCGACCTGATATCCTTGACCCCGCACTTCTCCGTCCCGGCAGATTTGACCGTCAGGTAACGGTTAATTATCCCGACACAAAGGGCAGAGTTGAAATCCTTAAAGTTCACGCAAAGAAAAAGCCTCTTGCTCCCGACGTTGACCTTAACAGTATTGCTCACGCAACGGTAGGTTTCACGGGTGCGGGTCTTGAAAATCTTCTTAATGAAGCTGCACTTCTTGCTGCAAGATGCGATAAGAAGGCTATCACAATGGAAGAAATTGACGAAGCTGCCCTCAAAGTTCAGGTAGGCTCCGAAAAGAAATCACACAAGATGAACGAAAAGGCAAAGAAGCTGACTGCTTATCATGAAGCAGGTCACGCAGTTTCAAGCTATTATCTTGATAATGAAGACCCCGTTCATCAGATTTCAATCATCCCCAGAGGTATGGCAGGCGGCTATACGCTTTACAGACCCACGGAAGATAAGCACTATACCTCAAAGAGTGAAATGCTTGACAGTCTTGTAAGTCTTCTTGGCGGACGTGTTGCAGAGGCACTTGTTCTCGGCGATATCTCAACAGGCGCATCCAACGACATTGAACGTGCAACCGAAATCGCAAGAAGTATGGTTACAAAGTACGGTATGAGCGAAAAGCTCGGACCCATTGCCTTTGGCAGCGACGGTCATCAGGTATTCCTCGGCAAGGATTACAACAACGTGCGTAACTATTCAGAAAGCGTTGCGGCTCAGATTGATGACGAAATTGAAGTCATTGTCAGAAACGCATACACAAGAACGGAAACAATCCTCAAAGAGCATATGGATAAGCTTCACGCAATTGCAAAGTTCCTTTTCGAAAACGAGAAGATGAGCGGCGAAGAATTTGCAAGAGTTATGGAAGATAAACCCGAAGTAACTCAAGCTCCTGCAGAGGAAGTTTCAGAAGAAACCGCAGAATAAAAAATTAACCTCCGACCCAAAAAGTCGGAGGTTTTTTTATGACCTTTTTGTGATTTTGCCTGCCCCGAAGCAGATTAAGAACGCTGCGATATCTGCCGCAACGATTGTTGAGCCAACTGGTGTACCGTAAAGAATGGCAATGAATATGCCGATTAATGCGCAGGCAACTGAAATAATTGCAGAGCTGATGATAACCGAGCGGAAGCTTTTGAAGAGCCTCATTGCCGAAAGAGCAGGGAAGATAATCAGCGCCGAGATAAGAAGTGCGCCCACAAGATTCATCGCAAGAACGATTACAACCGCTGTTACAACTGCAATCAGCGTGTTATATGCCTTTGTGTTTGTGCCCGTTGCCGAGGCAAAACTCTCATCAAAGGTAACCGCAAAAATTCTGTTATAAAACAGTACAAAAACAAGTATAACGATTGCCGTCAGAGCAAGGCAGAGTATAACGTCTGTTTTTGAAAGGGTGAGGATTGACGTTGAACCGAAAAGAGTGGTGCAAACATCACCGCTGACGTTTGAGGATGCGGAGAAAACGTTCAGCAGCAGATAGCCGAGAGCAAGAGTGCCGACGGATATCATTGCAATGGCGGCGTCTCCTTTTATCTTTGTGCTTGAACTGAGAGCGAGAAGCAGGATTGCCGCAACTATTGTTATGGGCAGGGCAACCGCCATAGGTGCGGCACCGAAAACTGCGGCAACTGCAATTGCGCCGAATGCAACGTGGGAAAGACCGTCACCAATCATTGAATATCTTTTAAGTACAAGGCTGACGCCGAGAAGAGCGGCACAGAGTGCAATAAGCACGCCTGCAATAACCGCATATTTAACAAAAGTATAGCTGAAATAGTTGGAGATTGTTTCAATTATATTCATTCTTCGCAACCTCCGTCACAGATAAAGCAATGGCAACCGTCGCTGTTTTTGTAGTCATCCTTTGTGCCGAAGAACAAGGGCTTGTTGCCTATGTGGAGAATATGGGATGCAAATTCAATGGCGGCGTGGATGTCGTGAGAAACCATAATAACCGTGATTCCCTCTTTGTTGATATCCGAAATAAGGCGGTAAAGATTTTTGGTTACAACGGGGTCAAGACCTGCCACAGGCTCGTCCAGAATGAGCAGTTTTTTGCTTGCGCAGAGGGCTCTTGCAAGCAGCACTCTTTGCTGCTGACCGCCGGAAAGCTCTCTGTAGCATTTATCGGCAAGGTCTGCGATGTTCAGCTTTTCCATAATATCTGCGGCACGCTTTTTCTGTGCCTTTGAATAAAAAGGTCTCATTCCGCAGCCGTTGAGGCAGCCCGAGTGAACAATTTCCTTGACCGATGCAGGAAAATCCTTCTGCACTTCAGTCTGTTGAGGGAGATAGCCGATTTCATTCTGCTTGAGTCCCTCACCGAATTCAATTTTGCCTGCAATGACAGATTTGTGACCCAGCAGGGTTTTCATCAGCGTGCTTTTGCCCGAGCCGTTTTCGCCGACAATGCAGAGATAATCACCCTTGCATACGGAGAAATTCAGGTCGGTGACAATCGCTTTACCCTCATATCCGAGGGAAACGCCGTTTACATTTATAAGAGCCATCAGCTGAGTGCCTCCCGTAAAACTTCAAGATTACTTCTCATTATTCCCAGATAGGTTGTGCCGTTTTCAATGTCTGCCATTGATACGGATTGGCAGGAGTCAAGCATAGCGGTTTTTGCTCCCGTTGACTCGCAGATTGTTTTTGCGATTGAGCCGTCCGAACCGTCAATTGTGAGTACAACGGGCAGGGAAAGTTCCTTGGTTTTGTCAATGAGGAAAGCGATAGTCTGAAAGCTTGCTTCGCTCTCCGATGAGCAGCCTGCAAATGCGGCGTAGTATTCAAGGTTATAAGCCTCTGTGAGATAACGGAAGGGGAATCTGTCTGCAAAAAGAAGAACGTTTCTTTTTGCGTCGTCAAGAGCAAGTCTGTATTCCATATCAAGAGTAATGGAATCCGCAATGAATTTGCCTGCGTTGCTTATGTATTTTGCGCTGTTGTCGGGGTCAATTTCGCAGATAATATCGCAGATTTTCTGCATCATTTCACCCGCGTTGCCGAGAGAAAGCCAGACGTGCTCGTCCTTGACGGAGTGGTTATCATCGTGGTCACGCTCCATACCTGCAACGTATTCCTCGTCATAGGTTTCAACAAGCTCCATAAGAGCGATTGTTTTAAGGTCAGGGTTGTTTGCGGATGCAATAACGCCCTCAACCCATTCGTCGCTTGTGCCGCCGATGTAAATAAACAAATCCGCAGAGCCTATTGTTATTATATCCTGCGCCGTAGGCTCAAAACTGTGGAGGTCGCCGCCGTCATCCGTCAGCAATGTCAGCCCGTCATCCGTACCGAGAATGGTTTTGACAAAATCATACTGGGGGAATGCGGTGCAAACGATTTTCAGATTGCTTTCGGGTGCTTCTTCTTTTTGAGTGTTGCCGCAGGCGCAAAGGCAGAGCATAAGCGCCGCAACGAGTATTATTGAAATGAATTTTTTCATAGTTTTCTCCTTTATTTACAGATGCTGCATTTGCCCAGCAGGACGGTGTGACTGTCAACCTCAAAGCCCGTGCTGCTCATTATGTTACTCTGCATCTGTGCGGTAACGTTACTGTCCAGATGATAAACCTTTCCGCAATCCGTGCATTTCATATGCAGATGACCCTCGCATTTTTTGTCGCTGATGTACTGATAAACAAAGCTTCTGCTGTTGCCCTTGACCGTGCGGTGCACAAGTCCCTCGTCAACCAGCTTTGTCATCAGGCGGTAAGCGGTGCTCTGGCTTATTTCGCCAACCTCGCTGATTATTTCTTCAATAGTGAAAGCCTTTGAGCTGTTACTCTGCAAAAAATCAATCAGACTTTTTCGCTGATGGGTGTTATATGTTTTCATTTTCATATTCCCTCCGAATTTGAGAATAACTCCTAAATTATTATACATAAATAACGGTCAAAGTCAATAATAATTTTCTTCTTCGGTTGACTTTATTGTGTGTTTGATATAAAATAGATACATTAATATTAAAGGAGAGACCAAAATGAAAAAACGTATTTTTTCCCTTGTTCTTGCTCTCGCAATGGTTTTCGGCATCTGCGCTTCAGCAACTGCAGCTGATGACAACGTTCTTCGCTTTGACGAAAACGGCGAGTTCAAGATTATGCACATCTGTGACTGTCAGGACGTTTATCCTGCAAACACAACAATGCTTGCATTCATCGATGCAGCACTCAAGGAGTATCAGCCTGACCTCGTTGTTCTCGGCGGTGACAACACCGTTACAGAAGACAAAGAAGAGGCAATTGCAGAGCTTGTTTCAGTTTTTGTTGAGAATGAAACATACTTCACTCTTGTTTTCGGTAACCACGACCATCAGCAGGGTTACACAGACGATGAGCAGCTTGTTATGTATCAGGAGCACGGCGGCGAATACTGCCTTGCATATGATGCTGACCCCGACCTTACAGGCACAGCAACTCACGCTCTTCCCGTTCTCGGCAACAGCGGAAAGACAGAGCTTATGCTCTATATGTTCGACTCGAACCAGTACGTTTCAGTAAACGATTTTGAGGATGAATACGACAGCGTAAACCCCGATCAGATCGAATGGTACAAGAACGTAAGCAAGGCAGCTGAAGCTGAAAACGGCAAGGTTGTTCCCGCACTTGCATTCCAGCACATCATCGTTGGCGAAGTTTATGATGCACTTTTCCACGAAACATCAATCGATATGGGCGAGCTTTCAAGAAGCTTCAACGGCAAGACTTATTCATTCCTTCCCAGAACAGAGAATATTGAATCAGGTTTCCTCTTTGAGTTCCCTTGCCCCGGCTACTACAACCACGGTCAGTTTGACGCAATGGTTGAAAGAGGCGACGTTATGGGTATCTTCTCAGGTCACGACCACACCAACGATTTTGTGACAGAGCTTGACGGCATCAAGATTGTCAACACAGCAGGTGCAACTTATCACTCATACGGCACGGAGTTCACAAGAGGTATGAGAATGATCACTGTTAACGAAAACAATCCCGGAACATTTGAAACAGAAACAGTAACAGTTAATCAGTTTGCACTTGATAACAGCGACTTTGCAGAAGAGGTCGGAATCAGCAAGTTTGTTGCAACAATCGTTATTGCATTCGGTGAATTCCTTAAGACAATGGGCAGCTTCACAGGAATCTTCTCAAAACTCTTTTAATTAATAATCAACAGTTCAAGGGCAGTCCGTAAGGGCTGCCCTTTTTGTTGTTTGTTGGTAGGGTACGATACCCTTGTCCATGCTTTTTTAGCACAAAAATCCCCCTTGCACGTGGCAGGGGGGATTGGTTTGTTATAGGGTTTTACTTAGCTGTACATCTGAGTGTAAGCAAGGTTCTTTCTGATGTTGTCGCTGTATTCCTTTGTAACGCGGTTTGTCCATGTTGTGTGTTCGTCAACAGCGTTCTTGCCGTCTTCTTTGAAGAGGTCTTCCTGGAATGCTGTGAGCTCTTCGTTTGCCTTTGTGCTCTTGATAGCGTTCTTCCAGTCAAGGTCGTCTGTGTTGTCGCTTACGAAATACATAATGTGATAGCCGTACTCTGTTTCAACGATGCCTGTGTCGCCTGCTTTTCTTGCGGGGTCAAAGCTCCACTTTTCAAAGTTTTCAACGTAGTTGTCGCTGATTCTGATGTTTTCATAAAGGCCGCCTGTTTCAGCTGAAGCTTCGTCTGCGGTGTTTTCCTTAACCATCTTGATGAAAGCTTCTTCTGTAACCTTGTCGCCAAGACCATTGAGGAGTTCGTTTGCCTGCTTGTTAGCTGCCTTCTTCTCTTCGTCTGTTACGTTGTTTTCGTCTGCTGCGTCAAATGAAACGAGGCAATGACGGACTGTAACGCTGTTTGATGTGTATGAGGGGTTGAGAACAAATACAACGTATGCTGCCTTTTCGCCGCTGAAGGTGTTTACTTCGCCTGCCTTGCGGCCTGCTGCAAATACCCAGTTTGCGCCGTCTTCACCGATAGCTGATGAAAGTGATGCAAATGAAGCTGCAGTTGACTTTGTTGTTGTGTCTGTTTCGCTTTTGTTGTAAGCCTTTACTGCGTCGATAAATGCAGTTTCATCTGTTGCCTTTGCAGCGATGTCCTTTGCAGCAACGATGAGCTTGTCGTTTTCAGCCTTCTGTCTTGCCTTGAGAGCATCGTCTGTTTCGCCTTCGTTCTTTGTGAGAGTCTTGAAGGAGATTGTGTAGTAACGAACGTCTGCGTAGTCGTAGTTCTTCTGGTTTGCCTTGTATTCTGCGCTGACGATTTCATCTGTGATGCCATCGTTAACTTCAGCCTGCTTCTTCTCTGTGTAGTTCTGAGCAAGAAGTTCCATTTCGAGCTGCTTAACAAAAGTCTTTTCGTTGAAGCCTGAACCGAAGTATGTCTTGAGGAAAGCGTTGAGTGAGTAGTTGTTATCAGCTGCCTGCTTTCTGTAAGTTTCAATTGTTTCGTCGATTTCAGCCTGCTGATCTTCTGTGAGAGTCACGCCTGCAGCGAGAGCCTCGTTGTAGTAGCCGACTGTCTGCTGAGCGATTGAAACTGCGCTCTGCTTGATAACCTCTGACCACTTAAGAACGTTGCCGTCAGCGTCCTTCTGAGTTGAATCCTGCTCATCGGGAGGGAGAGAGGAGTCAAATCCAAGGGGGTTGTAGCCGTAAGCCTGTTCATACTGGTAAGCCTGATTAGCTACGTCGTTGTATGCCATTGAGTAGTAGTAGTTGAACTGAGCAACTGAAACTTTTGTGTCGCCGACTGTGAGAGCTGTTGCTGCTCTGTCGATGATTCCTGTTGATTCGAGGATTTTAAATCCTGCAAAGCCGACTATTGCAACTGCAAGAACAATTGCAACGACCTTTTTGATGATGCCGAGTGCGGTTGTCCTTTTTTCTATGCTCTTTGCATTTTTCTTTGCTGCCTTGGCTATTCTTGCTTTACGCTCCTCGCGATAAAGATCAGCCTTGTTTTTGGGGCTTTCGTTTTTTGCCATTAGTGTTCATCCTTTTCTTTTATGTTTTGGTAACCGCCCGAAAGGGCTGTTATATTGCCGACCGAACAAAATCGGCATAATAACAGTATATTATACTATTTTAAAAGATTTTGCAAGCGGTTTGATATAAATTTATAGCTTATTAACAAATAACGCGTATATTATTTGGTCAGTGTGCCGTCAAGGAACTCCCGTTTGAACCAGACGTCGGGGACTTCAAAGCTTTTTGAGTTAAGATATTCAAGGCATCCTGCGTCGGTTGAGAAGGTAAAGACCAGTCTGTATGAATAAAGAAACTGTTTTTTATAGCCAAGCGCCTTGTTCAGCGCGTTGGTACCGTATTTGCCATCACCCAGCAGAGGATGACCTATGCTTGCGAAATGGGCTCTTATCTGATGAGTTCTGCCTGTCAGAAGTTCAACCTCAACCAGGCTCAGTCCGTCTTTTTCGGAAATAACGGAATATTTCGTCCTGATTTCCTTTGCACCTTTTCTCTCTGTTGTGTAAACGTCAACTTTGTTTTTCTTTTCATCTTTAATCAGCCAGCCCGTCAGCAAACCGCTTTTCTTTTTCAACGAGCCGTGGACAACGCAGAGATAATATTTTTCCATTTCCCTGTCCTTCAGCTTCTGATTAAGTATTCGCAGACTTTCCGCGTTCTTTGCGGCAATGACGATTCCGCCTGTGTTTCGGTCGATTCTGTTAACAAGTGCAGGTGCAAATGAATGCTCGTCTTTGGGATTGTATTCACCTTTTTCATAAAGATAACGTTTGACTCTGGTGATGAGTGTGTCGTTATACTCCGTTTCATCGGGGTGGGAGAGTATGCCCACTTTTTTGTCGAGGAGCAGAATGTTTTCGTCCTCATAAACGATATCAAGCTTTTTTGAGGCGGAGAGAAAATCGTATTTTTTGTCCGCAGGAGCGAAGAATTCGTCATTGATATACATATCTATAACGTCACCCTCGCAGAGTTTGGTGGAGATATCGCCTTTTTTTGAGTTTATCTTGATGCGTTTTGTTCTTATGTACTTGTACATCAGGGATTTGGGAAGAGCAGGCACAGCCTTTGAAATGAATTTATCAAGTCTCTGACCCGAATCGTTTTTTGTGATAGTGAATGTTTTCAAAATAATCGCTCCGAAAATGTATTTGCAATTGTAATTTTTTCGTGTATAATGTAGGACAGAAAGGGGTGCTTGCTTTGGCGAAAAATAACAAAACACCCGAAAATCCTCACGAAAACCACAGGGCAAGGCTCAGGGAAACCTTCAGAAAAGCAGGGGTTGACGGTATACCTGACCATAATCTGCTTGAGCTGTTGCTGTTTTATTCAATTCCGAGAAAAGACACAAACGAGCTTGCACACAGGCTTATTTCAACCTTCGGCTCACTTAACCGAGTGTTTGATGCATCCTACGAGGAGCTGCTTGACGTTGACGGCATAGGTGAAAGCTCGGCTTTGCTTCTTTCATCAATACCTGCAATCTGCAGACGTTATGCGGAAGGCATAAAATCGGGAAAAATCAATCTGTCCGAGCCTACGGATGCCGAGGAATATGCCATTCGCAAATTTTACGGCAGCAACGTTGAAGAATTCTATATGTTCTGCCTTGACGGCTCGGGGAACCTGACGAATTGCTGCAAAATCGGTGAGGGTGCGCTTACCAGCGTTGTTATTGACAAAAGAAGCATTCTTGAAACCGCGTTCAGAAACAATGCAGACGGAGTTATTTTTGCTCATAATCATCCCAACGGTATCGCCGCACCGTCAAAGGATGATATCAATCTGACCGTTGAAATGAACGTTTTGCTCAAAGGAGTGGGAATCAGGCTTCTTGACCACATAATTGTTGCAGGTGGAGATTCCGTTTCGCTTGCGTCTCTGGAAAAATTCAGGAATATATTTGTCTGAAGCAGCCGTGAAGGCTGCTTCTTTTTTTAATACTCGATTTTAACGGTGTGCGTGCCTGCACCTGCGGTTATTTTCAGCATTGCAGCGTCGTTTTCGCCCATAGGCTCAAGAATGTATTCACCGTCACAGGTGATTTTCTTTGCGGCTTTGTGGAGATAAATTTCCGTGGGTGCACCGTATTCCTTATCCTGCTCGTATGTAAGAGTGAAAATATTGTTTTCTCTGTCGATGCCATAAGTTTTGATTTCGCCGCATACGGCAACGGGGGAGGTTTTGTGAAGGCTTGTCATTATGGGGTCGTTGAGAAGACCGTCATAGTATGCCCAGTATGTCTGACCCCAGTGATATCCGTCAAACTTATCGAGAAGATAGTTGATGTGGAAAAGCCAGTCCGTGCCTTCGGATGTGCCGCCCCATTCACCGACAAGCAGAGGAACGTCAAGTCTCTGCTGTGAGCGTCTGTGTTCATCAAAAATTGAGCCTACACGGCTGTTGCTTGCGTACTTATACGCAGGAGTATCAACCATCAGGTCGTAGGCGTGAGGTGCGAAACAAAGCTTTTCTTCGCGCTTTCCGTCATAGTTAACGGCAGGTGTGGAATAGGGGATACCCAGATTTGAGTAATAGCTGTTTTCCATCATAATAATGCCGTTATCGGTAACTTCACGGACTGCTTTTGCCGCTTTGTTGATGAACTGTGAATAATGACCCGTGTCAAATTTTTTGATGAGTGCATCACCGCCGCTTGTTGCCTTGCGGAAAAGTGAGGGGTCGCTGAAAGGTTCAAGGCATCTGATTACGTTGCCCGTAACAAGTTGCTTGAGCATCCAGAGCTTTTTGCATCTTTTATCCGTAAGAATGGTCTTTGCAACGCCTGCAATCAGCTTTCTGAAAACCTTGCCGCCGTCTGAACCGGGAAAAGGTTCGTTCATCAGGTCAAAGCCGAAAAGGGCAGGATGATCCTTGAAGCGTTCTGCAACGTGTTTCCACATATCGCAGTAGTATGTCTGCAGAGGAATGCCGTTGTATTCCTTATTTGCCCAGAAATTGTCAAAACAGTTATGAATGGCTTTTCCCCAGAAATAGCCTTCAGCCCAGACAAATCTTGTTGGCTGGAATTTTGCACCGTCTGTGAGGCAAGCCCAGGCAGGTGCGCCGTCGGCAGGTGTGTCTATTGTTCCGCCGTAAAGGTCCTGATGCATATCGAGGTAGAAGTACACGCCGTATTTTGCACATAAATCGGCAACCTTCTGGATTTTGTCAAGGTATTCTTCGTCGTATTTTCTCGGTTCGGGTTCAACTGCATCCCAGGTGAGACCCAGTCTGATAATATTGAAACCCATCTCGCTGATGTTTTTGATAAGGTCTTCATTAAAATCAACAGTGTAAATTTTTCGGGGGCTTTTGGGGTCGTAGTAACCTTTGTCGCAGAAATTCATACCGTTGAATATTCTCTGTCTGCCTTCGGAGTCGATGAATTTCTGACCGGCTGTGGTGATTTTAAGCATAGTGTAATTTCCCTTTCTTCAAATTTATACTTGTCAATTATACCATTTATATATTATAAATGCAACAGGTTTTGTAATGTTATGATTTTGCTATTGCACACGGGAAAATTATGTGATAAAATATTCTGGTAAAAATTTATTAAGCAAGGAGTAATTACATTGGCAGCTTCAAAACTTTTCAAAATGTATTGCAGAACATATCAGGGCATCTTCAGAGTAGCGGTTAATTTCCTCAGCTGGAAAGAGCCTGAGCTTGTCAAAGGTGCAGGCAGCGTAAAAAAGCTTCCGGAAGTTGTTAAGGCAAACGGTCACGACAGCGTTCTTGTTGTAACCGATAAGGGTCTTATGGGTCTGCATCTTCTTGACGGACTTTTCGAGGGTTTTGACAAATCAGGTGTTAAGTATGCTGTTTATGACGGCACACAGCCCAACCCCACAATCGATAATATCGAAGAAGCAAGACAGCTTTACGTTGATAACAAATGCTCAGCTGTTGTTGCGTTCGGCGGCGGTTCACCTATGGACTGTGCAAAGGTTGCAGCGGCAAGAATTGCCCGCCCCAGGACCAGCGTTCAGAAGATGAGAGGCACACTCAAGATTCTCAAAAAGCTTCCCACAATCTATGCTGTTCCCACAACTGCAGGTACAGGCTCCGAAACAACAATTGCAGCTGTTGTTTCCGACCCCACAACTCACGAAAAATACGCTCTTCAGGATCCCGTGCTCCGTCCCAAGTATGCGGTGCTTGATCCTGAGCTTACAGTAGGTCTGCCTCCTCATATTACGTCAACAACAGGTATGGATGCTCTTACCCACGCCGTTGAGGCTTATATCGGCCACAGCAACACAAAGAGCACGGCTGCTGCTGCGGAAAAGGCAACAAAGATGATTTTTGAAAATATCCTTAAGGTTTATGAAAACGGTAAGGATATTGAGGCAAGAGAGAATATGCTTGAGGCATCTTACCTTGCAGGTATTGCATTCACAAGAGCATACGTCGGCTACGTTCACGCTATCGCTCACAACTTCGGCGGTATGTACGGAACACCTCACGGTCTTGCAAATGCGGTTATTCTTCCTTACGTTCTTGACGCATTCGGTGAAACTGCACACAAGCCTCTTGCAAAGCTTGCTGACGTTGCAGGTCTTGAAACTGCAGGTATGAACGAAGCTCAGAAAGCAGAACTTTTCATTGCGAAAATCAGAGAATACAACAAGCTTCTCAACATCCCCGAGCATCTTGATATGCTTCAGGAAAAGGATGTTGATACAATTGCAAAGCGTGCAAACAAAGAGGGCAATCCTCTTTATCCCGTTCCCAAGATTATGGACGTTGAAGACCTTAAAGCAATCATCCGCAAGGTTGGCAATCTTAACTGATTGTTAAAAGGAGTGTATTGTAATGAAGTTTCGTAGGATAATAAGCTTTGTTCTTGTGTTGACTTTGCTTGCAGGTGTGTTCAGCGGAACGGCGCTTGCGGCGGATAACAACAAATGGGAACCCAAAAATCCCGAGCCTTTTGTGTTTGTTCACGGGCTTAACGGATGGGGCGGCGCCGAGGATATAAACGGAATCGTTCCTTATTGGGGCGCAACCACGGGTGACCTTATGTCTTATCTTCAGTCCGAAGGCTACGAATGTTATTCGGCATCGGTCGGTCCTCTCAGCAGTGCGTGGGACAGAGCCTGCGAACTTTATGCTCAGCTTCTGGGTACAACCGTTGATTACGGCGAAGCCCACTCAAAGTCACATAATCATGACCGCTACGGCAGAACTTATTACAGCGGTCTTGTTCCCGATTGGGGCGAACTTGACGAAAACGGCAAAATTCAGAAAATTCATCTTATCGGTCACAGCTTTGGCGGCACAACCGTCAGAATGCTTATTCAGCTTTTGACAGAAGGTTCTGCAGAAGAAAAGGCAGCAACTCCTGCAGGTGAAATTTCAGGCTTGTTCACGGGCGGTAAGGATAATTGGGTAAAAAGTGCAACAACAATCTGCACTCCCCATAACAGTTCGTCTGTTTATTACCCTCTTGTTATGCTTGGACTTGATATTGTTGTTCAGACTTTCAGCTATGTTTACGCAGGCATAATGGGCAGGTCAATTTTCAACGGAGGTATGGTTGATTTCCACCTTGAGCAGTTCGGACTTACGGATGTGCCCGGTGGCGAAAAAGCTGATAATTTATTCTCCGCACTTAAACTGGTGCTTGATAACAAAGATGATTCCTGCCAGTATGACCTCACTCCCAAGGGGACTGCCGCACTTAACAAAAAGCTGGATATCAACGAGGATATCTATTACTTCTCCTATGCTTTTTCAACAACAAAAAAAGTGCCCGGAATTGATCTTGAAGTTCCGATGATCGGCACAAATCCCGTAATACTTCTCACCGCAATGGCAATGGGCGTTATGCAGTTCACAGACCCCGAAACAGGCGTTGTTTATGATGAGAAGTGGCTTGCAAACGATGCGCTGGTCAACACAGAAAGTGCAAAATATCCGTTTGATGAACCTCATAAGGATTTTGACAACAGCTTTGAAAAGGGAATCTGGAATGTAATGCCTGTTCGGGAGGGTGACCACGGAACGGCTATCGGACTTTTTGCCGACAAGGAGAAAACACAGAGTTTTTATCTTGAACTTTGCGAAATGCTGAACTCACTTCCCGAATAATAAGACGGATTAATCCGATGCAGTTGCAGTTTTTTTGGAAAAAGTTCAACAAACTTTTTTGTGAATTAATTGTTAAAAACGACATTGTTTGTTTGAAATTTACAAAAACAGACATATGCACTTGTGCAAAACTTACAAAATAAAATCCATCCTTTTCTTAATTATGTTAAGGCTGAATAATTTGAAAAAGTCAATTCTTTGTGAAAAATGCACAAATATTGGTGTTTGAATTTGTGCAAAATCACTTGACTTTTTTGAAAATTAGTGTATAATAAAGCCATAACGAAACAGAAAGGATGAATGTAAATGAATTTCGAAAAAGTAAGTTATGAAAAGAAGAGAGAACTCCTTGAAGAAATCAGCAGCGAGAAGAAGTTTCTTACATTCAAGAAACTCGTTAAAATCTTTGAGCTGAACGCACTTCTCAGCGACCGCACATAACGCGGAAGCCGAGGGCTGATTCTCTCAGTACCCCCGCACAAACATCACCCTACGGGTGGTTTTATATAATCTGAGAAAGGCAAAAGCCCGACTCAGGAAACAGAAAAATAACAGACCGTGAAGCATAGGCTTTACGGTCTTTTTTTGATTTATGTTGAATATATTACAGAATGAAATGTTTTGTAAGGGGTTAAACGTATGAATTGCTGTATAACCGAACTCAGGTGCAAGGAAGTTATCAACAAAGCGGACGGTTGCCGTCTGGGGCTTGTGAGCGACGTTGAGGTGGATACCTGCTGTGGCAGGGTGGTTGCTCTTGTGATTTACGGCAGACCGAAATATTGGGGAGTCTGCGGCAAAAGGGAAAGAATAAGAGTTTGTTGGGAAGATATTGAGGTTATCGGAAGCGACACCATTCTTATCTGCAAAGCTCAATGTGAGGATTCTCGGCGGAGGAGATAGATAAAACCCCTGCGGTGCATATGCACAGCAGGGGTCGATTGTTAAGTAAGATTAATACTTGAAGTTCTTGTAGAATACGTGAGCTGAACCTGTTGCATTTCCGCCGCCTGCTGTGTCGATAACAACGTTGATATCGAATTCAACAGAGAGGTTGATGAGGTGACCTGTAGCTACATCGATTTCAGCCTTAACAACTGCGTTGTTGTAGCTTTCTTCTATAACTGCGCCGGAAACAACCTGACCAACTGCAGCATAGATAACGGGAGCAGTCTTGTGGTCAAAGTAGCTCTTATCAAGATCGCCAACGCAGATACCGCACTTGTCGATGGGAGCCTTTGTCCATGATTCTGACTTTGAAGCCTTGCTGGTGCCGGGCTTAACGTTGAGTACGATTGTGTACTTGCCGTTGCTCTCTGTGCACTTTGCAGCTGTTACGTCACCCTCTGTAAGAGTGCTCTTGCGGAGGTAGTGGTGAGGAACGTCGCTTTCCCACTGACCCTTTGTTACGTCCATTGTGTACTTGTTCTCTTCGCCGATGCCCATAAAGCTGTAAACAAGGTCACCGAATGTCTTGAGAAGGAAACCTGCGTTGAGAGTTTCGTTGTCTGTGTAACGAACCTTGTTGAAGCCAACCTTTGCTGCATATGCATCGTTGATTGTCTTGTTGTAAAGAGCGATGATTTCAGCTGTTGTTTCGGGAGCAACAATAGCTGCAGCTGTTGTTTCAGCTTCTGTTGATTCTTCAGCAGCAGAGGGGTCTTCAGCTGATGCATCTTCAGCAGCTGATGTGTCCTCAACAGTAGCTTCTGTTGATTCTTCAACTGCGTCTGTTACTTCTTCAACAGTAGTTGTGGTGGTTGTGGTTTCTTCTTCTGTGTTTCCGCCGCAAGCTGCAAAGCTGAGGAGCATTGCAAATGCAAGCAGGAGTGCAAGAATTTTTTTCATAGGGTATTTCTCCTTTTCATTATAATAATGCCTGACGGCATTGATTCCTTTTTAAACCGATTCAATGAATCGCATAAATGCGGCGAATCCTTCTTCTGTGCGCTTGAATACGCCTGCGTGCTCAAGCACTTTTGCGAACACCTTGCCAACCTCTGCTTCAAGGATGCTCATAACGTTTTCTGCGTTCACGTTTTCATAAGCAGGGAGGAATTCCTCAACCCAATCAGCGTGAGATTCGGTTAATTTGTCTGCGCGCAGGTCTTTGCCGCCGACAATTGCATCTGCAAGGACTTCGAGCTCGTTTTTGAGCCTGGGAGGAAGCACGGCAAGACCCATAACTTCAATCAGACCGATGTTCTCCTTTTTGATGTGGTGAAGCTCTGCGTGGGGGTGATAAACGCCCATAGGATGCTCATCGGTTGTGATGTTGTTGCGAAGCACAAGGTCAAGCTCGTATTTGCCGCCTCTGCGTCTTGCAATGGGTGTGATTGTGTTGTGAGGTGCGTTTGTCTGAGCAAAGATGAAAGCATTCTCATCTGTGTATCCGCGCCATTTCACAAGGATTTTGTCTGCAAGGTCAACAAGCTTTTCGGGGCAATCGGACTGAAGTCTGATTGTTGACATCGGCCATTTTACGATGCCTGCGTCGACGTCTTCAAAGCCGGCAAACTCAATTTTCTTTTCGATGGGAGCGCGCTCCATTGCGAATTCGTATCTGCCGCCCTGAAAATGTTCGTGACTGAGAATTGACCCGCCTACGATGGGCAGATCAGCATTTGAGCCGATGAAATAATGGGGGAAGAGACCTTCAAACTCAAGCAGCTTTGAGAAAACGGCTCTGTCGATTTTCATAGGAGTGTGTTCACCGTTGAAAACGATGCAATGCTCATTGTAGTAAACATACGGTGAATACTGCATAAACCAACCTGATTTGTTTATTGTAATCGGGATGATTCTGTGATTCTGTCTTGCAGGGAAATCAACTCTTCCCGCGTAGCCCTCGCATTCTCTGCAAAGCTGGCACTTGGGGTAGCCTGACTGCGGAGCATTCTTTGCGGCGGCAATAGCCTTGGGGTCTTTTTCGGGCTTTGAAAGGTTAACTGTTATGTCCATTGTGCCGTAATCGCCTGTGTATTGCCATTTAAGGTCCTTTGCGATTCTGTCACGGCGGATATAGTTTGTGTTGCAGCTGAAGTTGTAGTAATAATCTGTTGCCTTTTCAGCCGATTCCGCATAGAGTGAACGGAATTTTTCAATTACCTGTGAGGGTCGGGGAGTGAGTGCACCCATAAGAGCGGTGTCAAACAAATCTCTGTATGTAATTGAATCTTCAATTATACCTTTTTCTGCGGCATAGTCACAAAGAGCGTCCAGAATTTCACTCAGCGAGCCCTCTGCTTCTGCGCAGGATTCGTCGTACGCATCTTTCTTAAGAAGGTAAAGAATACTGTTTGTGCAATATGCTTTGTCGCTTTTTTCAATAAGACCGCATTTTGCGGCGTAAGAGACAAGCGCTTTGATATATGAATCTGCCATAAAATACCTCTTTTTTCATTTCGGGTAGATTTATTATACACTTAACTTTCGCTATGTGCAAGTGTTAGTTTAATTTTTATTTGAAAGTATACCAATTTTTATATATTTATGCTAAAATACAATAAAAGGGGATGATGAAATGAATTTCACTTCTGCAATTATATGCGTACTTTTTGTTGCTCTTGCATCAAGTTATGCCTGGGGAATGAGAGGCACGGTTATCGGCGGCGAAAAAGGCGCAATGCTGCCCGGTGCATTCATAGGACTTATCCTTGCCTGGTTTGCAGGCGGAGGGATAAAAGAAAATTTCTGGTTTGCGGCAGCTGCAGGTCTGATGGGTATGACCTACGGCGGCAGCGAAACCTACGGTGAAACCCTTGGCTTTGTTGTGCACCATGAGCCGGGAAGATACCGCCCCGTCAAGGGATATGCAGGAGTTTTCCTCAAAGGTGCGCTGTGGTTTTCAATCTGCGGCGGATTCATTGCGCTTTCAATGACTTCAATGGCAGGCGATGTGTATTCAAAGTCAGAACTCGTTATTTTCTGCCTGCTTATTCCTGCTTTTCAGTTTCTGGGATACCGACTTTTCAACACACCCTATGATGAAGCAAAAGGCATTCATCCCAAATGCTATTATTCACGCACCCGCCGTGAGGAATGGGGCGGCAATCTTCTGACCCTCATTGCCATGATTGCAATGGCAATAATAAAGGGCGATAACCTTGTGCTATCAATGATATGCGGTGGATTCATCGGCGGCGGTTTCGGATGGATTATTGCTTTGAGATTCTATGAAATAACCGTTTATCCTATGAAAAACGGAAAGTATATTTTTGACAGATTCTTCAGAAACGGCACTTACGACGGTTGGAAAACAATGGAGTTTACTCTCGGTGCAATCGGCGGTGCAGGTATTGCAATCGGCTTTTGTGCAAGCTTCGGAAACGTTGAAACTGTGAATACACTTATTGCAACCGTAGGCAGAAACGCTTTGCCTCAATCGGTTGAAACCGTGATGATTTTTGCGACGGCAGCGGTTGCAATCGGTATTGTTGCGGTTAATGCATACAGTTTTTATTGCGACAAAAAAGGCAAAGAGATTAATGATTTTACATCAGACAGAATTGAACGCACCATATATAATGTAATACCGATGATATTTGTGCTTGTGGGTTCGCTGTATGCCGCAAGACTGATGACCGCATTTATGCTTGTTCTGGTGTGCGCGGTCAAGTGTGTTTTTGAACGATTTGCGGATTCGAAATATCAGCCTGTTTTCGGTACCTTGATTTTTGCGGCTTGTATTGCCGTGTTTGCAGGGGATATCATACTTGGAGGCTACAGCCCCGTTGAAATTATCGTTGCAGGCACGGTGCCTTATCTTGTTGCAGAATTTTTTCACGCGATTTCAAAAGGCAGAAGAAAAGAGAAGAGCATCGGCGATGCAATCTCAAAAACCGCTTTTGCAACGGTTTATCCCTGCTTTTTGATTATGAGTGCCGTTTTATATGCGGTTTCGTTTAAAATTTTCGGAATTTGATATTTACATTTTGCGTTTCGTATGCTAAAATATTAAAGTGTAAAAGCGTTCTGAAAGGAAGTAAATAAAATGGCTAACAAAATCAAAGATGATAATGTTGATTTTCTTTTTTCGGCAATTCTCAATCTTCAGAGCCTTGAGGAATGTTATGATTTCTTCGAGGACCTTTGCACGGTGCCTGAGCTTAAGGCTCTTTCGCAGCGAATCGTTGTTGCAAAGATGCTCAGAGATAAAAAGGTCTATAGCGATATAGTTGCGGCAACCGGCGCAAGCACAGCAACAATCAGCCGCGTTAACCGTTCATTGCAGTACGGATGTAACGGCTATGAAGAAATCTTCAAGAGGATGGAAGAATAATGTCATATGATGATTTTTCCCGATTCTATGACCGATTGACAGATAATGTTGAGTATGAGAAGCGTGCAGATTATTTTTGCAGGCTTCTTTCATTGTGCGGCATCAATAACGGAATTCTCCTTGATCTTGGATGCGGCACGGGCAGTATGTCTGTCAGAATGGCAGAAAAGGGATTTGAGGTAATCGGTGTTGACAGCAGCGTAGGTATGCTTGGGGCGGCTCAACAAAAAATGTTTGAGAGCGGTCAGCAGATGTTGCTTCTCAATCAGCCTATGCAGGATATCGACCTTTACGGTACGGTTGATTGCGCAATCTGCGTGCTGGATGGCATAAATCACCTTGACGGTGCCGATGACGTAAAGCGGACCTTCGGAAAGGTTTCTCTTTTTATGAACGAAGGCGGAGTGTTTGCTTTTGACGTGAACACAATCCACAAGCACAGAAACGTGCTGGCGGACAATGCTTTTGTTTATGAATTTGATGATTTGTTCTGTGTCTGGCAGAATAATTATAACAGCGATGACAACAGCGTTGATATTTCACTTGATTTTTTTGAAGAGGAAGACGGTGTTTATTATCGCAGTTGCGAAAATTTTTCGGAGCAAGCCTATGAGTTGAGCGATATTTCCGCTTGGCTTGAGGAAGCCGGATTTGAGGTTGTTGGCGTTTATGATGACCTGACAACTGATTCTGTTAAGCCCGACAGCGACAGGGCAGTATTTTTAGCAAAGAAGAAGTGATAATATGAGTGAACTTGTAAGAATGATTTCATCCGACGGAACTTTGACCGTTATTGCGGCAGACACCACGGATATTATAAACAGAATGGAGCAGATTCATCAGACTTCTGCCGTAACATCTGCCGCTCTCGGCAGACTCCTGACCGCCGCATCAATGATGGGTGCAGTGCTTAAAGGAAAGGATAACAGCGTAACTCTGCGCATAAACGGCAACGGTCCTGCAGGGTCGGTTATTGCGGTTTCGGACAGCGAGGGCAACGTAAGAGGCTACGTGTCCAATCCCATTGTAGAAATACCTTTGAATAAGAAGGGAAAGCTTGACGTTGCAGGTGCGGTCGGCACGGACGGAACGCTTACCGTAATGAAAGATCTTGGTATGAACGAGCCTTATATCGGTCAGGTGCCTATTATCTCGGGTGAAATTGCCGAGGATATCACAAGTTATTTTGCAATCAGTGAGCAGCTTCCCAGCGTATGCGCATTGGGAGTGCTTGTCAATCCCGATTTGTCGATTCAGGCTGCAGGCGGATTTATCATTCAGCTTCTGCCTACAGCGTTTGATGATACTATTGATAAAGTTGAAGAATGTATCAAGGATATAGAGTCCGTAACTCAGATGCTCACAAAGGGTATGACCCCCGAGGATATATGCCGCCACGTGCTCAAAGGCTTTGACCTTGAGATTCTGGATACTTCAAATCCCGAGTACAGATGCAACTGTTCAAGAGACAGAGTAGCAAAAGCACTCATCAGTATCGGCAAGGAAGGACTGCAGGAAATGGCGCAGGAAAAGACTACGGAAGTGTCCTGCCACTTCTGCGAAAAGAAGTACAGATTCACCTCTGAAGAGGTGCTGAAACTGGCTGAAAATTAATGCCAAAAAAGAATTAAAAAATTTTTTAAAAATTTTTGAAATTTTTTTAAAAAAAGGGTTGACAAACTCGAAAAAGTAGTGTATTATAGGCTACGTTGCTTGACGACAACAACGTCAAAAAACGCCAACGTGGGAGCATAGCTCAGCTGGGAGAGCATCTGCCTTACAAGCAGAGGGTCACAGGTTCGAGCCCTGTTGTTCCCACCATTTGGCCCGGTAGTTCAGCTGGTTAGAACGCTAGCCTGTCACGCTAGAGGTCGACGGTTCGAGCCCGTTCCGGGTCGCCATTGAGTGACCTGTAATGAAAATTACAGGTCATTTCTATGCCTCTGTAGCTCAGTTGGTAGAGCAGTGGACTGAAAATCCACGTGTCGTTGGTTCGATTCCGACCGGAGGCACCAACAGGTGCGGATGTAGCTCATCTGGTAGAGCGCCACCTTGCCAAGGTGGAGGTAGCGAGTTCGAGCCTCGTCATCCGCTCCATTTTTTTTGCATAAATTGTGCAAAAGCTTCATAACTTAATAATGTGTGGTGCCATAGCCAAGTGGTAAGGCACGAGTCTGCAAAACTCTGATTCCCCGGTTCAAATCCGGGTGGCACCTCCAAAAAATAAAGGACTTCGTAAGAAGTCCTTTATTTTTTGTGTTTGTGTCCGCAAGGACACAACATCGTTTTGCGGTGAAACCGCAAACATTATTTGACCTTTAGGTCAACTTCATTCCGCTTGCGGACATAAAACGAAGTTGCTTTACGGCAAATGAAGTTGCCCTTCAACTGATTGTAATTTCATATCTGTTGTGATATAATTATACAAATAAATTAGAGTTTGACGGAGATATATTATGGATGTAATTTCTCACTATGATTTGTTGATAGATGAAAATAATGACCCGTTTCGTGACCCACCTGCATTGCAAGAATATATGTGCAAATGGGATGGCGCACTGTTTTTAGAAGCGTTGGAACTTTCTGAAAATAAAAGGGTGTTGGAAATTGGTATTGGTACAGGCAGAATAGCGGCTAAAGTGGCACCTGAATGTTTGAGCCTGACAGGTATAGATGTTTCTTCAAAAACCATTGAACGGGCAAAGGAAAATCTGAAAGAATATAATAACGTTTATTTTATCTGTGATGATTTTAGTGTTTATGAGTTTAATGAAACATTCGATATTATATATTCATCACTTACAATGATGCATTTCAAAGACAAAGAACATGTTATCTCAAAAATTGCTGAATTATTAAACGGTAACGGACTATTTTGTTTGTCTATTGATAAAAACCAAAATCAATATATCGATATGGGAAACAGGAAAATTAAGATATATCCGGATACACCTGACAATATAGTTGCACTTGTTAACGCAACAACTATGACAGTTTCGAAAGTGTTTGAAACAGAAAATGCATATATCATTGTCAGTAACAAATAATTCGACAAATTCCGATTTATCGGAATGATATTTTTGACAAAAATGAGTTATAAATACAGAAAAAAGCACTTCAAACGAAGTGCTTTTACTTTTTGCTTCTACGCGCAGCGCTTTCTGTAATTCAGGATAGCTTTTATGATGGAGTCAGAAGTGACTGCGGTTAATTATAAGCGTGATTTGTTGATGTTTTGGCTGAAGTTCAGAAACAAAACGTAATTTTTCTGAACAATAAATCCGATTGCGAACGTACAAATTTATTGAAAAAGGCAGGGATTATCCCTGCCTTTTTGGTTTTGCGGTAATCAGATGGTTGTCCAGCCGCCGTCAATTGTGAGAAGCTGACCTGTTGTGTAGCTTGAAGCGTCTGATGCAAAGTAGATAAGTGCACCGTCAAGTTCACCGGCTCTGCCTGCTCTGCCCATGGGGCAATATGCCTGAAGTGCCATACCGAATTCGGGGGTGTTGATAACCATATCGGTCATTTCGCTTTCAAAATATGCGGGGCCGATTGCGTTAACTGTGATGTTGTATTTTGCCCATTCATTAGCGAGTGCTTTTGTAAGCATTTCAACGCCGCCCTTGCTTGCGCAGTAAGCTGAAATGGGGCTGCCCATCATAGCGACAGTTGAGTGTATTGAACCGAGATTAATGATTTTACCGTAGTTCTGTTCAATCATAACTTTGCCGACTTCTCTTGCAACGTAATAAACACCGCTGAGGTTGATTCTGATAGTTGAATCCCATGTGTTTTCTTCCATTGATTCTGCAGGAGCACCTGTGCCGATACCGGCGTTGTTGACAAGGATATCGATTCTGCCGAAAGTTTCTTTAACTTCAGCAACAGCTGATTTGATGCTTTCGTTATCGGCAACGTCACATTTAACAGAAATGCACTTAACACCGAGTGCTTCAACCTCTGCCTTAACCTGCTCAAGTCTGTCTGTTCTTCTTGCGAGAATTGCAACGTTTGCACCTTCTCTTGCAAGTGCAAGGGCAAACTGACGGCCAAGACCTGAAGATGCACCTGTGACGATTGCAGATTTGCCTTGAATGTTGAATAAATTGCTCATTTTAATTTCCTCCGATTTTTGAATTAAGATGATTTGATAATCATACCCCAATTATATTATACTTGTTTTCTCTTTTCAATATTACAGACAACAATTATACATTTCAGAAATAAACTGAATATTTTTTCAGCCTCAGGCTTGAAGATTTTATTGCACAAATGATTGTGTTATGATAAAATTTGTTCAGATAAATAAGATTCGGTGAGGAGTTCATAATGAAAAATGTAGTCTATATTTATGGTGCTTCCGGTTCAGGCACGACAACGTTAGGGAAAAAGATAAGTGACGAATTGGGATATACACATATGGATACTGATAATTATTTCTGGTTGCCCACAGAACCTGAATATACGCATAAACGTCCCAAGTCTGAACGAATAGAGCTGATGAAAAAAGATATTGAAAAATCAGAGAACGTCGTAATATCAGGTTCTCTTTCGGATTGGGGCGAGGAGCTTATTCCGTATTTCACGTTGGCTGTACGGATTGAAATGAATCCGGATGCACGAATCGAAAGATTGGTGAAAAGAGAAAGGGAAAGATACGGCTCGCGCATTGACCCTGACGGAGATTGGTACCGGCATCATATCGAATTTGTTGAATGGGCAAAAGCCTATGACAATGGCGGACTCAATATGAGAAGCAAAGCTATGCATGATGAAATTGAAAAAACATTTCCGTGTAAGATTCTGTATCTGGACGGTGAGGATGAGCTGGATATTAAATTCAGCAAAGTGCTGAATGCTCTTGATAGTGCGATATAATCGGATTGACAAACTTGAGTCTGGCGGTGAGTATAATGGGTAAGAAATTATCAGAAATGACCTTATTTGCCGAGCAGACAGCAAGAATTTGCAGGGGGTAGTGCTATGGGGAATATAATTGCAGCGATTGTATTAGGGGTAATCGCAATTGTTTGTTTTATATGCAGTTATTTACAGTTTAAAGAAAAAGGTTTTCTTTTTAACAATGCATATATTTTTGCATCAGAACAAGAAAAAGAAACTATGGATAAAAAAACGCGTTACAAACAGTCGGGTGTTATTTTTGTCTTAATAGGAATTGTATTTTTGATTAATACGATTGATGTGATTTTAGAAACGGGTTGGTTGTTCTATCTGGTAATAGTAATTGCAATAGTTGCAATTGTGTATGCGATTGTATCATCTGTTGTGATAGAGAAAAGGCAAAAGTAGAGCGACTGCCTTGCAAAACCAAAAGTTGGTGTATTCAGCAGGCGAAAAAATAACCGATAAAAATAACCGCAGAAGTTGATGAAGCTTCTGCGGTAGTTTTATTGTTATCTGAAAACGGATTCTGTCTGTGAACCTTTTCTTACAAAGGCTATGAATTCGCGGATTTCTGCGGTTACTGTATGCCACCCTTTTGGATAGGTTTTGCCGTCCTTTGTGAGCACCCATTCTCCGTCGGGAATATATACCTGCTTTTCGGTCTGTCCCTTGTTGACAATGGGAGCGAATATTATATCGTCACCAAAGAAATACTGGCTTTCAAGAGTGTAACATATTTCGTCATCGGGATAGTGGAAAAACATGGGTCTGATTATCGGGTAACCTTTTTCGGTTGCGATTTCACATTGCTTCTGAATATAGGGTCTTAATTTTTCACGGAGCATAATGATATCTTTGATTATTTCAAAGTTTTCCTCACCGAACGACCATATTTCATTGGGGTCTCCGCTGGGTTCAAGAAGTCCCGGAGTTGGTTCGTGATGCCTGCATCTTGAGCCGTGAAGCCTCATAACGGGGCTGAAAAGTCCGAACTGGAACCAGCGGATAATAAGTTCTTTGAAATCATCACTCTGAATATCCGCGCCGTAGAAACCGCCGATGTCCGTATTCCACCACGGAATTCCGCACATAGAAAAATTCTGCGCTGCTTTTACCTGATGAGCAAGACTCTCAAACGTTGACGGAATATCACCCGACCAGACGAGTGAAGCGTATTTCTGGCTGCCGAAATATCCGCAACGGGTGAGGGTGATGATATCATCCCTGCCCATCGATCTGAAGCCGTCGTATGCCATCTTTGAGTAATAATACGGATAAAGGAGTGCTACCTTATCGGCTCTGCCTTTGTACCATATCAGATTATCAAACTGTTCAGGATGGATTTCGGGTTCAGCTTCGTCAAACCAAAGGGCATCAACACCGTTGTCAATGTAATTCTGCTTCAGTTTGCTCCATACGTACTCTCTTGTGTGGGGGTTGGTTGCGTCAATTTCAGCCTGCCAGCCGTAAAAATTGAAAACTCTGTCCGAGCCGTGAACGGTACGCATAAGCATATTCTGATCCAGCATATGCCAATAATTTTCGCTGTTTTCGTTTATGGTGGGCCAGACGGAAACAATCAGCTTTGTGTTCATCGCGTGAAGCTCGTCGGCCATAGCTTTGGGGTCAGGCCAATATTTCGGGTCGAATTTGTAATCGCCTTGTTCCGTCCAATGGAAATAGTCGCAGATGATAGCCGAAAGCGGAATGCCCAGCTCTTTGTATTTCCTTGCAACGGACAGCAGTTCTTCCTGCGTTTCGTAGCGGAGTCTGCTCTGCCAGAAGCCCGTTGCCCATTGAGGCATAGGTGCAGCATGACCCGTTAAATCTGCAAGTACACCGCTTGTTTCTTCGGGAGTGCCTGCAATAACCACGTAATCCACGGCGTGGCAACAATCGCTGTTCCAACGGGTTCTGTTTTTTGAAAGCTCGCAAAGACCTGTTGACGGCACGTTCCAGAGGAAGCCGTAGCCAAGGGAGGAATAAACGTAAGGGACGGTGCATTTTGCGTTGACGTTTCTTATGTCAATTGAAGAGCCTTTGAGGTCAAAATCATTATCCCAACTGTGACCCATACCGAAGAAATGCTCGTTTTCGTTGGGTTCAAAAGTTACCCTTGCTGACCAGAGACCGCTACCTTTGTTTTCGTAGTGACGAAATCCGTCACCGAAAGTGAGTTCGGGTTTTTCAACGAGGATTTCTTTGCCGTCAGAGTAAAAAACAACCCGTCCGCTTGTGCCTATCATAACTTTCAATTTTCCGCAGGTTACGGTTGCCCACGTTCCGTTGTCCTCAATAACGGAGTCAACGGTCTGCGGCATCAGGTTATAGTCTTCCTCAATCACTTTGCAGTCAGGAAAGCCCTGAAAACGGATTGCGTTTTTGCCGCAAGCGGTGATGCGGACAAGTTCTCCTTTGCGTGAGAATAAAACGGAATTGCCGACTACGTTTACTTTGTTCATATAATCACCTTCAATTAGATTGTGTACTGATCACATACGGAGCAGGTCTTGGATTGTTCCGTTGATTCGTGGAACGTCAGTTGACCGTTTGTTGTGTCTGAAGCCGTGTCTGTCAGCAAAGGCAAAATGGATTCTGCCGTTGCAGCAAAGCTTTGCCGCGGCGAAATATGCCGCAAAGAATTCTTCATCGCCCATATCCGCGGTGAATTCATAAACGTTGAGCTTATCGTAAACCATAATACGTCTCCTTCGGACGGATTGTAAGATACGCGATGATATATTTCATTTTACAACAATCAAAAAGCTATTTCAAGGGGGTTCTGCATTCCTGCTCCATAAGCAAAAGAGTTGAAGATTTCCGATGATTCTGTCAGATAAAACAAAAATTTTAGTTGAAATATCTGTCAATACATTGTAGAATTATGTTATTACGAGTGGGAGGAATTGAAATGAGCAATGAAATGAAAAGAACCTACGTGCCCTTCAAGGATTGGGCAGAAAAATCAAAGCAGACCGAATATACAGAGAGCACACCGTTGCTTAACCCTGACGGCACTCTGAATGCCAAGGGATGGGCAAGACGCAACGTTTTTGAATATGACCGCAATCTCGTTAAAACAGGCATTATGAGCCGAAAGGAATGGGATTTCTATAACATCGTTGACGGTGAGATGCAGATTCTTGTCAGCTTTGCGAATATAAATCTGGGCGGCTATGTGGGCGCAAAGCTCACCAACCTGAAAACAGGCGAGGTTCTTTGCGATTCAATGCAGTATTTCCTCGGTGCAAACAAGCACGTTCCACCTGCAAAGGGCGACGTGCCCAACCGCTATAAGGACAAAATCGGCAAAACCGAGTTCGATTTTGACACCAAGGAAACAGAGCGTACTCTGTGGTACAAAGGCTCATACAAGGGCAAACCCGTTGAGGTCAACGTGCAGATGGACATTATGCCCGGTCTTGAAAATATCACAACAGTTTTTCCTTTTGACGAAGATAACACCAAGTATTTTATGACCACAAAGCAGATGTGTATGCCTTGCGAGGGTAAGTTTGTCTGCGGTGATTACGTTTATGAATTTTCAAAGGATGCCGCATTCTGTACCCTTGACTGGGGCAGAGTCAACACCGTTCACAAAATGGTCTGGTATTGGGGCAGCGGTAATCAGTACGTAACCGATGCCAACGGCGAAAAGCATCTTCTGGGCTTTGAAATTACCTGGGCAATCGGCAACGAAAGCAATGCAACGGAAACCTGCATTTTCTATGACGGAAAGGTGCACAAAATCGGTGCGGTTGACGTTGAAAAATTTCCCAAGGGCAGATTCCTTGAGCCGTGGAAATTCGTTTCCGAGGACGGCAGATTCAATATGACCATGACTCCCACTTTTGATAATCACACAGACGTTGATTTCAAAATCGGCAGAATGAATTGCCACCAGATTTTCGGAATGTGGAACGGTGACGTTACTCTTGATGACGGCACAAAGATTGAAATAAAAGATATGTTCACTTTCTGTGAATATGTTGAAAACAGATGGTAAAGAAAAAGCGTACATCGTGATGATGTACGCTTTTTAAATTCATAAATTACTGAACTTCTCGTCTTACTTTCAGCTCGTCATACATAACCTCAAGCTTGGGCTTTGTGAGGGGATAACCGAACTTGAACAGAATAAATACGAGGGTGTAAACGATTGCAGGAATAATTGTGCAGACGAAAAGGATTCCTTCGCCAACGCCTTCAACGTAGCCTGCAGAGCCGTGTACGGCGCCGTTATAGCCTGCAACAGCAGCGAGGAGCTTCATACCGCCAACGTCGGCAATGGTCTGACCAAGGTTACGGCAGAATGTATAAACCGCATAAACCGCGCTTTCGCTGCGGATTCCTGTTTTATATTCCTGATAGTCGATAACGTCTGTAATGATTGCCCAGTTTGTAATGCTTACAAATGAATAACCGAAGCCAATTACGAATGTGAAGAGCATAAACACAACGGGGCCGCTGCCGAGTCTGTCGCAATGGGGAACAATAAAGAACATGAGAACAGCCGCAATAGCTGAGAAGAATGTGCCGATGCTGCAAAGTTCCTGCTTACCGAACTTCTTAACAAGCTTGGGCATAAAGAAAATCATAACCGCCATAGGCAGGTAATTTGCGATTGTGCCGATGATTGACAGGTCAGTATTTTCAAAATAGTTTTTGTAAAGATACTGGTTGAGAGATGCAAACTGAAGCTGACCGCTGATAAGAATACCGGAAATTGCGGCAACAACAAAGGGTCTGCTCTTGAGCATTCCGATGTAAGTCTTTTTAATGTCAACCTTGGGTTCTTCTTCTGATGCAACTCTTTCTTTGGTGTTGCTGAAGCAAAGGAAGAAGAATATAATTGACAGAACGCCCATTATAATACCGAATTTCAGCATTCCGCCTGCGTCGGCAGCTTTAACGGCATTGCCTGCGCTGTTGGTACCCGTAACGGTGTAAATGACCATAGGACCGATAAGCAGGGGGATTGCACCGCCCAGTCCTGCACCGATTGAACGGAAGGTTGAAAGAAGTGTTCTGCCGTCGGGGTCGTCGGTGATAACCGAAGCAAGCGAGCCGTAGGGAATGTTGATGGTTGTATACATCATTCCGTATCCGATGTAAGTTATATACATAAGGGCAACAACGAGAGTCTCGCTTGTTGTTAAGTTTCTGAAATTAACGAAGCAAAGCATCGCCATAATTCCAAGAGGAATTGAGAACCATTTTATGTAGGGTCTGAATTTTCCGTCCTTATTAGGTCTTTTCTTTGCAACAATGTTACCCCAGAGGGGGTCGTTGATTGCGTCCCAGAGTCTGGCAATAAGGAGCAGGGTAGTGATTTTGCTTTCTGCAACCTTGAGGATATCGGTATAGAACACCTTAAGATAGGAAGAAACATAGGTCAACACAAAAAGGTTGGCGGCATCGCCGAAGGCATAGCCAAGACCGTCTCTGAAACCGATTTTGTTAGGATGTTTCATTTCCGCAGCCTCAAGTGAACGTTGTTTTTTCAACGCTTTACCTCCTTTATAAAAAACTATCAATAAAATACCACTTTATTTGATAAAAAGCAAGTTTATTTATTAAAATGCAAAATATTTTTCGCGCTGCTTCTGAATTCTGCCGCTGATGAATTCAAGAGTTTCCTTTGCGCCCTCAACTCCGCAGGCATAATCCTTCATCGCTCTGCCTTCTTCGTAGCAAAGGTCGTCGTGAAGGGGGAAGTAATCCTGAAGGAGGAAGGTTGCGTAGCGTGCAAGTCTGAAATCGCCGACAAGTCTGAATTCCTTGCTGATGCCGTCGATTGCAATTGAGTAGAAATTCTTGATTGAGTCAATGATGGCCTCGCACTCATTCTTGGGTGAGAATACCATTGTTGAGCAGATGTGAGCGTTGCGGTTGTTGATTGAGCCGTGGCTGTCTGTGCTGCCGACGATGGGGAAGTTGTAGCCCTGAGCCTTGATTTCGTAGTACTTATGAGTCTGGAAACCGTTGTGCTCATAGTAGTTTTCACCGCCAAGCACTTCAAATGCATCAAAGGGCTGGCTCTTAAGCATAAAGTTTGTCAGGTTTTCAGGTACCTGATGAACGTTTGAAAGCCAGTAAGGATGACAGAAAATGCCCAGACCTTCAGCCTTCTTGATGTGGTTGAATACCCACACGCAGCTTGCGTAGGTAAAAGGCTCAATGCCTTCGGGAATGTCGAGAGTTGCGGCAAGTGCATCAACCTCCGCTCTGTATTCGTCCTCTGTAATCTGATCGGGACAGGGGAAACCTTCTATGCGACGCTTTTCAATGTCGTTACCGAATTCTTCGGTGTGCTCGTCGAGAAGAATAGCGTTAACTGAATATTTGCCGCCGAAGTTAACGATGTGAACGTCGTTGATGTGGTCGGGTGCAAGGTCAGGGAGATGAACTTCTTCACCGACGCAGATGTTGAATTCGATGGGTACGTCTTTGTATGTGTTGATTGCCTCAAGTGAGGGCCAGTAACGGTTGTGGTCTGTGATTGCAAAGAAATCGTAGCCGTGCTTTCTGTAGTTTGCGCTGACGATTGCAGGACATTCGTGACCGTCCGAGCAGCAGGTGTGCATATGCAGGTCACCAATGAGAGGATATCTGCCGCAAAGGTCTTCGTCAAGAGCATAAACGCTGAGCTGGAGCAGTCTTTTGCCTGTTGTTTTGTCCATAATTCTTGCGTAGTACTGTTGCTCACGGGGGAAGGTGTAAGTGAATCTGATACAACCGTCAAATTCAAAGGGGATTTCCTTGCCGTTGCCTCTGTGGGGATAATCTCTGGGATTACCGTCGTCAAGACCGTAAATATGGAGTGAAATGTTTTCGGGATTTTCAAAATTTGCGTGGTGACCGAGAGGCTTTATTGTGACTGTAACCTCTTTGCCTGCGGGGAATACTTTGGGGAATATGTCGTAGTAGTGAAGCTCGGTTTTCATATCTCTCATAATTTTTTCTCCTTATATCTCAACGGTTTTGCCCGTTTCGTATGATATGTAAGCATTTTCAAGAAGTTCTGCAAGAGCAATTGCATCGCTCATTCCCAGCCCGTCGGGAGAGCCTGTGCCGTTGAGGCAGGCATCAACAAAGCGGACAATGGGTTTTTCGTCCTCTTTGGGAAGATTGTCGGGTGAGATGAAGTCTTTGTTGAGTTTTGCGGTTTCCGTTGTTTTGTATTTTATTTCGCCACCCTGCCAGAGGAGGATTCCGTCTGTGCCGTGTACCTCAATGGTGTAGGGTGAAGAGTAAGCGAGGAATGAGGTTTCGGAAACGCCGATTGCGCCGCTTTCGAATTCGATGATTGAAATTGCATTTTCGTCAACGGGAGTACCGAAAACTGAATTTGCAATGCCTGTTATCTTTTTGGGTTTTCCGCAAAGGTATGAAAGCAGATACATAGGATGGCAACCAAGATCCATCATTGCGCCGCCTGCGCAGTCATCCTTCACAAACCAGTATTCGGGCAGCCATTTGCCGCTGACGCCGTTGTGTGCGTTGCGGATGCGTACGTTTGTAACTTTGCCGAAATCGCCGTTTTCAATGTGTTCTTTTGCAAATTTGACAACGGGCCAGGCTTTGTGGGGAAATGAAATAACAAAGGTAACGCCGTTTTCTTCAACAGTTTTTGCGATTTCGTTGCATTCCGCAACTGTGCAGGCAAGTGTTTTTTCGGTAAAAATGTGTTTGCCTGCTTTTGCCGCACGGGTCAGCACGTCGGTGTGCATTGTTGTCGGTGTGCAGCAGCATACTGCGTCAACGTCGTCCCTTGCCAGCAATTTATCAAGGTCGGGCTCAAAATCTGCGCCGAGCCTGCCTGCCCATTCAGCACCTCTTTCGGGATTTTCATCCCATACGGCGGTGATTTCAGCTTTGTCTGTGCCGATGAATTCCCTTGCGTAACCCTCGGCGTGAACGTGCCATTTTGAAAGCATTGCAACTCTGAGCATAATAGTTCCTCCTGTTTTGCACTTTAATGCAATAATACAGATACATAATATCACATCAAAATAAAAAAGTCGAGACAAAATCCCGACTTTTTCATAAACTTGAATTTATTCTTTCCGTGTGATACAATGTCTATTGTCTCGCATAGTGTTCGCTGATGAGCGATGCAAGGCACGCAAAAACCGATGCAGGTCTGCAAAGGGTCAGCAAAATTTCGCTTGCGTCAACTGCGGAGTGATAATCAAAGGTTTTGCCTGCTCCTATGTAAAGCAGGGTAGAGGCAAAAAGCATAATCAGAACCGCTGCCCAGCTGAAAATCACAATATATTTTGTTCTGCGATGCAGTTTTTTAAAAATCGTTTTCATAATAATTCACCGTATTCAATTATACAGAATGCGGCGGATGAGTTCAAACCAAAAATATTACCAATTGAGGAAAAGAGAATGGCTATCGGAATTTCAACCTCCTGCCTCTATCCGCAGGCAACGGAGGAAGCACTTGAAACGCTCGGAAAAATGGGGGTCAGAACCTGCGAGATTTTTCTGAACACAATCAGCGAAACCACCCCTGAATTTATAAGAATTCTTAACAGAATCAAAGATGAATACGGAATGGAAATCGTTTCTGTTCATCCGTTTTCTTCTTTTTCGGAAACGTATATGCTTTTCGGCAATTACCGCCGCCGTTATCTTGACGTTTGCGAGTTTTACAAAAAATGCTTTGAGGTAACCGCCCTTGCAGGAGCAAAAATATCTGTTATCCACGGCTCAAAGCTTACGGGTAAGATAAGCAACGAGGAATATTTTGAGCGTTTTGCGGCTCTTGTTGAATCGGGCAGGGAATTCGGTGTTACCGTGTGTCAGGAAAACGTCAACGCCCACTACAGCCAGAATCCGTCGTTTCTGATGGATATGCGCAAAGCTCTGGGTGATGATTTCAATATGGTTTTTGACGTTAAGCAGGCATTCAGGGCAGGGTATGAGCCTCTTGCTTTTGCAGAGGAATTCAAAAACAATATCCGCCATATCCATTTGAGTGACCACAATTCACAAAGCGATTGCATTGCGCCGTCAACGGGTGTTTTTGATTTCAGAAAGCTTTTTGATATTATGAATTCTGCAGAATACAAGGGCAATTACGTGATTGAGCTTTACAGAAACGGCTTTGGCGATGAGAGTGAGCTTACAGAATCTCTGCGATATCTTCAAAATTTGTGAAATAGCTTGAAAATTCTGCGAAATATGCTATACTTGAACGTGACAGAATATAGTTAAGGAGTGTTGTCATTATGAAATGTCCGTTTTGCGGTTGCGAGGAAAGCAAGGTTATTGATTCACGCCCCACAGACGAAGGCGAACGTATCCGCCGCCGCAGGGAGTGCATCAGCTGTCAGAAACGATTCACCACATATGAAATAATTGAGAGCGTTCCTGTTATTGTAGTAAAGAAGGATAAGTCCAGAGAGGTGTTTGACCGCAGCAAGCTTTTCAACGGTATGCTCAGAGCTTGCGAGAAGCGTCCCGTTTCTCTTGAAGCGCTTGAAAGAGCCGTTAACGAAATTGACGCAACTCTTCAGAATTCGCTGGACAGAGAGGTAACTTCTGTTTATATCGGTGAGCTTGCTATGGATAAGCTCAGAGAGCTGGACGAGGTTGCATACGTGCGTTTTGCCTCGGTTTACCGCCAGTTCAAGGATATCAACACGTTTATGGACGAGCTGGCAAAAATTCTTAAAGAAAAGAACTGATCAATGCGGAGTATGGCTTTTGTCATACTCCTTTTTTGGGAGAATAACAATGAAAAAAATCACGGCAATTTTGCTTGCGTTGATGCTTGTTTTTCTCTGTGCGTGCTCCGATAAGGATGACGGCAGGGTAAAAACCGCGGATATGCTTAATATTACCAATACAGACAAAACCTTTCTCGGTTGCCTGAGCAGATTTGAGTCTGTTGTTGCGGCGATGAGCGCAAAAACAACCATTCTTGAGAATGCTCACAATGCGGTTATTGAGTCGGATAACAAAACCGAGTTTTTTCTTGAAGAGAATTATATTCTTACGTCATTCGAGCCGTTTGTGTTGAACACTCTTTCAATCGTTCAGGGCTTTACCGCGGATATGACCAACGAGACGGCGCAGGATTATTACAAACTGCAGAGCGAGGGAATGGACGTAACCTTCACCTCTGACGGCGAGAATTACGAGCTGGTTTTTGTGTCCGAGTCAACTCTCAAAAGCTACACGGCTGAATACAACGCCAAGAATGATAGCTTTCGTTACGTTTATACCGTTGAGTATTCGGGAGAAGAAACCGTTGAGGAGTTTCTTGAATTCTCAAAAACAGAAAGCGGAGCTTATCTTATTCAGAGCCGCACGGGTCGTTGTTATATAAAGTTCAATCGTGATGATGAGATAGAGAATTTCTGCTGCGGAGAGCTTTATGAGGGCGAATTCACTCTTGATGAGAGCGTATATCCCGTACCCGATGAGGCGATTGACGAATTCTGGGTAACGGAAAGAGGAAAGCCCGTTTTCAACAGCATTCACAGTTTTGAAGATAATTTGCTTACCCATGAGGACAGGAGCAGCGGTCCCTGGAAAACAGTCAGAATTGATGCGGAGAATTTTGCGTCAGCATTTTACGGACAGTGATTGATATGAATTTGAGCAGTAAAGCCGCAGAGGTATGCGGCTTTCTTGAAAAAAACGGAATAAGCTATGATATCGTGACTCATCCGCCTGTGTCAACGCTTGAAGAATGTCAGGCGGTCAACGGGATAATCGGCGGCAGAATATGCAAAAATCTTTTGCTCCGTACGGATTCGGGCAAGGTGATTTATCTGCTGATGATAAGGGACGACAAGCGGTTTGTGACAAAGGAAGTCTCCAAAAAGCTGGGTTGCTCAAGGCTTTCTTTTGCTTCGGGTGAATATATGGAAAATCTGCTGAACACAACTCCCGGCTCGCTTAGCATAACAAGCCTGATTTTTGACAGAGAAAAAAAGGTTATGCTTGCAGTAGACAGAGATGTTCTTGCAGAAGAATATATCTGCTGTCATCCCAGCGATAACACCGCAACTCTGAAAATCAGAACGGAGCAGGTACTTGAAAAGCTTGTTTCGGCCCTCGGAATCGAACCGAAAGTAATCGAAATATAAACTGAAAGGGACTGTTTCACACAGTCCCTTTTTCTTATATTATGATGTTTTCAAGAACGGCAATTGCCTCGGCATATTCATCGTCCTGATTGAATTTCGGCAGCTTTTTGAGCAGGGGAGCATAGAATTTCTGTTCTGCTTCCTCTTCTTTCAATTGCTGTTCTTTTTCGTATTCAACGTACTTTTTCTTCAGATCAAAAATGAATTGGTCTTTTTCGTAAATTCTGAAGCGCTCCATTCCCAACTCTGCGCCCAGAGCCTCCAGCTGCTCAAGAGCATCCGCGCCGTATTCTTCAAGCATTTCCGTGAATACCGCAGACTCAAAGTAAAACTGTCTGCCCGAAAGGTAACCGAATGCTTTGCGTGCGTCGAGGTAGCCCATATTGAGGCGCTTTTCATACATTTCCTCGCTGAAATCGAATGCCGCACCCAGATCCTCAATATCAAAAGGTCTGATATAAACAAACTCTGCGTTTGTCATATCGCTTTTGTGACCCAATCCTTTCATAGACGAGATATCCACAACGATTATGCGGTTATAGCCGTGCTTGCGCAGCAGACCTATGGGTGCATTGTCATAAACACCGCCGTCAAGATATTTGTCATCCTCGGGGCCGATTTTGCTCACTCCCGGCACTTTTGAGGACGCAAGCAGAAAATCAACAAGTTCACCCTGAGGAATTTTATCTATAAAAATTTCAACAGGTGCAAATTCGGTCAGGTTAAACGTGACCATTCCGAATTTCACAGGTGAACGGCGCACCTTTTCTTCGTCAATAAACTGCAGAAGCAAATCCTTTGTGGGGGAGGCGTCAATGCCCTTGTTGCGCATAATTTCTTTGAGCAACACTCCTGCATTCCTGAGGCTGAAAAGGTTTTCAGGGTCTTTCAGTTCGCCTGCAATTTTAACTCCTTTGTCAACGGATGCGCATTTCCAGAGGGCATCCGCTTCGTCATAGCAATCTGCGGCAATGAGTGCACCGTTGATTGAGCCGATGGAAACACCTGCAACAACGGAAAATTTAATTCCAAGTTCTCTCATTGCTTTCCACGCGCCAAGCTGATATGCGCCTTTTGCGCCACCGCCTGCAAGAACAAGACCGTAATTTTTCATTTTCCTCATCTCCTGTAACAGTATTCTATCATATTAAACTGTCGAAGTAAACATATTTACGTAACACTTGAATCAGTTTTTTAAAAACAGATTGACAATATATTTTATTAGTTATATCATTAATAAAAACCGCTCGGAAAGGATTGGCGTTATGAAATTACCTCTTTGCGTTGAAAAAAGAATGGACGAATACTGCGCCCATATTGAAAAATACAGTCCGAAGCTTGCAAAGCTTTACAGAAATTGCTATCCCAACACCCTTGAAACCGCAACGGAATTTATGCCCGACGGTTCTGTTTTTGTTCTTACGGGAGATATCCCTGCAATGTGGCTGAGAGACTCAACTGCAGAGGTTTCTCATTATATTCCTCTTGCCGCGGAAAATGAGGATATCCGTGAAATAATCAGGGGCGTTATCAAAAGACAGAGAATGTATATTCAGATGGAGCCTTATGCAAATGCGTATAAGAAAGAGCCCAACGACCACAAGGAGTTTGATGATTCGCCCGAAAATCATCCCATTGTTTGGGAAAGAAAGTATGAAATAGACTCACTTTGCTATCCTATCCGCCTTGCTTATCTTTATTGGAAAGCAACGGGAGACGACAGTGTGTTGGGTGAGGATTTTATTGAAAGCACAAAAACAACGGTCAATCTCTGGCGTACGGAGCAGCACCATTTTGAAAGATCACCTTACCGTTTCACAAGGAAGAATTGCTCTCATCAGGATACAATCCACAACAACGGAATGGGCGAGCCCGTTGACTACACGGGTATGACTTGGTCAGGTTTCAGACCCAGCGACGATGCCTGCCGCTATGGCTATCTTGTTGCTTCGAATATGTTTGCGGTGGTTGTGCTCGGCTGTCTTTCGGAGATGCTGGAGGCGGCTTATCCCAACGAAACAGAGCTTATTGCAGAGTGCATTGCTCTCAAGGGTGAAATTGCAGAGGGCATCGCAAACCATGCTGTTATCGAAACTGAAAACCACGGCAAAATCTATGCCTGTGAGGTTAACGGCAAGGGTGATTATTTCCTTTTTGACGATGCAAACGTACCCAGCCTGCTTTCCGCACCTTATCTCGGTTTCTGCGACTATGACGACGAGATTTATCTCAACACCCGTTCGTTCATTCTGAGCAAGGATAATCCTTATTACTATGAGGGCAAGTTCGGAAAGGGTGTTGGCAGCCCTCACACTCCCGAGGGATATATCTGGCACATTGCTCTTTCGATGCAGGGACTCTCAACAAACAATCCCGAGGAAATCAGAGAAATTCTTCATATTCTTGAAACAACCGACGGAGGCACAGGCTATATGCACGAAGGCTTTGACGCCAATGACCCCGACAAATTCACAAGAAGCTGGTTCAGCTGGTCCTGTGCATTGTTTGCAGAATTGGTTGAAAAGGCTGTTGATAACAAAATTATCTGAAAAAATTTAAAAAAAGACTTGAAAAAATCAAAACATTATGGTAATATAATCTGCGTTCGGTATGAACGATAAAAATTATCATAATTTGCTGCTATGGCTCAGGTGGTAGAGCACATCCTTGGTAAGGATGAGGTCGGCGGTTCGAGTCCGCCTAGCAGCTCCAGAAAAAACCTCTTTTGCTTTGCGAAAGAGGTTTTTTCAACGAAATAAATCCTTTTTGGATTTGTGAAATATCTTCAGATGTGAAATATTGCTCCGCAATGTGAAATGCCTGCAGGCGTTGGTGGATTTATTTCATTTCACTTTATGCTTCGGCAGAAAATTTCACAATGATTTCAATCATTATTTCACATTTTGCCTGTGCAAAATATTTCACTGAAATAAAAGTTTGAAGATGTAAGGGCGGTATCAATATGGCTGAATCAAAGCTTCGGAATTTATCAACAGATTTTGCTGTTGATGTTATCAGAATGTGCGAAAATATCAAAGGACATTATTCGCTTGTTAATCAATTGGAACGCTCCGCGACATCAATCGGTGCAAATATACACGAGGCAAACTATGCTCACGGCAAAGCAGATTTTATTGCTAAACTTCAGATAGCATTGAAAGAATGTTATGAAACGGAATATTGGCTTGAATTGTTTGTTAGGTCAGAAATTATTGACAGAGAAGTTGCTAAACAACTTTATAACAGATGCGGCACAATAAGAAGAATGCTTATTTCGTCCGTCAACACCGCCAAAGAAAACAAAAAATAAATATATTTCACAATCAACCCTTGGGATTCTTAGAGTTTCAAGGGTTTTTCTTTTGTTGAAAATACTTGAAAATTCATAATGATGTGTTATAATAAAAGCACCACACAAAATCTAATATATACTCATACAAGAAGTGGCATTTTTGTCTTTTGGCAAAAGTGCAGACTTCTGTTTTCGCATTTCTTGTGTGAGTGACGAATGGATTTTGTGTGGTAGCAAATCGAAGTTCTGCATTTTTCGGTGTGTGTAACTTCGGTTGCACACACTTTTTTATTTTTGGAGGTAAAAAGAAATGGAAAACAAAAAGATGATGAAATGCAAAACCTGTGGCAACGAAATAGCCAAAAGTGCAAAGAAATGTCCGTCCTGCGGAGCAAAAAATCCGGTAGCAAAGTTGAAAAAATTTATTGTATTTGTAGCCGTTGTTCTTGCTGCGGTTGTTGCGATAACCATTGCTAATGTACCCAAAAATATCGGTATCGGAAGTGCGGTGGAAAAAGGTCAGGTGCGTATGGTGCTGAAGGATGTTCAGTTTGAAAAAACAAGTCATCTTTTAAAAAGTGACACTTTGAAACCTATCCAAGAAGATGAGATGGAACTGGGTGACAGTTTTGTTCGTTCAAATGAAGAAAATGTTGCTGCGGTTGTAATTACTGTTACTGCAGAGAATATCGGAAAATATGATGCAAGCTTCGGACCCAATACTTTCTGCCTGAATTATGATGACGGTAACAGATATTATGCAGACAGTTGTTATGCCCGTAACCAGAAGGGTGAATGGACAAGGTTTGACAAAATTGAATTGGAAAAGGTTACAAGCGGAACGGTAGAGGTTTGCGTTGTTGCATGGCTTCCCGAAGAAATTTACGATAGTCCTGAATCTCTCACTCTTGAGTTTATGGATGCAACATATAAAATCAAATAAGAAGTCAGGGAGCGGATTTCCGCTCCTTTTTTGTTGAACCGCTATTCGTAGGGACAGTCCTTTTTATGCTTTGGTGCAAAAAGCCTCCCTCTGATGAGGGAGAGAATATCGTGGATTTCTCCGTTTCATAATATCAACGGTAAATATATCCATTGAAAAACCTGCAGGTTTAGTTTATAATAAATGAAAAGGCAACCTGTAGTTGCCCGAAAACACAGAAAAAGGAAAAACTATGAAAATTATTGCTTATATTCACACAGATTTCACATCAAAATTCGGCATTCCCCGTCAGAGCGGACTTGTTGACGAGCTTGAGGCAACCATCGTTTTTGAGCCTGAATACCGTGTGCCGGAGGCTTTGAGAGGTCTTGAGGAATATTCACATATCTGGCTCTTGTGGCAGTTTTCCGAGTGCGTTGGCAAGGAATGGTCGCCAACCGTTCGTCCGCCCAGACTCGGCGGCAACAAAAGAATGGGCGTTTTTGCAACCCGTTCACCTTTCCGACCCAACCCCGTTGGTCTTTCAAGCGTGAAGATTCTGGGAATCGAAAAAACCGAAAAATACGGCTGTGTAATCCGTGTTTCAGGCGCAGATTTGCTTGACGGCACTCCCATTTACGATATCAAACCTTATTTGCCTTACGTTGACTCTCACCCCGAGGCAAGCAACGGCTTTGCGCTCAATGAAAAAGAGGGCAGGCTTGATGTTGATTTTCCTGAAAATCTGCTTGACAAAATACCGCAGAAAAAGCAGGCGGCAATCATCGCCGTCCTTGCGCAAGACCCGCGGCCTGCCTATCAGGACGAGCCTGAAAGAATCTACGGCGTTGAGTTTGCAGGCTTTGACGTGCGCTTCACCGTTGCTGACGGCAAGCTGAAAGTTATTGACGTTGTTGAAAAAATATGATTTCATTGGGACAGCCCTTGCGGCTGTCTTTTTTTATGAAAACTTTGCAATGAAAAAGCACCCCGAAGGGTGCTTTTTTTAATAGATATAATTTTTTGGATTCTGGGTTTCACCGTTGCGTATAACTTCAAAGTGCAGGTGAGGACCTGTTGAGTTGCCCGTTGAACCAACTTTTCCTATGGTCTGACCTGCTTCAACGTAGTCACCGACGGAAACTGTGATTGAGCCTTTTATCATATGGGCATATCGTGTTTTGTAACCGTCACCGTGATTGATGAGCACCATATTGCCGTAACCCGAGCTGCTTCGCTGAACAACTTCAACACGACCGCTCTTTGACGCAATAACGGGTGTGCCCGATGCGCCGCCGCCTGCACGGACAAGGTCAATGCCGTTGTGCCAGCCGCTGCTTCGCCAGCCGTAAGGTGAGCTTACTCTGTGACAGCTGGGTGCAGGCCAAAGGAAGCCTGAATCCGATGCCTCGCCGATGTATACACCGCCGTATGAAGTGCGGGTGCCGACTGTTACGATTTCGTCAATGGGTTCGGTAATGGTTTCGTATGAATAATTGGTGTCCTGAAGCACTCCGTCAATGTAAATCTGAGTTTTGGTAACTCTTTCACTTCCGTTGACACCTTTCTGGAGCACCTGTCTGTAGCCGCTGTATTTGGTGGCATCGCGCTTTTTGACAACGTCGAATTTGATGTCCTGAATTGAGGTTGTCGTAACGATTTTTCTGATGCTGATAAGCTTTTCTTCTCCGTTGAGCAGAGATGCAAGTCTTGAGGCATCCCACATAACGTCCGCATCGTCGCGGTAAAGACCCTGAACGTAGTCAATGTTTTCCGCAAAGCCGACAACGTAGCCGTTGGCTTCGGCATCTGCCTCATACGGTTCAAGAATATCGTAGAAAACTGTTTTTGCGTCAGCTTCATTCTTGACAGCGCAGATGAATTTGCCGTCAATATAAACACCGCAGGCATTGGTAAGGTTATCAACGGAATTTTCAATCATTCTGTCGGAGATAGCCTGCGCGTCGTTGAGTTCGTCAATGGAAACTATACTCAGGTTGTAGCTTGCGTTAAGATTCGGTGATGCGGCAACAGTTTCTTCAACCGTTGCGGTGTCCGATGAAAATGCGCTGCTGCTGAGTCTGTCTTTAACAAGGCTTTTTGCCTCAATGTAAACGGACTCGTTGCTGATGTAGCCTATGCTCCGATCGTTATAAATTACTTCAAGGGCAAAGGTTGCGTTGCTCCAGTAGTTAACGGTAATAAGCAGAACCGCAAGGGCGGCGATCGGCATAAGTGTGTTTGCCGCTGTTCTGAGCAGGTCGCTGTGTCTCCTGATTGCAAGTGTTATATAGTGGATAAGTACCTTGGGCAGGGTAGACGGTTTTTTGAAAGCACGCTTTATGGATTTGCCTGCATGCCTGATTTCTTTTCTGAAATGAGACGCTTCCCTGAAGGTGTTGTTTATCTTTTTTAAGGTTTTGCGTTTTGTGCTTTCCGTTGCTCCTGATAAGAAACGGAAAATCGCTGCAAAAGGCTTTTTGATAAGACCGAAAATCGCCGCAAATACCGCACCTGTCACGGCGCATATTGCGTTGCCGTAGCTGTAAAAAAGTGCATAAACAGGGTTGGCGTTTCCGAGGTCAAATCCCTGCTCTTCAGGTTTTTCTTTTTGCTTTTTGGGGGCTTTTTTTGCCTTTTTCTTTTTCTCGGGCTTTTCGTCAGGCTTTGATTCCGCAGCAGTTTCGGTGTTGGATGAATCACCGTTTATGATGTAGTCGATTCTTGCCAGCTCTTCTTTGACCGCTTCTCGTCCGTCGATTTCGGGCTCAACGGGTTTTGATGCTGTCTGCTTTTTCTTCCCTGAAGAGGTTTTGCTCTGTGCCGTTTCAAGCTGCAATGAATATCTGCGCTCAATGTCCTCTTTGATTGCCTGCATTTCAAGGGCGCGTCTTTCCTCGTCCTTGCGTTTGAGTTGCTCCTCACGGGTGAGGGGAGTTTCGGTTTTTGCAGGCTTGGAATAAAGCGACGTCAGCTCATAAAAACCGTCCGATATTTCTTCGAGAGGAGTTTTGCCCTGACCGTCTGTATTTTCGGCGTTATTAACTTTTTTGTTATCTTTGTCCATTAAAACGCTCCGAATTTATATTATCTGATATATTATAATAGAAAATCGGCATAATTACAAGTCTTATGCCGATTAATTTACATTCAATTATTATTTGTGACGCATTGATTTGACGGATATTTATTACCGCATATTATCTCTGATACGGGTTAATCTTGAAACAAATTCATATTCTGTGAGAATTGTTTTTCTTGCATCACTTTTTCCGATGGAGTGAATCAGTTTACTGTCGGTTGCAGCTTCAACAGCTTTTCGAAAATCTTGGTTTTTGGCAAGCTCATTGTATGCGTTGTCGAGAAGTGTATGATATTCATCGGAAAATCGGTTTATGGGTTTTCCTTGCCAATAAAGTTTGTGAGTTATTCTCCATCTGAAATGTGCAAAGGTACGTCTTGAAGCATTTTTTGCGTCGATGCCCGATAAGAGGCATATTTTACGTTGTTTTCTGACGTTTCTGAATTTTAATGACTGAAGAAAACCCTCCATACTCGAGCATTTTATGCCGTCAACATAAAATTCATATTCTGCAAAATTTGACAAAGCACAGGATGGATATCCGCCTTTACTGTGTATATCGATTACGTTGTTTTTGGTTGTTTTTTCAATAGACATAGGTCATCATTCTTCCACGTTGTTGAGAAATCTTTTCAGCGCATCCTGCCAATGAGGCAAACGCTCAAAGCCGTTGACGTCAAGAGCTTTTTTGGAGAGCCTTGAATTTGCGGGTCTGACGGCTGCAGATTTGTATTCGTCGCTGCTGATGGGGATGATTTTTGTTGATGCGCCCGAATATTCCATAATTGTCTGTGCAAATTCAGCCCAACTGCAGAAACCCTCGTTTGTTGCGTGGTATACACCGTATTTTTCTCCTGCAATCATTTCACAAAGAAGCTTTGCAAGGTCTTTTGTGTAGGTAGGTGAGCCAATCTGGTCGCACACAACGGAGATTTCGTCTTTTTCTTTTGCAAGTCGGAGCATAGTTTTGACAAAATTCTTTCCGTTTTCGCCAAACACCCACGAAATGCGCACCACAAAGCATTTTGAACATTCCCCGAGAGCTGCGTTTTCGCCACCGAGTTTGCTGATTCCGTAATAGTTGCAGGGATTATTGGGGCTGTCGGTCTCAAAAGGCTCTGTGCCCTCGCCGCTGAAAACGTAGTCGGTGCTGATATAAAGCAGTTTTATTCCGTGTTTTTCGCAGGAGCGTGCGATGTTGTGTGTGCCGTCAATATTGATTCTGCCGCAAAGCTCGCGTTGGGTTTCGGCAGAGTCAACGTTTGTGTATGCGGCGCAATGAATAACGCCGTCTGCACCGCTGCAGGCAATGAAATTTTCAACCGCATTCCCGTCGGTAATATCAAGCTCAGGCAAATCGGCTTCAATTGCCTCTGCACCTATCTTGTTAAGCTGAAGCACAACGTCGGAGCCAAGCTGACCTTTTGCGCCCGTAACAATAATCTTCATGGCAGAAATTCCTTTCTTTTTTTAGTATTTTACCATATTTCAGGGAGGTTAACAATATTTTTTTGAATTTTACTGTTGCAATTGAAAAAAATGTGGTATTATAGTAGGCAGATACGCAAAAGGAGCAAGAAAAATGTCTTTTAAGAATCTTATCGATATGCATACGCACACAGACAATTCCTTTGACGGGCATCATTCCACAATGTTTCTTGCGGAAACCGCCTTTATGAAGGGGTTGAGGGCTGTTGCATTTACCGACCATCTTGAAATGGATGCGTTTTTCAAAGGCAATTTCAATCGCACGGCAATCCAGTCGTTTTTTGAGTCGGCAAAGGCTCGCTCTGCGTTTAACGGTAAGCTGATTGTCTGCGTCGGTGCGGAATTGGGGCAGGCGGTTTATGATAAGCCCCTTTCCGAAAAGCTGCTGAATACAATGAAATATGATTTTGTTATAGGCTCGATACATAATCTGCCCGATATGCAGGATTTTTATTATATGGATTTCAGCGATGAAAGCATCGATTATATGAAACTGCTTGAAGAATATTTTGATTGGGAGCTGAAGCTTGCTCAATGGGCGCAGTTTGACACTCTGGCACATCTTACTTATCCTTTGCGCTATATTTCGGGCAATTACGGTAAACCCGTTGATTTGAGCCGATTCAAAGAGATTATCGATGAAATTCTGGTTACTCTTATCAAAAACAAAAAGGCACTTGAAATCAACACGGCAGGATTAAGAAAAGCAATAGGAGCAACGTCTCCTGATGAAAGTATAGTGAAACGCTACAGAGAACTCGGCGGTGAACTGATAACCATCGGCTCGGATGCTCATTATGCGGAGCATCTCGGCTCGGGAATCGAAAAAGGATATGAGCTCGCGCTCAGGTGCGGATTCGACAGCGTTGCGGTTTATCAGGACAGAATGCCTACGCTTGTACCTATTGAGTAAGGAGGTTGCGGAATGAAAATTACTGTTAATGCACCTGCAAAAATTAATCTTTTTCTGGATATTATAGGCAGATTTGATAACGGATATCACAGCCTTTTTATGGTTATGCAGTCTGTGGGACTTTGCGACACGGTGACTCTTGAATCCTGCGGTGAAAAAGGAATATTCCTCACTTGCTCGGATGACAGGCTTCCCACAGATGAGAAAAACATTGCGTACAAGGCGGCAAAAAAATTCTGCGATTATGCAGGCGTTGAGCCGTCGGTCAGGATTCATATTGAAAAGAAAATTCCTTTTGCAGCAGGTCTTGCAGGCGGAAGCGCCGATGCGGCTGCGGTTATTACGGGAATGAATGAATTGCTGGGAACTGCATTTACTCAAAGGCAGCTTTGCGAAATAGGACTTACTGTTGGCAGCGACGTTCCGTTTTGTATAGTCGGCGGCACTCAGCTTTCCCAGAGCACGGGCGGAGTTCTTTCTCCCCTTAAGGAATTGAAGGATTGTTTCATTGTGCTTGCCAAACCCGAGGCAGGGGTTTCAACTGCAGAGGCGTATGCCGCAGCGGACAGCGCACATCTTTACAGACCTGATTCGATGAGGATGCTCGATGCCTGTGAAAAGGGCGATTTTGACGGCATATGCAAGTATGCAGGTAACGTTTTTGAACAGGTGATTGAAGTGCCCGAAAGGGTTGAATTCAAGCGTATTATGAGGGATTGCGGTGCATCGCTTTGCCAGATGAGTGGCAGCGGACCCACGGTTTTCGGCCTTTTTGAAAAAAGCGATGACGCAGAGAAATGCGCTGCAGAGCTTAAGAAAACCTGTCCCAACGTGTTTGTGACAAAGCCTGTACCTTACGGTGCGGTTGCGGAGAAATAAATAAAAGAATAAACGGCTTGTATGGGTGATGAACCTGTACAAGCCGTTTTTGTTATTTTCAGTTTGCGCTCCAGAGCTTTTTCAACTCGTGCATAAATTTATCTTCGGATATTTCGTTGATATCATCGAAAATGCGGATGTCCATAGCTTCAGAGCGTGCTCTTATGTAACCTTCGTTATCGCCTGATTTATCGAGGTCTGTTACTGCAAGAACTTTGCGTACGTATTTTCCTCCGAATTTTTCTGCCACAACGGAAAGTTTGTAGAGTTCATCCATTTTAACAATACCGTTTTTGCAGGATATGAAAACCGGAACGAGTCCTTTCATAAGGATGATATCGATTTCATTTTCAACGTCGGGCTCATAGTTGGGGTGGATTTCGCCGTCCCAATCGATGTATACGCCTGTTTTTACGTCGGTGTATACGGGCTCTCCGTCGTCGTCGGTCAATTCTGTTGCTCTCAAAGCGATTATGAGTTCAAGAACCTGACCTGCTTTTGTGAGGCATTTCATAACCTGTTCGTTCTTGAAATCAAAGCTGATGCTTTCGCTGTCGTGATGCAGGTCTGTGATTACGCCCAACTCGTTGAGTTTTTTGTATACGTCAGGCTTGAAGTCGAATTTTTCGCCGCGGCCGTTAAGAACTTCTTTTGCTTCTTCAAAGTTTATGTAAACAGAAAGGCTGTCTGGCTCAAGATAAAGGTTGAGAAGCTTGTTGAGGATACTTATCTGAACGTTCCATTGTGTGGGGTTTTTCTTGCAAAGTGACCACATAACAAACAGATCGTCAACAAAATCATCGTTGAAATCCCAATCGTAAGTGCCGTTTTCTTTTTCGTCTTTGTAAACTACTCTGCCGCCGTTGATTGCAACGATTTCATCAACAGTCAGCTCAAGAGGTGAGGAGTTGCAAAGAATTCCGTCAGAATCGCAGTCTGTCATGGTGCTGTTGGAAATGTTGAAACGGTGAAGCTTGATTCTGTCTGCATTTTCTGCATAAACAATACCTATCGCAACCAGCGAAAGGTCATCGCCGCCGCTGAGGTCGATTATGCACTCATCGTCGTTCTCAAGTACTTTTTCAACTACTTCCTCAATGGTGCTTACAATTGACATAAGGTTGTTCCTGATGATGGTTTTTGATTCAAACTCAACGTTGATTCCGCGGCTTGCGGCAATCTCTTTGTATTTTTGTGAGAGCTTGTCCATCTTTTTCTTGCCGTCACCCAGGAAGATAACCTTGCTGGGTGCGCAGAGCAGGGTGCTGATAATATTTTCAACGTGTGCTTCTCGCTCGAAAAATTCAATTATAGTCATTTAACTTTGTCCTTCTTTCTGAATCTTATGAGTCCGATGGAGATTGAAATGAGATTAAGTATTTCTGTTACCGTGCCCGAATAAGACGAGCATATCAGATTGTATATGAGCCACATTGCGGATGTTGGCATATTCAGAGCCCGAAGCTGTTGAGTTTTGGGGCTCCAGTTCACAAATGAGGTTATCATCATTGCGGTCATAGGCAAAAGCGAGGCAGGGTTTGAATAGGTTGCGATACCGCCGATTCCTGCAAGTACTGCAAAAATCGCAGGACAGGCAATGTGGTCAACCGCCTTTGATCTGCCTCTGAATGAATAGGCAATGCTTCTGGTGAAGCCGACCACGTTGCCTATCATTCCTTCGTATGCGCCCAGCATAAGATATTGAACCGCAAAAAGGAAACCCGAACAAGCCTGAATTATTACTATACGCCTGTGGGTGCGCTGCTGAAAGGATAAAAGCAGCAGCGCCGCCGCAATAAAGCCTATAACCTGTGAAATAATGAAGGTTGTGTCCTTGCCTGAAAAATATTCCTTTATAAATTCCATAAACGCCCTCAATCGGTTTCTTCTTCTGTTTCTGTTTCGGCTTCGTCAAGCAAAAGTTCTTCTTCGCTGATTTCCTCGGGCTCGGTTGCAACTTCCTCTGCTTTTTTCTCTTCGGGGATATAAGGCATAGGAGGTGTGTAATCGGGCACAAGGCACATTCTTCTTCTGATTCTTGCAAAGTGGAATGCTGCCGCAATAAGTGCGATTACCGTGAATACGGTAGCGGCGATGCCGATTATAAGACCGTCGGGCATAAAGCTGATTTCAACTGTGTGCTTGCCTGCAGAAATGTTGAAGCAAAGATATGCTTCGTTGAGGGCAACGTAGTCGTCCTCGTTGATTTCTTTGCCGTCAATTTTTACTGTCCAGCCTGAATCATAAGGAATTGAAGTGAAGAAAAGGCAATCTTCAGCAACGGTTACCGTGCCCGTGATTTCTGTTTCTTTAAAAGAAGTTACGTTGAGCTGACGGCTCTTGAGGATTTCGTAGCCCTTGTTAAGAGCCTCATCGTTGACTGAATAGGGGTAGAAGTCAATGTAGCCGTATTCCGAATCTTCAATCTTTATGCCGACTCTGACGGTTTCGTCAGGGGTAACAATTCCGAGGTCGTAGATATAAGGCTCGTCAATGCGCTGGGTAACGTCGCTGTCGTCTTTAGTGATTACAATGCTTTCAAAATCTCTTGAGTTGACGTAAAGGTAGCAATGTCTTTCGACGGGGGTAGTAAGGATAAACGTAAGCTCACCTTCACCGTCGCCTGTTTTGGTGTAATAAATATCGCCCGTTTCAAGACCTGACGTGATTTCGTCCATATTATAATAGATGATATCGTCAATTGTCATCATTTCAAACACGTCGGAAACGCCTGTTGAATATTCGAACCAATCACTCTGGACGGTGAAAGGATTTGTCAGGTCGGAATACCAGTCTCTGACGTCGTTGTTTACGGCAAAGCCGATGGGCAGATAATATTTGTTTTCAAAGGCGGTAAACTTGCCTCTTGTCATAAGCTCGTTGTAGTAGTCGTTTTCAAATTCAACGTCTTCATTATTGTCAACGATATACTTAAGCGAATGCATCATATTGTAGACGGGAGTCTGCAGATGGTAGGTGTAGCTGTTGATATAGTTACCGTAGAGACCCAGGTCGCTCTGGGTGTTTGCCATTTTTTCATATGCCATTGAGGTGAAGGTTGAAACACCGTTGTAGCCGTACCAGGCAGGATCCATTCTTGCTCTGTTGTAGGTGAGATCCATACGGTACATATCATCGCCCTCAAGCGCATCCAGTTCTGACTTGATGTCGCGGAAATCGCTGTAGTCGCCTGCGTAGTTTGATTTGGGCTGATCCATACTGTAGCGGTCTGTGTTTGCGCAAGCCATTTCACCGATGACGCAGCAAAGCAGAAGCACCGCAACGGCAGATTGCTGATATTTTTTGTCCTTCATAAGAGTGAACACAAGGACGTAGGTGACGACAAAAATGATGCTGATAAGAACGGTGATTTCTTCAACGTTCTTCGAGCCGATTTCCTGAATAAGAATGATTGCGCCGAGAACGCTCATTCCTGCGCCGAGGATGGCTCTGCCGCTGAATTCATTAAGCCTTGTGAATGCTTTGTAGGCGAGTATGAGCAGAATGAATGAATACATAAATGACCAGCGGTAAGGCAGGTCGTTGGGGTAGTGGAATCCGTGCCAGATATAGTTGAGAATGTTGATGTTGAAGCTGAAATAAAGCAGACCGAGAAGACCTACGTGAGCAACCTTTTCTTTGATGGGAACGGATTTTGTGAAAAGGTAAAGAGGCACAAGAATAAGGGTTGCAATGCCGCAATAAACGTTGGGAAGAACGTCATCTCCGCTGCTGCGGATTGTGGGGTCGACGCTTGCAAGGTGGTTTGCAAGGAAATCAAAAATGGAGAAATATGATTTGTAAAGTTCGGGGAAGGTACCTGAAGTTGCAGAGCAGTTTTTGAGAATGAAAAACGTGGGTATGAGTGCAAATGCTGCAATGCCTGCAGCTGCAATGCTTGCAAACGCAAAAGTAAAGCCGCTGCGAAGGAAGAGGCTGCCCTTGATTTTGTTGCCGAGAGTATAGACTTTTTCGCCCTTGTCGTTAAGTGTGTAAGGAATTCTGGGGTCAATTGACTGATTGCTGTTGCCGAAATAGTAAACAAGGAAATAGATAACCGAGAATATGCAGGTCATAAAGCCCATATAGTAGCTTGAAAGGAGGGTGAGAGCAAGAAACGCGATGTAAATTCTTGCGTTTCTGCGCTTTATGATGTTCTCGATTCCCAGAATAACAAGGGGGAAATAAACCATTGCGTCAATCCACATTACGTTCCAGTAATACGCAATGAAGTAGCCGCACATTGAATAAAGAACGCCGAAAGCGGCGGTTGTGAAATCGTGTCTGTCCTGCGATTTTCTGAGATAGAAGGTGAATGATGCAGCGGCAAGAGCGGCTTTTGCAATGATCATACCTGCAATTGCCTCGGGCATATTCTCGTGACCGAGCAGGAACATAATTATCATACTCGGGCTTGACAGGTAGTTGAAGAAGTTGCCGAGGAACGGCGAACCCAAGCCTGTCTGCCACGAATAAAGGAAGCTCTTCATATTTGTGAATCTGTCGTAAAGTTCCGCAAACAGAGGACCGTACTGATGATAAAGGTCCATACGGAGAATTGTTGTTTCTCCGAACGGGAAAAGATTGTAGCAATAGAAAACAAGCATCATAATGCCGATTGTGCAACCGCAGGCAAGCCAGCAGTAGCTGTTATCGGCAAAAATTCGCTTGAAGAGGTTTTTTATTTTTGTCATACTTGATTTTCCTCCAAAAGAGATTATTACCAATATAATATATCATAATATAACACTCATTTCAAGTGAACAATCTGTAAATCTGTTCTACTTTCGGACAAGAACGCATATATATTCGTAAACGGAAGGATGACGGATGCAATGGACAACGTAAAACGCTTTGATATTGCGGCAAACTGCCTTTCTCCGAGGCTTGCGGAGATGTTTATTGCCCTCGATAAGGCAGACAAAGAAAGGATAAGAGAAATACGGTTGAGAAGCAGAAAACCCGTTGTTGTTGTTACGGGTACGGGTGCGGAGTTTCTTGCACCGTCAGGCAGGCTGACAAGGATTTATTCCGATCTCACCGTCAGAACCGACGAAAAAGAGCTTGGTGATATATTCAGACGGCTTTGCGGATATTCGGTTCACAGCTTCAAAGATGCCATAAACAAAGGATACGTAACTCTTTCGGGCGGTCACAGAGCAGGCGTTGCAGGCACAGCCGTTGCAGAAAACGGAACGGTAACCGCCGTTCGGGACGTGTGTGCAATAAATCTCCGTATAGCCAGAGAGGTAAAAGGCGCGGCAAACGACGTGTTCAGAAGCGTGTTTGCCGACGGTCTGCGCTCGGTTATAATTGCAGGCCCTCCCTCAAGCGGAAAAACAACGGTGCTCAGGGATCTGGTGCGTCAGCTTTCGGGCGGAGACAGAGGGCGGTTTTACAAATCCTTTGTCTGTGACGAGAGAGGAGAGCTTGCCGCCTGTCTTTCGGGTGTTGAGCAGAACGATATGGGCATAAACAGTGACGTGATAACTTCCTACCCGAAAGCGGAGGGAATTATAATCGGATTGCGCTCGTTTTCGCCCGACATAATTGTCTGTGATGAAATTGCAACGGACGGGGAGGCTGATGCCGTTGAATCGGGAGTCAACAGCGGTGTGTGCTTTGCCCTGAGCATCCACGCAAGGAACGAGCAGGAGCTGAAAACAAAGCCCATATTCCGCAGACTTCTTGCAACGGGTGCTTTTTCGCAAATTGTGATTTTGTCTGCAAATGAGGTTGGCAAAACAGAAAAAATCATTGAGGCAGGTGAGGCATTTGTTTAAGCTGGCGGCTATGCTGCTTCTGGGAGCAGGCTTTGTCTGCGGCGGTCAGTATCTTGCAATGCACCATATAAAGAAAGCGGAGCTTATAAGCGATGTTCTGCTTATGCTTTCCGTAATACACACCCGTCTGCGCTACGACTGTCTGCCTGTGCCTGACTTGTTGAGGGTACTTTGCGGTACGGATAAGCTGAAGAATCTGGATTTTATCCGTGAATGTCTTGCAGACGTGGAATCGGGCGAGCCGTTTCCCGTTGCGTGGAAAAATGCGGTTGAAGAAGATGCAATGCTTTGTTCATTGATTGACGGATGCAAGGCGAATCTTATCAATCTCGGTGAAGATATAGGTGCAACCGACGTTGAGGGTCAATTGAACTGCTGTGAATATTATAAACAAATTTTTGAAAAAGAACTTGCAGACCGCGAAGAAAACAGCAAAAAATACTCAAAGCTTTATCCCTCGCTGGGTATAATGCTGGGAATAGCGGCGGCGATTATGATAATTTGAGGTGTCCCGATGGATTTTACAATAGTGATCAAAATTGCGGCGGTTGGAATAATCGTTGCAATTCTCAATTCGATTCTTGTGCGCTCGGGTCGGGATGACTATGCGCTTATAACGATTCTTGCAGGCATAGTTGCCGTGCTGATGATGCTTATACCGCAGTTTGCAGGTCTGCTTGATACGGTTGAGAGCATAATGGATTTCTGATATGGATATCCTGAAAATCGCTTTTCTCGGGATTCTGACGGCTCTGCTTTATGCATTGATACGCAATGTCAAGCCTGAAATTGCACCTCTCGTTATTTTGGGCGGTGTTGCCGTGCTGCTTGGTACTCTGTCGGGTAAGCTGACGGAAATAACGGGCGGCGTTGATGAAATGATGAATCTTGCAGGGCTTCAGAAGGAGAACGTTACCATACTTATCAAATCGCTGGGAATCTGTGTTGTCACGCAGTTTGCCGCCGATATCTGCTATGACAATTCGTGCTCATCTGTTGCGGCGGCGGTTGAACTTGCAGGCAGGGTTGGAGCGTTGGCTCTTGCGATGCCTATGCTTGAATCTGTTGCAAGCCTTGCGATTGGACTGATAAACGGATGAATTTCAAAGTATTGGTCAGCTTAATATTTCTGTTCTTGTTTTCTGTCAGCGCATATGGTGTCAATACCGATGACTATTATGAAAACAGCCTTGAAGCAAGCGGTGCAAAGGAGCTTGCCGATTATCTTTCCGATAACACAAAAGAGTATCTGGAAAAGCTTGGTTGTGACAATCCTGATTTTGAAAAAATTCTTGAGGTTTCGCCTGAATCGGTGTTTTCGGTGTTGCTTGATACCGTAAGAGGCGGATATAAGCAACCTCTTAAGGCTGCACTTACCGCAACGGGTATTGTACTGCTTGTCAGCATCTGCTCGGGATTTTTTCCTGACGGTGAAAAAAGCAGGGCGGCGGTGAATATAATCAGCGGTTGTGCGGTGGTGCTCGGGATTTTCACTCCTGCATCCGAAAGCATCCGAGCGGCGGCATCTGCCATCGGTGCTTGTGCCGCTTTTGAAAAAGCGTTGATTCCCGTGCTTGCAGGTGTTTTGACGGCAGGTGGGAATCCTGCACTTGCTCTCGGATTCAAAGGGGCGGCATTTGCCGCGGCAGAATTTGTTCAGAGTTTTGCAAAGAATTTTGCTGTTCCTCTGACGGGTATTTCTGCTGCATTGAGCATAACGGGTGCTATGTTGCCGACTTTGAGGCTGAATGCCGTTGGCGATATGCTGCGTAAAGTAATGACAACGGCACTTGCCTGCGTGTCGGGACTGTTTACGGGCTTCCTTTCGCTCAAAAGTATTCTCGCAACCTCTGCGGATGCAATGATTGTGAAAGGTGTCAGAATGGCAGCTTCGTTTGTGCCTGTGGTCGGCGGTGCATTGGGCGAGGCATATGCCTCCGTTGCCGCAAGCATAGCATTGCTGAAAAGCACGGTGGGAATATATGCAATAGTCGCACTTGCTTTCATCTGCGTACCCGTTTCTCTCAACCTGATTATGTGGGTGATTGCCATGCGCACAGCCTGTATGATCAGCGATTTGCTGGATTGCCGTGTCTGCTCCGAAATACTGAAAGGCATATCTTTTGTTTATTCAACCGCAAATGCAATTCTCCTTTTTTGCGCGGCGGTTTTCATAATTTCAACGGGACTTGTCATAACCATAGGATAGCGAGTATAAACCGAACCTGCCTGAAAGTGAGTCTTTTCAGCGCTTTTCGGGGTTTCGGATTTGAAAGGCGTCAGATTTGCGAGTATTTTAACGATGAAGTGGCGAAAATAATCCGACAAAAAACACGGTTCGGATTATTCTTGCTACCATAGGGGGCGGTTAAACGGACGGCATCAGGCAATGGGCATTGTGCCTTGTGATTTCAGCGGCGGCGGTGGCTTTTGTAACGATAATCACGCCACGCGGCTCAACGGATAAAACGGTCAGGGCAGTTGCAGGTATATTTGTTGTGTCTGCCGTTTTTGCTCCGTTTGCAGATATGAGTTTTGATTTCAATGAGATCATCACGGCGGCAGAATATGCGGATTTTCAGAGCAACGAGTTGACCGATTCCGTTCTTGATGCCTGCAGGAACGCGGCAGAGAATGCAATTCTTTCCGAGGCGGAGCAACGTGGTATAACGGTGAATGAAATATGCATAGATGCGGATATAAATGCAGATGGATGCATAATTATACATAGTATTACGGTGAAAACAAACGGGGGAAAAGCAGATGAACTTAAGGAGGCTTTCGGCAATATTCTGGGCGTGCCGGTTGAGGTCAAAATAAAGCAGGGAACGGTATTTTGAGTTGGAAAACGTTTTGCAATCAATCAGAAATACAGTCAATAAAATATCGCAGAAAACAAAGTTGAGACCAAGATTGCTTGCTGTTGTTGTCTTGCTTGGTGCAGGTGCAATTATGCTGATTATGAGCGAGATCGGTGCAGCGGAAAACGTTCCCGTTCAGGCGGCAACAACCTCCGCGAGTTATGATACCCGTGAATACACAAGAGAGCTGGAAGAACGGCTTGTATCAATCATTTCGGCAATTGACGGCGCCGGAGAAACAAGGGTTATGATCACCCTTGAAAGCGGCAGCGAAGAGGTTTATCTGAGCAATTTTGACTACGGTGAAAACATCGATTCCAACGGCAAGAACAGCTATGAGCGCAAGGACGAGTTTGTTATCATCGACGGCTCATCGGGGCAGGAGGGGATTATCGTGCGTACTGCAGAGCCGAAGGTGAGGGGTGTTGCCGTTGTATGCAGAGGTGCAGGCAGCGAAGCGGTCTGCGCCGAAATTGTTGAAGCTGTAACTGCGCTTCTTGACATAAGCAGCGCAAGAGTAAGTGTGGCAAAAATGAATTAATACATTCATTTTGTATAAAAATACATACGGAGGATATGACTATGATAATCAAAAAAAGGCAGCTTTTGCTTGCAACTCTCATTATTGCCCTTGCGGCGGCAGTTTTTGTGAATTGGTATTACACGAAGCCCGATATAGCGTCCGCAGGAACAAATACGGCACAGACAACTGTGGAAGCCGATTCCTTGCAGGGTGCAAATCTCGGTGATGCTCGCTATGTCAACTCGTCTTCTGCAATGCAGGATGACGTTGCTGCTCAGGCTCAGGCAAGCGAATATTTTGCATCTGCAAAGCTCCGCAGGCAGAATGCTCACGATGAGGCGGCGGAGGCACTCAATGACATAATCAAAGACGGCTCATCGTCAGCTCAGGCGGTTTCGGAAGCGTCGGAGGTCCTTGGCGAGCTTTCAAAGTCCATTGCCCTTGAAAGCGACCTTGAAAACCTGATTTCCGCAAAGGCTGGGTGCGAGAATCTTGTAATCCTGAACGGAGGCACGGCGGAAATAATTGTTGAAAACGGTTCTCTTGACGACGTGTCCGTTGTGAAGATAAAAGAGATTGTGGTCAAGCAGACGGGACTCACCGTCGATAAAATTTCAATTACCGAAATGGAATATTAATAAATATTTTAAAAAAATATTGTATATTTAAACATAAAGTGTTATAATTCGTTCTGGAAACACAAAAAACCTTTTCTGGAGGGAATTATGACAAGACGTGAAGAAAGAGAGCAGGCTTTTGTTCTGCTTTTTGAGAAATCATTCGACAGCGAAACAGAGATTGCGGAGCTTTATGACTTTGCAGTTGAAAATGAGGCTATAACAGGCAGCGAATTCGTTAAAAATATTTTTTGCACAGCGTGGGAAAACGTTGCTGATATTGATGCGGTTATCGAGAAATACTCAAAGGGCTGGAAGATAAACCGCATTTCAAAGGTTGCTCTTGCAGTGCTCAGACTCGCAATCTGTGAAATCAAATATTATGACGACATTCCCGTAAGCGTTTCAATCAACGAGGCTGTTGAGCTTTGCAAGAAGTTTGCCGCAAAGGACGACTCATCATTCGTCAACGGCATTCTCGGCTCAATCTCAAGGGAAGAAAAATAATGCGTACTCTCGGAATCGATACAAGCAATTACACCACTTCCGCCTGCATTTACGACAGTGAAACGGGTGAGGTGTTTCAGCAAAAGTTGCTTTTGCCTGTCAAAGAGGGTGAAAAAGGTCTGCGCCAGAGCGATGCGGTGTTTCATCATACTGCAAGGCTGTATCCTCTTGTCGAAAAGCTTTTTGAGCAATGCGGCACGGAATTTGACGCAATCGGTGTGTCGGAAAAACCGAGGGATGCCGAAGGCTCTTATATGCCCTGTTTTCTTGTTGGTGTCAATGCCGCAAGATGCATAGGCGCCGCAACGGGAAAGCAGATTTACGGCTTTTCTCATCAGGCAGGTCACATTGCTGCCGCTCTCTATTCAAGCGGCAAAATGAACTTAATGAATCAGAAATTTATCGCCTTTCATGTTTCGGGGGGCACAAGCGAAATGCTTCTTGTTTCCCCGGGCAATGAGAGGGTTTTTGATGTTGAAATAATAGGTGAAACTCTTGACCTCAACTGCGGACAGGCGGTTGACAGGGCAGGGGTTATGATGGGGCTTTCATTCCCGTGCGGAAAGGAGCTTGAAGCTCTTGCTCTGCAGAGCAAGGAAAAGTATAACCCCAAGGTCTGCGTCAAAGGCGGCGATTGCAGCCTTTCAGGACTTGAAAATCAATGCAGAAAAATGCTTGATGAAGGCGAATGCAAGGAAAACGTTGCACGCTATTGCCTTGATTTTATCTGCAAAACTCTTGAGAAAATGACGGAGTATGCCATTGAAAAATACGGTAATCTTCCTCTTGTTTTTGCAGGCGGAGTGATGTCAAATTCCATAATCAGGGAAAAAATTCAGAGCAGATTCGATGCAAGCTTTGCAAAGCCCGATTTTTCCTGCGACAATGCGGCAGGGGTTGCGATTCTTGCAGGGGAGGCGGCAAATGGGTAACGGTGTTGTCCTGAGCGTAAGCCAGCTTAACAGATACGTTAAGTCAATCATTGAGCAGGATATGAATCTGCAAACCGTTTTTGTTGAGGGAGAGATTTCCAATTTCACCAATCATTACAAAACGGGTCATTACTATATGACAATCAAAGACGAGTTTTCGTCGATCAAGGCGGTAATGTTCAAAACCGCCAATATGCGCCTTAAGTTTATGCCCGAAAACGCAATGAAAGTCATCATCAAGGGCAGAGTTGCTGTTTTTGAGCGTGACGGTCAGTATCAGCTTTATATCGATGATATGCAACCTGACGGCACAGGCGCATTGAGTCTTGCTTTTGAGCAGCTTAAAGTAAAGCTTGCAAAAGAAGGGCTTTTTGATTCGGACAGGAAAAAGCCGATTCCTCAGTATCCCCGAAGAGTCGGTGTTGTAACCTCACCCACGGGCGCGGCAATCAGAGATATAATCAACGTTATTTCCCGACGCTATCCGCTTGCAGAGCTTGTTCTTTGTCCTGTAGCGGTGCAGGGTGAATATGCGGCGCCACAGATTAAAGCCGCAATTGAACTTTTTAATGAGCAGAATGCTGCGGACGTTCTTATTGTGGGCAGAGGCGGCGGCTCGGTTGAAGAACTGTGGGCTTTCAATGAGGAGATTGTGGCAAGAGCCGTAGCTGCAAGTGAAATTCCCGTAATTTCAGCAGTAGGTCACGAAACCGATTTTACAATCTGCGATTTTGTTGCGGATTTACGAGCACCTACACCGTCGGCGGCGGCAGAGCTTGCGGTGCCTGATTCTTTTCAGCAAAGAGAGATGCTTGATGCGTATTCAAGGCGTATCAACGGTGCTGTGAACGATAAAATCAGCAGAGAAAAATCAAGGGTGAAATTGCAGGGAGCATCGCTTCAGAGGCTCAGCCCGCAGAATTATATTGACAACCTTCGCGTCAGATGTGACAGAGCGGTTATGGCAATGGATTCTGCCGTCAGCCGTGAATTTTCGTTCAGGTCAAGGGAGTTTTCGTCGCTTTGTGAAAAGCTGGATGCTCTCAGTCCGCTGAAAATTCTTGCAAGAGGCTATGGTGCGGCAAGTAAACAGGGCAAAATAATATCAGACGTAAATGCCGTTGAAAAGGGCGATGTGATTGACCTGAGGCTCGGCAACGGTACACTTGAATGTGAAGTAAAGGACATAAAAAATGGCTGAATTAATTTATGAAAAAGCCGTTGCAAGGCTTGAAGAAATCACGGACAAGCTTGAAAACGGCAATCTTCCGTTGGAAGAGATGATAAAGCTTTATGAGGAAGGCACCGTATTGGCGGCAGAATGTGCCAAGGTGCTTGATGCGGCTCAGCTTAAGATAACAGAGCTCGGGAAGGCGAACAAAGATGACTGATTTTGATAAAATCTTCGGCAGATATGTTGATGAAATAAACGAGGCAGCGGCTTTTTACGTTTCGTCAGAGGTGTTTAAAGGCAGGGAATCCGCAGGTCTTGATGCAATGCTGGATGCAATGTCTTATTCCCTCAGCAACGGTGGCAAACGCATCAGACCCGTACTGACCCTTGAATTCTGCCGTATGTGCGGCGGTGATTACAAGGCGGCAATTCCTTTTGCAATCGGTGTTGAAATGATTCACACCTATTCTCTCATCCACGATGATTTGCCGTGTATGGATAATGATGATATGCGCAGAGGCAAGCCGTCGAGCCACAAGGTTTACGGCGAAGCCAACGCTCTGCTTGCAGGTGACGGTCTTCTCACTCTTGCATTTCAGACCGTGCTTTCTGCCGATGTGTCAGCTGACAAAAAAGCGATGGCGGCACTTGAACTTGCAAAGGCTGCAGGTGTTTCGGGTATGATAGGCGGTCAGGTGATGGACCTTGCCAACGAAGGCAAAAAAGTCAGTCTTGATGAAATCAAGGCAACGGACAGGCTCAAAACAGGCGAAATGATAAGAGTTGCGGCTGTTATGGGCTGCATTGCGGCAGGTGCAGGCAGCGAGATGATTGCTGCAGCAGAAAAATACTGCGAAAACGTGGGTCTTGCATTTCAGATAGTTGACGATATCCTCGATGTTACAAGCGATGATGTAACTCTCGGTAAACCCGTGGGAAGTGACAGCGAAAATGAAAAATCAACCTATGTTTCCCATATGGGAATTGAAAAATCAGATGCCTGTGCCCGTGAACTTACTGCTCAGGCAAAGGCGGCTCTTGATATTTTCGGTGATGAAGGAGAATTCCTCTCGGAGCTTGCGGACAGGCTTTCCGAAAGAAAAAATTGATTTATGGCAGAGAATGTTTCAATCATAAACAGAATAAATGATCCGTCGGACGTCAAAAAACTGAGTGACGACGAACTTGAAACGCTGTGCACGGAAATACGCACAACCCTTGTTGATACTGTTGCATCAACGGGCGGTCACCTTGCGTCAAATCTGGGCACGGTTGAGCTTACCGTTGCTTTGCACAAGACGTTCAATTCACCTGATGACAAAATAGTCTGGGACGTGGGTCATCAGGCATATGCCCACAAACTGATAACGGGCAGATATTCCTCATTTTCGACCTTGAGGACAGAAAACGGAATATCGGGCTTTGTCCGTCCTGACGAAAGCGAGCACGACAGTTTCTATGAAGGACACGCAGGTGTTTCTGTTTCTCAGGCTGCAGGTGTTGCGGCTGCAAACGCGGCAAAGGGCTCAAAGAATTTTGCGGTTGCAATTATCGGTGACGGCTCATTCGGCAACGGTATGGTGTATGAGGCGCTTAACCACGCAGGCTCAACAAAGTCAAGGCTCATCGTTATTCTTAATGATAATGAAATGTCTATTTCAGAAAACGTGGGCGCAATGGCAAGATATCTTGCGGCTTTCCGTGCAAAGCCTGAATACTACCGTTTCAAAGCAGGCACGGAAAAGACTCTTCGAAAAATTCCTCTTGCAGGAAAACACCTTTCAAAAGCGATTTTTAAATTAAAACAGAACATCAAGAATATAATCTACTCCAGTTCATTTTTTGAGGATCTGGGATTCAGATATATAGGACCCATTGACGGTCATAACATCGGCAAGCTTTGCGAGGCTATGGACAGCGCAAAGATGATTGCCGCCCCCGTGGTTATTCATATCAACACCCTCAAAGGCAGGGGATATGATTATGCGGAAACAGCGCCCGAAAAATTTCACGGTATTTCGAAATTTGACGTCAATACGGGCGAGCCTCTTTCTTCGGGGGGCAGTTATTCATCCCATTTCGGAGAAACCCTCTGTGCGTTTGCATCAAAGGACAAGCGTATATGCGCAATAACCGCCGCAATGGCTCTCGGTACGGGTCTTGAAGGTTTTTCAAAGACCTATGCAGAAAGATTTTATGACGTAGGCATTGCCGAGGAGCACGCTGTAACCTTTGCGAGCGGACTTTCAGCAGGCGGAATGATTCCTGTGTTTGCGGTTTATTCAACCTTCCTCCAGCGTTGTGCGGACCAGATTATTCACGACGGTGCACTCCAGCGCAGAAAGACGGTTATTGCCGTTGACAGAGCAGGTTTTGTGGGTGAGGACGGCGAAACGCATCAGGGTCTTTTTGACGTTTCAGTTGTTCAAAGTGTACCAAACACAACGGTATATTCTCCCGCCACCTATGATGAACTTTCAAAGGCGATGTACAACGCATTTTACAAAGATGAAAATCTTGTCATCGTTCGCTATCCGAGAGGCGGTATGCCTGACGTGGGAGCTTTCGGTAATACAAGCGGTGCCGATTTTGAGGTTATCGGAAATGCTGATGCGGATATTGCAATCGTGACTTACGGCAGGCTGTATTTCAATGCGGTCAAGGCAATTCACCTGCTTGCCGAAAAGGGAATAAACGTGAAAATCATAAAGCTCCACAAGATAAAACCGTTGCCGCAGGGTGCGGTTGAAGAGGCTTTGAACTGTAAAAAGCTTTTCTTTTTTGAAGAGGGTATGCGTGCAGGCGGTACGGGCGAAAGTTTTGCCTCAAGATTACTTGAAGCAGGCTATCACGGCTCCTGGTCTCTGACTGCGGTTGATAATGAGTTTGCGGCTCACGCAAGCATAGAAAGTCTAATGGAAAAATACTCCCTCAGCGGTGAGAAAATGTCAGAAAAAATATTTGATGAGGTTATGCAATGAGTGATAAATTGCGGCTTGATGTTGCCGTTTTTGAAAGAGGCTTTGCCGAAACAAGAGAAAAGGCAAAAGCAATGATAATGGCAGGCAGCGTTTACGTTAACGGTCAGAAAGCGCTCAAAGGCGGCGTGAATATAAAAGAAACAGACGTAATTGAGGTCAGGGGAGCTGTCAATCCGTTTGTCAGCCGAGGAGGTCTGAAGCTTGACAAGGCTGTCAGAAGTTTCGGTCTTGACCTTTCTGATTGCACTTGTATGGATATAGGTGCATCAACGGGCGGCTTTACGGACTGTATGCTCACCAACGGCGCAAAAAAAGTTTATGCAATTGACGTTGGTTACGGTCAGCTTGCCTGGAAACTCAGGTGCGACGAAAGAGTAGTCAACCTTGAAAGAACAAATTTCCGCTACGTTACCCGTGAGCAGGTGCCCGATGAAATCGATTTTGCAAGCGTGGACGTTTCGTTCATTTCGCTTAAGCTGATTTTACCTGTTATGCATACACTTCTCAGGTCGGGCGGCAGGTCGGTTTGCCTTATCAAGCCACAGTTTGAGGCAGGTAAGGAAAATATCGGCAAGAAAGGTGTTGTCAGGGATAAATCCGTGCATACGGATGTTGTGCGCAACATAACCGCTTTTGCGGCGGAAAACGGCTTTAAGGTGCTGAACGTTGATTTCTCACCTATAAAAGGACCCGAAGGTAACATTGAGTACCTTATGTATATTGAGAAAACTGATGTTGGTGAAATGCTTTGGGACGGCTCTGTTGAGGAGCTTGTTGAACGTTCACACGATAATCTGGATAAAGAATAAGAGGAAGTTGCTATGAAAATCACTCTTATACCAAACCTGACCCGTAAGGAAGCGGCAGGAGTTACTGCAGGAATCTGTAAAAGCCTTAAGGCATTGGGTGCTGATTTCTGCTTTACAGACGAATTTAAAAACGAGTTTGAGCATATGGGCGCAACGTTTCTGCCCGAATCCGAGGCTATTGACAGTTGTGACGCTGTGATTGCCGTGGGCGGAGACGGCTCAATTATACACGCTGCAAAACTTGCAGCCGTCAGACAAAAGCCTATTCTGGGCATCAACGCAGGCAGGCTTGCCTTTATGGCAGGACTTGAAGATAATGAACTTCCCCTGCTTTCAAGGCTTATTGAAGGGGACTACACTCTTGACAAACGCCTGATGCTGAAAATGAATATAAAAGACGGTGCGGATATTATCGACAGCGACTACTGTGTCAATGATTGTCTCATCACAAATGAGGAAAAGCAGAGAATGGCGGCTATTGACGTTGCCCTCAACGGCAGCAGATTCAACAGCTACCTTTGCGACGGTGTGTTGATTTCAACTCCGACAGGCTCAACGGCATATTCACTTTCTGCAGGCGGTCCCGTGGTTGACCCCGAGCTTGAAAGCATACTTTTAACGCCCCTTTGTCCCCATTCACTTGTGGACAGATCGCTGATTTTCAGACCTGATGCGGTTATCACCGTTGAATCGGCGGAGGGGAACAGCCTTTGCGTTTCGTCTGACGGAATTCAGCCTGTGACTATTGAAAAGGGTTGTTACGCCGAGGTTTCAAGGGCGGAATTCACCGCCAATTTCATCAGAATCAAGTCGGATAATTTTATCGACATACTTTATAAAAAACTGGCTCAAAGAAGATAAAGATAAGGAGATAGGGATTGTGAAAAAGAGAAGACATGAAGCAATTATCAGACTCATTGACCGTCATTGCCTTTCAACCCAGACAGAGCTTCTGGATATGCTCAAAGCGGAGGGTTTTGACACAACTCAGGCAACAATTTCAAGAGATATAAAGGATTTAAGGCTTATTAAAAAAGTGGACGAAATGGGCAGAAGCCGCTATGCCGTTGATAACGGTGATTCAAGCGAGCTTCTCGGCAAATACAGAAGCATCTTCAGCCATTCCGTTATTTCTGCAGATTATGCAGGCAACACTCTTGTTATCCGTTGCTATACGGGTATGGCGCAGGCTGCGTGTGCGGCACTTGATTCAATGCATTGGGAGGGTCTTGTGGGCACTCTTGCAGGTGATGACACAATCTTTGCCCTTTGCAGAACACCTGAACTTGCAAGTCAGATGAAAGATGCAATTGCAGAGCTTGTCAGCTGATAGTCGGAGGAATTACAGTTTATGCTTGTCGGTTTAAAAATCGAGAATATTGCCGTTATTGAGAGCGCGGAGATTGATTTTGACAGCGGACTTAACGTTATGACGGGCGAAACGGGCGCAGGTAAGTCGATTGTTATTGATGCAATCAATGCCGTGCTTGGTGAACGCACGTCAAGGGAGCTTATCCGCACAGGTGCGGAAAGTGCAAGAGTATTTGCCGAATTTGCCGGTATAAGCGGTGAAACAGAGCGTATTCTTGACGAAATGGGCATTGAGAAAATGCCTGACAAAACCCTTGTCCTCAGCCGTTCAATCAATGCCTCGGGTAAAAACGTCTGCCGTGTCAACGGCTGCCCTGCAACGGTTTCCGTGCTTAAGGAAATCGGTGCGGGTCTTATCAACATACACGGTCAGCACGACAGTCAGGCGCTTCTTTCGCCCGATAAGCATTGCGGATTTATTGATTTGCTTGCGGAGAATGAAACTCTGCGGGCAGAATATAAGCAGGTTTTCACAAGTCTTGTTTCCGTCAAGAAGGAGCTTGACTCCCTTTATGACACAAGGGATGAAAAAGCGGCAAGGCTGGATTATCTCAACTTCCAGATTAATGAAATTGAGCAGGCTGACGTCCGTGACGGTGAAAGAGACGAGCTGGCAAAAGAAAAAGAATTGCTTCAGCACAGCGGCAGAGTCAAAAAGGCGCTTGAAAAGGCATACGCCGCTCTCAATGACGAAAACGGTATTCTCACGGGTGTTGAGGATTGCGCAGGCGAGCTTGAAGCAGCATCAAAATATTATGAAAATGCACAGTCAGCCGCAAAGGGAGTCAGAGGAATTTCCTATGAGCTTGCGGATTATACTGCGGAAATAAGAGGCCTTATTGAGGCTTTTGATTACAGTCCCGAAAGGCTTTCGGAAATCAACGAAAGGCTGGATTTCCTTTACCGTCTTTCAATGAAATACGGTGCAACCGAGGCGGATATTCTCGCTACTTATGAAAAAGCGGTTGCGGAGCGCAATGCCATTGAGGTGTCTGATGAAAGGATAGGTGAGCTTGAAGAAAAGCTTTATGCCCTTTCGGATGAGATTAAAATTCTTTCCGCGCGTCTTACGGAAAGCAGAATGCAAGCGGCTGCTGAATTTGAAAAGAGCGTTAAGGCGGAACTTGAATTTCTTGATATGCCAAAGGTTGAATTTATTGTTGACCGAAAAGCAACAGCTCTGACTTCAAAGGGTGCGGATGCCATTGAATTCCTCATCAGCGCCAACGTCGGTCAGGAGCCGAGACCAATTGCAAAAATTGCATCGGGCGGCGAGCTTTCAAGAATTATGCTTGCAATCAAAAATGTTCTTTCGGATAAAGACAGCATCGCAACTCTTATATTTGACGAAATTGATACGGGTGTCAGCGGCTCGGCGGCGGAAAAAATCGCTCTCAAGCTGCATCAGGTTTCAAAAGGCAGGCAGGTTATATGCGTAACCCATCTTGCAAGAATTGCCGCACAGGCAGACAGACATATGAAAATTCTGAAGACAACCGATAATGAAAAAACTTATACAAAGATAGATACCCTTGATTTTGACGGCAGAGCCGCTGAAATAGCAAGGATAACCGCAGGCGGAAGCGTAACCGCCCTGCAGATAGAAACAGCAAAAGAAATGCTCAGAAATGCAAGGAGAGAAAACATATGAAATTCGGAGTATGTGTAGGCACCGATATTGAGAAGATGAATCTCATAAAATCTCTTGGATATGACTATGCTGAAAGCCACTGTCAGGAGATTGCCAAAAGAGATATGTCGCATCTTGATGCAATGAAAGCAACGGGTCTTCCCGTTATTGCGGCAAACTGCTTTATCGGTATGCCTGTTGTTGGCGAAAACAGAGATTTTGCCGCTATTGATGAATACCTTGAAACCCTTTTTTCAAAGGCAGCTTATCTGGGACTCAAGCACCTTATTTTCGGCTCGTCGGCAGCAAGAAGAATTCCCGACGGTATGAGCCTTGAAGATGGCAGAGCGCAGATAGTTGAATTTCTTAAATATCACGTTGTTCCCGTTGCGGAAAAATATGGTTTGCCCGTTGCAATCGAGCCTCTTCGCCCCGAGGAGTGCAATGCAATCAACACAATTGATGAAGGTGTATCTGTTGCAAACGCAGTTGATTCGCCTTATGTAAAGGTGCTTGCCGACCTTGCCCATATGTTTGTGCAGGGTGAAGATATGAACAAGATTATTGAATATAAGGACCATATCATTCACGCACATACTTCAAATCCCGACCCCGATCCCTCGCTTGGCAAAAAGAGAACCTATCCCAAAGAGGGTGACAGCTTCAATCAGGCGGATTTCATTGAGCCTCTCAAGGCAGCAGGTGTTGAATATTGTTCAATAGAGGCAGACGTAATCGACTTTTCAGCGGATGTTGAGGGCGCATATACTGTGCTCGGAATCTTGAGGTGAAAAAATGAAACTCGGTAAAAATGAAGTTATTCTGTTTTCAGGTGATTCAATAACTGACGGAAACAGGGGCAAATGTATGGATTGCAACCACATTATGGGCCACGGCTATCAGTACATAGTTGCAGGCAGGCTTGCACTTGAAAATGCTGAGAATATGCCCAAGTTCATCAACAAAGGCTATTCGGGCGATGTGGCGGAAGGTCTTCTTGAAAGCTGGCAGAAAGATGTTATTGATAACAAACCCACTTTGCTCAGCATTCTTGTGGGCGTTAACGATGGCGGACGCGGCTATTTTGATGGAATCACTCCCGAAGAAGCCTGTGAAAGGCATGAAAAAGGGCTCAGGGTAATCCTTGAGCTTACAAGAAAAGAATTGGGAGATATAAAAATAATTCTTTGTGAGCCGTTTTATTTTCCGCTTGATAAGTCGGATTATTCTTATAAGTATACGCCTCATCCTGATGGCGTTGAGGGCCCGTTTAAGCGCCCCGACAGCAATGACCCTGAGGATTCCGTTGCTTACCGTGAAGCGACAAACAAAAGAATCAGAGCTGCAACCAAAAAGCTTTCAGAAGAATTCGACTGCATTTTTGTTCCTCTTTATGATAAAATCAAAGAAAATGCGGCAAGATCAAGAATCGAGTATTTCATCTGGGACGGAACTCATCCCAGCATTGCGGGTCATATGCTCATTGCCGATGAATGGCTGAAAGCACTTGACAAAATATAAAATAATAATGTATCATACATTGGATTAAAAAGTAATTAATTACCGAAAGGAATGTTAAATATGCAGATTTATGAAGAACTTGTTGCAAGAGGACTTATTGCACAGGTAACAGACGAAAAAGAAATCAGGGAGCTTATCAACAACGGCAAGGCTGTTTTTTATATTGGCTTTGACCCCACTGCTGACAGCCTTCACGTTGGTCACTTTATGGCACTTTGCCTTATGAAGCGCCTTCAGATGGCAGGCAACAGACCTATCGCTCTTCTCGGCGGCGGTACAGGTATGATCGGTGACCCCTCAGGCAGAAGCGATCTCCGTCAGGTGCTCACAAAGGAAACAATCGATCATAATGTTGAGTGCTTCAAAAAGCAGATGAGCCGTTTCATCGAGTTTGGCGAAGGCAAGGCAATGATGATCAACAACGCTGATTGGCTTCTCAACCTCAACTACGTTGACGTTCTTCGCGAGGTTGGTGCATGCTTCTCAGTTAACAATATGCTCCGAGCAGAATGCTACAAGCAGAGAATGGAAAAGGGTCTCAGCTTCCTCGAGTTTAACTATATGATTATGCAGAGCTACGACTTCTACCATCTTTACAAAGAGTATGGTTGTAATATGCAGTTCGGTGGCGATGACCAGTGGTCAAATATGCTCGGCGGTACCGAGCTTATCCGTAAGAAGCTCGGTAAAGATGCTTTTGCTATGACAATCACTCTTCTCCTCAATTCTGAGGGTAAGAAGATGGGTAAAACTGCTTCAGGTGCAGTATGGCTTGATCCCGAAAAGACATCTCCCTATGAGTTCTATCAGTACTGGAGAAATGTCAGCGATGCAGACGTTCTCAAGTGCATCCGTATGCTCACATTCCTTCCTCTCGAAGAAATCGATGAAATGGATAAGTGGGAAGGAAGCCAGCTCAATACAGCAAAGGAAATCCTCGCATACGAGCTTACAAAGCTTGTTCATGGAGAAGAGGAAGCAAACAAGGCACAGGCGAGCGCAAAGGCTCTCTTCGGTGCGGGAGCTGACGCTGACATTCCCACTGCAGAGCTTGCAGAGACTGATCTTATTGACGGTCAGATCGACATTCTCTCCATTCTCGTTAAGGCAGGGCTCGTTCCCTCCAAGTCCGAGGCAAGACGT
>JAZQTC010000063.1:0-75266 GCA_045630405.1 Acutalibacteraceae bacterium
CATGATTTTAAAAGAATAGTTGATACAAATAAAGAAATGAGTAAAACTACTATTAATAAATTGCTTCAACAATTTCAGCAATGCTACAAAGATATTGATGTAGTAAAAGATAAAAATGCATTTGAAAAATTAAACTACGGTTTTGAGGATGACTTAGAAAAGCTTTCAATGTTAAGCGATAGCGCAAATATAAAGAAAGATTTTTCTGATTTGGTTAACAGTTTTTTGGAATTCGTTTTTGATAAAAAGCAAAAAAATTATTTGGTTATTCAAATTGATGATACCGATTTAAATGTAAGTAATGCATATGAGATTGTTGAAGACATAAGAAAATATTTTATGATTCCTAATGTTATAGTTCTTATGGCTACAAATGCAGATTTGCTATTATATGCTATTGAACAATATTTTCAAAAGTCATTTAAAGAATTAATAGAAAAGAAAGAATTAAGCATACAAAAAACACATGAAATGGCTGCAAAATATATCAATAAACTTATTCCTGGCAGTAGACGAATTGATTTGCCTGATATTGAAATGAACGGATCAAAAGATCGATTTCATAATCTAGGGATCGAATATATAGATGTTGATGAAACAGGAAAAAAAGAGGAAACAAAACTTTTAGAATATAAAAATAAAAATGGTGATAAAATTATTTCGTTTCAAGAAACAATTTTAAGATTCATTTTTGAGAAAACCGGATTGATTTTTGTTAAAAGCAAAAATCATCTTCATAGAATTATACCCTACAATACCAGAACTTTAGCGAATTTTTTATCAGTATTAAATGATATGAAAAGTTTGAGGCATGTTAACGATATTAATGAATTAAGCGAAACTGAAATCGAGATAAGAATTAACAATCTGAAAAAATTCGAAGAATATTTTATAAATACTTGGATAGAAGAAAATGTTGATATTTCAGTAAGAGGATATCTGACGAAATGGGTAAAATCTCCTGTTGGAGTAAAGAACAAGCAAATAGTTTATTTTTTATCAAGGAATATGTCTTACGATAGCATTTTATACGGCAACAAAAGCAGTACAGTTAATTCTTTATACTCTAGAATATACAATTTTTATGATGACCAGATTAGTAAAAATATTTTTAAGGAGTTTACAATTTATGATGTCATTGAGTTTTTGACTATGATTGAAGTTACCCTACCAGAGGAAAACATATACAAACTCTCTTTTGCAATCAAGACTTTATCGTCTATAGAAATGAATATGCATATTTGGCAACAAATATTAGCGGAAAAAAAGCAGATAAAAAACAACAATTTCAATTTTGAAATTGATATTGTTAACTCTATTGGTGATGTTTGGGGTGATAAAGTTGATAAATTCATGAGAAAGGAAAACAATAGAATTTCTAGAGCTAAAGGTAATTCCAAAATCCCCAAAGATTTTCTTAGTAGATACTATAGTGAAAATTCAAATCAATTAGAGAACTATATTGTCACAGCCTTATTCTATAATGTTTTTGGCGATCGCGAATCAAATGTTAATTTTACATTTAATGTATCGTATCCACTTATTAGACTAATCCAACCAATGGGTTTTGCAAAGATGACAATTGACACCCTTAATGAATTGCTCAGTTCACATCCTCCCAAAAACTCAAATCAAGTAAAAGTACTAAATATTGATTTGGTGCAGAGGATAAATAGTATTCTTGGTAAAGTAAGAATGGCGGCAATTTATAGTGTTGCAAATGTAGATATGACCGAAAAATTAGAACTTGATTTGGAGTTAAAAAAGCAAACATCTTCTAATTATTGTGATAACCTTAAAAACTTTTACACAAGAATTGAGACGAGTTTGCATGATTTGGATTATCTGTGTTTAAATAATATCGAGTTAAATTCTTTTGTAGATATGATTGAAAAAAGTCGTTCACTTGTATCTGATGTTTTTAAACATGCAGAACTTGAAGCAATAAATAACACAGAAGGCTTCAATTTCTATTTGTCATCACTCACTCCTTATACCAAAACAAAAACTCTTGATTTATTAAAGGAAAGAATAATTAAAACAACTAGATTGCTTCGTGGTATTGAAAAAAGTTTTCCAATAATTGATCTTAAATTTGAACTTGGCGAGCTTGAAGAAATGTATGCATCACTAATTAAAAGGGAAAGGCTTTCAGAGAACTCTTGTTTAAATTCATATCAACCCAGGTTAAATAGAATAATAAAAGCTGCAAATCAAAAACTTAATATGTTTAAAAGTGAGTGACTTAAATGATTATACAAAAAAATGATATAATAATATTGTTTAAAAATGCAAAACCAGAACATATTGTTGACAAATCACTTCAGCCAAAAGAGTTTTTAACATTTAATGAAATAAGTGAATCTTTGTATTTAAAATATGCTAAAGAATGCTATCCCAATAATTCTGAAAATGAGATGCTTCAGTATTTTTTTCAGTTAGAAAATCTACTTGTTTCTAAAGATACAAATTCTTTTTTTAAATTAATGGCAAAATTCGCATCTGATAAAATAATTGTTTTTGATTTTATTCCAACGATAAAATTTGATTCTATTTTGGAATGGAGAAATGTAAGTCATCAAATCGGTGAAGATATTCTTGTTACTTCTTTTCTTGCGCAAAAATCATTAGAAGAAAATTTTGAACAACCTTTTTTTGATTGGTCGACCAACCTAAAAAGCAATAATCGTCAATTGCAAAATATTCTTAATAATGGTATATCTGAAAATCATTATCATTTAAACGGCTCAACACAAATATTTCCTATTTCATGGGTGAGTTTAATGAATAGGCCCTCCGAAATCACATGGAGAGTAAACAAAATCAAAACCAACCTTTCACCTAGTTTGTACTTTGGAACGAAAGATAATCGTGATGAATGGCATACTCTCTTAAAGGAAGCGGCAAGGATAAGAGTTAATTTGTTTTGTAAGATTCATCATGAGTTTGGGGATTTGAAAGTTGACGATAAAATTATATCCGCAAATAAAATCCAAAAATCGGTTTCATCATTAACATTTTTTAATGCATATAAAGCTCAGGAAACAAACTGTTTTTTGGATTATGCACTCTTAAAAAATCTCCATTCTAGAAATTATAAAAACAATCGCATCTTAGTTGGTGAACGAAAATTTTTGTATGATTGTTTCAAAGCTTCATTCAGCAATCATTTTTCGCAGAATGATAATAATGATTTTTATAAATATTTGCTCATTAAAAGTGCTTTTAGATCTGAAATGATTCAAAACAATCATACAACTGGTTTTAAAAACTTTTCCAACTATCAAAATAGAAAGGCGTTATTTATTTCAGGTATAAAAAAATATGAAACAGAAGCTATTCGAACGGCTTTAGTTGAACCGATTTCCACTCAACCTATAGTTTCTTTAGAAGCAAGAATTATGCCATGTGATAATATAAAAGATTTAAACTCTATAGTTGAAACCTATGATGTTTCTTATTGTGAAAGTTTTGCAAATAATCATAAACAATATCAATCGAAGAAATATCCATATTCGTTTATACTGCATTATCCAAAAGGTATAACTGATTTTTGTTTTTCCAAGGATAAATATGAGGTTAAATACTCAAAAAAGATGTTACCAATTGTTCGCAATAGCGAGCAAAGAAAAAAATACAAGATTTTTTCGCTTGTAACAGTACATGCATTAAATCAAAGCAATTATTTAAAAAAAAGGATTGTGGGAATTGATGCATGTTCAAATGAAATCGGATGTAGACCTGAAGTTTTTGCGACAGAATATAGGTTTATTCAAAACTATAAATTTTCAGTTCCGTCTGAACTTGTAGCAAAGGGTGATTTTTATACAGCTTTTTTGGGAAGAACATATCATGTTGGAGAAGATTTTCTTGATATTGTAGATGGACTTAGAGCGATAGATGAAGTTATCCAATTTCTTGATTTTTCTCATGGCGATAGACTAGGACATGCTTTAGCATTAGGCATATCTCCTTCAGACTATTATAAGTTCAAAAATAATCGCATTGTATTATCTCAACAAGACGCATTAGATAATTTGGTTTGGGTGTATAATAAATCAAATGAGATGAATATTGATATTGAACCGATATTAAAACAAAAAATTGAATTTGAAATACATACCCTGGCCAACAAAATTTATGGCAATCTAAATCAATTATTTCCTGAATTAAAGTTTAATTTAGATGCTTTTAGTTTATATTGTTCTTGGAAATTGAGAGGAGACAATCCAAAGTTATATCAAAACGGGCATTTTACACCTTTACCCACTATTCATTTTCAGTATGACAGAGCTATGTATAAAGAAACAATCGAATTAAGAGAGTTGCGAAAAAGAAAAGATATAACAGCTATATATTATGCTTATCATTATGATTATGATGCAAAAAAGGAAGGTGAAATTCCTTATGAGTTTTTCCCCACGCCTGAATACATTTCACTTGTAGAACAAATACAAAAAAAGATGCAATTTGAAGTTGCGGCACACGGGATAATGATTGAGTGCAACCCATCTTCTAACTGCTTAATTAGCACTTTCAAGAATTACGAAAATCATCCGATAATCTCCTTTAATAATCTTCATTTAGAAAGTGATCATTCTCTGATTTCTGAATGTCCTCAATTATCTGTTTCAATAAATACTGATGATAAAGGTGTATTTGATACTTCATTGGAGTACGAATTCGCCTTAATGGCAGCGGCATTGATAAAAGTTAAGGATGAAAACGGCAAATTGAAATACTCTATATCACAGGTATATGAGTATCTTGATAACATAAGAAAAATGGGTGTTGTTCAATCTTTTAAAGTGCAAAGTGGTTTTGCAAATTCAAATTGTGCTTTTAAGTCGAATTCTGTTATTAATGATGGATAATAATCAACGAATCGAATGATTTAGGTGTGGTGTATCAATTGAACTACCTATAACCAAAGCTCAAAAAAGAAAGGAATAAAAAATGAAATATAAACCTCGTATATTTATTGGTTCATCAAAAGAGAGTTTGTATATCGCAGAGCGAGTGCAACAAAACTTTCAAAAAGAATACATATGTGAAATTTGGAACAACAATTTCTTCGAGATAAATAAAAACACATACGATAATCTTGTTAAAAATTCAATAGCTTTTGATTATGCAATTTTCATAGGTGGAAAAGACGATAAGGTTACTCGTTTGAAAAAAGGTACAAAAAAAATTGCACCACGTGATAATGTGTATTTGGAGCTAGGGCTTTATGCAGGAATTCTCTCTCCAGCTAGAAGTTTTTTTCTTATTGATAATAAATGCAAAGTTGCAAGTGACTTTGACGGTATAACATTGTTATATTATTCTACGTTAAACGATATAGATAATTGTTGTGCTAATTTAAAAAACAAAATAGAATCTGAAAATAGAATTAATCGCATTCAATTGCTTCCTTCTACTAGTTTAGCTATAGGATATTTTGAAAATTTTTTAAAGCCAGTAGGAGAGGCCCTTCGTAATCTTGAAAAAATTGAATTTGAACAAAAAATATACAATATTTCACGTTGCGATATATCTATAGAAATAATTATCCCTAAAAATATTGAAACAGATTGGCAAACCTGGGCAAAAGAATTTTTTAAAAGCCAAAAAGTGAAAAAGGTTGGACTTGAAGGAACAATTAGAAATATAGGTGTTTTAATTGATTGTGATGCATTAGAAAAAGAAAATAAGATTTTGATATATGATGTTCCACTAACTATGAAAGCGGCATTAAAATCTGTTGATCTTGTAATGGGTGTTGATTTTATTGGAACTACAACAACACTCTTAAAGGCAAAACAAAAAGAAGTAAACAACTTCGTAAAAACATTGAAGAATTTATCTAAAACAGATTCGTTAATTAAAGAATCAATTGTGTTTAGAGAAGAATAAAACTAAAAAGTAAAGGAAAACTGTAATTTTTATAATTAGTCTTAACCTTGTGTATTAAAATGTTTTATCGATATTCTAAATTTAATGCAGATATGTTAAATGATAGAAATCATAATTTTTGTAACATTAATAATCGCTGCAAAGAAACAGCACGAGAAACCAAAGTATCACGGTTTCTCGTGCTGTTTTCAGCAATACTTGAGAAAGATGCATAAACCAATTTTTTGAATTTACTGTTTTATGAATACCTAGCTGAAAAGCACGGTGTTTTCTTATGCCTAAATCAGTTGTTATTCATTCTCGCCGTTCTTTGCCCTGCTTTTGTAAACATTGAATTTGTTTTTGCATTGCGGTGAACAGAACACAGCATCTGCTCTGTTGGCAACAAAAGCTTTCGTGCAATGCTTGCATAAGCGTATCGGTTTTTCCGTATCTGTCAGCATAAAACTGAACATCAGCTGTGTTACAAGCAGAAGTGAATGAAAATCCCATATAACAGTAGGCTTGTCAAGTAAAGCAATGCGGTATGTCGGAGGATTACCGCCGAATGCCGAAATGCTCTGCTGCATTATCATACGGGTTTCTTGATTTAATCTGTCATAATCCTCGTAGTAAAGCATACTTGTGACATAGGTAAATGCCCAGCTTGTAAATTGCTGTTTCATCCATTCGTAAGGCTCAGCATATTCCCTCTGAAAACTCATACTGACCGCCATAGGCTTGTCAGTCATAGTCATAGCCAATGCCATCATTTCACGGTCATTCGCAATATTCCATATTGATTCTACTCCACGCTTGATAATATCCAATTCATCAAACGGAAAGAATATCGCAAGATAATCCTCGGTTGACATTGTTTCTTCTTTTATGAATTGATTTTTCGGTAAATATACTGCATTGTATTCCATAAAATCAGGTGTTGTGGGCAATGCAGTCATAAGTCCGAATAAACCGTATTTTGTTACAAACTCTTTAATCGCATTCTGTAATTCTTCATCGGGTTTCTTACTCATACCCATCCGACCTATGTTTATCGCTTCAAGAACAAACTGACGGTATTCCTTTAGCGGGTCGTAAATTGAAGGCTTTGCCGTTTTTGTCGGTGTCAGATACAGTTTTCCGTTTTCGGCTTTCTTCCATTCATATTCGCTGTATTTTACCCAAACGGAACTTGCGTTTTCTATCAGCTTCTTCATAATCATTTCTCCAATTCTTTCGCATAGTCTTTCATAAACTGTTTTTCAAGCAATGTCAGACTGTCTTTCTTTTTATCCTCTTTTTTCAGAAGCGCCGCATACATTTCTTTCCTTATCTTTCGGAGCATTGTCGCACGGACTTTGCGTATGTTTCTGTCTGTTTGTCCTCTTATTGCGGCAATTCTTACCAAACTGAATAACCTTACCGCACAAAGGAACAGCAATTCTTTCTGTTCTTCTTTCAAACCGTAAAATATTTTAGATAAGTATTCTTCCGTTGCAAGTTCATGTATGTCATACGGGCAGTAAAATATATCGTCAATAAAATCACCCTTGCGAAGCTGCTTTTCCAAAACATTGTTCAATGTATCGGGAAAGAAGAGTTCGTTTATCGAAGCACCGTAATCAAAAGGTATGTCATCACCGCTTCTGCTTAATTCATGATACCGTTCTCTGCGTTCACGGTTAGCATCAAGTCTGTCCCACCAAGCGATAACATTTTCAAAATCGCTGACCGTTCTTGCTGCCGATTCAAGTCGGGCAAGTGCTTCTGCCTGTATTTCCCGTTTCAGCTTATTCCGTTCGGGTTCTTCGCTTTCTTCTTCATCTTCCTCAAACGGGTTTTCTTCCGCATCCGCTTCAAGCTCTTCCACCAAGGTCTGTTCTTCGACAAGCCTTCGGCGTATCTGTTCGTCTGAATCACCGGATTCATCTTCGGTTATACGGCTTTCGTCATATTCGTAATCTTCCGAAATCATCGCTTGTCGCCTCCTTAACAGAAAGTTAAAATAAAATTCAAAGTAAATTCACGAAAACAGTTCCGTAAAGTATACCGATTTTCTCCTATAAGTGAGTGGGTAATATATTTTGCCGTTTTATATATTACTTTCAATACTGAAGAAAGGAGAAGTGATGCCATTGTATCAATCAATCGTAAGACACAATAAATTAAGACACTACAATGAATCAGCCTTTGATTAGCCTTGCTTTTCGGAGGCTGAATTCTTTTAAATAAGACATCTGAATAATAACCGCTGATATATCTGACAGCAGATTACAGCAAACGGAACTAACCGCATTATACTCTATATCAATAAAAATCGCAAGGAGGTAAATTTAATTTGGATAAAACCAAAGCAGACAATAATTATTCATATATAACCCGCCGTATCGGTGCAACAACATTTAAAGTGAAAGTTGTGTATAACGATACGGGTAACGAAACTATGGAAGATAAAATTTTACGAATTGTTCGCAATGAAGTACTGGAAAACGGCGAAAAGTGTGGTATAATAGAATTACCGCAAATGAGCCGACAGTCTGAAAGGAGTGCCTGATGATGGCATTGAAACAGACTGAAGGAAAAATCACGGCGTTATACGAAAGACTTTCCCGTGATGACGAGTTGACCGGTGACAGCAACTCGATTGTGAATCAAAAAAAGTACCTCGAAGGCTATGCACAGCAGCAAGGGTACGATAATTGCATCCACTATACGGATGACGGATATTCGGGCGGTAATTTTGAGCGACCTGCTTGGAAAAGGCTGATTGCCGATGTTGAAGCAGGAAAAATAGCTCATATTATCGTTAAGGATATGTCACGAATAGGTAGAGATTATCTGCAAACGGGTTTTTATACCGAAGTTATGTTCAGACAATACGGAGTTCACTTTGTTGCAGTTGCAAACAATGTTGACAGCGATGACCTTAACAGCAATGAATTTGCCCCGTTCCTCAATATTATGAATGAATGGTATCTGAGGGATTTGAGTAAAAAACAACGTGCAGCTATAAAGGTCAAGGGTGAATCGGGTAAACCGACATCAAACAGTGCGATATACGGATACAAGAAAGACCCTAACGATAAATATCATTGGCTGATTGATGAAGAAGCAGCGGAAGTTGTACGCAGAATTTTCAGATTAACCATTGACGGGTTCGGACCTTATGAAATTGCCCGTATTCTGTTTGAAGATAAGGTTGAAACTCCTGCCGTGTATTTTGCCAAAAGAAAAACAGGTGTATGGAAAAGCAAAGAAGAATTTCCGAACCCGTATAACTGGAGTGGCTTTATTGTAGGTCAAATAATTTCAAAGCCCGAATATATGGGACATACGGTAAATTTCCGTTATCATAAGCTTTCGTACAAGGATAAACACACTGTTAAAAATCCGGAAGAAAACTGGCTGATATTTGAAAACACACACGAGGCTATTGTTGATAAAGAAACTTGGGAGCTTGCACAGAAGTTGAGGAAAACGCCGAGGCGTATTGATACCTTCGGAGAAGCAAATCCTCTTACGGGACTTGTGTTCTGTGCCGATTGCGGCGAAAAAATGTATAACCACCGTTCCCGAGGCGGTAAAGAAAACAACTTCTACCCTTCAGATTTCTTTGACTGCTCAACATATACACTTTCCCGACAAAAGAGATACAAAGCCTGTACGGGACACTATATAACTACCAAAAACTTACGCACCCTTATTCTCGACACCATACGAACCATAAGCACGCTTGCAATCAGTAATCAGGATGAATTTATTGAAAAGGTACGAAATGCTTCTCAGATTCGTCAGGCAGAAGCGGCAAAGGAAATCAAAAGAAAACTTAACAAGGAACGCAAGCGGATTACAGAGCTTGATAATATCATCAAAAAACTTTATGAATCCTTTGCAACGGACAAAATATCTGAAGAACGCTTTGACAGTCTGATGTCAGAATATGAAGCCGAGCAGAAATCACGCCAAGTCTCCGTTGATGAAGCGGATAAGCTGCTTTCTTCTTTCAATGAAGATACCGACAGAGCCGAGAAATTTATTGCGTTGGCAAAGAAATATACAGATTTTTCCGAACTTACAACAATGATGATAAACGAGTTTATTGATAAAATCATTGTTCACGCACCCGAAAGAGTTGACGGAGAACGAATTCAGGAAGTTGAGATTTATCTGAATTTCATCGGACATTTTGATTTGCCCGAACCTGAACTTACACCCGAAGAATTAAAACGGCAGGAAACACTACGCAGACACCGTATTAAAAACCGTGAAAGATACAAGCAACTCAAAGAAGGAACCCGTGTTAAGGGACAGCTTTTTGAAATAACATGTAAATGCTGCGGAGAAACCTTTGAAACCACACGCTCATATGCGTTGTTTTGTAATCCGAATTGCAGAGCAAAGTTCTATCTCCGTCAAGCGGCAGAGGAAAGACGGCGTGACTGTGTTTGCGAAATCTGCGGAACTGCTTTCAGTACAACAAGAGCTGATGTGAAATATTGCAGCTTGCCTTGCAGAGAAGAAGCAAATCGCAGAGGCAGAAAAGAACGGTACGAAGCCAAGAAAAAATTGAATAACGAATAATAATTATCACAGCGAGCCGAAATCATATCGGCTCGCTTTTTATGTCAAATTTTAATCAAGGAAGGAAAATGAATTTATGAATTTATCAGGAAATGAAATTACAGTAATAGGAATCGACCACGGATATGGAAACATCAAAACGGCACACAGTTGTTTTAAAACAGGAGTTGCGGTTTATGACAAAGAGCCGACCTTCAAAAACAATCTGTTAATCTATGACGGCAAATACTATATCATCGGTGAAGAACACAAGGAGTTCAAGTCCGACAAAATGGCAGATGGAGACTATTATGTTCTGACACTTGCCGCTATTGCAAGAGAGCTGAAAGTACGAAACAAAACCTTTGCAACAGTTCATATTGCAGCAGGTTTGCCTCTGACTTGGGTTGGAGAGCAGAAGGAAGAATTCAAAAAATATCTGCTTCAAAACAAATTTGTTGATTTCAGTTTTCGCAATGTTGACTATCACATTGATTTTGCAGGTGCAGACATATTCCCTCAAGGCTTTGCCGCTGTTTCCGACAAGCTCCATTGCTTCAAAGGAACGAATATGCTTGCGGATATAGGCAACGGCACAATGAATGTTATGTATATCAATGAGTGTCAGCCGACAGAGAAAAAATGTTTCACCGAGAAATACGGAACAAATCAATGCTTTCTTGCAATCAGAGAAAACATTATGAGACAATTCGGTGTCAGATTAGATGATGCCGTTATTGAAAGAGTGTTGAGAACAGGAACGGCAGACATTGCCGAAAAATATTTATCCGCAATCCGAAGCATGGCAGAAGAATATGCACAGGGTATTTTCAGAATACTCCGTGAACACGAATATGATCCCGAACTTATGAGGCTTTTTGTTGTCGGTGGCGGCGGGTGTATCATCAAGAACTTTACCGATTATGATAAAAACCGAGTGATAATCAATGATGACATCTGTGCAACCGCAAAGGGGTATGAGCAGTTATCTTTGAAAAAACTTCAAAGAAGCGGTGATACTTTATGAAGAAAACAGTAAGCACCAATATACGATTTAACCTCAAAAACGAGGCAGACAGAAAGGCTTGGGAGTATTTGCAAAGTATGGACAGAAAGAAATACAAATCATACAGCAAAGCCGTTATCTGTGCCTTATGCGAATATTTCGAGAGAGAACAGAAATTATCTAACGACCCCTATCTTGAAACCCGTGAAAAAGAAGATGCTTTTTTGAACAGGATACTGCAAACGATAGAAACGGGATTATGTAAAAATTCTTCTTCTGCTACACTCGGCAGTCTTATTCAGTTGCTTCAGCAACCCCAAGCAAAAACTGAACACGAAGAAAAATCCGAATCCTCAGTAAGCGATGCGGCATTGGATTTTGCCGACAGCTTTTGATACCGATACAACCTGAAATGATACCGAAAAATTTATTATGATACCAAAACAAGCAGTATCCGCTGCTGTTTTCTCCGTCATTAAGGAGAAAAACACAAAGCGGTACTGCTTTTACACTTTTCCGATATCAAAACCATCGCAGTTGATACCAAACAATCAAATTTTCAGTATAAAGGAGTACAAAATGGACGAAAACGAGAAAAAACTGTTGCAGGCAAAGCACAGACTTGAAGAAGCGCAAGCAAGAAACAGAGTAAAGGAACGCAAAGCACGAACACGAAGGCTTATTCAGGAAGGTGCGATTCTTGAAAAGGCTTTTCCTCAGTCTGCTTCAATGAGCCTTGATGAGTTGGAGAGCTATCTTTTCAATCTTTCAAAACAAACATAACAATCAGAGCGTTTCGGGAAACCGGGACGCTCATTCTTTTTTATCCCGAAGGGCGCACTTACTCACCACTTGCCGAATGGCAAGCGGTGGTCGTGCGCTCTTGCAGAGGGCTCGGAGAATATCTTTAACAGACATTATCCGTACAGTCGGCATAAACACTTTTTGTGTTTTGTCGCTTACGCAATCAGGCATATTTAATCTGCCTGCCGACTGTAAGCAAAAACTTGTCACAGACAACTTTTTGCATTTTGCGGACAGTTATTCTGTCCGTTTTCTTTTTGCGAAAAGAAACAAAAACAGAGAGGATGATGATATTTATTGGCAATATACCACCTTGAAGCAAAGGTAATCAGCAGAGGTACGGGACGAAGTGCGGTTGCTGCTTCGGCATATATGAGTTGTTCTCAGATACTCAACGATTATGACGGCATATATCACGATTACACACGAAAACAGGGCTTAGTGTGGCAGCAGGTGTTTCTTCCCGACTATGCACCGAGAGAATGGCTTGACAGAGCTGTTCTTTGGAACGCAGTAGAAGAAACCGAAAAGACAAAAGACAGCCGACTTGCCCGTGAATTTGTAGTTGCACTTCCCGTTGAGCTTGACAAAAACGGTTGGCAAAAGATACTTACTGAATTTATACAGCAGAATTTTATTGCAGACGGAATGTGTGCCGATGTGGCAATCCACAACACAGACGGACACAATCCTCACGCACATATTATGCTGACAGTCAGACCACTTAACGAAAACGGAACGTGGCAACACAAAACCGAGAAAGAATATCTCTGCATACGAAACGGAGAAGAAAAAGGCTTTACTTCATCCGAATATGCAAAAGCTGTTACGGACGGCTGGGAGAAACAGTATCCGTATATGGTAAACGGCAAAAAGAAATACCTTCCGCCGTCACAAGCGGAAGGTTACGAAAGAGTATCCAAATATCCCAAAAGCACAAAGTACGGCAGACAGAATCCTATCTCCGAGCGATGGAACAGCGATGAGCAGCTTGTATTATGGCGTAAAGCGTGGGCAGATGAAGTAAACAAATATCTTGAACCCGAAAACCATATTGATTCCCGCAGTCATTCTGAAAGAGGTCTTGATGAACAGCCTACCGTTCACGAAGGAGTAATTGCGAGAAGGCTTGAGGAAAAGGGCATAATTTCCGAAAGGTGCGAACTTAACAGACAGATAAAGGCTGACAACCGATTATTGAGAAATCTCAAATCCGAGTTTGCAAAATTAAAGAAAGCTGTTGCAAACACACTTCCCGCCATTGCAGAAGCATTGGAAAACATACGAATGAATCTCATTGTTTTACGGTACAAGGTTCTTTCGGGATTTGTTGAGCATAACGAGATAATACGAACATTAAGAAGCATAACTCCCGAACTTGAAAGATACAAAGATATTGTTGACGAAATCAAGAAAAAGTCAACCGAGCGAAAAGCCTTGATTAAAGAAAAGCAATCAATTTCCGTGATTATGATTTTAAAGCACCGAGAATTTGCAAAGAGGATATCCGAACTTACCGAAGAGCTTGAAGAACTGCAAAACGAAAAGAAAATTATATTAAATAACCTTTATTGCACCGAAACATATACCATTGATAATGTAAAGTCTTATGTTGCTGCTTTGGAAAAGAAACTGGATGTTATTTCAAAGCAGGAACAAAAATATTCGGAAGAAATTGAAAAAGCCGTTGCAGAGTACAAAGAAATGAAAGAAAGTGCAACCGACCTTGACCCTGCCGAGTTTCGTGAGGAACAGCTTAAACTTCGCTACGATAAAGAAGTACAGAGCAGTCAGATAATTCGCAGTAACGGAAAAGAACTTATCACTTCAAGATTTAACTACAGCATTCGTGATGTCAATTACTTCCTCGGAGAGCAGGATAATTCCCGTTCGGTATCACAAAAACTTTCACAGCACAAACAAACTCCGAGCCGAAAGAAAAACGTCAAACACGGCAGAGAAGAAAGATAATCCCTGCAACAGACTAAAATCTGTTGTGGGGTTATCCTGCCTAACAACGAAGTTGCAAAATAAATCTACGAAGTAGCGAAATCTATTGCAATCCTTGGTTGATTAGATTACATTTTAATTGACAAAATCGGCAGTTTTGCATTCTGATTCCGCAATATTGCGTAATGAGTAGAAAAACAAACAATGTTGTGGTATAATTATCTAATTTGATAATATCCGTTTTAAATATGAATTTTTTGTAAACTTTTGAAAATCCAGCGTAACATTTGCCGATTTTCGTCATATATAAATAGGTGGATTTTTGTTTTTTTAAATTACATAAAATTTTTAAAAAATGTACCCTGTTTGCCGATTTTATGTGTTGTAATATATAGCGGGGTAAAAAAGGAGTAACAATGTTAGCTTTTTATTTAAGTCTTATTGACAATGATAATGACCGCAAGCTGTTTGAAAGAATATATTATGCTCACAGGAAGCAGATGCTTACTCTTGCTTTTGCTATTCTTGAAAACGAAGATGATGCAGAAGATTTGGTACACGATGTGTTTTGCAACATTGCCGAAAAATATATGCAGTCACTTCAGAACATCAAGAACGAACAGGATATGAAAAACTACCTGCTCAAAGCAATCAAAAACTCTGCGTTAAACAAAAAGAGAGATACTAAACCGCATATATCGCTTCACGAAAGCGAATATATGCTTAATAAAGATGACATAAATGATAACGAGTTTCTTGATATGATTTGCAATAACATATCGTATCAAGAGGTTTTATCCGCAATAAGAAGTCTTGATAAAAAATATGAAGATGTTCTTTATCTTCATTTTGTTATCGGTATGACCGTCCCGGAAGTTGCCGAACATTTAAATAGAAATAAACAGACCGTAAAAAAACAATTATTAAGAGGGAAAATACTTTTGTTAGAAAAGCTTTCACTTAACGGAGGAGTCACTATATGACAAGAGAAGAATTGTTTAATGCATTTCGACAGGTTGCATCGGAAGAATTCGCTCATATTCCTAACGAGGAAGATATAGAGTATGAGTTTTCCGAGCGATTTAATAAGAAAATGGATAAACTCTTCAAAAAGATTGAACGAAATTGTACCTATCCGACAGTCAGAATTTCAAAAAGAATTATAACGGTTATAGCAGCAGTTTTAATAATATTTGCAGGTTTGATGAGTGTGAGTGCTATAAGAGAACCTATTGTGAATTTTGTTCTTGAATTTTTTGAAGAGCATATTGATTTTGGCTTTTCGGGAGATATTTCACAAGAAATTGAATATGAGTATTCTTTTTCTGAAATTCCGGAGGGATTTGAATTAACAGTAAAAAACAATGAAGGTGGCACAGTATATACCGAGTATACGAATATAAATACCGGAGATATTATTATTTTAACCCAATCAATTACCGATGGAAATTCACTCAGTGTAGATAACGAACACGGAAAGACAACGGTTGAACAAATTGGCAAAACACAATTTTTTCTTTATGAGGGAATCGAGCAAGATTATGTTCAGGCAAATTGGGTTTCTGAAACATATTCATTGATTTTGATATATTATGGCGACATTGAAAAAAATGCCTTTTTAGAGTTGGTTGAATCAATAAAATAAGATTTCAAAGCAGTCGATATCGGCTGCTTTTTATTTTTGAAAAAAATTTAACTTTTTTCGAGAAATTTGTCCCCTATTTGGTGATTTAATGTGTTGTATTTATCAAAGGGGTAAAAAATATCAATAAAGAAAGGTTGATTACTATGAAAAAATATACCCTCAAAAAAATGATTTCCTTAGTGTTAGCAAATGTTTTTCTCCTGCTGATTGTTTTCGTTCCTGCAAAAGCTGCTATGCAAGACGAAATTGCTCCTTGTTATAACAATGTTGTGACAACAAACAGTACGGTATCTGTTTCTTCAAGTGGTGTTGCAACAATCAACAATATGTATAACGGTTTTCAAAATGTAACAACTAAAGCAGTTATTACAACCTATATTGAGAAAAGAACGCTGGGTATATTTTGGAGCCGTGTTGATATTGGTCAAACAAATGATGAATGGGTTGATACCATTTATAACTACAAATATTCAGGATCTCATTCCGTTCAGTTGCCTTCAACAGGCACATACCGTGTGACCGTTGAATATGTTATTTACGGTTCAGGCGGTTCGGCAGATACAATAACCAAGGAAATTGAAAAGAATTATTGATTATCTGTTGTCAAAACAAGGTGAAAGCGGTGAGTCCAATGGTATTGTATCTTATATAATTTGTATAAATTAAAAAGGTAAAATAAAAAAGTATCCCCCTAATGATCTAATATCTTAGTCCTATTATACGTTTCCCTTTTGCTAATTTTTTTGCTTCTGAAAAAGGAGTTTTGACAGAAATAATTTAAGACATCTTATACAACAAAAATATTTGTTGTATAACAGCACCGAGTCGATAAATATGTTTCAACAATTAATAAGGAGGATAATTATGTTAGTTAAATTCAAGAAGCTTTTTTCAATTGTTATGGCTTTTTTAATGGTTTCTCAATGCTTATTACTGAATGTAAGTGCTGAAACACCAACAAATCAAACCGAAAGTATGGGTTGGGCATATATACTTACACGCTTTAAAACATTTGATGTTGGAAGAGGTGGAATAGCAAAAGTTAATCTGTTTAACGAAGAGCTGATTGTAAAAAGGAACGAACTGTCAATAAAAACAATAAATTTTCCTGTGGAAATAGTTCGTTATTACAGTTCCTTTTACAACAGCAAATCAACAGACAGCATATATGGAAATGGATGGAAAACAAATTATAACATAAAACTTGAAAAATGTGATAATTATTACAAGTATTATAGAGATGATGGAAGCAGCATCGATTTTGAACTTGAATGCTTTTTAGATAATGATACTGCTCTTTGGACTGAAAGGCACGATAAACAAGGTGCTATAGGAGATAAACTTTTTGTCGTTTCTAACAATGGAGAAAATCAAATATACATAGAATCACAACAAAAAAGATATTACTTTGATGAACAAGGCAGAGTTGATACTATTGAGTTAATTGACAATGCTTCTCACAAAATAACAGTTAATTACTTGCAAAATTCCGAAAGGATCAGCAAAATAATTGACGGTTCTGGTAAGCAATATGTTTTTTTATACAAAAATGGTTTTTTGTCGTCAATAAATTGTTTGAATGAACACGGTCAAACCATTTTGGTTACTGATGCCAAAAACAACAAAAAAGAGCTGTCAATAGAATACGAATACGACAAAAAAGGGAATCTTATAAAAGTCACATATCCAGATGGAGAATCTGTAAACTATTCATATTCTAACGATGGTTTGTTGAAAAAAATCACAAATATCAATGGAAATAAAACAAGTTTCAAATATCAAAAAAGGGGTATAGTAAAAGTAGAAGAAAAAAATAAAGAAGAAAAAACATTAAAAAACACATTCAGCATTAACAAGAAATCTCAAAAACAAAAAACAGTGATAGATGGCAAATATAATTATGATATTTCTTTTTCATCAATGGGTTATCCAATAATTGGAGATGAATACTATTGTCCAGAACCTTTAGATGAGCATGAATGCATAGATTGCAAAGAAAATCATTATCACGATCCTTTAACATATAGTTTTGAATTAACGGAACCTAATGAATATTCAATAATCAGCGCAACAACAGAGGAACAAATGAAAGTTGATTACACTGTCAATTCTGGTTTTATAACGGAAACAACAAATGGTTCATGTGAGTATAAGAAAGAATACGATGATGTCGGAAATGTTTTGAAAGAAACGGTATCAGGAAATTCAACCATTAATTACTCGTATGATGAAATGGGTAAATTGATATCCGAAATCGTTTCCATGTCAGATTATAGTAATGATATTTTAGCTAATTATTATATGTATGATAAAGACTTACTTCGAACTATAAACCGAAATGATTTTTCTTATGACTTTTACTATTCCGATTTTGGAGATCTAATAGAACTTAAAATAGGAGACTCTCCATATGTTTTTTATAATTATGATAATGGTTATGGTTTGCCCTGGACTAAGCAAACATATGCCAACGGTCAAACTATAGACAATATTTATAATGAGGAGATGCGTTTAATCGGAATAAGTTTTGATAACGGAAAAACATTATCTTATCAAATTGAATATGACCCCAATGGAAATATCAAAGAAATTATTGATAACATCAATAATGTTCATTTAAGTTACAGTTCAGAAGGTATTCGTGCAGTTAATACGTATAACAACACTTTACTATATGAAGTTCGATACATTGACACTAATAGATTTGATGTTATAATAAATGGTGAAACATATCAGTATCATTTTAATGAAAGCATGCAATCTGATGGGTGTTCGTCATACGACACACAAATTTCATTTTCAGATGAAAAAATTGCAACACAACACATTAAAGATTGTTTTGGAAGAAATTTTCAACAGTTAACAGATGATCCTAAATCAGACACCACAATAACCTCTCATTATGAATATAAGACAAACGATAATTATTCAACAGATTTAATTGATAATTATTTTGTTAATGTTAGCACAAAATCTACCCGGAAAACTTATAAATGGAATTATGAATATTATAACAATGGTGCTATTAAATCAATAACTGATTTAAATAACCAAAGTATATACTATTATTATGATAATGCAAATCAACTTACGAAAGTCATTGATTCATCAAAAAACAATATAACGAATTATCAATATGATAAAGGTGGAAACATCCTATCCAAAACCGTTAATTCTTATGATAATAACGGGAAAATATCAGTATCTACAAATGATGTTTTTTCGTATGAACATGACAGTTGGTTTGATGTTTTAACAACTGTAAATGGAGATACTATCCGTTATGATAGTGTTGGAAATCCTGTTTTATACGGTGATATCAAAATGGAATGGCAAAACGGAAGACAATTAAAAACTTATTCTAACGATATTTTAACTGTTGAGTATAGGTACAATAATGATGGAATAAGAACACAAAAGTTAGTATTCAATAATAATGGAGATTTACTTTCAAGTTTTAATTATTATTGGATTAATGGAGAACTTGTATCACAAACAATAAAATCATATAAGAACGGCAAATTACATGATACTAAAAATATTGTAATTTTATACTCTACTGAAAGTAACGATGATAAGATATTTAGAGAATCTATTGGATTTGTTGTTAATAACTCCGAGAAATATTGCTATATAAAAAATCTTTTTGGAGATATTATCGGGTTGGTAAACGACGGATCAATTGTCGCAGAATTTTCTTATGACGCAACGGGAAAAATATCTGTTGATATGTTGAAGAATAATTTTGATTTGTCTTGGAATCCGTTCTATTATAGAGGATATAATTATGATTTAGAAACAGAACTGTACTATCTTCGCTCGAGATATTATAATCCCAATTGGGGTAGATTTATTAATGCAGATATCTTTGTCGATACAGGGATAGGTGTAATGGGAACAAATATGTTTGCTTATTGCAATAATAACCCGATAATGTACACCGATTATGATGGATATTGGGCTAAAGCTGACCACAAAAACTGGTCAAATAATATCATGCAAGGTGTTGTAAGTAATAATTACAGGACTATTATCGGAGAATATAATGAAAAAACCGACGAACAATATCCTGCTTATATATTGTCTTATCAACATATCCACTTTGATAGAAGTGGTGCTTATGTTGAAGAAGACAGTAGAGAAACATATGCGTTAAGCAAACTAGACCTTGCCGCTTCTGATTGGATAACCGCACAATCTTATTCATATGATAGTTATCTTCAGAATCACTATGAAGCAGAAGTTCCACATAATATTGGATATGCCATGCATGCTTTGCAAGATATATCCGCTCACGGTAATATTGGGATAAATGATTCAATTGCACAACATATTGTTCCATCAACAGATCCTGTCAAAAATTCATGGCTTCATGCAGATGACCCATTATATCGTTGGGTAAGTGGAAGCAATATGTACGAATTGGAGATTGATCCAGGTGTAACAACGGCAAATTACACATCAACCGGAACGAGGTATAGGGATACTGTTATTTATACAGCTTTTTTATTGGTTGCTTTTGAAGAAAGTATTGCTTCACATAATCCAAAAAGATTTTTTGTTTAACTAAGAATTCATTAATAAAAAAGCACATAGCTTACCGTTTTTGTTTTGTGATAATTAAGAAAGAGGACTTATAAATAAATATGAATTATTGGACTTTAATTATACAATGGATTCTCTATTTGTTGGTTTTTATTATACCAATTATTGTTCTAATCCTATTATTAACAAAAAAAAGAACAGGAATTATTTTGGGTTGCTTTTACTTTTTATTTTTATTAATTGTTCCGAGAATTCCAATTTGTAGAAATATTGTTAATCAAAAAAATCTTGAAAGGTTATCAATGTTAATAACTCATACCAACAAGGACTCAACTTGTTCACCTGCAAACAGTAATGAGATTTTGGTTAATTCCTTTCAATATGGATATTCTGAGGTGATTAACGGCACTGATTATTTTTCAAGAATTAATATTGAAGTTCAACGATACTATTCATCCAAAGAAGCTACTAAAGCAGTTTCAAGACACATAAATAGTTCTCACGTAGAATTCATAAGCGAAAATTTATCAGCTTATGCATCTTTTCCCCAAAATCAAAAGCCTCTAATTTACCCGCCTTTTCCTCACTGCATATGTTATTCAACAAAAGTCATTTTTTATATGGATGATTATTTGATTATCATTGAAGAAAACACCAACAAATCCGAATTGATGATAGCTACTTTTATTGAATTCCTATTTACTCAAAATAGCAGTTTTGATTTTTGGTTAACGCATAGTTTTACAGATGAAAATGTAATAGAACATTGTTATCCTGTTGTTACCCAATATACGTTTTAATTATAAAAATTAGTTTGATTTAGGTACAAATCATTGCACTTAGAAGATTGATAATGTTATGATTAGAGAATAATTCTTAGTTGTTGGTGTTTTGAGATAGTTAAGTTTTCATTTGGCTTTCATAATTAATCATTCAACTACTTGCAATAGGGTAAAAAAGAGAAGATGCCCTCAACTCCTAATAACGGGTTGAGGGCTATATTATTTTGATATATCCGTTCATAATAAACTAAATATTGTTTTTTGCAGAAAACACCCTTGACAAATCACATCTCAAAAAAGTATGTTGCTTACATACGCAAAAGAACACCGTTTTCCGAATCCCACATTCTTTGTCGATGACGGTTATTCGGGTACAAACTTTGACAGACCGGGATTTCAGGCAATGCTTGATGAAATTGTAGCAGGAAATGTTGCGGTTTGTATCACAAAGGATTTGAGCCGACTCGGCAGAAACTCATCTCTCACGGGACTTTACACCAATTTCACATTCCCCGAACACGGTGTCAGATACATCGCAATCAATGATGATTTTGACACAAGCGACCCCAATAGTGTAAACAACGATTTTGCTGGAATCAAGAATTGGTTCAATGAATTCTATGCGAGAGATACGAGCAGAAAAATTCGTGCGGTTACAAAATCCAAAGGCGAAAAAGGTGTTCCGCTGACAGTAAATGTTCCATACGGCTACAAGAAAGACCCCGATAATCCGAAACACTGGATTGTTGATGAAGAAGCTGCTATGGTAGTCAGACGAATATTTGATATGTGTATGGAAGGCAGAGGTCCGAGTCAGATTGCAAATCAGTTGACAGCTGACAACATATTGAATCCTACCGCTTACAAAAGAAAGCAAGGAATCAATTCGCCAAATCCTACACCTGAAAATCCGTATCATTGGAATGTGAACACTGTTGTTCATATTCTCGAACGCAGAGAATACACAGGCTGTATTGTAAATTTTAAAACCTACACCAACTCAATATGGGATAAAAAACAAAGAGTAAATTCAGAAGAAAACCAAGCGATTTTCAAAAATGTTCACGAAGCGATAATTGACGAGTCCTTATTCGAAAAGGTACAGATAATCCGTCAGAATCGTCATCGAAGAACCAAAACCGGAAAAAGCAGTATATTTTCGGGAATGTTATATTGTGGTGATTGCGGTGAAAAAATGTATTATTGCACAACAAAGTATTTTGAAAAACGTCAGGATTTCTTTGAGTGCTCCGTTCACCATAAGCACCGTGATAAATGTAAAATCCATTTTATTCGTTCTGTTGTTCTTGAAGATTTGGTGCAAACGCATATGAATGCGGTTGTGTCATACGTTGCAAGATACGAACAACATTTCAGAGAAGTTATGACCGAAAAACTTCAGCTTGAGAGCGAAGAAAAGCTTAGAGTATGGAAGAAACAGTTGTCACAGAATGAAAAGCGAATCGCAGAGCTTGACCGATTGTTCATCAAGATTTATGAGGATAACGCAAAAGGCGCACTTTCAGATGAAAAGTTTGAGATGATGAGCCAACGATACGAAGAAGAACAATTGCAGCTTAAATCAGAGTTGGTAACATTACAGGAAAATATCGAAGTACAGGAACAACAGACAGAAAATTTAGAACAGTTCATTCAGCTTGCATCAAAGTATGCTGACGGAGTTCCGCTAACGCCTTATTCGTTAAGAGAACTTGTCAAAGGAATTTATGTTTCAGCTGCAGACAAATCAAGCGGCAAACGAAAACAAAGTATTTCAATCGAATACGATTTCATCGGATTCATACCGCTGAACGAACTTATGCAAAAGAAATCGGCGTGACCGAAGTCACGCCGAACCTTGAAAATATTCAATTTTCAGAAATTAAACAGAAACTGTTTTACGAACCCCGCCATAAAATCGGCGGTTTTTTGTCAGAAAAGTTGTTCTTTCCCGTGGCTGAGTTTGTCCACAAGCCTGTTCATTTCTTGCTTTGTTTGCACGGAACGTGAAAGATCAATTATTCTTTTGCGCTCGTTTTCATTCAGATGAGAAAAAGTATACATTGCATTTTCGTTTCTTGAAAGAGCCATACCAAGCCCTTGGGGAATTCCGTTAAGATCAAACATAATTAACACCTCGTTTGTATTTTGACTGATCTTGCAGATATTATTCGTTTTGTTCTGTTTGATTATTTGTTTATCAATATCATATATTTAATCTTGTTTTTAACAATTTAATGTGATATAATACAATAGATTATTTGTTTGTTACAAGCAGACAGGGAGGAGTTAAATGAGATACAGAGAATTCGGTGCAACAGGAGTTGAAGTTTCCGTTCTTGGTTTTGGTTGTATGAGACTGCCTGTTATTGACGGAAACGGTGACAACATTGATGAAGAAAAAGCGATTGCTCTTGTTCGCCACGCAATTGACAACGGAGTGAATTACCTTGACACAGCTTATTTTTACCACGGAGGTAACAGTGAGCCCTTTGTCGGAAAGGTAATCAAAGACGGCTATCGTAACCTTGTTTATCTTGCCACAAAGCTTCCTCTCGGTGAAGTTAAATGTGAAGAGGACGTTGAAAAAATATTCAACACTCAGCTTGAAAGATTGGGCGTTGACAGTATTGATTTTTATCTTCTTCACGCCGTCAATAATGATTCATGGGACAACAAGGTTGTTAAATTTGATGTTCTTTCAAAGCTTGAAAAGTTTAAGGAAGAAGGAAAAATCAAGCATATCGGATTTTCTTTCCACGATGATTTGTGGGTGTTCAAAAAAGTTATTGATGCTTATGACGGTTTTGAGTTCTGTCAGATTCAGTTTAATTACATCGATACTGATTATCAGGCAGGTATTGAGGGTCTTGAATATGCTGCATCAAAGGGTCTTGGCGTTATTGTTATGGAGCCGCTTCTCGGCGGCAAGCTTGCAAACCCTGCAGAATGTGTGAAGAACAAGCTTTCTGCGGAAAAATCTCCTGTTGAGTGGGCTCTTGACTTTGTGTGGAACAGACCTGAGGTTGCAATGCTTCTCAGCGGTATGGGTTCAATGCAGATGGTTGACGATAACATGTCATATGCCGACGTCGCTCAGGTTGGTATGCTTTCCGAGAGCGATCTTGATATGCTTGCCGAAGCAAAGAAGGCTTTTGACGAAATGAATCTGGTTCCCTGTACGGGTTGCGAATATTGTATGCCTTGCCCTGCAGGAGTTGAAATTCCCAAAGTTTTTTCGGCATTCAATAAAATTTCAGAGGGTGGCAGAAGACTTGTCAAGGAAGTGTTCCCTGATATTGAAAGCAATGCTTCTCTTTGTAAAAAATGCGGAAAGTGCGAAAAAGCTTGTCCCCAGCATATAAAAATAGTTGATACTTTGAAAATGGTCAGAGATAAATTCTGATGAGGTGATTTTATGAAAATTCTTTTCCAGGGTGATTCAATCACAGATGCAGGCAGAAACCGTGAAGATTATCACGACCTCGGCAGCGGATATCCTTTTTATGCGGCAAAATTTATCCGAGAAGAACATCCCGATACGGAGTTTGAATTTATAAATCTCGGAATAAGCGGAAATCAGACAGCTGATCTTGTTAACCGTCTTCAGGCTGATTTTATTGATATTCAGCCCGATCTTGTTTCGATACATATCGGTGTTAACGATACCTGGCACAGAGCATCAAACCGTGCTTGGCTCGGTAATGATGTTTTTGAGGCAAATTATCGCAAAGTTCTCACCGCAATCAAAGAAAAAACAAACGCAAAGATTCTTATGATTGAGCAGTTTTTGCTTCCTGTTCCTGACAAGGAATATTTCAGAGTTGATCTTAACGGAAAGATTGACGTTGAGCGAAAGCTTGCAAGAGAATTTGCAGATTATTATATCCCTCTTGACGGCATTCTTGCTCAGGCTTGCGTAGGTCAGAGCTGCTACCATTGGTCGGAGGACGGAGTTCATCCCAATGCAAACGGTTCCGAATTTATCGGCAGAATCTATGCTGATGCATTCAAAAAAATAATTTCAAAGTAAGGCGATAATTTTGAAAGGATTAAAGGGTGTTCTGAATTATATTTTTGTTGACGGACTTTCGGGAATGGCTCTCGGATTGTTCTCAACCTTGATTATCGGAACGATTCTTGAACAAATCGGCGGCTTTATTACCGGAACAATCGGAACGTACGTTGTTCTTGTAGCCGCAGTTGCAAAGTCTCTTACGGGCGCAGGTATTGGTGCCGGTATGGCTTTCAAGTATAAAACAGCACCACTTGTGGGAGTTTCTGCGGCGGTTGCAGGTATGGTTGGTGCATTTGCATCAAAGCTGCTTGCAGGTGCAGTTGTCACAAGCGGAGGAATGCTTTATTCCGGTCCGGGTGACCCGTTGGCGGCATTTATAGCAGCATTTTTTGCGATTCAGGCAGGTGTGCTTATAAGCGGAAAAACAAAGCTTGATATTCTCCTTACACCTGCTCTTTCAATCATTGTCGGCAGTGCGGCAGGTATTTTTATCGGCCCTCCTGCGTCAAAAGTTACCACGTATATCAGTGAAATTATCACGTGGGGTATGGAGTGTCAGCCTGTTATTATGGGCATTGTTGTTGCAGTTGTTATGGGTATTTGTCTCACTCTTCCCATAAGCTCGGCGGCAATCGGTATTATTCTCGGTCTTTCTGGAATTGCAGGCGGTGCGGCAGTAGTTGGTTGCAGCGCACAGATGATTGGCTTTGCGGTTGCAAGTTACAGAGAGAATAAATTCGGCGGTCTTCTTGCTCAGGGTGTGGGTACTTCGATGCTTCAGATGCCCAATATTGTAAGACATCCGCAGATATGGATTCCTCCGATTATTGCAAGTGCTATTCTCGGCCCCGTATCTTCTGCCGTACTTAAGATGGAATGTTATGCTTCGGGTGCAGGTATGGGTACCTCGGGTCTTGTGGGTCAGTTTATGACATATTCAGCGATGGTTGATTCAGGTGTCAGCCCTGCAGTTGTTATGATTGAAATCATACTTATGCATTTTGTTGCTCCTGCGCTTATAACACTTGCGGTTTCAGAGTTTATGCGCAAAAAGAAGTGGATAAGCTTCGGTGATATGAAGCTTGAAAATAATTAAGTAAATTAATTTGGAGGTTAATTTTATGGCAAAGAAAATTACAGCAATTCTTCTCACACTTGCTATGTTGCTTTCAGCATTTGCAATTCCTGCATCTGCCGCAACAGAGGTTACATCGGACGTTGAGCGCGGTTTCTACCGTTTTGTAGATGGTCTGCTCGACACAATTGTAACAGGCATTTCGTATATGATCGTTGAGCCTCGTGATTGGGCAACGGTTGATACATACGAGTCAAAGAACTTCTACGAAGGCAACGAATTTATTGACGAGCCTGCTGCAGACGCAAAGTGGACTCTCGGCTATTCAAATGCATCAATTCTTACAGGCAAAGAGCTTGAAGAAGAGCATTACGTTGGCGGTAGCCTTTCAATCACAAAGAAGCTTGCTGACGAAGTAAGAGATGACCAGAAGGTCAGAACAATTGCAATTTCAGACGGCAGAGGAATCACAATCTTCTCATCAATCGATACTTTCGGACTTCCCAACAACGAAGTAAGAATTATCAGAGAAAAGTTCCAGGCTTATGCTGACGAAAAGGGTTATGATATTACCAGCATCAACATTGCTGCTCTTCATCAGCACAGCTGTGTTGACACACTCGGTCTCAATGGTGACCTTGTAGGCGCACTTTTCACATCATCATTCAAAAACCTCTTTGGCATGGAGCTTGCAAGCGGTAAGAATCCTGAATATATGGAAAACCTTTACAAGGTAACCGTTCAGTCAATGATTGACGCTGTTGAGGCTATGGAAGAAGGTAATCTCTACTACGGTAACGTTGATATCACAGAATACATCAGAGATAAGCGTGCACCCAAAGTCTTTGACGGAAATCTCAACAGAATCCGTTTTGTTCCCAACGAAGGCGGAAGAGAAACATGGCTTATCAACCTTCCCATCCACTGTGTAGGTAACGGTGCTGCAGGCACAATGCTTACAGGTGACTATCCTTACTACATTGAGAAGTATCTCAACGAAAACGAAAACGCAAACTTCATCCAGATTCTCGGTGCAGAGCTTGCAATTTCATCAGAATATCCCGAAGTGCTCGATCTTGATCCCGCAATCATGGCTGAATACAATGACGAGGGATATGCACGCCTTGCAGCTTACGGTGTGCTCCTTGCAAAGGCTGCAGCATCAATCACAAATGACGTTGCTGTTGCTCCTGTTCTTAATATCAGACACAAAGAAGTTCTTGTTCCCGTTGACAACAGCATTTTCAAGCTTGCTGCAAGAGGCGGTCTGCTTACAAACGAAGTTGTTAAGGACGGTCTTGATTACTATGCAGCATCAGAGGTTGGCTATGTTGAATTCGGCACAAACCTTGCAGCTGCCATTGTTCCCGGTGAACTTGCTCCTGAAATCGCATACGGTGGCGCAATCACTGCTGCTGATTCATGGGATGGCAAAGAATGGGAATATACTGCATTTGCAGATGCAACAGACAAAAAACTCCTTGTGTTCGGTATCACCAACGATCAGATTGGTTATATGATGACAGATAACGACTGGCGTTCATACCTTACCGAAAACGAAGAAATCGTTTCAACCGGTCCCAAAGCAGGTGCGGTTGTTGCTGCAACATATCTTGATCTTTTCAACGAAGTTAACTGATTTCAACGTTTGCCCATAATTTTCGTTACGGAACAATAAACAGAAAGGCGGTGATTCCTTGGGCAAAAAGTCAACAATAAAATATGCATTCAAGGAAACCGATCTTCTGCTTTTTATTCTTTGCGTAGCCACAACTGCATTTGGTGCGCTTATGGTTTCAAGTGCCACAAGAAACGAGGCGATTGAATCCGGAGATTTAATCAGCCGTGATTGTCTTGTGATGATTCTTGCGTCTGTTGTGGGTATTCTTATAGGTATATTTATATCTTTCCTCGATTATGATGCGGTTGTCGGTCTTGCTCCGTTTGTTGGCGGATTCTGTGTTCTGCTATTGCTTTCACTCTTTATTTTCGGCGAGGGGACAGAAGACAGACCTGAGGCAATATGCTGGATTCCGATTATCAAAACCGATAGTTTTACGGTTAAATTTCAGCCGTCAGAGCTTGTCAAAATCGGATTTATGGTAACGTTTACCGCTCATATCGAGGCAGTAAAAGATAATATCAACAGCCTGAAAAACGTTATTCTTCTTGCAGTTCACGCGCTTATTCCCATCGGAATAATAATTCTAACCGATGACCTTGGTTCGGCAATTGTTTTTGCGCTGATGTTTGTGGGAATGATGTTTGTTGCAGGCGTAAAAATGCGGTATTTTGCAGCCGCATTCGGAACGATAATAGCGTTCATTCCTCTGCTCTGGTCTCAGTTTCTTGCACCGTTCCACAAAAGACGAATTCTTGCAATTTATTATCCCTCTGCGCTCAGCGATGAGGTTTACAGAGACGTTGTTTATCAGCAACAGAGAGGTCTGAATGCCATCGGTTCGGGTCAGTTCTGGGGAGACGGTCTTTTCAAAGGCACATACACCCAGTCTGCGGCAGGCGTTCCCGTTAACGAAAGTGATATGGTTTTCACCGTTGTCGGAGAAGAACTCGGATTTGTCGGTTGCGTTGCTTTGCTTGCTGTTCTTGCGCTGATTGTTGCGAGAATAGTCAAAATCGGCAAAATGTCGCGTAACCTTACGGGCAGTATGCTTTGCTTCGGTGCGGCATTTATGATTGGCGCACAGACAATTATCAACATCGGAATGTGCCTGATGCTTTTGCCCAGTATCGGTATCACACTTCCGTTTATGAGTGCAGGCGGTTCGTCAAACCTTTGTATCTATTTTGCAATCGGAATTGTATTGAGTGTTTATCGGTTCAACTGTAACCGTAATCCTGTTAATTTCAGGCTCACCAGGGTCAGTACACCGTTTGCAGAAACATAATATAACAGAATTCGGAGGCGATGCATATGCATTTGCCTCCGTTTTTTTCAATATATTGGCTTAATTTTCTTGACAAATCACCAAATGTAGTATAAAATGTCAGTAATTATGATTACTAGGTGAAATGGAATTTTAATTAATACATCTTGAATGGAGTGGATTTTAAAAGTGAGTGAGAATATGATTCAGTATGTTACCGATGCTTGCAACGGCAACATAGATGCAATTGCAAAACTCTACACTAAAACTTTAAAAGCATCCTATTTCCTTGCGGAAATTCTCTCGGATGACAGCGCTGAAGCTGTTGGCATTGTTAAAAAGGCATATGCAAGAGCTTTCTGCAACATTGACAAGCTCAAAAAGCCTGAGGCTTTTGAAATCTGGATGAAGCAGAACGTTGCAGCTGTTTATAAGGAAAGCAAAAAGTTTGTTTTCTCTGATGCAGATGCAGGCGCAGTTGAGAATTCATCAGAATTCCTGCCTGAAAGCGTATTTGAAAATGATGAACTGAGCGCAAAGGTTCTTGATGCGGTTTCAAATCTCAGACCCGAGCTTAAAACAGCTCTTGTTCTTCATTACAACAATGGAATGCCCGTGCAGATTCTTGCAAAGTTCCTTGGGGTGTCAGAAAGTACGGCGAATGCTCTTCTTGGCAAAGCAAGAGCAAGTGTTCTTGAAGCAATCGGTATTGCTGCTGATTCAACGGCGACAGCAGGTGCATTGCCTGTTATCACCAGAATCTTCCAGCGCAAAGCATCCGAAGTTGTGATTGAAAATACCGACGTCAGAGATATTTTCATTTACGTAACAGACGAATACAGGAATTCAAAACCTGCTCAGCCTGTTGTTGAGGCAGAACCTGAAAAGGAAGCCGAACCTGTTGCGGCGGTTGAAGCTGAACCTGAAGAAAAAGCAGAAGAGGCTGAAATCGTTGAAGAAGAAGCTCCTGCACAGGAAGAACCTTCTGAAGAAGAGGTTGAACCTGAAGTTGAGCAGACCGAGGAAGAAAAGGCTGAAGAAGAACCTGCAGCAAACAACGTTGTTATGTTTACTCAGAAAATCACAAAGCTTTTCGGCGATGATCAGCCTGCTCCCGTAAAGGACGACGTTTCTTTTGATGTAAAGAAGGAAGAAATTGACGTTGAATCTGATGACAACGGCATTTCTATCCCCGAATTCACAGCTCCTTCTGTCGATTTTGACAGTAAAGAAGATGAAGAAGATATAATCAGTAATTTTGGCGGAATTTCTGTTGACGCCGAACTTGATGACAAGGCTTCCGATGCAGAGGAAAACATGGCGGTCAAGCCTGCTAAAAAGCCTTCAGTTCTCGCAAAACTTAATCCAAAAACAATTATTATTGCGGTTGTTGCTGTAATTGCACTTATCGGAATCATATTCGGTATTTCAAAGCTTGCAGGCGGCAACGATACTCCTGATGACGCCGCATACGCGTGGCAGGCAGGCGGATTTGCAGAGTGCACCGAACTTGGTTACCTTGACGAAAATGCAGCTTACTTTAAATCTGCAACCACGGGCAAGTACGGTCTTATCGATTATCAGGGCAACGTAATTCTTCAGCCTAACTACGACGGATTCAAGCGTTGCGGAAGCGGCAGGGAATACACAGACAGAGACAGCTATCATACACTCGTTGTTATCGGCAACGAAGAGTTTGAAATCAACGTTGTAAACGGCGTTGTAACCATCTCCGAAAATGCTCATCTTTATCATTCTGTACCTACAGAAACTCTCGATGATGTTTCTTACGACGAGCGTGACCGTTATTTCGAAGGCTATGCAGCTGCAAGAAAGAACGATAAATGGGGCTACGTAAGTCAGGATAAGGACAAGAAAGTTATTCCTTATGAATATGAGGCAGTAAATGACCTCACACCCGGTGAAACATCATCATGTGACTATTGCCGTCCCGTAACAGGCGGACTTATCGCTGTTAAAAAAGACGGAAAAATGGGTATAATAAACCTTGATAATGATGTTGTTGTGCCTTTTGAATTCAGCAACATTATGCCCGGCAGCAACGGATTGTTCATTGCATGCAAAGACGGTGTATGGGGCGCAATTCTTGTTGGCGAAGCACAGACAACGTTCCGGGGAATTAACATCACAGTCGAAACTCTTCCTTCTGACGTTACGGAAGTTCCCGGTGAGGAAACTCTCGGCAAATACAAGGTTATATCTGAAGACGGTGCCAACGTAAGAGAAGGTGTCGGTTCAGATTACGATCTTCTTGGTGAACTTGACTACGGCGATGTTGTAGTCGGTTATTCAACAAAGAAGGCTGATAACGGCAACAATTGGCTCAAGATCAAGCTTAACGGCGAATACGGTTGGGTAGCCATGAATATGCTCGAGCCTGCCGAATAAGTCAATTTTTACCCTGTGGCTGTTGCTTGACAATTGCCGCAAAGGTGATATAATATCAGATAGTTTAATATTAAAGCAATGACGGAGAATAATCATTTGCCTGCTTTACAGAGAGACGGTTGACTTGCTGAAACAGCCGTTAAGCAACGAGGTATATGAGTGCCGCTCCCGAGCTCTGCCGTGAAGAACGGCGGCGTTGCCTTGCGTTATAAAGGAATGAGTGGTGCAGTCTGCACAATTTGGGTGGTACCGCGGCGAAAGCCGTCCCATAACCGAGTTGTAATTCTGCACCTTTTTTTATTATTTAATCAATATATTACGGGGCAAAATTGTCCCACAGGAGGAATTTTTATTATGAAATGGATGGGTCTTAACGAATTAAGAGAAAAATATCTTGCGTTTTTTGAATCAAAGGATCATCTGAGATTGCCCAGCTTCTCACTTGTTCCCCAGGGTGATAAGAGTATTCTTCTTATCAACGCAGGTATGACTCCTATGAAAAAGTATTTTACAGGTGAGGTAACTCCTCCCAAGAAAAGAGTAACTACCTGCCAGAAATGTATCCGTACACCTGATATTGAGAACGTAGGTAAAACAGCACGTCACGGCACATACTTTGAAATGCTGGGTAACTTCTCTTTCGGTGATTATTTCAAACACGAGGCAACCGCTTGGGCTTGGGAATTCTTCACAAAAGTTCTTGAGATTCCCGAGGAACTTCTTTATGTCAGCGTTTATCTTGAAGATGATGAGGCATATGACATCTGGACAAAAGAAGTAGGCGTTGATCCTTCTCATATGGTTCGTTTCGGCAAGGAAGATAATTTCTGGGAGCACGGTGCAGGTCCCTGCGGTCCTTGTTCTGAAATCTATTTTGACAGAGGACCCTCAAAGGGTTGCGGCAGTCCCGATTGTAAGGTAGGCTGCGATTGTGACAGATTCATTGAAGTATGGAATCTTGTTTTCACCCAGTTTGAAAACGACGGTAAAAACAACTATACCCGTCTTGCTAATCCTAACATTGATACAGGTATGGGTCTTGAGAGACTTGCTTGCGTTATGCAGGATGTTGATAACCTTTTCGAGGTTGATACAGTTCGTAATATTATGAAGCACATTATGGAGATTGCAAAGCTCAATTACCATGATGATGAAAAGAAGGATATTTCACTCCGCGTTATTACCGACCATATCAGAAGCACTACGTTTATGGTTGGCGATGGTGTTCTTCCTTCAAACAGCGGCAGAGGATACGTTCTCAGAAGACTTCTCCGTCGTGCGGCAAGACACGGCAGACTCATCGGTATTGACAGACCTTTCCTTGCAGAGGTTTGTGATACTGTTATTGCCGAAAATTCAAATGCATATCCCAATCTTGTTGAAAAGCAGGATTATATCAAGAAGGTTATTTCAACTGAAGAAGAAAGTTTCTATAAGACAATTGATTCCGGTCTCGGTCTTCTTAACGAAATGATGGAGAAATCCGAAAACGGTGTCCTTTCAGGTGAAGATGCATTCAAACTTCAGGATACTTACGGTTTCCCCATTGACCTTACAAAGGAAATCGCAAACGAAAAGAATATGACCGTTGACGAAGAAAAGTTCCGTCAGCTTGTTGAAGAAGCAAGACTCAAGGCAAAGAGTGCAAAGAGAAATGCTGCTGATTCAGACTGGAGAAACAACGGTGTTTCATTCAAGGACGTTGCAAAAACCGAATTTACAGGATATACAGAGAACAACACAGAGGCAGAAATCCTTGCTCTTGTTTCCGATGGTGAAAGAAAAGATTTTATCAATGACGGAGACAGTGCAATTCTTGTTCTTAACAAAACGTCTTTCTACGCAGAAAGCGGCGGACAGGTTGGAGATACCGGTGTAATCAGAATCGGAGAAAGTGTTTTTGAAGTTACCGACACAACCAAAGATCCTGACGGTGCATTCCTTCACCACGGCGTACTTTCAGGTGACGGTATAAAGATTGGTGACAAGGTCGTTACTGTCTACAACGAAGAAACAAGAAAATCAATAATGAGAAATCATACTGCGGCTCATCTTCTTCAGGCAGCTCTGCGTGAAATGCTCGGTTCACACGTTGAGCAGGCAGGTCAGCTTGTAAACGATACTGCAATGAGATTTGATTTTACTCATTTCTCAGCACTTACAGCAGATGAACTTGCTGCAGTTGAAGCAAAGGTTAACGAAATCATTCTTTCCGCACTTCCCGTGTCAAGCACGGAAATGCCCATTGAAGAGGCTAAAAAAGCAGGCGCAATGGCACTTTTCGGAGAGAAATACGGAGATATCGTAAGAGTTGTCAAGGCAGGCGAATTTTCAACAGAGCTTTGCGGAGGTACTCACGTTAACAATACCGGAAAACTTGGTCTTTTCAAGATTGTTTCAGAGTCATCAGTTGCTGCGGGCGTGCGCAGAATCGAAGCTGTTACAGGCTACGGTGTGCTTGAATATATCGCAAACAACAATGCTCTTATCACAAATACCGCAGTTGCAATGAAGCTTGCAAACGTAAGTGATCTTGATAAAAAGGCAAATTCACTTATGGCTGATCTGAAAGCAAAGGAAAAGGAAATTGAACAGCTCCGCGCAGAGCTTTCACAGCTCAAGACAGGCGACCTTATGGGCAATGCAATCGACGTGAACGGTATCAGCCTTGTTGTCACAACAGTTGACGGCGTTAACCCCGGTGACCTTCGTTCAATGTGCGATAAGGTCAAGGAAAACGACAATGCGGTTGCAGTTATCTGCGGCGTAAACGGTGCAAGTGCAAACTTTGCTTGTGCTTGCGGTAAAGATGCGGTTGCAAAGGGTGCACACGCCGGCAATATCGTTAAGGCTGTTTCAAAGCTTGCAGGCGGTTCAGGCGGCGGAAGACCCGACAGTGCAATGGCAGGTACAAAAGACGTTTCAAACATTGCTGCGGCTATGGATGCGGTTGTTGAAATTGTCAAAGAAATGATTAAATAAAAGGAAGTGTTGATATGGACTGCATTTTCTGCAAAATTATAAATGGAGAAATTCCCACAACAAAGGTTTATGAAGATGATAAGGTTATTGCATTCAATGACATAGAGCCTCAGGCTCCCGTGCATATTCTTATTATCCCCAAGGAGCATATCAAATCAGCTGCTGAAATTGACGAGTCAAACAGTGGCCTTATTGCTCACGTTTTTGAGGTTGCCGCAAAGATTGCAAAAGAAAAGAATCTTGATGGATTCAGAATTGTCAATAACTGCGGTGACAGTGCAGGTCAGACTGTAAAGCACATTCATTTTCACCTTATGAGCGGCCGCGATTTCGGTTGGCCTGCAGGTTGATGGAGGTAAATTATGTCAGAATACTACAAGGTTGATATAGCAGGTATGGAGCGTGATTTGCTCCGTTGCCCTATCAGTGATAAGCTTGATATTGCCGCATTTATCCTTTTTGGCGATGTTGAAATAACTGTTCATTCAGCTGAAAAACTTCTTGAAAGAATTCCGGAGTTTGATTTTATAGTCACTCCCGAGGCAAAAAGCATTCCTCTTGCTTATGAAATGGCAAGACAAAGCGGCAAAAAGTACTTTGTTGTCCGCAAGAAAGCAAAGCTTTATATGAAAGACCCTGTGAGCGTAAACGTACGCTCAATCACAACTGCATCTGAGCAGACTCTTATCCTTGACGGAATCGAAGGCGAGCAGATAAGAGGTAAGCGTGTTGTTATTGTTGACGACGTTATCAGCACAGGCGAATCACTTAAGGTTGTTGAAGAGCTTTGTGCAAAGTTTGATGCAAATATTGTTGCAAAGGCAGCCGTGCTTGCTGAAGGCGATGCAGCTGCAAGAAAAGACATTGTTTTTCTCGGAGAAATTCCTCTTATAGAAAAGTAATTTTTAAAAGGGTGTTGTGAATTGGCGAGACCGTATGCCGTAATCGGTTTTACGATGTTTTTTGTAACAACCCTGTTATTTGAGTTTGAAATCGGAGTGACGGTGACAGCCATTGTGGTTTTCGCCGCCGCTTTGATTGCGTCATTGGTTATCAAGAGCGTAAGACGGGACAGATTTCTTACCGTTGTGTTTGCATCAGGTGTTGTGGCGTGTGCGCTGTTGCTTTGCGAAACGTTTTTAGTTTATAATCCTGCTATGAAATATGACGGCGTAACAAGCTGCCCGATAAAGGCGGAAATTGTTGATTTGCCTGAGATAAATTATGGCAATTACTATTATGATGCAAAGATTTTTGAGATTAACGGAGAAGAAGCTGACATCAATATTCGCCTGATGTTTTCGTCTCCGCCAGAAGTTGAGCCTTATGACGTTATTGAAGGCAAGTTCAATATTTATGCTTTGGGTTCTACAGACGAAAAATTTATGCACTCATATAAATCACGCGGAATTTTTCTGGGCGCTTATTCGTCGGACGGGGATTATACTGTTACCTGCATTGCTGAATCCGAGAAGCCTTTTATGAAGAAAATTATTGACCTCAGAGAGGGGATAAAGAAGGCTGTCTACAGTATTATGCCCGACGAAAACGGTGCGCTTATGGTTGCTATGCTTATCGGAGATAAAAGTGCGTTACCAAACAGCATTTATTCTGCCTTCCGCACTCTGGGCATATCACACGTAATCTGTGTGTCAGGATATCATCTTTCGTTGTGGTCGTTGCTTGTTCTGGAAATTTTAAAGAAATTACGCATTAATTTTTTGGTTTCCAATCTGCTTGCTTCGGTTTGTGCAGTTTTATTTATACTTATTGCAGGGTTCACGTATTCTGCGGTGCGTGCAGGAATAATGATACTTGTTTATCTCTTGGGCAATATACTTATGCGTCAGCGTGATTCGCTTAATTCCCTTGGTATTGCCTTGGCGGTTCTTGCTTTGTTCAGACCGTTTTCTATGGGTGCGGTATCGTTACGTCTTTCTGCGTTGGCATCGGCAGGTATAATACTTTACGGCTTGTATATTGAACCCGAAATCAATGGCTTGCTTGATAAATTCAAAAGTAAGACCGTGTTAAAAATATCCAAAAAACTTATTGTGCCTCTGATGGTTACGGTATCTGCAACGGCATTTACGCTGCCTGTTGCTTTGGGCATCAACAACAGTTTTAATTTTCTGTGTTTTGCGGCGAATCTGGTTGTTGTTCCTGTTGCAGGATGGTGTATGATTTCAGGCGCTTTGGGTGCATTGTTCGGCATATTTTTGCCTTGTAATATTAATTTTCCTGCTTTTGTTGCAAAGTTATTCTGCAGGTTTATCACGGGCTTTTCCTCGTGGTTGTCAGGGTTTGATTTCTTTACTTTCAAGGTAGGAAAAAACATAACGGCTGTCATTTTATGCGGAATTTTTCTGCTGTGTCTGGTGACGGTTTTTGTTTCTGTTCTTCGTAAAAAAGTGTATTCCGTTGCAGCTGTTGTGTGCGTTGCCATGTTTACTGTCTGTATAGTTACACTTTCTGTTAACGAATCAAATGAAACAAAAATAACCGTTGTCGATTGCGGCAACGGAACTTCTGTTTTTGTTAACTGCGGAAAAGAAAATTTGCTTATCGGGGCAGGCGGCACCGAATTTATCGGTTCAAACACAATAAATAATCTGATATCAGATTACGGCGGAGAGCTCAATGCTGTGGTTGTGCCTGATTCAGAAGACGAATCCTGCGCATATCTTCAGGATGTGATTTTTGATTACAGACCATCTGTTGTTTACTGCGATGAATTGTCCGACGGTGTTGATTTGTTGCTGTTCGGAAGCGAAAAACACAGTTTTACCGACACGTATAATTCCGAAAATATTTTTGTTAAATCGTTTAATTGCAATAATTATTGTTGTACATATTTAAAAACAGACGATATTTCTGTTGTTGTTTGTTTTGATCCGTCTTTTGATTACAGCGTGTTGCCTGACGTTATTCGGGACGCTGACGTTGTGATTTCCAGAAGCAATTTTCCGTTTAATACTTTTGATTGTACCGATTCTGTTTACGTTCTTAACGCAGAAGAAGCGAGAGCTGATAATGCAAAGAAACGGTTCGGAGAAGGAAGATTGTTTGTGACGGGCGGAGAGGGAAACGTTGTGTTGCGAGCATACAACGGAAAACTTAAAGTTGAGAGGGAATAAAACTTCTCGGAAAGGATAAATATGCCGAGTCTGAATGAATCCGCTTTAAAAGAAAAGCTCAGGGAAAATCCCGTAGGTGTTTATCTTATTTACGGCGAAGAAACTTATCTGAAAAAAACTTATATTGATAAGATTGTCTCCAAAACGGTCGATCCCGCTTTTGAGGACTTCAATTTTCATGCTTTTGACGGCAAAGAATGCACGCTTTCCGAGGTGTATGAAAGTGCAGAGGCTGTTCCGATGATGGCGGAAACCAAATGCGTTCTTGTAAAAGATTATCCTCTTGATAATCTTGACGAAAACGGATTCGGACAGCTTGAAAGAGTTGTCAGAGAAAATCCTGAAGACTGTGCGCTGATTTTTTCGTTTGTTGCATACGAGCCCAAAGGTGCAAAATGGACAAAGGCGGTCAAGCTTTTTGAGAAATACGGTTATGCTGTTAAACTTGAGAAAAAAACCGCAATTGAACTTATAAAAATGCTTGAAAGCGGTGCAAAAAGGCGAGGAAAGCCTTTTGCGTCGGGTGTTGCGTCATATCTTATTTCCTGTGTCGGAAGTGACCTTAACACTTTGCTTAACGAAACAGATAAAGTTTGTGCTTATGCACAGGGTTCCGAAATTGTTAAAAGCGACGTTGATGCCGTGTGCATCAAGAGTCTTGATGCAAGAGTTTTTGATATGATTAAAGACCTCACTTCAGGCAAGTTTGACAGCGCGTTCAAAAAGCTTAACGTTCTTTTTGAACAACGTGAGGATGAATTTCAGATTCTCGGTGCACTTATTGCGCAATATTCAGACATTTACCGCGCAAGAGCCGCTGTGAAGTCGGGTAACCGTGCGGAAATGATTGCCAAGCATTACAATTATGCAGGCAAAGAATTCAGGCTTACAAACGCAGCCAGAAGCGGCTCATCACTATCTTTTGACGATATAAGCGAGTGTATTGAAATTTTGCTCTGGGCGGACACTACGTTGAAAAGTTCGGCACTCAGCAAGCGACTTGTGCTTGAGCAGACGGTTGTTAAACTTGCGAGGGTAGGTAGACGATGATTAAGATAAAGCAGGCGGTAATAGTTGAAGGAAAGTATGATAAAATCAAGCTTTCTTCAATAATTGACGCGCCTATAATTCAGACCGACGGCTTCGGGATTTTTAAAGATAAAGAGTTGCAGATGCTTATCAGAAAACTTGCCGAAAAAAGAGGAATTCTTGTTCTTACGGACAGCGATTCAGCAGGCTTCAAGATCCGTTCTTTCATCGGATCTACTGTTGACAGCAAGAACATAACCCACGCTTATATTCCCGATATATTCGGCAAGGAAAGCCGCAAAACCGAGCCTTCAAAAGAGGGAAAAATCGGGGTCGAAGGTGTTTCAGAAGAAGTTATTATGCAGGCTCTCTCAAATGCAGGCGTTCTTTGTGAATCTGCACACGAACCCGAGCGACCCATAACCAAGCTTGACCTCTATGAACTTGGTTTTACGGGCGGTGAAAACAGCTCTGCCAGGAGAGCAGCGCTGCTCAGATATTACTCTTTCCCCGAGCGTCTTTCTGCAAATTCACTTATCAAAGTTCTTAACTGTGTTACAACGTACGAACGCTTTCTTGAAGACGTCAAGGAAATTGAAAAGGAGATGTCCCGATGCTGAGAATTGGTCACGGATATGATGTTCACAAGCTTGTTGAAAACAGAAAACTGATAATTGGCGGCGTTGAAATTCCGTTTGAAAAAGGTCTGCTCGGTCATTCCGATGCGGACGTGCTCCTTCATGCAATAGGGGACGCTCTGATGGGTGCCGCTGCCCTCGGGGATATCGGTTGCATTTTCCCTGATACCGACCCCGAATTCAAGGATGCGGACAGCCTTGTGCTTCTTACCGAAGTGGTATCCTTGCTCAAAAGCAAGGGGTATTCGGTTGTGAATATCGATGCAACACTTATTGCTCAAAGACCAAAAATGCGCCCTTATATTGACGAGATGCGCCGCAATATTGCTTCTGCGTGTCAGGTTGATATCGATTGCGTCAGCGTAAAAGCAACAACCGAGGAAGGTCTCGGCTTTACGGGCAACGGAGATGGTATTTCTGCTCATTCGGTTTGCCTTATTAACAAAGAAAATTAATTTTTTGTAAAATATACAAATATCATTTGCAACCTGCAGTCTGTTATGATATGATGTTCACATAAGTATGAAGGGTTGGTCACGGTATGTCTTATTTTGAAAATTTTGCGGATTTTTTCTCTAAAATTCCGTCAATCAATCTAAAAATAACCGACGTTCTGGATATCTGTCTTGTTGCATTTATAATCTATAACGGCATCAAACTTATCCGCAAAACAAGGGCATTCCAGCTTGTCAAGGGATTGCTTTTGCTTGGCGCGGGTTATCTTGTCATGAATGCACTCAATATGGAGGCAAGTTCCTATATTTTTGAGTTTGTTTTCAAAAATATTTTCATCATTCTTGTCATTCTTTTCCAGCAGGAAATCAGACATGTTTTCGAAAAGGTGGGTACCAGCAAGCTTTCAAGTATCAGTCATTTTTTGCATGGAGACAACTCGGAGAAATACAAAACAGTCAATGAAGCTATAATTGAAATTTCAAAGGCAGTTCAGAGATTGAGCGACAGCAAAACAGGCTCCATTATTGTTATGGAAAAGGAGCTTCTTCTCGGCGATGTTATTGAAACCGGAAAACTCATTGACGCCAGAATCACACACGAACTTATCGGTAACATATTCTTCCCCAATTCTCCTCTTCATGACGGAGCTGCAATTGTCCGTGACGGCAAGCTGCTTTGTGCAGGTTGCGTGCTGCCTCTTTCAAAGAACAGCGATCTTTCCAGCGATCTCGGAACAAGACACAGAGCAGCCCTTGGTATGAGTGAGCAGAGCGATGCTATGGTTATTGTCACATCAGAGGAAACGGGAACGATTTCCCTTGCTGTTGAAGGTGAACTTCTCAGAAATCTTTCTGAAGCAGAGCTCCGTGAAGAACTTATCGATTATATCCTTGAAAACATTGATTACAAAGAAAAAACGTCCGAAATCGGATTGTTCACTAAACTGTTTAAGGGTAAGAAGAAATGAAAAAGAAACAAAGATTAAGTGACTTATTTTATAACAACAGATTTTTGCTGGTTTTTTCTGTTATTGTTGCAATTGTTTTCTGGCTTGTTGTTGTTGTTGAACTTGGTGTTGAGGTTGAAAACACCATCAAAAACGTGCCGGTACAGATTGATTATGCAATGGTTGAGGAAAATCTCGGTCTGAAGCCTTTTGGAGAAACGTCTTTTACCGTTGACGTTACGGTAATGGGCAAGAAATATATTGTTGAATCGGCTGATATGCTGGATGATCTGGTTGTTAAAGCCAACACCAGCTACGTTAATTCTGCAGGTACGTCAGGGCTGAAACTTGAAATCAGCTCAAAGAATTCAAATCCTGCATATCATATTGTCAGATACTCTGCGGATGAAGTTACCGTTTATTTTGATTATCCCGGAGACAAAGAATTTGTGGTTGTACCTGAATTCGAATTTGACGGTAATCCTGTGGCAGAGGGATACTATATGGGTGACTATATTTTCCCCGAGTCCGATACAATACGCATAACCGGACCTGAAACAGAGGTTAACAAGGTAAAGAGGGTTGTTGCCAGAGCAGAGGTTGAAGGCGACCTCAGACAGAACGTAACGGTTGATGCAGAACTTGTTGCTCTTGCAGACGGTGATGAAATCATCCGCAACATCACTTTCAGCCGAAAGTCGGGCAAAATCCGAATCACAACTCCCGTCTATAAGCTTGTCAATCTTCCGTTGATCTGCGGTTTTGTCAATAAACCTTCGAATTACGTTGATAACCCGCCGTTTACGGTTATGATTTCACCATCTTCAGCAGAAATCGGAATACCCGAGAAAAAGTCGGAAGGTCTCACAGAGTTTGAAATTCTGACTATTGATTATTCTCTCATCAAAGAGGGTCTGAATATCTATACGGTGAATGCGTCTGAAATCACGGGCGGAATTATTGTTGATGATTCTAAAGAATTTACCGTAACCGTCAATGTTCACGGAATGACTTCTGGCGTGATTGATGCTCCCGATAATATCAGCTTTGTCAATGAACCTTCAGACAAGACAGTTGAACTTGTCAAGCTTGATTTTTCGGAGATGACCGTTATAGGACCTTCGTATGCGCTTGATGAAATGACGGCAGAGAATATTACCGTTACGGCTGATCTCAGTGCCGTTCCTGCAAACACAAAGGGTAACGTAACGGTTCCTGTTATGATCAAAGACGATGATTGCTGGTCATATGGCAGTTATACTGCAACCGTTTCAATTTCATAATTTTTTGGGAAATTTTAAGCCTGCACGTTTTTTGTGCAGGCTTTTTGCTTTGTTTTATATATAAATATAATAATTATTTATAAATTGTTATTGATTTATATATATTTGCTGTGTTATAATAAGCTGAAAATATGTTTATAAGGAGGAGTGGCGAAAATGAAAAGAAGTTTCCTGGTGTTTACGACTTTTATACTGATGTTTTCTTTTTTATTTTCGTCGTGCAAATCTTCAGACATTATAAAACCTGTTGATTCGCTTCTTTCGCCTCCGCTTTATCACGAGGAATACAAATCACTTGTTGATGCTTTTCACAAAGAGGTCAGTAAAAACGTTGTTTTCTGCAGCCCCCGAAAAGGTGATTATCGTGCCGCAATAACCATAGAGGACCTTGACGGCGACGGTGAAGATGAAGCTCTGATTTTTTATCGCGATGAGGTTGAAAGTTCGGTTGCAAGGCTTCATTATTTTAAACTCAGCGATGGTGAGTGGGTCTCGAGAACCGATCTTAACGGCTACGGTAACGAGATAGAAAAGCTGATGATAAGCGATATGGACGGTGACGGCAACAGCGAACTGATTGTTATCTGGAGCGTTTCGGGTGTTTCTTCAAGCAACATAATGTCCGTATACAGAGTCTCTGTCAATTCATATAAAGAACTTTCCAATGAAGCTTGCTCTGTATGTGAGCTCACTGATGTTGACGGCGATTCAAACGAAGAACTTTTCTACGTCAACCAGACGACTTCTTCAGGTGTGGTTCAAAGACTTGCAAGATTGGTGAGACTTTCGGGCAACAGTATCGTCATAATGGGTGAAACCAGAATGGATCCCAACATCAGCAGCTATACTTCTGTTAAAACAGAAAAAGCTTCGGGCGATTCACCGATGAAGATTTATATTGATGCTCTCAAAGGCGAAAGCCAGATGATAACCGAGCTTGTTTACTGGGATAACTCAAAGTCAGAGCTTTGCGCTCCGTTCCTTGACGCAGACACAATGTCCAATATTGAAACGCTCAGGGATAATCCCATTCCGAGCGTCGATATAAACAATGACGGCACGATAGATATTCCCATTCAGGGCAGACTGCTTGGCGAAGAAGATTCTGCAAACAAAACTTACGTTATAAGCTGGGTTGATTATTCGGGAGATGCACCTGTTGCGGTTGCAAATTCGGTTATCAATTTTGAAGATAATTATATGATCAGCCTCAGCGATGAAGAAGCTGAGAATATAAAAATTATAAATTACCGTTCTCAGAATTGTTGGGTTGTGTGCAGAGTTAATCCCGACGGATCGCAGTCGGAGCTTTACTCCATACTCAACGTTCCGTCAGACAGATGGATTGAAGATGATTTCAAAGCGTATTTCCCGGTTCTGGAATATGACAACAGCGTTATCTGTGCTTATATCACCGACAACGGAATTCAATCGGGAGTTACAGAGGATTATTTAAAAAACAGGATAACAAAAATTCCTGCGTAAGGAGAGACGTTATGAAAAGAGTTCTTATAGCCGAAGATGAAGCTGCCATAAGAGAGTTTGTGGTAATCAATCTCCGCAGAGGCGGATATGAAGTTATTGAAGCAGAGGACGGTGCAAAAGCACTTGAACTTTACGATGCGTGTGACGGCGATTTTGACGTTATTCTGCTTGATATTATGATGCCTAACGTTGACGGACTTGAGGTATGTAAACAGTTGCGTGAACGTAACAAAAACGTGGGTATCATTATGCTTACAGCAAAAACTCAGGAAATGGACAAAATAACAGGTCTTATGGGTGGAGCCGATGATTATGTGACAAAACCTTTTTCTCCGACAGAACTCGTTGCAAGAGTTGATGCGATATACAGACGTGTTGCAATGAATACGGTTCTCAAGCCCGAAAAGGACGATATAATCGAACTCGGTGAATTCAAGCTTAATCTCCGCAACAGAACGTTGACCAAAAACGGCAGATTTATTGAACTCACTCAGGTTGAATTCCAGATGATGGAATATTTCTTTAATAATCACGGAGCTGCACTCAGCAGAACGGATATTCTCAACAAAGTCTGGGGCAGCGAATATTTCGGAGAAGAAAAAATAGTTGACGTTAACATCAGACGTCTTCGTATGAAAATCGAAGAACAACCCTCCATACCTAAACATCTGACAACGGTATGGGGCGTTGGGTACAAATGGATAATCTGATTTTTTAAATTCGTTGAAAGGGGGCAGACAGGTTGAAGTTTCAGAGTATAACAAAAAGATGGTTTCTTACCGTTGCATCAATAATAGTTGTTATTCTGATTGTTGCGTCAACCATTTTGTTCCTGTCCCTGAGAAGTTATTATTACGGAGTTGCCGATATGGCACTGGACACGCATTCAGCCGATGAGGTTGCAACCCAGTTTAATCTTTATCTTGATTCGTCAACAGGCGGATTTGAAGATGCCGGCAGAAACTATATTGACAGTTTCCCGGACAAAGACGTTATGGCAGTCTGGATTATTGATAAGGGCGGTAATATCATCTTATCCACCAGCGGATTTGAAATCAAAGAAAAGGTTGAAATGCCTGATTTCGTTGAGGCAGTCAGCGGTGAAGGCACTTCAAAATGGACAGGCAGACTTCCTTCGGGAGAAAAGATAATGTCATCGACCTGTGCATATAACTATTCAAGCGGAAATATCGGCGGTGCGGTCAGATTTATGGTTTCGCTTGAAGCCATTGATGCTCAACTGGGCAGAATTGCAATTCTTATTTCTGCTGTGTGCATACTGATGTTTGCACTTGTTGTTGTTTCGGGCAGCGTTTTTATTCGATCCATCGTAACACCCGTTAAGGATATCGGTGAAACGGCAAAAAGAATTGCAGGCGGAGACCTTGCTGCAAGAATCGATCATTATCCGTATAATGACGAAATCGGTGAGCTTTGCGCAACAATAAACGATATGGCAAAAAAACTTTCGGAATCCGATCGGCTGAAAAACGATTTTATTTCAACCGTTTCCCACGAGTTACGCACTCCGCTTACCGCAATCAAGGGATGGGGCGAAACTCTTTTACAAATCAGCGACACAGACCCTGCAATGACCCAAAGGGGAATGGGAGTTATAATCAACGAGGCGTCAAGGCTTAACGATATGGTTGAAGAGTTGCTTGATTTCTCGCGTATGAGCAGCGGCGGTATGAAACTCAATTTTGAAAAGATTGATATTCTTGCCGAGCTCGACGAAGTTATCTTCTCTTTCAGAGAACGTTCGGTCAAGGAAGGAATTGAGGTTGTTTACAATGTGCCTCATTTGCCTGCACCTGCCAACGCTGATGCTTCAAGGATAAAACAGGTGTTCATCAATATTCTTGATAATGCATTGAAATATACCGAGCAGGGCGGAAAAATAGTTGTTTTTGCAGAAATGCCCAATCCTGCCACGCTTATAATCACCTTCAGCGATACAGGCAAGGGTATACCGCCCGAGGATTTACCTCACGTAAAAGAAAAGTTCTACAAAGCAAACACAACTGTAAGAGGTTCAGGTATCGGTCTTGCGGTTGCTGATGAAATCATAAGGCTTCACAGCGGCGAGCTCGATGTTGACAGCGTTCTTGGCGAGGGAACAACCGTCAGGGTAACGTTGCCGATCGAACCTGTTGAATATGATTTACCCGAACGGGAAGGAGATACATCCAATGAGCAAAAAGACGTGTAGTTATGTTGCTGTCGGCGGTCAGGCGCTGATGGAGGGCATAATGATGAAAGGTCCCGAAGGTACGGCAATGTCACTTCGCCTGCCCGACGGCTCTATAGAAACCACTATGAAGGACTTTGTGTCCGTCAGAAAAAAATATAAGATATTGAATCTTCCGATTATCAGAGGTGTTGTTTCTTTTGTTGAATCAATGATTTTCGGTTATAAGCTTCTTATGGAATCAGCCGAAAAAACAACCCTTGATATGGAAGAAGAAAACGAGTCCAAGCTTGACAAATGGATTACCGAGCATTTCGGTCCCAAAATGATGGCTGTCATAGGCGGTATATCTGCCGTTCTCGGTGTAGGTCTTGCATTTCTTTTGTTTATGTGGCTTCCAAGCTTTGTTTTTGACCTTGTAAACGATAAACTTACAGGCGGAGCGATTTCTGATTTAAGAGCGATTTTTGAAGGCTTGATCCGCGTTGTTATTTTCGTTGTTTATATGGCTCTTGTTGCAAGAATGAAAGAAATTCACAGAGTCTATATGTATCACGGCGCGGAGCATAAAACAATATTTGCGTTTGAACACGGTAAGGAATTGACTGTTGAAAACGTCAAAGCGGAAAAACGCTGCCACCCGAGATGCGGTACAAGCTTTATATTTGTAACAATTCTTCTCAGTATCATTATTTCGTCGGTAGTTTCGGTTGTTTTCCCGTCTCTTACGGAAATAAGAGCTTTGTGGATTGCAGCTAAACTTCTTATGATGCCTTTGATAATGGGCATCGGATTTGAATTCATTCAGCTTGCGGGCAAGTATCCCAATAAGCTCACAAAACTTCTTTCAGCTCCCGGTCTTCTTATGCAGAGAATCACAACCGCTGAGCCCGATGATGCCATTATCGAGGTTGCTATTGAGGCGATGAAAGCGGCACTTACGGGCAAAGTTCCTGAAAAAGCAGAGCCTGAATGTGATTCGGAGACAGAAGAATGAAAATTCGTGAGCTTTATGAAAAAGCCTGCTCTGTTCTTCAAAATTCAGGAACAGAGAATTTCAGGAATGAGGCACGCTGGATTTTTGAAGCTGCTTTTGAATGTGGCAGAGAATATCTCATATTCAATGCCGATTCCGAGGCGAATGCAGAAAAAGAACAGATTTTTCTGAATATGATAGAGCGACGTGCAAACGGAATTCCTGTTCAGTACGTAATCGGTTCGTGGGATTTTTACGGCGAAAGTTTTTTCGTCGGAGAAGGTGTTCTTATTCCGCGACCCGAAACAGAGCTTCTCGTTGATTTTGCTATTGACTATCTTAAAGATACGCAGAATCCGATTGTGTTTGATCTGTGTGCAGGTTCGGGTTGCATCGGACTTTCGGTTGCGAAGAACAGACCCGATGCAACAGTTGTGTTAATTGAGAAATCACCTGATGCTTTTGAGTATCTCAAAAAGAACATTGAATCTTTCGGATGCACAAACGTCCGAGCCGTTTACGGCGATGTTCTTGGCGGTTTTGATTCATTTGAATTGCCTCAACCCGACCTTGTTCTTTCGAATCCGCCCTATATTGAAACGTCCGACATTGATTCGCTTCAGTCAGAGGTTCATTATGAGCCTGTTATGGCACTTGACGGCGGTGAGGACGGAATGATCTTTTATAATGCAATTGCAGAAAAATGGCTCGGATGTTGTTCTGCTGTTGCGGTTGAATGCGGTGAAGGTCAGGCGGACTCAATTAAAAATTTGTTTTCATCAATTTTTGCCAACGTTTATTCCGTAAAGGATTTCAATGATATTGACAGAACGGTTATCGGCAAGGAAAGGAAATAAAATGATTTTAGATTTATTCAGATACGGATTTTCAATAGAAGTTATTATCAGTCTTATGGCAAGTATTTTTGTTGTGTTCTGCACTTTGCCTGTTCACGAATTTGCCCACGCATTTGTTGCAACAAAGCTTGGTGACCAGACTGCAAGACTTAAGGGCAGACTCACTCTTGCCCCTCTTGCTCATATTGACCTTATGGGTGCTCTTATGATATTCCTTGTCGGATTCGGATACGCAAAGCCCGTTCCCGTTAATCCCAGAAATTTTAAAAATCCCAAAGCAGGTATGGCGCTTACTGCTCTTGCAGGCCCTGCTTCCAACATTGTTATGGCACTTATATTTATGCTTCTTGCCAACGGAATCAACATTATCTACGTGAATACAGGTGCGGTGTTTGCAAGTGCTGCAGTTACTTTCTTTGTTGCGGCTGCAAATATAAATGCCTGCCTTGCAGTTTTTAATCTTCTTCCGATTCCTCCTCTGGATGGTTCAAGAATTGCAAATCTTCTTATTCCCACAAAATATTATTTCAAAATAATGAAATATGAGCGTTATATTATCCTCGGTATTTTTGCATTGATTTTTGTCGGCGTGCTTGACGTTCCGCTGAATTTTCTTACAAATCTTCTTATGAAAGGAATCAGCTTCCTTGCAGGACTTCCTTTCTCTATGTTTTATTGATTGACCGAAAGGGGTTAATTCGTTTGGAAAAACTTCAGTATAAGCTTGAGGTGTTTGAGGGTCCGATGGACTTGTTGCTTCAGCTTATTGCAAAAAAGAAAGTCAGCATAAATGATGTTCCGATTATGGAAATCATTGAGCAGTATCTTGAATATGTCCGTATGATGCAGGAAGATAATCTTGACGTATCAAGCGAATTTCTTGAAATGGCTGCCCGACTTCTTTATATAAAAACCGTATCGTTGCTTCCTGTTCACGAAGAAGCAGAAAAGCTTGTTGAAGAGCTGCGGGGCGAACTGACGGAATATCAGGATTGTAAGCTTGTAGCAGGCAAACTTCAGAATCAGGCAAAGGGTTTTGATTTTTATTCAAGACCGCCTGAAGAAATCGAAGTTGATATGACTTACACAAGAATTCACGAGCCTGTTGAGATTTTTAAGGCATACATTGCCGCCGTCGGAAAGGGCAAACGCAGATTGCCGCCGCCCATTGAAGCTTTCAGGGGGATTGTTGCTCATAAGATAGTTTCTGTTGCTTCAAGAATCGGTTTTATAATCGACAAATTCAAATTAAAGAAAAATCACAGATTTCTTTCGTTTTTTGAGGAATCGGAGTCACGCTCTGAAATGGTTGCAACCTTTCTTGCTTTGCTTGCAATGGCAAAGGCAAAGCGAATTCAGATTGACGGTCAGGGCGATGACGTCAGCATAACACTGCTTGAGGGCGGAGAGGAGAAAATAGAAATTGACGAATGAACAAATACGTGCGGCGTGCGAAGCCATACTCTTTGCTTCAGGCGAGCCTGTTGAGGTTTCCCGTATTGCTCAGGCACTTGAAATTGAACCTGACGTTGTTTCGGGTGCATTGTGGGAACTTTCAAGAAGTCTTGATGAAAGAGGCAGCGGAATCTGTCTTCTCAGATTAGGCAGCAAGTATCAGCTTTGTTCCCGTGTTGAATATGCACAGCAAGTAAGAAACGTTCTGGATATCAAGAAAAACGCTCCGCTTTCACCTGCGGCGTTTGAAGTGCTTGCCGTTGTTGCTTATAACCAGCCCGTAACCAAGGCTTACATTGAACAAATCAGAGGTGTTGACTGCTCAGGTGTAGTTGCAACTCTTTGCCAAAAGGGCTTGCTTGAGGAAAAAGGCAGACTTGACCTTCCCGGCAGACCTCTGCTTTACGGCACAACTCCAGATTTCCTCAGATGTTTCTGTTTGTCATCACTTTCTGACTTGCCTGAGCTTCCCGAAAAGTCGGAGGTTGAAATTGAGAATGATGACGAAATCGATAACGAACAGGGCGAGCAGATCAGAGATTTCTTCCAGGCAGAAAGCGAAGAATAGGAGGGGATGTTTTGACGGCACTATGTATAATTCTCGGAGTTATAGCCTTCGTTGTTCTTTTGCTTTCCGTTAAATTTGCGGTTACCGTTCACTACGAAGATGATGTTGCGGTGTCCGTTAAATGGCTTTTCCTGAAATTTGATATTCTTCCCAAAAAAGAAAAAGAAGATAAACCTAAAAAAGAAAAGAAGAAAAAGCCAAAGGAAGAAAAGCCAAAAGAAGAGAGCGAAGTTATTCCCGAACCCAAGAAGAAAAAGAACAAAGACAATATGTTTGTACGTTTCTACCGCAACAGAGGTGTTGAAGGAGTTGTTCAGCTCCTCAAAGATACTGCAAATGCAATCGGCGGAATGTTCGGAAGAATCGGAAGAGCTTTTATCTTTGAAGAACTCATTATTTCTTTGACCGTAGGTGCAGGTGATTCTGCAGAAACCGCAATAAAATACGGCAAAGTTTGTTCGGCGGCATTCCCTGCAATGGGACTTGTAGTCAGCAAAATGAGAGTTAAAAAATACAACATAGAAATTAATCCCGATTTTATTTACGGAAAAAATGCAGCAAGACTTCACACCTGCATTTCCGTGAGACCCATAAAGCTTATAAATGCCGTTATAGTTGTTGCATTTGAGCTTTTATTCAAAGTTGTTTTAAAACTGCTTAAGCACAGCAAAGCCCCGAAGGCTGATGTGGAAAAGCAGGTTAATAATTAATATTTCTGAAAGGTGGAAAACAAAATGAAAGAACAGTCAGCATCAGGAATTCTCGGCACATCAATTGAAAAGATCAAGGATCTTGTTGATGTCAGCACAATTATCGGTGATCCCATCAAAATCAGCGAAACACTTCAGATTATCCCTGTTTCAAAAGTTACTTACGGCTTTGCTTCAGGCGGAACAGATTTTCCTTCAAAGAATAATCAGGAGCTCTTCGGCGGCGGCGGCGGAGCAGGTATCACAATCTCTCCCGTTGCATTCCTTGTAGTTAATAACGGAAACGTATCTGTTAAGTATATCAACGCAGCAGAAGGTTCAGTAGAAAGAGTTATCGGTATGGTACCTGACCTTGTTGACAAGGCAACAGACGTTATCAGCCAGCTCAAGAACAAGGATAACACCGTTGACAATGCAATCAATGATTATATGGCTTCAACAGAACCAAATGCATAATTATTAAAATCCTTTCATCCGCATATATTTAACTAAAAATGTGTGAGGATGAGCTGATTGAAAAATGTATTATCTGTTTTACTTGTTGTTATTGTTTTGGTCGGTATTTTCGCATTGTCTGCATATTCATTCAGCGATGTTTCGGCATATGCCGCCGTACTGATGTGTGTTGACAACGGAGAGGTGCTGTATTCAAAAAATGCAGACAAAAGCCTTTCGATGGCAAGCACTACAAAGATAATGACTTCCTTGTTGGCACTTGAATATCCCTCGCCTGATCTTGAAATATCTGTTACAGATGAAATGGTGAGGGTAGAAGGAACGTCAATGGGTTTGCAGGCAGGGGACAGCGTATCTTTGCGCGAGCTTGTTTACGGAATGTTGCTTCAGTCGGGCAATGATGCTGCGAATGCGGTTGCATACGTTCTTGGCGGAGATACGGAAAGATTTTCACAGCTTATGAACGAGCGGGCGTCACAAATAGGAATGAAGAACACTAATTTTGTAACGCCGTCGGGGCTTGATGATGAAAATCATTATTCAACCGCCTATGACATGGCATTGCTTGCATCGGAATGCATTAAAAATCCCGAGTTTGCATTCATCTGTTCACAGAAAAGAGCCAGTCTTACTTACGGCAATCCGCCCTATCTCCGCACTCTTACGAATCATAACAGACTTTTGTGGATGTATGATGATTCTGTGGGAATAAAAACAGGATTCACCAAAAAGAGCGGCAGATGTCTTGTCAGCGCAGCCGAAAGAAACGGCATAACTCTTGTTGCGGTAACATTGAAAGCTCCCGATGATTGGAATGACCATATTGCAATGTTTGAATACGGTTTTTCAAAATGCAAGGGAGCGGAGTTTACCTGCGATCTAAGTGGTGTAATGCTTAATGTTGCAGGCGGAACAAAAAATCGGATATCCGTCAGACTTGCTGATACAGTTGATTTTGTTTCAGGTGAAAGCACAGAGGTCAGAATAATGATTCCTCCTTTTGTCTACGCTCCTGTAGCAGACGGAGAAAAAGTCGGCAAAGCGGTGTTTTTTTCGGATGGCAGAGTAGTCGGTGAAACGTTTATTTTGGCTTCGGAGGATGTTGAATTCAGCGTTGTTCTTCAAGAACAGCAAAACAGTAAAAACATATTTTCAATCATATACGAAAAGATTTTTTCAAAGTTTCAGAGGTGAATTAATTGGCCGATAATAAAATCAGGCTTCAGAAGTTTTTGTCCGAAGCCGGCGTTGCATCAAGACGCAAGGCAGAGGAAATGATCAGAAACGGAATGGTTAAGGTCAACGGTGTTGTTGCTCAGATCGGCGACAGTATTGACCCCAAAAAAGATACAGTTATGGTCAAGGGCAAAAAGGTGAGAAAAGAAAGCAATATGCGCTACATTCTTCTCAACAAGCCCAGAGGTTACGTGACTACAACCGATGACGAGTTGGGAAGAAAGTGTGTTCTTGAACTTGTTAAGGATGTCAAAGAGCGTGTTTACCCCGTAGGCAGACTTGACAGAGTGTCAGAAGGTGCTCTTATTCTTACAAACGACGGTGCGTTTGCAAATGCAATGATGCATCCCTCACGTCACGTTCCCAAAACATACAGAGTAACGGTAAGACCCGACGTCACTTCAGAAAAAGTAGATTTGCTTTCAACGGGAATTGAAATTGACGGCAGATTGACTGCTCCTGCAGACGTTTACGTTATTTCAAGAGAAGAGGGTAGAGCCGTGCTTGAAATTGTCCTTTATGAGGGCAGAAACAGGCAAATTCGTCGTATGTGCGAGGCGGTTGATCTTGAAGTTGCAAGACTTCGCAGAACAGCTGTCGGTTCGGTTAAACTCGGAATGCTTCAGACCGGCGAATGGCGTGACCTTACCGCGGCAGAGGTTGAAAGTCTCTTCAAGGCTGCAGGTGTAAAGAGCAGCGGAGGTAAGAAATGATAAAATTTGTTCCTTTTGAGGAAAACGGTGCAATCGGAATCGCTGCTTTCAACGGTGAAGAAAAAGCAGGAGTCTGCACTTTCAGTTCAAACGGTTATTTTATGACTTTTGATTCTGTTGAATGTGATGATGATATTATCACCGAAGGTCTTGCAAGGGCGGCTATGAATTATGCCGCAAACAGAAATGCTTATATCGCAAAAATCAGCAAAGATATTTCATCGCCTGCATTTATCAGGCTTGGTTTTGAGGGCGATGATGTTTTGAGCGTTGAAATTCCCGAGGCATTGGCATCGGGTTGCTCAGGTTGCGGTATGCAATAAAAAACAGGAGATGTTTATCCAATGATAAAAAGTATGACAGGCTATGGCAGAAGCCAGCAGCTTGCAGAAGGAATGAATATAACGGTTGAAATCAAAAGTGTCAACCACAGATATTTTGAGTTCTCATCAAGACTTCCCCGAAATTACGGATTTCTTGATGAAAAGCTGAAAAGCTTTTTCAACGGCAAACTTACAAGAGGCAAGATGGAATGCTACGTTCAGATTGAAGCTGTTGAAGAGCCTGATACAGTAATCAGTCTTAATCATTCCCTTGTCAAAGGCTATCTTGATGCATACAAGGAACTTGCAGAAACCTATGGACTTGAAAACAACGTCAAGGTTTCCGATATATCAAGGGTAAGTGATATTTTTACCGTGCGCAAGCAAGCTGCGGATGAAGATAAAATCTGGGCAGCGGTACAGATTGTTGCAGAGGCCGCACTTGAAGGATTTATATCAATGAGAGAGCGCGAGGGCGCAAGGCTCAAGGCAGACGTGCTTTCCAGACTTGATGAAATTATCAGCAACGTTGAATTTATTGAAGAGCGTTCACCGCAGACAGTTTCTGAATATAATGAAAAACTTCTTGGAAGACTCAAGGAACTTCTCGGTGATACTCATATTGACGAGCAAAGAATCCTGACAGAAGCCGCAATTTTTGCAGATAAGATTGCTGTTGCGGAAGAAACCGTCAGACTTCGCAGCCATATTTCACAGCTTCGTTCATTCCTTGACCAGAGTGATGCAGTTGGCAAAAAGATGGATTTCCTTGTTCAGGAACTCAATCGAGAAGCAAACACCATCGGTTCAAAAGCTCAGGACGTTGAAATTGCACGCCGTGTTGTATCTATCAAGGCAGAAATTGAAAAAATCCGTGAGCAGATTCAGAATATTGAGTAACGGAGGCAGTAAAAATGAAACTGATAAATATTGGTTTCGGTAATATGATAAACGCAAGCCGTCTGGTTGCCATTGTCAGCCCTGAATCAGCGCCTATAAAGCGTATTATTCAGGAATGCAAGGAAAAGGGTACGCTTATTGACGCTACTCACGGCAGACGCACACGCGCCGTAATCATTACCGACAGTGACCACGTTATCCTTACTTATCTGCAGAGCGAAACCGTTGCAAACAGACTTAATGATGAAATGGACGAGCTTGAAGACGAGGAGGATGAAAATGATTGATAAAGGACTTTTAATTACTGTTTCCGGTCCTTCGGGGTCGGGTAAGGGTACTGTTCTCAGTGAACTTATCAAGAAACACGATGATATAAAAATTTCTGTATCAATGACAACCCGCCAAAAAAGAAACGGCGAAATTGACGGAACAAGCTATTATTTTGTGAACAGAGATTATTTCGAGAAAAAAATCAAGGAAAACGGTATGCTGGAGTATGCTGAATACGCAGGTAATTATTACGGCACACCAAAAGAACCTGTTGACAAAATGCTTGACGAAGGTAAGACTGTTATTCTTGAGATTGACGTTCAGGGTGCGGATAAAATCAAAGAAATTTACCCTGATGTAATCCGTATTTTTATTATGCCGCCTTCAGTTGGTGTTCTTGAAAGAAGACTCAGGGGCAGAAATACAGAGGATGAAGAAACAATCAACCACAGGCTCGTTATAGCCAAGGGTGAAATAAGAATGGCTTCTGACTATGATTTTATCGTAATTAATGATGAACTCAGCGAAGCTGTGAAAGATATTGAAACAATTATAGATGCCGAAAAACTCAGAGCATCAAGAAATAAAAAATTTATAAGTGAGGTAATCAACTATGTTTAATCCCGATTTAAGAGGCGTACTTAAAAACCATCTCAGCCGTTATTCACTTGTTACTGCAACTGCAAAAAGAGCAAGAGAAATCGCTGAGAATGCAGAAGAAAATAAAATTATTATCACAGAAAAGCCCGTAAGCCTTGCACTTGAAGAAATTCTTGCAGGCGAATATGTGATTGTTGAGCCTGAAGAAATCAGAAACATCTGATTAATTCTTAATTTCTTAAAAGGGGAGTGAAATCAAATGAAATATGCGAGGGTTGCCGTTGAAAAAGCGGTTTTTACCTTTGATAAGCTTTTTGATTATTCAATCCCCGAAAGCCTTGAGGCGCAGGCACAAAAAGGTTGCAGAGTTACCGTGCCTTTCGGCAGGGCAAACAAAAAATGCGTAGGTATCATTTTTGATGTTGTTGATAAAACAGACAGCAAAAGTGTAAAAAAAGTAACGGAAGTTCTTGACGAAAGTCCGCTTATGACAGATGAGATGCTTGAACTTGCTGCGTGGATCAAAGACAGAACTTTCTGTACTCTTTATGAAGCGGCAAAGGCAATGCTTCCGACGGGTATAAATCATAAGATTGTTGCATCTTATGCGGTGAATCCCGAGTGTTCTCAGTCTGTTATTGATGAACTTGATGAAACCCGTAAGGAGATTTATCTTTATCTTCAGAAGAGGGGAGTTTTTGTCAAGGCTGAAAATATTTTTAATGCCCTGGGTATGAAAACAGACTCTGCATTGCTTGATAAAATGGCAAAATCAGGAGCACTTGTGTGCAGTTATGATGCTGTGCGCAATCTTGGCGATTTAACCGTCAGAATGCTTCGTCCCATTGCCGTTGAAGAGCCTAAAAAGCTGACCAAAAAGCAAAAGGAAATGTATGACGTACTGGTTGATACAGGTATTGCCAGCGTAAAAGAACTTTGTTACTTTACAGGTCTGACTCCTGCAGTTGCCAATGCACTTGTCAATAACGGTGTTGCCGAGTGCTTTGAGCACGAAGTTATCAACCTGCCTGATTTCACGGATGCCAAAGGTGACAGAAGCCTGATTTCGCTTACTGATGAGCAAAAAAATGCTTATAACCGATTAACAGAGCTTTTTGCTTCGGGCAAACCGTCTGTTTCGCTTCTTTACGGTGTGACAGGCAGCGGAAAAACCTCCGTTTATATGAGTGTTATCGATAAGGTTCTTGATGCAGGTAAGTCTGTTATTGTTATGGTGCCTGAAATCGGACTTACGCCTCAGACAATCTCACTTTTTTGCAAGAGATACGGCGGTGATATTGCTGTTTTTCACAGTGCACTTTCAATCAGAGAGCGTCTTGAACAATGGAAGCGTGTAAAAAAAGGTCAGGCAAAAATTATTATCGGTACGCGTAGTGCAGTTTTTGCGCCTGCCGAAAACGTCGGACTTATTATTATTGATGAAGAGCAGGAGCATACTTATAAATCCGAGCAGACCCCAAGATACAATGCAATTGACGTTGCAAAATTCAGAGCGGCTCATAATAAATGCTTGCTTATTCTTGCGTCTGCCACCCCAAGCGTAGAGAGTTATGCGGCTGCACAGAGTGGCAGATATGAGCTTTGCACGCTTACCAAAAGATACGGTAATGCCGTCTTGCCGGACGTTGTTACGGTTGATATGCGTACAGCCGAAAAGGCACACGGAAGCAAGGCGATAAGTCAGACTCTGTATGAAGCGCTCAAGGATAATCTTGAAAAAGGCAGGCAGTCAATTCTGCTCATAAACAGGCGCGGTTTTCATACTTTTGCGGCGTGTAATTCCTGCGGAGAAGTGATTTGTTGCCCTCATTGCAGTATATCTATGACTTTCCACACCGCCAATAACCGACTTATGTGTCATTACTGCGGATATTCTGTTCCGTTTTCAAGCGTTTGTCCCGAATGCGGTAACGATGCGGTCAGATATTCAGGTTACGGCACTCAAAAAATTGAAGATGAACTTGCATCACTTTTGCCCGATGCACGTATTGTGAGAATGGATACAGACTCAACGTCGGGTAAAAATTCCCACGAAAAGCTTCTGGATAGCTTTTCAAAAGGTGAATATGATATTATGATCGGCACCCAGATGGTTGCAAAGGGTCTTAATTTCCCTAATGTAACACTTGTTGGTGTTGTTTCGGTTGACCAGCAGCTCTATAATGACGATTTCAGAAGCCTTGAAAAAACCTTTTCTCTGCTCACACAGGTTGTTGGCAGATCAGGCAGAGGTGAGTTGAACGGTCAGGCTATTATCCAGACACTTACACCCGAAAACGAAATAATCCGACTTGCGGCAAAGCAGGATTACGATGAATTTTTTAATACTGAAATAAGACTGCGTAAGGGATTGGTTTATCCGCCCTATTGTGACCTTTGCGTCATTGGTTTTACGGGTGAGGATGATATTATTGTTAAAACAGCCGCAAGAGAAACCCTTGATTTGCTCAAGGAATACGTTAAGAATGAGTACAAGGGTGAAAAAATAATTGTACTTGGTCCTATGCCTGCAAGAGTAGCAAAGATAAGCGAAAAATTCAGGCACAGAATTATTGTCAAATGCCGTAATACAGCAAGATTCAGACAAATGATTTCAAAAATTCTTGTTAAAATGGGAACAGATTCCCGTTTTTCAAGTGTTACGGTTTATGCCGATATTAACCCTGATACGGCAATTTAAATTTATGGTTTTCCAGGAAAGGATTGACATTTATGGCAATCAGAAACATAGTTAAAATCGGCGACCCGATTCTGGCAAAAAAGTCCCGTAAGGTTGAAAATTTTGATGCTCGTCTGTGGCAGCTTCTTGATGATATGAAAGAAACTATGTACAGCGCAAACGGCGTTGGGCTTGCTGCAGTTCAGGTTGGCATTTTAAGAAGAGTTGTCGTAATTGATTGCGGCGACGGATATATTGAACTGATTAATCCCGAAATAATCAGCAGCGAAGGCTCACAACTTGCGGAGGAAGGTTGTCTTTCTCTTCCCGGTGAGGTTGGCGTCACAAGCAGACCTGCTGTTGTCAGAGTCAAGGCGCAGGACAGAAACGGAAAATGGTGCATCTATAAGGGTGAAGAACTCAAGGCGCGTTGTTTCTGCCATGAGATTGACCACCTTGACGGAATTGTTTTCACACAGAGAGTTGTAAAAAAGGAGATTGCCGAATGAGAATAGTTTTTATGGGCACGCCCGAATTTGCGGTGCCTTGCCTTCAAAAGCTTATTGATTGCGGTCACGAAGTGACGGGTGTTTTTACACAACCTGATAAGCCGCAGGGCAGAAAAATGATTTTAACGCCTCCGCCCGTGAAGTCGCCTGCTGTTGAAAACGGAATTCCTGTTTATCAGCCTGTAAAAATGCGCGACGGTACTGCTCTTGAAATGCTTAAGCAGGCAAATCCTGAGTTAGTTATCGTTGTTGCTTACGGAAAGATTCTTCCAAAGGAGATTCTGGAATATCCAAAATACGGATGTATCAATATCCACGCATCTCTCCTTCCAAAGCTGAGAGGCGCAGCGCCTATTCAGTGGTCGGTCATTGATGGTTTTGAAAAAACGGGCGTAACCTCAATGCAGATGGATGAGGGACTTGACACCGGTGATATGCTTCTCAAAGCAGAAATTGAAATCGGTGAGAATGAAACTGCAGGCGAGCTTCACGACAGACTTTCCGTGCTCGGCGCTGAAGTTCTTGAAAAGACTATTGATGCATTGATTAAAGGCGGACTTTCACCGCAGAAGCAGAATCACGATGAATTTACATATGCTTCCATGCTTTCCAAAGATCTTTCACCGATTGATTGGTCGATGTCTGCACAGCAGGTGCATAATAAGATCAGAGGACTTTCTCCCTGGCCTTCTGCAAATGCAAAGCTTAACGGTAAAACGGTTAAGATTCACAGAAGTGTAATTGCTCCTGAAAAAGGCAACAAAGCAGGTGAGATTGTTGTTTGTGATAAACGACTTGTTGTTTGTTGCGGCGATTTGAATTGCATTGAAATTATTAATCTTCAGGCAGAAGGCAAAAAGGCTATGGCAGCCGCAGATTTTCTCCGAGGAAATTCTCTTGCTCCGGGAGATATTTTTGAGTAATTAAGGAAGGATAATTGAAATGTACGGTATGTTTTTTGATTATTGGTATATAGTTCTTGTTGTGCCTGCAATGATTCTTGCAGCCTGGGCACAGTACAAAGTAAAGTCAACTTACAGCAAATATTCCAAAGTGCTCAATGCAAGAGGCATCACCGGTGCATACGCTGCTCAGGCAGTACTTACTCACTACGGCATAACAGATGTGCGCATTGAGATGACGTCAGGCAAACTCACAGACCATTATGACCCCAAAGCAAAGGTTATCCGCCTTTCAGAGGGAGTATATAATGCTTCATCCATTGCGGCTGTAGGCATCGCTTGCCACGAGGCAGGTCACGCCGCACAGCATGCACAAGAATATGTTCCCATCAAAATCAGAACAGCACTTGTTCCTGTATGTAATGTCGGTTCAACACTCGGAATTCCTCTTGCTCTGATTGGTTTTGTTTTAGGCTTTGGACCTCTTGTGACGATTGGTCTTGTGCTTTACGGAGCTATTTTTGCATTTCAGCTTGCAACTCTTCCTGTTGAGTTCAACGCAAGCCGCAGAGCTATAAGTGTTATTGAGCAGACTCATTTGCTTTATGAAGATGAGGTCGGAAGCGCACGCAAGGTTCTTTCTGCTGCAGCAATGACCTATGTTGCATCTATGATTGTTGCACTTGCAAACCTGATAAGACTTGTTCTCAGATTCAACAGAAGAAGATAACCCTTTCGAAAGGATGTTTAGTTTATGAAAAGTGCGAGGCAGGTCGCATTTGAAGCCCTTTTAAAAATTCATCGCGACGGTGCATATTCCAACCTCGTTGTGGACAGTTTGCTGAAGGATAATCCCGACCTTGACGAAAGGGATAAAGCCTTTGTATGCAACCTTGTTTACGGCACTCTTGACAGATTGATTCTTATAGACTATAACCTGGGTCTTTATCTTAATCAACCGGTCAAAAAACTTAAGCCTGAGCTTCACACCATTCTCAGAATGGGTACATATCAGCTTTTGTTTATGGATAAAGTACCGTCAAGAGCAGCTGTTAATGAAAGCGTAAATCTCGCAAAAGTAAATAAATCATCCTTTGCAGCTTCACTTGTGAATGCTGTTCTTCGCAGAGTATCGGATAACGGTGTAATGCTTCCCGAAGGCGGCGAATCCGACCCTGCATATCTTGCTGTTAAGTATTCCTGCCCGGAGTGGATTATTTCCCTTTGGATTGATGCTTACGGAGCAGATAATGCAATCGCTCTTGCTGAAAAAGCGCTTGAGCCTGCCCCCATAGTTATTCGTACGAATACAACAAAAATAACTTCTGATGAACTTATCTGGAAGCTTGCCGAGGAAGGTGTTGTCAGCGAGAAATCGTCAATTCTTCCCGAAGCTTTGATAATCAGTAATACAGGCTCGGTTGAAGAGCTTGAAGCATATAAGCAAGGTCTTTTCCACGCGCAGGATATTGCATCGCAGCTTTGCTGTGCAGCACTTGACGCAAAAGAAGGAGAAACTATTTTTGACCTTTGTTCGGCACCCGGCGGAAAAACTTTCACAACGGCAGAAAGAATGAATAATACGGGTGTAATAAGAGCTTTTGACGTATATCAGTCAAGAGTTGAACTTATCAGAAACGGTGCCAAAAGGCTCGGTCTTGATAATGTTTATTCTTATTTGTCAGATGCCGCTATATTTAATGAAAACTACGGTATGGCAGACAGGGTGCTTTGTGATGTGCCTTGTTCTGGATTGGGTATCATAAGACGCAAACCAGAAATTCGATTCAAAAATCAGTCTGAAATAAACAATCTGCCTGAAATTCAGTACAGAATTCTTTGCAACGCAACCCGATATCTTAAAGATGGCGGCAGACTTGTTTACTCAACGTGTACACTTAATCCAAAAGAAAATTCAGAAATATGTGACAAGTTTTTAGAAAATCATCCTGATTTTTCGGTGGTTGAAGTATTACCTGAACTGCCGAGATACGGTGAAAATGATAAATATTTAACACTTATGCCCCATATTCACTCAACGGATGGCTTTTTTATAGCTGTATTCCGTAAGAACGGAGGGGAATAATGAGCAGAGATATACTTTCTATGACACTTGAGGAAATGACTCAGTCATTTACCGATTGCGGAATTCAGAAGTTCAGAGCCAAGCAGATTTATGAATGGCTTCACAAACATCTTGTAAGCGGATACGATGAAATGTCAAATATCCCAAAGGATTTGCGCAATAAATTGGCTGAAGAATTTCCGATTTATAACTGCGAGATTGCAAGAAAGCAAGTTTCGCAGATTGACGGTACTGTCAAATATCTTTTTAAGCTTCACGACGACGATTTTGTTGAAAGTGTTGTTATGAAGTACAAGTACGGATATACAATTTGCGTTTCATCGCAGGTCGGATGCAAAATGGGATGTGCATTCTGTGCGTCAACTCTCGGAGGATTCAAAAGAAGCCTGCGTGCAGGCGAAATTCTTTCTCAGCTTTATACGGCTCAAAGAGATATTGGCGAAAGAATATCACATATTGTACTTATGGGTATGGGAGAGCCTCTTGATAATTTTGATAACGTTACCCGATTTCTTGCACTAATAACCGATGAAAAAGGTCTTAACGTTTCAATGAGAAACATATCGCTTTCAACTTGCGGAATTGTTCCCAAGGTTGAGGAATTGCTGAAGAAGAAAATGCAGCTTACCCTGTCTATTTCGCTTCACGCACCAAGCGATGAGTTAAGAAGCAAAATAATGCCCATCAATAAAAAATACTGTGTGGATGAACTTCTTGCGGCGTGCAGAAAATATGCTGCAGAAACGTCGAGAAGAATATCCTTTGAATATGCAATGCTTTCGGGAGTCAATGATTCGGATGATTGCGCAAGGCTGCTTGCATCAAAGCTCAAAGGTATGCTTTGCCACGTTAATCTGATTCCCGTTAATGAGGTTGCGGAAAGTCCGTTCAAGCCCAGTTCACCGGAAAGAGTAGAAAAGTTTGTTTCAATTCTTTCAAAAAACGGAATCAATGCAACCGTAAGACGTAAGCTTGGCTCTGATATTGATGCATCATGCGGTCAGCTTCGTCTCAAAGAAAACAAAAATCAGAAAAAGGGGGATGAATAGCTTGAAGATTGTTGCCAGAACTGACGTCGGTGTTGTCAGAGATAACAACCAGGATTCTTATTCTGCCTGCGAGCTTGAAGGCGGTGCGGTGCTTGCCGTTGTTTGCGACGGAATGGGCGGAGCTGCGGAAGGCGCGCTTGCAAGTGCGGAAGCCGTGAGAGTTATCAAAGAGCGCATTGCCGAGCGTTACAGTGCTTCAATGAGCGATATTTCCTTGAAAAGCCTTATGATTTCAGCTGTTGAAAGTGCAAATAAATTTATATATGATTTGTCACTTACAAATGATGAATATGCAGGAATGGGTACAACTGTTGTTGCTTCAATTCTGACCGGATCATATATTTATATTGTTCACGCAGGAGACAGCCGTGCATACAAGTTATCAGAATGTCAGCTTATTCAGCTTACAAGGGATCATTCGGTTGTTCAGAATATGCTTGAAAACGGAGAAATTACTCCTGAAGAAGCATATGACCATCCCAGCAAGCATATCATAACCCGTGCCCTCGGTGTGGATGAACATATCAAAGTTGATTTTTGCCAGGAAAGTTTTGAAGACGGAGATATGCTTCTTCTTTGCACAGACGGACTTACAAACTTTGTTAAGCCTGACGAAATTCTGAAAATAATTGGCGAAAGCGAGTTTTTTGATTTTGCTGATAAGCTTGTTAATAATGCCAATATGAATGGCGGAGCCGACAATATAACGGTTGTTGCTGTTTCAAATTGAATTCATTTTTTCTTGTGAACAGAAAGGAATGTTAATATGGATAATTATACAGGTAAAAGACTTGACGCCAGATATGAAATTCAGGAAGTAATCGGCGTAGGCGGTATGGCTGTTGTTTATAAGGCATATGACAGCATTGACGACAGAATTGTTGCAGTTAAAATTCTGAAAGAAGAATACCTTGCAAATGAGGAGTTCCGCCGCAGATTCAAAAATGAATCAAAAGCAATTGCTGTTCTTTCGCATCCCAATATTGTTAAGGTTTATAACGTCAGCTACGGCGACAGACTTCAGTATATTGTAATGGAATATGTTGAAGGTATAACACTTAAGGAATATATTGAGCAGCAGGGTAAGCTCGGAATCAAAGAAACTGTTCATTTTACAATGCAGATTCTCAGAGCACTTCAGCACGCTCACGATAAAGGTATCGTTCACAGAGATATCAAACCACAGAACATAATGCTTCTCTCAAACGGAAATATCAAGGTAACGGATTTTGGTATTGCCAGATTCAGTTACAGTGATACAAAGACTATGACAGACAGTGCAATCGGTTCTGTTCATTACATCAGCCCCGAGCAGGCAAGAGGAGATGCAACAGACGCAAGGGCTGATATTTATTCTGTTGGCGTTGTTCTTTATGAAATGCTTACAGGTCAGCTTCCTTTCCAGTCTGATAACTCGGTTTCAGTTGCTCTTATGCAGCTGCAGAATGACCCCAAGCTTCCCAGAGAGCTTAACGGCAGCATTCCTATGGGTCTTGAGCAGATTGTTATGCACGCAATGCAGAAAAGCACAAAGAACAGATATCAGTCAGCTGCAGAGATGCTTCTTGATATTGAAGAGTTCAAGCGTAATCCCAACATCCGCTTCCAGAGAGACTATTTTGTTGACAACGATCCTACAAAATATGTTAACACAAGAAAACCTGTTGCTCCTCCTGTGGTAACACCTCCTGTTAAAAAACCTGTTGATCCCGTTCCTCCTCCCGAATATAACGATGATTATTCGGATACCGAGGAAAGAAAGTCCTCAGGCAAAGGCGGACTTATAGCAATCGGTGTTTCAATAGCAGCGGTTGTTCTTGCAGTTTTTGTGTTCGCATTCCTGTTTTTCTTTACTGACGTCTTCAAGGGCGACACTCTTGTTGTTCCTCAGTTTATCGGCAAGAATTATAACACCGAAATTCTCAACAATCCCGAGTATGACGATTTTGATATCAGGATTAATGAAATTTCTAACAGCGCATATGAAAACGGCGATGTTTTTGCACAGCAGCCAAGCAGCGGACAGAAGGTTAACAGAAACAACAACGTTGTAACTCTCTCGGTTGCAAGCAATGCCCAGAAGCTTGTTATCCCTGATGTTATCGGTCTCGGCTATGAATTGGCAGAAAAGACTCTTACAAGCAAGGGATTCAAAAATATTAAGCTTATGCCTATGCTCAGCACGGAAAACTTTGGTGATGTTATAAAGATTGAGCCTCAGGTTGGCGATGAAGCAAACAGCGACACTATAATAATTGTATACTTTGCAAGCGATGAAGATTTTGTTGAAGTGCCCAACGTTGCAGGTATGAGCTGGAATCTTGAAATGGCAGAAGCTATGATTCTTTCTGTTCAGCTTGTTATGGATCCTGAAGTTGAAGAGGAAAACAGCAATGAGCCGGCAGGCACCGTTATTGCACAGTCTCCCGAAGCAGGTGAAAAGGCTATTCCCGGAAGCAAGGTTAAGCTTACCATCAGTAACGGTATTCCCGAATCAAGAATGGCAAATCTTGAAATTACACTTCCTGCATCAGGTTCAACAAGAGGCAGCTTTGAAGTGTTTGTCAACAATGAATCCAAGCTCACCAAAAATCTTCTTTTGGACGGAAGTAATTATCCCTTTGAGGTTGAGGGTAGCGGAGAAAGCGCATCTGTAAAGGTGTTTATTGATAACAAAGAATATTACAGTTGCACGGTTGACTTTACCCAGGATCCTCCTGTTGCAAGCAACGGCACCTATTCATCATCAGGCGGATCAAGACGTGCAGTTCCCAATGTTGTCGGTATGCAGATGAGTCAGGCAATAGATCAGCTTGAATCAAACGGATTCAGAAATTATCAGGTTGAAACAAGAACTGTTCAGAGTGATTCCGAAAACGGAAGAGTTCTTTCGCAGACACCTTCAGCAACTTCAAATACCATTATAGGGTTAACCCAGACATATCCTCTTGATACGGTTATAACAATTGTTGTCGGACAGAAGGAAGGCATATAATGCCCAGAATTGACGGAATTATTATTAAAGGTATCGGCGGCTTCTACTATGTGGAAGCTGCCGGTGAGATATATGAATGCAAGGCAAGGGGAGTGTTCCGCAAATCAGGAATAAAGCCTCTTGCAGGAGACAGAGTATCTATCAGTATCAACGAAAATGCGGAGAATACGATAGAACAGATTTATGAGCGCAGCAGCGTTCTTATGAGACCGCCTGTTGCAAACGTTGACCGTCTTTTTATTGTTTCGTCTGTTTGTGAACCCAAGCCCGTCTTGTTGATTATTGACAGACTCACCGCCCTTGCGGTCAGCAAGGATATTGAGCCTATTGTTGTTTTCACAAAAAACGATCTGGAAAGTGCCGATGAATATATTGAGATTTATCGCAAAGCAGGCATAAAAGCTTTTGCGGTTTCGTGCGTGAGCAATGAAGGCGTTGAGCAGGTTAAGAAAGAGCTGGAAGGTCATATCAGCGCATTTTGCGGTAACTCGGGTGTCGGAAAGTCATCGCTTCTCAATTCCATTGACCCTGAACTTTCCCTTAAAACAGGTGAAATAAGCGATAAACTTGGCAGAGGAAGGCACACAACCCGTCACAGTGAACTGTTCAAGGTTGAGGGTGGATACGTTGCGGATACGCCCGGTTTTTCATCTTTTGAAACAGAGGAGACAGAGCCTATTCTTAAAGATGATCTGCCTTTTGCTTTTAAGGAGTTTGTACCTTATATCGGTCAATGTAAATTTACGTCCTGCCTTCATACCAAGGATAAAGGATGCCGCATAATTCAAGCAGTTAATGACGGAGATATTCCCGTCAGCCGTCATGAAAGCTATTGCGCAATGATGGAGCAAGCCAAAAATATTAAGGAATGGGAATTAAGCGGCTACAAAAAACATAAAAAGTAACGAAAAACACCGCCTTTGATTATACTGTATTGAGCAAAGACTCATGCTGTATAATTCAGGCGGTGATTTATTTTGAGGTGCATTATAAACGGAAATCTAATTATATCTTTTGCGTTGGGAATGATTGCTGCAGCTCTTTTTCCGTATACTGTTGCGGTGTTGATTATTGCAGCTGTGCTGATTATTGCAGGACTGAGCCTTTGCCGATACTGATGAAAGGAGAACGGGGTATGAAGGTTGTTGTTGTGCGCAGTCCAAAAGCTCTCAGGGGCATTTTGAAGTTGTTTTTCGGAATGAACAGGTGAAGAACATATAAAAGAGGCAGCATCTGAAAGATGCCGCCTCTGTTTTTTAATATTCTACTGTGCCTTCAAATACAAGCTTTGTTGCGCCTGTGAGAAGAACTCCGTCATCTGAATAGTTAACGATAAGGTCGCCGCCTCTTACTTTAACGGTGATGTCTGCGTTCTTTTTGCAGTAGCCGTTTTCAACTGCTGCAACAACCGCTGCGCAAGCACCTGTACCGCAAGCAAGTGTTTCGCCGTTACCTCTTTCCCAAACTCTCATTTTGAGTGTGGTCTCATTAACAACTCTTACGAATTCGGTGTTGACTCTGTGAGCAAAAATATCAGCCTTTTCAAACTTGGGACCAACTTTTTCGATATCTATTGTGTCAACTCTGGGAACGAATACAACGCAATGAGGGTTGCCCATAGATACGCAGGTGATGTTGTGGGTTTCGCCTGCAATTTCAACGGGACAGTTGATGAACTTGTTCTGACCCTTTGACCCTGTAACAGCATTTTCGAGATCAGCTTTGCCCATATTTGCGCATACTGAACTTACTTTGCCGTTCATTGTGTAGAGTTCAACGCTCTTGACACCGCTTGCAGTTTCAATAGTAACTGTTTCTGTGTCAACGTAGCCGTTATCATAAGCGTATTTTGCAACGGAGCGCATTGCGTTACCGCCCATTCTGCCTTCTGAACCGTCAAGGTTGAATACTCTCATCTTGACCTGAGCAACGTCTGATTTTTCAACAAGAACAATACCGTCGCTGCCAACGCCGTGGTTTCTGTCACAAAGACTTACGCAAAGGCTTTCAGGACAGGTGATTGAATTGTCGAAGTTTTCAATAACGATGTGGTCGTTGCCTGAAGCATCCATCTTAACAAACTTAAGAGTCTGTCTTTCTGTACGCATATTGTTGATATCAACAAGCTCTGTGTTCTGCTGATTGAAACGGCTTGCAATGATATCTGCAAGTGCATTTGCAGTATCAAGAGAAGTGATGCAGGCAATTGAAAGCTGAATTGCACGTCTGTGAAGAGCAATGTAGTCGCCCATTGTTGAATCGTGGAGAGCACCTGTGTAAACAACGTAATCAATCTTACCGCTTTCAAGGAGCTTGTAGATTTCTGAATCGTCGTTTCTGCTCTGAACGTATTCAACGTCAATGCCGAGCTGAGAAATTGCATCTGCAGTTTCTTTTGTTGCATAGAGGTTAATCTTAAGGTCGTCAAGCTTCTTTGCAAGTGAAACAGCTTCGAGAATGTCGTGGCTGTCAACACTGAGAAGTATGCCGATGTTCTTTTCTGCGGTGGGAAGCTGAATCTTGAATCCTGCTGATGTAAGACCCTTGTAAAGAGCTTCTGCAGTTGTTTTACCGATACCGAGAACTTCACCTGTTGACTTCATTTCAGGTCCGAGGATTGAGTTAACGTCTGAAAGCTTTTCAAATGAGAACACGGGAACCTTAACTGTGAAGTAGGGGGGAGTCTTGTAAAGACCTGTGCCGTAGCCAAGATCCTTGAGAGGCTGACCGATCATAACCTTTGATGCGATGTCAACCATGGGAACGCCTGTTACCTTACTGATATAGGGGATTGTTCTTGAAGCTCTGGGGTTAACCTCAATAACGTAAAGTTCGTTATGATAAATAAGATACTGAATGTTAACAAGACCCTTTGTACCAAGTGAAAGAGCAAGTTTCTCTGAAACGTCAATGATAGTTTCGCGCATCTTATCGTTGAGATTATAGGGAGGATAAACGGCGATTGAGTCACCGCTGTGAACGCCGGCACGCTCAACGTGTTCCATAATACCGGGGATAAGAACGTCTGTGCCGTCTGAAATAACGTCAACTTCAAGTTCTGTACCCATCATATATTTGTCAACAAGAACGGGATTTTCGATTTCGCCTGAAAGGATGATATCCATATATCTCTCAACGTCTGCATCCTCGTGAGCGATTGTCATATTCTGACCGCCGATAACGTATGAAGGACGGAGAAGAACGGGGTAGCCGAGAGTGTTTGCGGCGTTAAGAGCTTCCTGCTTTGTCATAACACCCATACCCTTGGGTCTGCGGATTGCAAACTTCTCAAGAAGTGCATCGAAACGCTCTCTGTCTTCTGCGGTATCAATACCGTCAGCTGATGTGCCAAGAATTGTGATGCCGTTTTCATCAAGGAACTTTGTGAGCTTGATAGCTGTCTGACCGCCGAATGCAACAACAACACCAATGGGATTTTCAACCTTGATGATGTTCATAACATCTTCGGGAGTGAGAGGCTCACAGTAGAGTCTGTCAGCTGTGTCGTAGTCTGTTGAAACAGTTTCGGGGTTGTTATTGATGATAGCTACTTCATAGCCGAGTTCTTTAAGAGTCCATACGCAATGAACCGATGAATAGTCGAATTCAATACCCTGACCGATTCTGATGGGGCCTGAACCGAGAACTATAATTCTTTCCTTATCACCCTTAACGAGAGGTCTTGCTTCACAATCCTGATCGTATGTTGAGTAGAAATAGGGTGCAGCTGTGTTCATATTCTTTGCGCAGGTATCAACGATTTTATAAACCGCTTCCTTGTGCTTGGGCAGCTCGCTTACGCCTGAAAGACGCTTGAGTGCTGCATCTGTATAGCCGTAAAGCTTACCCTGATTATATTTCTCTTCATCAATGTTACCGTTTTCAATTGACTTTTCAAAGTCTGCAAGGTTCTTGAGCTTAAGGAGGAACCATTCAGTAATCTTGGTGATTTCGTGAATCTTTTCGATTGACATTCCGCTCTTGATAGCCTCAAATACTGCGAAAAGTCTCATATCGTCAGTTTCCTTGAGTCTTTCTTCAAGAGGAGCGTCTGACTTGGGAACGGCATTGAGAGTGTCAAGTGAAATTTCTGCACCTCTAACAGCCTTCATAATTGCCATTTCAAATGTAGGTCCGATTGACATAACTTCACCGGTTGCCTTCATCTGTGTGCCGAGCTTTCTGCTTGCGTTAACGAACTTGTCGAAAGGCCACTTGGGAAGCTTTACAACGATATATTTTACGTCGGGCTCAAAGTTTGCACAGTTGAGACCTGTTTCGTCATTCTTGATTTCATCAAGTGTAAGACCCATAGCAAGCATTGCAGTAATCTTTGCAATGGGATAACCTGTTGCCTTACTTGCAAGAGCTGATGAACGTGAAACTCTGGGGTTAACCTCGATAACCGCATAGTCCATACTGTTGGGGTCAAGAGCAAACTGGCAGTTACAACCGCCGATAATGCCGAGAGCATCAACAATATCAAGTGATGCCTTGCGGAGCATTTCGAATTCTTCGGGCTTAAGTGAAAGAGCAGGAGCAGCAACAATACTGTCGCCTGTGTGAATACCAACAGGATCAAAGTTTTCCATACTGCAGACTGCTATGCAGTTGCCTGCGCTGTCACGCATTGTTTCAAATTCAATTTCTTTCCAGCCGAAGATATATTTTTCAACAAGAACCTGAGTGATGGGGGAAAGGTCAAGTCCTGTTTTTGCAATAACTCTGAGTTCATCTTCGTTGTTGGCAACGCCTCCGCCGCCACCGCCAAGAGTGAATGCGGGACGGATGATGATGGGATAACCGATTCTTGCAGCGATTTCAACCGCTGTTTCAACGTCGTTGGCGATCTCTGAAGGAATGACGGGCTGATTGATTGATTCCATTGTATCACGGAACATTTTTCTGTCTTCAGCCTTGTCAATTGCTTCGGCGTTTGTGCCGAGAAGCTTAACGCCCATTCTGTCAAGATAGCCGTCTTTGCTCAACTGCATTGCGATGGTCAGACCTGTCTGACCGCCGAGACCTGCAAGAAGACTGTCGGGCTTCTCTTTTTCAATGATTCTCTTAACTGTTTCTGCGGTAAGAGGCTCAAGATAGATTTCATCTGCAAGTGCTTTATCAGTCATAATTGTAGCAGGGTTTGAGTTAACAAGAACAACGTCAAGACCTGCATCCTTAAGAACGCGGCAAGCCTGAGTACCTGCATAGTCAAATTCGGCAGCCTGTCCGATAACAATAGGACCTGAGCCGATAACCATAACTTTTTTAATGTCTTTATTGATTGGCATATTTAAAACCCCCTTGTGAGTGATTAGTCTTTCATCAGCTTAACAAGAACTGCCTTCTGTGCGTGGAGTCTGTTTTCTGCTTCTTCAAAAATTTCCTTGGCGTGTGCTTCGAAAACCTCGTTTGTGATTTCTTCTTCACGGTGTGCAGGGAGACAATGAAGAACCATTGCATCGGGCTTTGCAACAGCCATAACACCGCTGTTGATCTGATAGCCTGTGAAAATTTTCTTTCTTTCTTCTGCTTCGCTTTCCTGACCCATGGATGCCCATACGTCAGTATAAAGAACATCTGCATCCTTTGCTGCTTCAAGCACGTCTGTTGTGCAGATGAAATCACCGTTTTCGCTTGCCCATTTCATAATTTCTGCATCGGGCTTATAATTTTCGGGGCATGCAATGCTGACTGTCATACCCATTTTGATACCGCCGACGATAAGAGAATTTGCCATATTGTTGCCGTCGCCGATGTAGCAGAGCTTGTTACCTTTGATGCTGCCTCTGAATTCACGGATTGTCATAAGGTCTGCAAGAACCTGACAGGGATGGCAGTAGTCTGTAAGTCCGTTGATAATGGGAATTGAGCCGTACTCAGCCAGCGTTTCAACGTCGCTCTGATCAAAAGTTCTTATCATAATACCGTCGAGGTAGCCGGAAAGAACTCTTGCGGTGTCGTTAACGGGTTCGCCTCTTCCAAGCTGAATATCGTGTGAGCTGAGGAAAAGAGCCATACCGCCGAGGTCATACATACCGACCTCAAAGGAAACTCTTGTTCTGGTTGATGATTTTGCAAAAATCATACCGAGAGTTTTGCCCTTAAGATGATGATGCTGAATTCCGTTCCTCTTTTCGTATTTGAGCTGATCGGCAAGATTGAGAATCTCGTTGATTTCGTTGGTGCTCAAATCCATAAGTTTGAGTAAATGCTTCATATATGCCTCCAAAAAACAATTATTAACAAGAAAAAGTATAATTCAAACTATTATAGCATACAATTCTATATTTTTAAATGCTTTTTTGAAAAAAGTTGTAAAAAAACCGCCAATCAAAAATGACGGCGGTAAAAGTATTATATTAAAAATGAAAAAACAGGAGCAACGTCCGCAACGGTATGTCCGCAGCAGATGCAAGCGTATGATTTTTGAGTTGAAAAAATCATTTTTATGCCTCCTGAATGATTTACTGTATTTTACAACATTATCACGGATAAATCAATATATAATTTGTTGCATATTTATGTTTTTTTTGCAGGAAATTTATTTTAATTTACAAAAAGGCGAAGCTTTCAAGCTTCGCCCGATTGGATTATTTTGCGGGACAATGATTGGTTGCAACAATGTTGATTCCTGTGCCGAGAATGTTCTCAACAAGGATGTCTCCGAGTTTTACGGGTGCATCTGCAACAGCATTGTTGATAACAGCCATACATTCAAAAATTTTGTCTTTGGGGAGTGAGCCTGCTGATTTACAGGGCACAACATTGTAAATACCGCCGTTGACTTTAACGGTGGTTGCAAGGCTTCTGACGGGATTTGTGCATTCTGCTCTTGCGTATGTATCGCCGCGTTTGCAAGTGTTGCCTGTTACAGAAAGAATTTCACCGTTTTCGGCAATGTCAACCGTTACACCGCAACCCATAGGACAAGCAACGCAAATAATATTCTTTTGCATAAATCACACCTCCACCGAAATTTCAATTATTCCGCCTTCGGCAAACTTTTTGAGCATATCGTTCTTAAGAACAACATTTTCCATTTCACCGGGAGCAAGACGGGGTCTCTTTTTGCTTATGATTTCCTCACCGTTATATTTTACAACGGTTCTGGCGTTAGTATATACCTGACCTACTCTGAAATAGAGTTTTACGTCACCGTCATTTTTTATGTTCACTTTCTGAGGAACGATGTAACGAACACCGTTTACGCCTTTGGTTGTAATGTATTCAGCTTTGTCTGTTTTGCCCTGAACGTATCTTGCAGCACCTTCGCCTGCAGTCTGACTTTCGAGAGTTACGTAGTCAACAAGGTCGTGAACGTGAAGAACGTTACCGCAAGCAAAAACACCCTTGTGGCTTGTTTCTCTGTATTCATCAACAACAGCACCGCTTGTTACGGGATCAAGGTTGATACCGACTGCTCTTGTGAGCTCGTTTTCAGGGATAAGACCGACGGAAAGAAGAAGAGTGTCGCACTCGATGAATTCTTCTGTTCCTGCAATGGGTCTGCGGTTTTCGTCAACCTTTGCTATTGTTACACCTTCAACTCTGTCTTTACCGTGAATATCAACAACGGTGCAGCTGAGGTGAAGAGGAATATTGAAGTCGTCAAGACACTGAACGATATTTCTTGTAAGACCGCTTGAATAAGGCATAAGTTCACATACGCATTTAACTTCTGCACCTTCAAGAGTCATACGGCGTGCCATAATAAGACCGATGTCACCAGAGCCAAGGATAACAACTTTTTTGCCCGGCATATATCCGTCGATATTAACATATTTCTGTGCAGTACCGGCGCTCATAACGCCTGATGCTCTTGAGCCTGCAATATTAAGTGCGCCTCTGGGTCTTTCTCGGCAACCCATTGCAAGAATGATTGCTTTTGCCTGAATTTCAAGAAGACCGTCAGTTTTGTTAACTGCAAAAACTTTGTTGTCTTCGGTGATTTCAAGAGCCATTGTATCGGTTTTATATTCGATTTTATTTTCATCAACAAGAGCAATGAATCTGTCTGCGTATTCGGGGCCTGAAAGCTCCTCACCGAAGTAATGAAGACCGAAACCTGTGTGGATGCACTGTTCAAGAATACCGCCGAGTGTTTCTGCTCTTTCAAGAATAAGGATGCTGTCAACTCCGCATTCCTTTGCTTTGAGAGCAGCGGCCATTCCGGCGGGGCCTCCGCCTATAACAACTATATCATAATTAAGCATTTTCTCCGCCTCACTTTGTTCTGTCATAAAGTATTTTTGAATTGCCGCCGAATTTAGTGATTTCGTTGATTTCAACTCCAAGCTCACGGGCAAGAAGTTCAACCACCTTTGAACCGCAGAAACCGCCCTGACAACGACCCATACCTGCTCTTGTTCTTCTCTTTACGCCGTCAACGTCTCTTGCGCCCGCAGGAGCGTGAATAGCATCAAGAATTTCACCTTCGGTTATTGTTTCGCAACGGCAGATGATTCTGCCGTAAGCAGGGTTCTTTTCAATAAGAGCCTTGCGTTCTTCATTGCTCATATGTCTGAAACGAACGGGTTCTTCTCTTGATTCAACAAAATCATTTTTCTCTTCGGCAGGAAGAACTTTGAGAATCATATCCTTGACAAAAAGTGCAATTGCAGGAGCAGATGAAAGACCGGGGGATTCAATGCCTGCAACGTTGATGAACTGTGCGTTCTTTTCGCTGGGTTCAATAATAAAATCGTCTCTGTCACAATGAGCACGGAGACCTGCAAACGAAGTTATAACTTCTCTTGTTGTGAGACAGGGAACGGATTTTTTTGCAATTTCAAGGACACTTGAGAGTGTATCTGCAAGGGTCGTTACGTCGTCTTTGTCTTCGATGTCAATTGCGCTGGGTCCGAGCAGTAGATTTCCGTCAACAGTAGGAGTAACAAGAATACCTTTACCCATTTTCGAGGGGCATTGGAATATTGTGTGATTTGCAAGATGACCTACTGATTTGTCGCAAAGCATATATTCGCCCTTACGGGGTGTTGTGTGGATTGTATTGTCACCGATAAGTGCTGCAATTTCGTCGCAGTATACACCTGCAGCGTTGATAACGTATTTTGCGGATATATCTTTTTCACCGTTTGAAACGATGAATTTGTCGCTGTCAAAATCGATTTTGTTAACCTCAAAATTTCTTATGAAATCTGCGCCGTTAACAACTGCGTTTTCTGCAGCGGCAATTGTAAGCTCATAAGGACAAACAATGCCTGCGGAAGGTGCCCAGAGAGCGGCCTTTGCTTCGTTGCTGATAAACGGTTCAGCTTCTTTAAGCTTTGCTTTATCATAGATTTCAAGTCCGGGAACTCCGTTTACGTTGCCTCTTTCGAGAAGTGAGTTGAGTGTTTCAACTTCTTCATCAGAAAATGCAACAACAAGCGATCCTACGGGCTTGAAAGGAACACTCAGGGTTTTACATATTTCGGGCATAAGTGCGGTACCTTCAACGTTGAGCTTTGCTTTGAGTGAGCCGGGTTTTGCGTCAAAGCCTGCGTGAACAATAGCGCTGTTTGCTTTTGAAGTGCCCATAGCCATATCGTTGCATTTTTCAATCAGGGCGATCTTCAGGTTGTATCGGCTGAGTTCACGGGCAATAAGCGAGCCTATAACACCTGCACCGACAACGGCAACATCGTAATTCATTGACAAGACCTCCGTCTTAAATAATTTCCGCTTAATATTATAACACAATGATTTTAACAAAACAACATTTTTTTCACACAAATGTGACTGTTTGTATAATTTTTGTGGTTTGAATTTCTTGTGCGGAATAATAAAAAATGAGAGTGTGACATATTGACAAAATCTTAATTTTAATGCACAATGATAAGTAATGAATTTAACCGAAAGGACGCTGAAAAATATGAAAACAGATATCGAAATAGCTCAGTCTGTTGAAATGAAGCCCATAACCGATATAGCCGATGCCGCAGGTATTGACAGAAAATATCTTGAGCAGTACGGTAATTACAAGGCAAAGGTTGATCTTTCAATCCTTAATGAAAACGAAAAAGAAGAAGGCAAGCTTATCCTTGTTACGGCAATCACTCCCACACCTGCAGGTGAGGGTAAAACAACAACAACCATCGGTCTTGCCGACGGTATGAAGAAAATCGGTAAAAATGTTATGGTTGCTCTCAGAGAGCCCTCTCTCGGCCCTGTTTTCGGAGTTAAGGGCGGTGCAGCCGGCGGCGGATACGCACAGGTTGTTCCTATGGAAGATATCAATCTTCATTTCACAGGCGACTTCCATGCAATCGG
>JAZQTC010000064.1:0-2470 GCA_045630405.1 Acutalibacteraceae bacterium
CCTCCTCTCTGTAATATTTGCTCTGAGTTTCAAACATTTCGGCATACTTTCCACCGAATGCGAGCAGCTCTTCGTGTGTTCCCGTTTCGGCAATTTTTGCATCATCCAGAAGAATGATTCTGTCGCAGAATCGGGTTGAGGAAAGTCTGTGAGATATGTAAATTGCGGTTTTGTCCTTAGTCAGCTCGCTGTACTTGAGGTACATATCGTTTTCTGCTATGGGGTCAAGCGCAGCAGTCGGCTCATCAAGTATGATTATCGGAGCATCCTTATAAAGTGCCCTTGCGAGCAGAAGCCGCTGCAGCTCACCGCCCGAAAAAGCAACCGCACCCTCGTGAACCTCACGCACAAGCAGAGTGTTTTCTTTCTGTTCAAGGTTTTCAACCTTATCCAGTATTCCTGCAAGACGCATACATTCACGGAGTCTGTCACGGTTAATTTTGTTTTCCTCGCAGAGTGCAATGTTCTTAGCAACGGTTGCAGGCAGCAGTGAACAATCCTGAAACAGAGTTGAGAAAAGCTCGTAGTATTCATCACGGTTGAAAAGTCGGCTGTCAACGCCGTTAATGAGCACCTGACCCTCCTTAGGAATGAAAAGTCCGCATATCAGTTTCACAAGGGTTGATTTACCTGCACCGTTAACACCGACAACAGCAATTTTTTCACCTTTGTTGATTTTTAGCGAAAGATTGTCAACGGAAGGCTTTTCGGCTTCATCATATGAAAACGTGAGGTTTTTAAGCTCAATTTCACAGGGCAGCTCCTTGCCGGAAGGCAGCTTTTCACCCTTGCCTTTGTTCATTTTATCTTCAATATCCAGAAACCCTCTGAAATCGCTGACGTTGTGTGCGCCCGAAATAATTTCCGAAATTGAATCAACGAGCCTTGCAAGCCACTGACCGAAACCGGTAATCGCTCCGAAGTAAAGCGAAAAGTCGCCGAGAGTCATATCGGAATTGAGCTTTAGATGAATCAGATAAATATATGCAGCAATGCTCACGCCGAACTTGAAAACATCCTCAAGCATACAGTTGATATAATGGCCGTTGTTGCGAAGAATGTTCCAGCCGTTTGCATCGTCAAGGTGTTTATCGATTTTCTTCATAAGGAAATCGGACATATTGTAAATACGCACGTCCTTAGCATTTGAAAAATCCTTTGAACGGTAGGTTACATAGTGCAGACGAAGGAAGATTTCCGCAACCTTGTCCTTCATTTTGTCCTTCCATTTCTGGAATATCATCCAACCTGCCATACTGATGCCGTAGCAAAGAACAAGGATAGGAATAAACCACGGATTACAGTTGACGATAATTGCCGTAAAAGCTGAAAAGCCGAAAAACGACGATGCAGCGGTACAGTTAAGTTCAATAAACCTTGCAACGCTTCCATCCCAGCCGTGGATCGCATTCCACGCTTTTTCTCGCAGAACACGGGTTTCGTTGTACGTGTAGTTGTTATAGTCCATACTCATTACTTTGTTGCATACAAGTCTGTGAAGCAATATATCACGGGCAAGCATTCTTCCGGTCCAGCTTTTGTTCTGCAAAACGCCCTGCAAATAACTGAAAACAATAAGTACGGCTGACATAACACCGACCTTTATAAGCAGATCGGAAATCTCGGATTTGCTCTCAACACAGTCGAGAACTATTTTCGGCAGATATGCCGCAACAACCGATGTTAACGCTCCCAGTGGAGTCAGACCGATCTGTAAAAGCACATAGGATTTATCAAAACCCCAATGCTCTTTCAGCATATATTTAAGATTGCTGAAGTAATTATATTTTTTTCGTTTGGAACTCAATTTTTTACATCTCCTTTTTATCAGTTAAGCATTTTATGCAGTTAATCAACACCATACCTGTGATTGTAATGATAATTGCGAATACAGGGTCTTTTAAGGCGAGCAAACCACATAATGCCTTAAGGCAGCCCGTAATAATTAACCATACGCCTGAGTTTTTAATTGTTTTGTTTTTGATTTTTCCGCAGCAGGCGAAAACTCCCGAAACGAAGGAAATAACTGCGGCTATAAACAATATAATTGCTAAACTTTTCATGAAAGTTTCCCTCCTTAATGTGCAAAAAAATAGCAGCGGAAGACAAGCCTCCGCCGCTTCAATGTTAATGATAAATAAAAAAACAAACGATTGAAATATGTTCTGCAATAGTGTCTGTTTAATGTTCAAAAGTGTTGCAGATGTTGATGCTTGTTGTAAAAATATTTCCCTCACAGGAAACAAAAACATCGCCGTCATATTTCTGAGCAATTGTTTTCATGCTCTTGATTCCGTAGCCATGGTTGAGCTTATCAGCCTTTACGGTGCCGATATGCTTTGTGTCAACAGCAGCTTCAACCGGATTCTCAACGGATACAACTATTCTGCCGCCCTTTGTGATAATGCGTGCAAAAACCGTCTTTTCCGTACTGCTTGTAAGTGTCTGAGCTGCTTCGATTGCATTATCG
>JAZQTC010000065.1:0-18602 GCA_045630405.1 Acutalibacteraceae bacterium
ATTCAGGGTCTTGAAGACTTCTTCGGCGATATGGACTTCAAGGTTGCAGGTACAAAGAAGGGTATCACATCAATCCAGATGGACCTCAAGGTTCACGGTCTTACTCCCGCAATCATCAGAGAAGCTCTTGACAAGACTTACACAGCAAGATGCTACATCCTTGATGAAATTATGCTTCCCGTTATCGCAGAGCCCAGAGCAGAGCTTTCAAAGTGGGCACCCAAGATGCTTACAACAAAGATCGATCCCGAAAAGATCGGCGACGTTATCGGCAAGCAGGGCAAGGTTATCCAGAAGATCTGTGCAGAATGCAACTGTAAGATCGACGTTCAGGAAGACGGCAACATCTTTGTTTCATCAACTGATATCGACGATGCACGCAGAGCAATCTTCATTGTTGAGACAATTGCTAACGATCCCGAAGTCGGCGCAATCTACAAGGGTGTTGTAACCCGTCTTATGAGCTTCGGCGCATTTGTTGAAATCGCACCCGGCAAAGAGGGTATGGTTCACATCAGCCAGCTCGACGTTAAGAGAACAGAAAAGGTTGAAGATGCAGTTAACGTTGGCGACGAAGTTATCGTTAAGGTTCTTCCCAAGGATGATCAGGGCAGACTCAACTTCTCACGCCGTGAGGCACTTATCGAGGTTGAGGGTCTTGTTCCCGAAAACACCGTTTCTGATGCTCCCAGAAAGCCCAGAAGAGATTTCCGCGGCGACAGAGGCAACAGACAGAGAAGAGATAACAACAACGACTGATAAAATCAAAAATGAAACACGGAAAACAAGCCATGCTTACGTTTTCCGTGTTTTTATTTTTTTTATTGTAAAATTCGTTAAAGTAAGCTATTATATGAATAAAGAAAAAACAAGGGGATGTTCCTTATGCAACGTACGGATATTCGTCAGAGCGATTTGTTTATCAGTTGGACGGGCAAAGATGCCGAATTAAAAGATGAAATTATTTCTTTTTTGAGTCAAAAAGGTATTTCCTGCACAGAATCGGACTATTCCTGTGCGGGAGACTTCCGTCAGTGGAGCCGCGAAGCCGTAGAAAAAAGCACGGTATTTTTACTTTTATACACAGAAAATACCGTAAACAGCGAATATGTTCCCATTGAAATTGAAGAACTTCAGAAGCTTGATGATTATCAGAACCGATGCGTACCCGTGGTATCTGATTACGGACTTTATGCAGAAAATCTTCCTCAGCTTGCCGAAAATATAAGCGCGGTTGTGCTTAACGGCCGTGAACTTACCGAAGATTATCTTGAAAAGATTCTTTATAACGTTCAGACTCTAATTAACAACCGTAATATCAAAATATATAAAGAAGCAACAAAGCCCACTTATTTACGCCTTGTATCCATGCTGAAATCAATGCATATTGCAGAGCGTGAATTCAACCACGAAAGTCTTTATATCAACCGTTCCGTAAGCGATGAGGACGGCAGGGAAATAGTTGATTCTACGGAATTTTTCAATACAAATGATATCTTGTTTTTATACGGTCCTGCAGGCAGCGGTAAATCATGTTATATAGATCAGTTGCGAAACTCAGCGGATGAGAATACGTTGGTTCTGACCCTGACTTGCCATAAGCTGGCTGACGAAAGCAATCTGTTTTCAAAAATGTTTGAGGAATTCAAACGCTATTGCGGCAACCGCGATTTTTTTACGGCGGAAGATTTTAAAAGCCTGATTTCTGTAAAAAAACTGATGTTGGTGCTTGACGGAATGGATGAAATCGCAACCGAAAACGGTGTAAGAAAATTTCTGTCTTTGGTTGAAAATTATTACAAAGAGAATTCCGAATCAACAACGCTGTTTTTTACAAGCCGCAATGAATACGATGCGGATTTAATTGCAATGAACGGACAAACCCCGAAAAAATTGGAGCTTCGTTCTCTTCAGGAAGATCAGATCAAAGCGTTCGGCTCAAATTTATTTCTGTTGCTTGGTTCACCAGATAAAAGCAACGATTTTTATGTTCATATTCAGGATCTCGCGGACGAAATACGCACAAATCCTTTGTTATTGTCACAACTTGCTATTATTTACGATAAAAAAAATGAAATTCCGAAAACCACTATCGGCATATACGATGCCGTTTGCGAGATAACTTTGTCGCAGAAAAATTCTGTTGCAGACATACCCGATGATTATCGAGAAATGGTTTCCAGAAGGCTTTCCGAAATTCTTAAAGCCTTTTCGGCGGAACGCTACCGTTTACTTTCATTGGGAAAACGGATTGATGCAAAAAAAATCTTTACCGTCGTTCTGAAGAATGAATATTCGGATGCCCAGTACAGAGCAGAGTTTTTAACGGAATATCTGCGAAGCCGTGCAATAATGATAGATGGCGAATTTTACCATAAGATGTTTCTTGAATATTTTACTGCCTTGAAATATTATGAAACCGCTTTTGACGATTACGATGAAATCGAAAATGAAGAAACAATCAGAGATTTGTTCTCTTATTACGGTAACCCTTATTGGTCAAAAGTTATTGAAATGTTTCTTGTCAAGGCGGATAGTTCCGCAGACGAAGAAACAACAAAAGCGCTCTATGAACTGATAATGTCCTTTGATATTTGTGAATATACGGTTCTTTTTGATGTTTGCAAGGCTTTTCTTTTACACAAACAGATAATTCAGAACGTGCTTGTTTCGGATATTATGAAAAAATCGGCAGAGGGGATTTATCCTCCTTATGGTCCGTTGTTCTGGTATGTTCCTGAATACAATCTTTTTGAAACCTGTTTGATTGCGCTTGAGGACTTAAAAGAAGAGCCGCACTTTGCAAAAGCTCTTGCTCTGGTGAGAGACGTCTGTTTTATTATGGGCGGCAAATACACCGCCAAAGCCATCACAGATAAAATATCTTTCGAATCTGTTTTTGCGGAATGCGGATCTTCTCTCAGCGGCATAAGAAAAGGACTCTGCGAGCTGTTCTTTTTGGGAAAAACAGATTTTTCAGGCGGCGAAGATATTTATCCCCGTTGCTTTAATATCAGCGAAGCAAAAAGCTTTATGGAAAACGGTTGCGGTGTCATAGGAAGAATGGGAACTCCTTTCAAGGATGAACTGGAACTTTTTTCGCACAATTCGTATAACATTCTGAATAACGAATATATCGGTCTTGTTGCCTTGCCTTATGATATCAGCGAAGCAGAAAGAACTATGACCGAAAAACCGTGCTTTAAACTGAGCGGTCTTATTCTTTCGTCAACCGATGATACGGAGATGAAATACATAGCCATTAACAGAAGGCATATAAGAGTAATATATATCCCGGAGAACATAACCGGATTTGATGACGGCAAAAACAATCTTTTATGGAACATGCTTAACTTTACCTCGTTTTTACCGCTTTCTGTTTATGCTGCCGTAACCGAAGATAAAATAATTTATGTTTCGGACACAGCTTCTTTACCTGAGGGAATAAAAGTAATTTCTGACGAAATGTTTGCACGGAACACATCAATAAAAAGTCTGAAAATGCCCTCAACTGTTGAAATAATCGGTGATCATGCATTCCGCGGCTGCAGTTCATTATGTGAAATTAACATTCCGGACGGTGTGAAAGAAATCGGCAAAGGTGCTTTTGCTGGTTGCCAAATAAAAACAATTAATCTTCCGAAAAAAATCAACAAAATTAAAAGCGAAACATTTACAAACTGTCCTTTAACAGAAATTAACATTCCCGATGATGTTAAAGAAATCGGGGCATTCGCCTTTAGTAATTGTAGTTCGTTGGCAACGGTCAGACTTCCCAAAAGCCTCTCCGAAATTAAAGATTTTGCTTTTATGGGATGCTTTTCATTAGCGGCAATCTCCATTCCAAAAAGAGTTACACATATTGGGGACTCTGCTTTTATGTTGTGCAGTGGATTAAAAACAGTAGAAATCCCCGATAGTGTTACTGAAATTGGAGAAAATGCTTTTGAATGGTGTAATAATAATTTATCAATTGAAATTGGTAACGATTATATTAATTCAACATTTCACAATTTTTGTGTTATGAACAAAATTAGTATAACTTTCAGAGTTTCTGAAAACACATACTCTTCTTCTCAAATTAAAAAGAATAAATTGGAACAAAATACAGAAAACATTGAAATCTCTCCGGGAACAACAGAAATAGAGCCGCTAGCTTTTAAAGACAAAAAAACAATCAAAACAGTTTCTATTCCCGACGGTGTAAAAAAAATCGGAGAAGAGTCATTTAGTGGCTGCAGTTCGTTGACAACTATCAATATACCAGATAGTGTTACCGAAATCGGGAAAATGGCGTTTATGGGATGTCACTCCTTAAGAACAATTAACATTCCAGAAAGTATTGCCGAAATCGGAGAAGGGGCTTTTGAGGACTGTAGTTCATTAACAACAATTAATTTACCTGTCGGAATTACCGAAATCAAAAATTATGTATTTAGCGGATGTCCCTTATCAGCGATTAAAATCCCCGATAGTGTTACCAAAATCGGAGAAGGGGCTTTTTCTGGTAGTATGATAAAAACGATTGATATTCCAAACAGTGTTACTGAGATTGGAGCTCACGCTTTTTGGCTCTGCAAATCATTAGCAGATGTTAAAATTCCAAATAGTGTCACCAAAATAGGTGCATCTGCATTTGCAGACTGCATTTCATTAACAACAATTAATATCCCTGACGGTGTTACCCAAATCGGATCATTTGAGAACTGCAGCTCATTAACAAAAATTTTACTTCCTCAAGGAGTCATTGATATCGGTACATTTTGTAATTGTCCGATAACAAAAATCAGTATTCCAAATAGTGTCAAACATATTAATGCTTATGCATTTTTTGGTTGTGAATTTTTAGAACTGATTCATATCCCCAATGGTGTTGAATTTATCGGAAAACTTGCATTCGCAAATTGTTGCTCTTTGTCATCAATTATCTGTCCTTCTACTGTTAAATTTATCGAAGAAGAAGCATTTAATGGTTGTATCAGACTTCGCGAGATTACACTTTCCCGCCGTTTCGAATCTGATCTACCCCGTTTCTTCGGCGGAGATGTTGACTTATCAAAGATTAAAGTAAACTGGATCTGATGTGTTTTCTGCAACATAAATTTTCCTGCAGGAAACAGAATAGTTTCATTTCCCTATTGTAAAAGCTTTAGCGGTGTGATATATTGAAGTAAACTTGTTCCGAAAGGAGATACATTATGATTAAAATTACTTTTATGGGTGCGGGCAGCACAGTTTTTGCACGAAACGTTCTTGGCGACTGTATGTGCACTCCCGCCCTGCGTGACAGCGTTATTGCGCTTTATGATATCGATGCAGAAAGACTTGAAGACAGCTACATCATCCTTTCCGCAATGAACAACAACATCAACGAGGGCAGAGCAAAAATCGAAAAATACTGCGGCATTGAAAACAGAAAAGACGCTCTCCGCGGTGCAACCTTTGTTGTCAACGCAATTCAGGTCGGTCTCTATGACCCCTGCACAATCATCGACTTCGAAGTTCCCAAAAAGTACGGTCTGCGCCAGACTATTGCCGACACTCTCGGCATCGGCGGCATTATGAGAGGTCTGCGCACAATTCCCGTACTCAAGGATTTTGCCGACGATATGGAAGAGGTCTGCCCCGATGCTTGGTTCCTCAACTACACAAATCCTATGGCTATCCTTACGGGCTATATGCAGAGATACACCAAAATCAAAACAATCGGTCTTTGCCACAGCGTTCAGAGCTGCTCAAAGGATTTGCTCAAAAACCTCGGTATGGAAGACAAGCTTGAGGGCAGAAAAGAGCTCATCGCAGGCATTAACCATATGGGTTGGCTGCTTGAAATTGAAGATAAAGACGGCAACGACCTTTATCCCGAAATCCGCCGCCGCGCAGCTGAAAAGAATGCAACCGAAAAACACAGCGATATGGTAAGATTTGAGTATATCAAGAATTTCGGCTATTACTGCACCGAATCCAGCGAGCACAATGCCGAATACAACTGCTTCTACATCAAATCAAAGTACCCCGAACTTATCGAGCGATACAACATTCCTCTTGACGAATATCACCGCCGTTGCGTAAATCAGATTGCAGGCTGGAAAGCTGAAAAGAAAAGAATCCTTGACAACGGTCAGATTACCCACGAGCGTTCAGGCGAATATGCTTCATACATTATGGAATCCATCGTTACGGGCAACCCCTACAAAATCGGTGGCAACGTGCTGAACACGGGTCTTATTGACAACCTGCCTGCAGATGCTTGCGTTGAAGTTCCCTGCCTTATCGACGGCAAAGGCATTCATCCCTGCCACGTTGGCAAGCTTCCCGTTCAGCTTGCGGCAATGAACCAGACAAACATCAACGCTCAGCTTCTCACAATTCAGGCGGCAGTTACAAAGAAACGCGAAGATATTTATATGGCTGCAATGCTTGAGCCTCACACCGCCGCAGAGCTTTCCATTGACAACATCAAAGCAATGGTTGACGAACTTATCGAAGCCCACGGCGAATATATGAAAGATTATCAGTAAACAAGAAAAGAGGCTGTTTTTTACAGCCTCTTTTGTTCTTATTTGAAAATTAAATTTATTGACGGTTATAAAATTATGTGATAGCATAAATTTACAGAGCTTAATCAAGTTAAAGGAGGAACACAAAATGAAATTTAAATATCTTTTATCAATTGTTCTTGTTTTTGCTTTGTGCTTCGGGGTGCTGAATCTTGCGTTTGCGGATGAAAACGCAGAGGTGCCCGAAGGATATACACCCATCTACACCGCAGAGGATTTGAACAATATCCGCAACGATCTCGACGGCAAATACATACTGATGAACGATATCGACCTCTCGGTTTATGAAAATTGGAAACCGATTGGAACATCCGAAACCCCATTTACGGGTGAGCTGGATGGTAACGGCAATTCGATTTTTAACTTAACAATTACCGGTGACTACGGTAGTGAAGATTCTTTGTATTATGCGCTGTTTGCATATATGACAAATGGTGCTGTTTTCGACATAGATATCTTAAATGCCGATATCAATGTTAATTATATAGGCAGTACCGTCGAATCCTTCAGAGCGGGTATTCTTGTCGGATATGCAAACTGCGTTGAAGCAAAAAACTGCATCGTTTCCGGCAACATTACGCTTAATGGTTTCCATAAAGGAGCTATCGGCGGATTCTTTGGCAAAGAAAACATGTGTTACCCATTAAACTGTATCAACTATGCAGATATCAGTGTAGTCAGCCAAAAACAAATCGCTGATATTTCCGTTGGCGGTATTGCAGGCGTAACAACCAACGATACTGTCAGTCAGTGTTGCAATTATGGCGATATTACCGTTAACGGAATTGACAGCAGCAGCGAAGCAAGAACACTTAAAATCGGCGGTATCGTGGGTGATAACTCTAACCGCGGTGTAGTTTCCAATTGTTTCAATCAAGGAAACATAGCCATAAATTTCTGTATGCCATCAATTTATGCAGGTGGAATAACAGGAGAATGTTGTACTGTTGAAAACAGCTATAACATCGGAAGAATTCTTGTCCCTACTAACTTTGCCGGTTTTATCGGCGGTGTTTCGGGCGATTTTTGGCCCGGTGGACTTGCAATCCTTCCGGCACCTGATATAGAAAATACATACTATATTAATGAAGGTTTATATCCTTCTTATATAATGGGTTCTATTATAGAAGATTATGATTTTGATAATGTAAAAACACTTACAGAACAAGAGTTTAAAAATCAGGCATCATTTGTCGGTTTTGATTTTGAAAATGTTTGGGAAATGGAAGAAAACGGATATCCGATTTTACGAAATCAGCCTGAACTGCCTGAAGATATTCCCGAAAGACCAACCACAACAGAGAGCACAACAGAATCAACAACCGAACCTTCAACTGAACCCGATACCGAAACATCAACAGAATCTACGACTGAATCGACAACGGAACCCGAATCGACCACAAGCCCGACAACGGAACCGGAAACTACAAATCCTGATGAAGATGACATTCCTTTTATTGTCAGAGTTCTTATATTCATATGGAATTATATAAAGAACATTGTATTGAATTCATACGAATTTATAATAACCGTTTTGGCATAACTCACTCAATAGATATACAAACCAAAAAGCACCCTTCGGGGTGCTTTTTAAGTGCAAAGTTCAAAGTGCAGAGTGCAAAATGACGGACAGGTTTCATCCGTACCCATTTTAACACACAAAAAAGGACAGCCGAGGCTGTCCTTTGGTTTTTTTATTCAGCTATTGCTGTTTCTATTTCGGGAGCAGTTCTGTCAAGAGTGTAAGTGATTGTGTTGCTGTAACGGAACTGAACGGGAACTGTGCCCATATCTGCAATTGAACCCTGACCTGTAACTTCTGTTGCAACGTCAATGTTCTTTACGTACTTGATTGTGTGAACTTCATCAGTCTCAACGTTTGCGATGATGATAATCTGGCAATCCTTGTATGTAAGAGTGGGATCTGCAACTGTGAGGTATTTGTCTGCCTTCTTGAACTCGGTCATAACGTCCTCAACGCTGCCCATATCGTATGCCTTCTCGAGAGTTGCGGGAAGGTTGGGTGTGTTCTTGAGAGTAACTGTGATTGTTCTCTGTGTGCCGTCGTCAACGCAGGTTGCGCTCTCAACTTCGTCAAGAGTGATTGCGCTCACGTAAGCTGCGCCCTTAACGGGAAGGAAGGGAACAAGATCTTCGCCGTATTCAACTGATGCACCGTCGTTGTGGAGCATATAGCTGTCAAGGCTTGTGATTGCTGCGTTAACGTATGCATTGTCGCTCATTGCAACGTCGTTGCCCTCTGCATCCTTAACCTTGCCGATACTCTTATCCTGACCCATATCAACCTTTGCCTTAACGCCCTTAAGCTCGTTGATGTGAAGGTTGAAGTAATCAAAAATTGTAACTGTATTGGCAGCGAGTGCTTCTGCTGAATAGGTTGTGTCTGTGATAACCTGGCTTTCCTCGTCAACAGAGGTTGTGATATCTGTGGGGAGAGGAGTCTTGACGTTGATTGTTGTGGTTGTTGTTTCATCCTCTGCGGTTGTTGTGTCGCAACCTGCAAAAACAAAGAGGAATGAGAACACAAGAATCATGCTGATTGCTGCAATTAATTTCTTCTTCATCTGGTAAATCTCCTTTCGCAGACTTTTTACGGCCTGCATTAAGCAAATTCTGTTTTTTAATGAAAGTATTATATCATATTATATTACAAAATACATCCAAATTTTTGCAAATAAAAATTTTTGTTGAAAGTGAAACAATCGGGATGTTTCTCTTTGTATAATTTGCCTAACGATTATGCGTCCAGACCCTTTTCATCATAGAGGAAAAGAGTATTCAGGCAAATGTCAAGGCAAGCTTCCATTGTTTTGAGGTCAAGATTCTCGTGGGTATCAAGTCTTGTGTGATAGTAACGTGCAGGTGCGGGGTCCATTGCGGCAAAAGATGCGGCTTTCATTCCACACTTGCTTCTGCTGACCGCCGCAGCATCAGTTGCGCCGAGAGAAACTGTCTTGAAAGGTACGTCATAGCCTGCAAGCTTTGCACCCTCTTTAACAAGATTACAAGCAGCATCGTCGTTTGCAACGATACCCGTCATATCTTTGTTGTAGATGGCCATAAAATCAAAATCGCGGAGTGTGTCAAGAGCAACAAAAACAGTTTCTACGTCGCTGAATTCCTTGCCGTGATTCTCAACAAAATATTTTGTGCCTCTCAGACCGATTTCCTCTGAACCTGAGCAAAGAACAACAAGCTCTGTGTTTTCAAGGCTGATGTTGTTATCCTGAAGATATTTTGCAATTGCAATTGAGGTAAAGCAACCCGTAAGGTCGTCGTTTGCACCCTCAACGATACGTTTTTTGTCATAGAAAAGAGATGCAATAAGGAAAATTACAATAAAACCGAGAAGAACGTAGCTGAAAACGTCCATTGCTGTTGAATTGACGAATTCGGGATTTGTTGCGCACTTTACAGCGGCAATAATTCCGAAAACAAGTGAAACAACAAGACCGATCATACTGCCGCCGATAACGGGAATAACCATTTTGGGGCCGCCCCAATATGTGAATCGCCATTCCATTGCGGAGTCAGCGTGACCGCAGAAAACGATGCGGCGCTTCACTTCGCCCGAGGGCTTTCTGATACCGTATGCGTTGTGTGAAGTCTTTTTGGGAAGGAACGGATCAAGCGTTTCCTTGTAGAACACGAATTCCGTAACAATAAAGAAAAGGCACAGAACTGTGAGCGCAAGTGTCACGTAAAAAAGAGGGGCAATTGCAAAAAACTGAGCAACAAAGAAAAGCAGATTGGAAATTGTCATAACCACAACCGAAAAAGGAATCCAACCCATAAATGCCTTGGGATGAACAGGGAACGACTCAATCTGCACCTCGTCACAGCAGGTTTTCATATCCTCTGCCATATACTCAATGCTCTTTTTCTCCTCCTCGGAGCCTGCGAATCTGGGGCCGATTTCCTTGCAAACTTTCTTGATGCTTCTTGCAGCATAGTTTGTGTACATTCTTCGGGTCGATTCGTAATTCTTTACGCTTTCGTTTGCTTTCATAACAAACTCTCCTTTCTCGGGCTTTCCCCTTTTTAAACATTATTTAAACAAAACGGTTTTTATTTGACAACCGTAATTTTTTAGATTAGAATATATATTGCCGACAATCTCCCACGGAGGAAAAAATATATGAAAAAAACTCTTTCTCTTATTCTTATGGCTATTCTTGCCGTTGTTTTGCTGGGCTACGGAATCTCTTGCCTCGTTGACAAACCCGACCCCACCATCGATGGCAGCTCTGAATTGCCCACCGATTCAACAAATCAATCCGATATCATCACACCCACCGAAAACGGTATCGTCACACCCACCGACGCAATCGAAACAACAACCCGTGTTGCACAGACCGTTGCAAACACAATCAAGGAGGTTGTGAATATTATTGACGAATATGAGTACGCATACGCAGGCTTCAGCCCCGCATATGCGGATATGAACGTCAGCGACTGGAAAATGATTCTGGTCAACAGAGATTACATTCTGCCCGACGGCTACAAGCCGCAGCTTGCTCCCTGCATCACCGACGATCCTGACAGCCTTAAGCTGGACTACAGAGTTGCTCCCCACTACAACGAGATGTATCTCGCCGCCCTTGAGGACGGAGTTGAGCTGACTCCCGTTTCAGGTTATCGTTCGGTTGAGAGACAGAAAAATAACTTTGAAAACAAAATTCAGAAGTACAGAAACGAGGGCTACGGAAAAATTGAAGCCACCCAGATGGCGGCAACAATTATTCTTCCTCCCGGCACAAGCGAACATAACGCAGGCCTTGCAATGGATATCTGCAGCCTTTACGAAAGCTTTGAAAACACCGATGAATTCAAGTGGCTCAGCGAAAACGCCGCCGATTACGGTTTTATCCTCCGTTATCCCAAGGATAAACAGGACATCACAAAAATTATTTACGAGCCCTGGCATTGGAGATACGTAGGCGTTGAAGCCGCAAAAGCAATGAAGGCAAGCGGTCAGTGCTTTGAGGAGTATTTAGGAGTTGCCTGAGTTATATTTATTATCAGGCTCGCCGCCCTCGGCAATATTTTCTCTTTTGAGAACAACCATAACGGTTTTAATCATTATTTTAATATCAAATGAAATGCTCTGTTTGTCAATGTATTCTTTGTCAAACAGGGCTTTTTCTTCGTCACTCAGCATATCTCTGCCGTTGACCTGTGCCCAACCTGTTATTCCCGGACGCACGGCATATATACCGTATTCCTTGCGGATTTGTCTGATTTCTTTCTCCTCGGGGATAAGGGGTCTGGGACCTACAAAGCTCATATCGCCCTTGAGCACGTTGAAAAGCTGCGGCAATTCATCAAGGCTTGTTTTGCGCAGAATCCTGCCGCTTTTGGTGATAACGCTGTCCGCCTCGGTCAAATCCTTTGTGGCGGCAAGCCTTGTGTTATTCTTCATTGTTCTGAACTTGTATATGTAGAAAAGCTTGTTATCCTTTCCCACTCGGTACTGCTTATAGATAACGGGTCTGCCTGCGTCAACAGCGATAATGATGCTGACCAGAATAAACACGGGTAACAGCAACAAAATCATCAGCAGACTTACGGTAAAATCGAAAAAGCGCTTCATTTCACACCTCTTCCTGACCAGAAAATATAGTCCTCTATCAGCACAGCCCTTGTGGGCGCACCCTCCAGACCGTTGTAGCAAACGGGAGGAGCAAAAAGGAAATATTCGCCGGGCTCAACCTTTGAAAGGTCAAGACCCTCAAGCACCGCAACGTTATTCTGCAGGAACGCTTTGTGCGGTCCTGTCTGATTGCCCTTGCAACCGACGGAAAGAGAATCCGTACCGATAAGAATAAGCCCTCTCTCCGCAAGCTCCTGAGCAGATGAATCCATAAAAAATGCTCTGCCGCCGCCCTTGATGAGCAACCTGCCGCATTTTTTGGGGAAATGTCGGTCAACGTAATCCCCTGTTATAACTCCTGCAGGCACCTGCATAACCGTGCAGGGACCAACAAAACTTTCAAGGGGCAGATTTTCTATGGTCTCCCCTCCGCTGATAAAATGCAACGGAGCGTCAACGTGAGTTGCATTATGCACACAGGCGTGAACAACGGAAAGATTGCATTCGGAGTCTGCACCGATTTCGCAGACCGTCTCTGCCTCGGGCAAGGGGTCACCGGGATAAACCTCGCCGCCAAAGAATTTTCTTGAAATATCAATCAGTTTCACGTTCACACCTCGTTTCCTGCAATTCGTAATGCAGACCTTGCGGTCTGTCGGGTTGTCGTGTTGCAACCCCTATAAACAGAAACTCTGATTAATTATTGCTGTCCTTAAGTGATTCCATCTTGAGGTATGCATTGATGAAACCGTCGATGTCACCGTCCATAACAGCGTTGATGTTACCTGCTTCGTAACCTGTTCTGTGGTCTTTTGCAAGGGTGTAGGGCATAAATACGTAGGAACGGATCTGGCTGCCCCATGCAATTTCTCTCTGCTCGCCCTTGATATCGTCAATCTTGTCAAGATGCTCTCTTTCTTTGATTTCGATGAGCTTTGACTTAAGCATTTTCATTGCAACGTCTCTGTTCTGATGCTGGCTTCTTTCAACCTGACAAGCGCACACAATGCCTGTGGGGATATGTGTGATACGGACTGCAGATGAGGTTTTGTTAACCTTCTGACCGCCTGCACCGCTTGAACGGTAGTAGTCAATTCTCAGGTCATCGGGATTGATTTCAACCTCAACGGTATCATCGATTTCGGGCATAACTTCAAGTGATGCAAATGAAGTATGGCGTCTGCCTGATGCGTCGAAAGGTGAAACTCGGACAAGGCGATGAACGCCCATTTCGCCCTTGAGGTAGCCGTATGCATTTTCACCCTCAAAAAGCACAACCGCAGATTTGAGTCCTGCTTCGTCGCCGTCAAGGAAGTCAAGTGTACTTACCTTGAAGCCGTGCTTTTCGCCCCAATGCTGATACATTCTGACAAGCATCTGATTCCAGTCCTGAGCCTCTGTACCGCCTGCACCTGCATGGAATGTGAGGATTGCATTCTTTGAGTCGTATTCACCTGAAAGCAGAGTGCTGAGAATCATTGCCTCCAGCTTTTCAACAAAGGCATCAACGCCTGCCTTGCATTCGTCAAACATATCAAGGTCTTCTTCCTCATTGGAAAGCTCAATGAGAACAAGGGTGTCGTTATACTCATTTTCAAGTGAGTTGTATGCACCCACCTTGTTTTTGAGCTGGCTGATTCTCTGCTGAACCTTCTGGGAATTTGCAAGGTCGTTCCAGAAGCCCTCTTCAGCTGTCTGTGCTTCAAGGGTTTCAACCTCTTTGATCATATCGTCAAGACCAAGTGCCTCACGAAGCTGTGTCAGCTTTTCCTCATACTCAAGAAGTGAGAGTCTTAATTCTTCAAATTGAACCATATAAATAATCTCCTGATACATAATTTTTCACAGTAATTCACAGTATATTATAACTATAAAAGCAGGAAAAGTAAAGAAGTTATAATTATTTTTTAATTATTAATTGCTTTTTCTGTAATAATTAGGTAAAATATAGGATGTATTATTATGCTATCATAAATTTAAAGTGAGGTGACAGCCCGTGAACTACGAAAACAACCCCTGCCCCGTATGCGGCAAACCCCTTGCAGAGGGTGAAGACGTTGTTGTGTGTCCCGTATGCGCAACACCCCAGCACAGAGAATGCTGGATGGCAAACGGCAGATGCGCCAACGATGACCTGCATCAATCGGGCTACGTCTGGAAAAAAGAAAATAACCCTGCACCCAAAGCGGAAACTCCTGCAGAAGAAACCTCGGGCGACGCTAAAATCTGCCACATCTGCGGCAGCGAATCCCCCGAAGATGCCCTTCATTGCGGCAACTGCGGCGCTCTTTTCGGTCAGGACGAAAAACAGGATAAAAAATGCGCATTCTGCGGAAGCGAAAATGCCGACAATGCCCGTCATTGCAACCAATGCGGCGCACCCCTCGGCACTTTTGGAGGAACGCAATACGTTGCAGGCACAGATATTCCTGCCGATGAAAAAATCGGAGAACACTCTGCAGGCGATATTGCAACCTACGTGCAGGCAAGCAGCCACAGATACATCAGAAAATTCAAGAGGTTTGAGGAAGGCAAAAAGCTGAGCATCAACTTTGCCGCACTTTTCTTTGCTCCCTACTGGTTTTTCTACAGAAAGCTCTACAAAGCCGGCGCATTCTTCCTTGTGGCATTTGTAACAGCGTCCATTCTTCTCTCGGGTATGACGGGTCAGATTGTAGACGCAACCGAGGAATACAGCCTCAAAATTGCGGCTTTCGGTGATGAAACCTTAACCGAAGAGCAGCTTGCCGAGCTTGAACCCGAGCTTGAAAAAAACGTTTCGGAGTTCTATGCAAAGGTAAAAAAGCCTTTGCTCATAACATCCGCCGTCACGCTTGTTCTCCATCTTATCTGCGCACTTATGGCAGATAAACTTTATTACAGAAAAATTCTTGACGATATGAAGCTTATCAGCGAAACCGTTCAGGACGGTCATATGAAGCGGATGGTTCTTGCCCGCAAAGGCGGTCTTTCCGCCATTGCATTCACTGCAAGCGTGCTTGGCGAAACAATGCTTATCAATGCACTTTATTACATCGCAGATTTTATAAGAGGAATTATTTAACTTTTGAAGGAGAATCAGTATGAAAGTAAGAAAAGCCATTATCCCCGCAGCAGGTCTGGGCACAAGAGTTCTGCCTGCATCAAAGTCTGTTCCCAAGGAAATGCTCAACATTGTTGACAAGCCTGCAATTCAGTACATCGTTGAGGAAGCTGTTGCCGCAGGTATCGAAGATATTCTTATCATCACAAACAGAGGCAAGGGCGCAATCGAAGACCATTTTGACCACTCATTTGAGCTTGAAGCAGGTCTCAAGGGCGTTCCCTCAAAGGAAAAACTCTATGAGGACGTTAAAGCGGTTGCAAATCTTGCAAACATATATTTCATCCGCCAGAAGGAAACAAAGGGTCTTGCCCACGCTCTTCTCTGCGGTAAATCATTCGTAGGCAACGAGCCTTTTGCAGTTCTCTACGGCGACGACGTTATCGTTTCGGAAGACCCCGTTACCGCTCAGCTTGCACGTTGCTACGAAAAATACGGCAAGGGTGTTGTAGGCGTCAACGAAGTGTCCGAAGAGCTTATCCGCCTTTACTGCACACTTGACGTTTCACCCATTGAGGGCGAAGACAGAGCAATGAACTGCACAAGAATCATCGAGAAACCTACTCCCGACCAGATTCTTTCTCTCTACGCAATTCTCGGCAGAATCGTTATGCCTCCCGAGACATTTGACCTGATTGAAAAGGGTCTTGCAGCAACCCCCGAAGGCAAGGAATTCTACCTCACCGACGTATTCACAGAGTTGGGTATGGCAGGCAAGCTTCTTGCTTACGACTTTGACGGCAAGCGTTACGATATGGGTAACAAACTCGGCATTATGCAGGCAAACTGCGAGGTTGCTCTTGACCACCCCGAAATCGGTGCCGATTTCAAGGAATACCTCAAGGAACTTGTTAAAACATTCTGATTTAAGGAGAATTTGATATGAAAAAACTTCTTGTTCTCCTTCTTGCCGCAGTTCTTCTCGTCTGCGCTGCAGGCTGCGGAGCAAAGACAAAAACCGTTAATTGCGACGGATGCGGTGCTGAAGTTGAGGTTGACGAAAAATCCGCAATGAACGATGAAGAATGGATCATTTACTGCGAAGATTGCGAAAAAGCAAACGGACTTGACAACTTCTTTGAAGAATAATACATAAAAATAATACCCCGAACCGTTGTGAAATACCTCGGTTCGGGGATTTTTTCTTATATAACGAATCGTGTTTTTATCGGATTGTTTCTGCTACCCTACTTTTCTGACCGTTGTGTTATTTCCGAATGAAACAACGTAGCTTTCAGGGGTTGAATCCGTTCTGGGCGGATAATCCGTTGAAACAATCTGCGCCGCGCTTTCCATTGCCTGCGTAAGTCGCTTTTCCGATATGGATTTGAACGTATCCGCACGGGTACGGCAGACAACTCTGTTTTCCGCTATTTCATCCGCCTTTTTAAGGATTGTGCCCGGCTCATTGCAGAGGATAAACGATGCGCAGTCACGGTCAATATCATTTATTCTGAGCATAGGGAACATTGCCTGAGACCTGAGCGTTGGGTCAGAGTCTATGTAATCCTCGGTAGTGCCGCCCTGATGCAGAAGAATCAGCACTTTGCCCAGCATATCTTTTACCTCGCACCAGCCGTCATCTGCTCTCATTGCGCCGAAAGTTTCGTAATCACCCAGCATATCCGCAGGAGTGAAAAGCTTGTCTCCCAAAGTTTCACGGAGCATCGCATCAAAATCATCGGCATATCCGATGCCGAATGCCTTCATATCCTCAAGAGGAATAAAAATGCTCTTCGGCTCAACGATTATTGTTACAGGCAAATGGTTGGGGTTATTATCAGACCACATTGCAATCTCTTTCATCCCAAGGGCAAAATCATAGCAGGAGGTGGCCATCTCAATATACGGATTATGCATACAGGTGAATGAAATCTCACCGTCACGGTCAAAGACCTCAATATCCATTTCAAGGCTTCGGATTCCGCTGTTAAGCTGATTGGTCAGAGTCTCGCTCCAGAAAGACGCAACCTCGCCCTTGAATGCTCCGAACGACACGTTTTCAAGGCTGTTATAAAGCTTGAAGGTTTCCTCAATCGCAGGTGACTGATAGCTGTTATGGGTTGCAAGGAAGCTGATTTCGTTGAACTTCAGCCCCGATTCAAGCTCTGCATCAAGGTCACCGTCAAAAAATCCTGCTTCGTCAACCGCTTCAATTTCTCCGTTTTTGTAAGCCTGCTCAAGAGCCGCAATACGGTTTATCTGCTCCGCTTTATCCTGCTCAAGCCTTGCCGTGCTTGCAGAAAAAACAGAAACAAAGGCAACTATCAGCGACAAAAGCGACGGCACAAAGCCCACAATATATTTCAGGAACTGCAACATTTTTTATTTTCTCCTTTTTCCGAATGCAAAGATTATACAACACTCCGACCCGTTTTTTCAAGCTTTTTCAAAGAAAAAAGGCCTGCACGGAAAACCGTGCAAGCCTCGGAAATACAATTATTTGTAGAGAGGACCGTAAGTTTCGCAAGCTCTGAAGTCTGCGCCTTCAAGATCCTTTGTGCCGAATGCACCCCAGCAAGCGGGACGGAAGATTTTCTCTTCGGGAACGTTGTGGAGAGCAACGGGAATACGGAGCATTGATGCCATTGTGATGATATCAGCACCGATGTGGCCGTATGAGATAGCGCCGTGGTTTGCGCCCCAGTTGTTCATAAGGTCATATGCTGACTTGAAGGGGCCTTCGCCTGTGCATCTGGGTGCGAACCATGTGCAGGGCCAAGTGTAGTCTGTTCTCTTCCAGATTGTGTCTGAAACTTCGTCGGGAAGTTCAACAGTCCAGCCTTCAACAATCTGAAGAACGGGGCCGAGACCCTTAACGAGGTTAAGACGGAGCATTGTTGCAGGCATTTCTGCTCTTGTGAGGAAACGTGATGAATATCCGCCGCCTCTGAAGTAGCCGTTATCAGCTGCATTCCAGGTTGTTGCATTGATAATCTTTTCTGCGTCTTCTTCGGTAACCTTGTACCATTCTTTCATAATGCCGTTGCCGTTTTCATCCTTGACTTCGCCGCAAGCGTCAAGGCAGCAAGCACCTGAGTTGATGAGGTGGATAAATCCGCCTGCATCCTTTGCCTTGCCTTCGATATCATAGCCTGTAACTCTCTTAACAGCGTCTGCACTCCAGTGAGTACGTACGTCAGCAAACATCTGAGGTCTGTTTGTAAGTAATTTCATAAAGAGCATACCGATGCCGTTGAGAACGTCGTTCTCTGTTGCAAGGATGTAGGGCTCTCTTACGCCTTCCCAGTCAAATGAAGTGTTGAGAAGTGCCTCTGCAAAGTCAGCGTTGGGATAGAAGTCTGTCCACTGTCTCTGACCCTGG
>JAZQTC010000066.1:0-21717 GCA_045630405.1 Acutalibacteraceae bacterium
ATGTCTGGATGTTATCCTGAGTAAATCCGTTGGGATGATGGCCTGTTTTAACGGCATACTGCTCTGCAGGAAGACCGAATGAGTCATAACCCATGGGATGAAGGACATTGTATCCCTGCATTCTCTTCATTCTTGAAACAATATCCGTAGCTGTATAGCCTTCGGGATGACCCGCATGAAGACCTACGCCTGAGGGATAAGGGAACATATCAAGAACATAATATTTGGGCTTTGAGAAATCCCACACATCGGTTTTGAATGTGTCATGGTCTTCCCAGTATTTCTGCCACTTTTTTTCTATATTAGCGTAATCATAATGAGCCATTTTCAATTCAACCTCTTTTAATTAATCTTCTGTTAATACATCACTTAAATCAACAACGCTTGCATCTGCCCAGAGACGCTCAAGGTTGTAGTAATTTCTGTCTTCGTGCTGGAAAATATGAACGATTACCGTGCCGTAGTCAAGAAGAATCCAGCCTGTTGCTCTGCCCTCGATATGCTCGGGGTCAACGCCGAGACGCTGCTTGATTTCATATTCAATATCATCGGCAAGAGCCTTTACGTGGGTGTTTGAAGTACCTGATGCGATGACAAAATAGTCGGAAACAACAGTCACTTCTTCAATCTTTATCGCCACAATATCCATGGCTTTTTTCTCATCAAGAACTTTTGCTATCTCTTTGACGAGGATTGCGGGGTCTGTCATATGCATTATCCTTTCCGGTTTTTCAGATGTAAAATAATATCGTTATAGCAATCAACGGTTGCAGGATGAATGGGTGCATCCGCTGAAACCAATTTTTTGACCGTGTATCGCGCGGTGTAGAATATGGCGTCTTCAAGGCTCTGTTGAGCAAGCCTGCGTACAACGCCTACGTCGGGATAATCCCTGTCTGCGGAGATGAAATCTGCCATATAAACCACTTTTTCAAGCAATGTCATCCCTGCTCTGCCCGTGGTGTGCCACCTGACGGCACCGAGGATTTCTTCATCCTCAACAATTCCGTTCACTTTAAGAAATGCAGCTCCCGAAATCTGATGCCAGACTTTGGTATTCATCAGCTCAAGCTTTGTCAGGCTTTCGCCTGATTTTTCAATCACATCAAGTTGCTCCGTCGCAGATGCGTTTTTCATAACGTCGTGGAGCAAACCTGCAAGCCGTGCCTTTTCAACGTCTGCACCGTAGGTTTCCGCAAGGGTTGCGGCACATTCGCTGACACATTCGCTGTGATTGATGCGGTATTCATCAAGCTTGGGATAAAGAATTTTTCTGTATTCCGCAAGACCGTCATCGTAAAGGTCATTGTCCTCTATATATTGCCTCACCTTTTCATCAAGCAGGTCGGTTTCCGCCTCTCTCGCAATGATTCTGCGAAGCTGGGTTGAGCTGACCTCAAAAGGCTCTGCATCAAGCAAAACAAACCTTTTCTTCTGCTCCTCGGTATAGGGCGTCATATCAGGCTCAAAGCCTTTTTCTCTTGAGGCGGCGCAGATAAATGCAAGCTCCAGAATCTCTTCCCAACAATACCATTGGGTGAAGGTAGAAAGCATATCCGAGCCGATGATGAAATAAATCTCATCCTCGGGATAAATCTTTTTCAGCTCACGCAGAGTTTCAACCGTGTAGCTTTTGCTTCCTCTGTCAAGCTCCATTGAGGATATCTCAAAAAAACTGTCCTCAAATGCAAGGCGGCACATTTCAAGTCTGTCATCGCCGCTCGCCAGCTTGCCGGGGATTTTGTGAGGAGGAATGCAGGAAGGCATAATGAGCATTCTGTCAAGCCCAAGCTCACGCGCCGCCTCCCGTGCAAGTCGGGTGTGACCTTTGTGGGGCGGATTGAAAGTTCCTCCGAAAATTCCGATTTTCATCATTTCAGGTTAACCTTTTTATGCATAATGTGAGAAGTCAGGAAAAACATTCCCACGTCAAGAAGAATGAATGCAAAAATAGGAGTTATCTTCATTCCTGCATACTGACTTGTGATTGCATATCCCTTTTCCAGAAGTCCGAAGCTGAGGGTATAGTCATCGTTGAAAATCATAACGAAGTTAACCACGTCGGACATTTTGAATGCAATTGCAATAAACAAAATTGCGGTCATTACAAAAATGGGGATTGATGCAAGAAGCGAGTGCTTCTGAAGCTGTCTGATATGAGCAAGAGTGATTGCAAAATAAACAATTGAAACAAAGCTGAGAATAATAACGAAGAAAAGTACCGTGATGTAAACGGCATATGCAACAAGCTGAGTCATTGAGGGGAATTCACCCAGAAGACCCATCAGGTTTTCAACAAACGTAATCTTTTCCTCACCGATAATAACGTCTGCTGTGTAGTTGAGCAGGAAGCCGCCCGTAAACATAAACACGATGTAGCTGAGCACAAGCCATCCGCCGTAAACAATAACCTTTGAGCCGAGAAGCTGGTTGCTGGAAACGGGCAAGGTAAAACTCAGATAACCCTGCTGTCCGAAAAGGGATTTGAAGAAATCGTAAACAACAAAAAAGAACGTTACAAAGATAAGCATAAACGAAACTGCAATGGAAATTGCAATTGTTGCATTGTGAAGGCTTGAAACCTTGCTTGCCATCTCTGCGCTGAGGAAATCACCTTTCTGCAGAGCAACGCACACGCCGAAAACCGCCAGAAGCAGGATAAGAGCAATGTAAAACAGGCTGATTACTCTTGCACTTGCAAGGAAATCGTTTTTGAGAAGCATAAGAAATTTATTCTTAGGCTTAGAAGTTCCAGTCAACGCTGAACACCTCCTTGAAAATATCGTTGATTGATTTGCCGCTGTTTGTGATATTGGCAACGGTATCCTTAATCAGTACCTTGCCTCTGCCAATCATAAGAATGGAGTCAAAAATCTCCTCAACGTCCTGAATCAGATGAGTTGACATCAGGATTGTTGAGCCCTCGGGTCTGTTTTTGAGGATTGTTGTAAGAATAAAATCTCTTGCCGCAGGGTCAACACCGCCCATAGGCTCGTCAAGAATATAAAGCTTTGCATTGCGGCACATAACAAGAATGAGCTGCAGCTTTTCCTGCATACCCTTTGACATTGTCTTTGCCTTCTGCTTGTGGGGAAGCTGGAATACGTCCAGCATATGCATTGCCTTTGCCTTGTCAAAATCATCGTAGAAATCGGCAATGTAATTAACTGCATCGTCTGCTGTCATCCAGCTTGCAAGATATGTTTTTTCGGGCAGAAACGCAACGTCTGCCTTGCTGATTTTTCCGGGCTTGTTGCCGTTTACGAGCACCTCACCCGAGTAGTCGTTGATAAGACCCGTCAGTATTTTTATCAGCGAAGTTTTACCGCTGCCGTTAGGTCCGAGAAGACCGATAATCTGACCGCTTTCAAAGCTGAAAGACACGTCGGAAAGAACTTTCTGGCTGCCGTAGGACTTGCTGAGATTTTTTACGGAAATAATTTCAGACATATTATCCTCCTGTTTCTGAATAGGATAGCGAGTATAATCCATAATTAGGATTATTATATCACCTTTATTTATAAAATAAAAGACTATTTTTACGAATTTTTACTTAATAATTAAACAATTTGTAAATGATGCAAAAAAACAACAGCCGTTTTCCCTTTTTACGGAGAAAACGGCCTGATACTTATGCAGTTGTTGTTGTTTCGCTGTTCATTTTGTCCATTTTGCGCTGAATGAATACCTCGGCAGCCTTGCAGGTATCTGCAATCACTTTGGCGCTGCGCTTATCTTTGTAGTCGCTTTCCTTGAGGTTAGCGTAGAAATCGGTCATTTCCAGCTCACTTCTGTCATAAGCAGCATATTCTTTCCAATCGTAATCGTCCTTGTTGCTGTTTACAAAATAAATAGCTGTGCAACCGACTCTTGTGTTGATTATCGTTGAATCGCCGGGCTTTCTTTCGGGGTCAAAAATCCACTCGCTGACCTCAAAATAATAGTCCGAAACTCTGACTTTTCTTTCATCGGCATTGCCTGTCAGGGAGCTTATCGACAGAAATCCTTCACGGGTACCGTCCTCTTTCTGCCATTTTTCGTATTTTTCAAGCAGATCGTTGTAGAGTCTTTCCTGATCCTCCTGACCTACGTCGCTGTACGAAACGTCGCAAGCCGCGATTGTGCAGCTTGTTGAGAGGAAGGGAACTTTTTCAACGTAGCAGAGATATCTGAATATCTTGCCCGTAACAACGGCAATATCGCCGTTGTTGCGGCTGCTGCTGAACATCCAATCCGCAACCTCTTCACCGTAAACGCTGGATATATTTTCCTTCCGGATGAAGACGCAATCCGTCATAAATTCCGCATCATAGCCCTCGTAAGGATAGTTTTTGTTTGCATAATCAATGAAATCCTGCTCATTCTTGACCGCAGCAAGTTCAGCCTCGTTATATTCACCCTCGATGGGATAAACTCTGCCCACAATAACGGTGTACTCGTCTCTTTCCGTGTCAAGAACTTCCTGCAGCTGACTGTCAGAATAACTTTCACGAACCTCTGCAAGCTTTTGGTCTTCATAAGCCTGAGCATAAGCCATCATAATGTCTCTTGCGTTATAAATTGCGGCAGTCATACCCTCACCGTAGAAGTTTGAGAGCGATTTATCCGCTGTTATGCCCTGCTTTTCAACGTTCTTTTCGATGAGGTCAATATTTTCAAGGATGCCCGAAATCGTAATAACGTCAAGCCTTGTGCCTGCTTTGACCGCAAGGTCAAAAATCATATAGACCTCTCTCATTTTTTCAACGGCTTCTTCAACAAAATGGTCTTCCCAAGTGCCGTCCGAGCTGACGTGAGCCTGCCTTGAGGGCATAATTCCAAGGTCAAAGCCTGTTCTGTTTGCGCCCGATTTTTCGATTGAATACTGTGCCGAATCAACCTGAGTTGAATATTCGTCGTAATAATACATCATAAATTCGGGCACGGAGATTTCTCTCGCTCCCACTTCAAGTGCGACGCCCTGATTTTTGCAGGCAGCTGCGCTGTCTTTCTCTGCTTTGTTGAGGATTTCAACAAATTCAACGGGCATACTTGTGCCTTTGTATTTCGCATAGGTGTACTGTCCGCCGTCACCGGGCAGAGTTTCAATCACGCCGTTTGTGGGGTCGGTTGTGTCGTTATTCTTTTTGATAAGCACAACTGCAACAACAGTTGCAACAACAAGAAGAAGCGCAACCGCCGCAATAATTATTGCCTTTGGTGATTTCTTTGTTTCCGCCTGCTTGGGTGCGGCTTTGGGGGCTTGTTTTTTCTTACTCATAGGTACTCTCCTTAATTCTGCTTTCTTACAACTTTATATTCATCATAAGGGTTGAAATAGGGGCATTCAAACTCTCCGCCCTGCATAAATCTGTAGAGCTCGTCCTCATCAAGATTCACAAGGCATTCGTAGCATTCATATTCTTCGTTATAATCGAAATGCGCACAGTTTTCACATATTCCGCCTGCCATATCCGCACCTCTCAATAAATAGGAATAATGATTTCATACTCGGTTTTGCGTATTCCGTCGCTGCCGAGTTCCCTCAGACGGGGACCGAAAAACATTGCAGGTGCTCTGCCCGTGGGATAAAGGTCAAGCAAAGGTGTGAGCACAAACGCTCTTTCAAGTGCACGGGGATGAGGCACGGTCAGCTCGTAGCTTTCCGTCTTGAATCCCTCATAGAGAATGAGGTCAAGATCAATAACTCTCGGCTCATTCTTTTTTGTTCTGATTCTTCCCATTGCCGCCTCAATGCCCAGGCATTCTCCCAGCAGCACCGCAGGCGAAACGCTTGTTTCAACAAGGATTGCCGCATTCATAAATTTGCTGTCGCTTTCGCAATCCACAGGTGCCGTTTCATAGACCGACGAAGCCTTGATGATTTTAACACCGCTGAGCTTCGCAATGGCACGGATTGCCGTGTTTATGTTTTCAATTCTGTTGCCGAGGTTTGACCCCAGCGCAATTACTGCCTCACTCATTTGCCGCACCTCTCTCTGAAAATTTCCACGCCGACGTATTCGAAATCTGCCTTTATGGGTGCTTCGGGCTTTTTGAGCAGGATACGCAGACTCTGAATCTTTTCAAAGCTTTCAAACAATCCGTCTGCCACTCTCTGCGCCGCCCTTTCAAGCAAATCATCCTTCTGACAGGTGAATATCTTCACGGATTCTTTTATTATTTTCGCATAGTTTACGGTGTCCTCAACGTTATCCGTAACGCAAGGGACGGAAATATCAACGTAAGCATCGATATCAAGAACAAAATTCTGTCCGTCCGTTTTTTCTTCGGGATTGACACCGTGGTATGCAAATATTTTTAAATTCCTGACTAAAATTTTATCCATTGGTTTTACCTCTGTACAAAGCATCCGCAACTCTTGCACCCTGCACCGCTGCAAATACGTCGTGAACGCGGATTATGTCCGCACCGCCTGCAATTGCCGCCGTGTGAGCCGCAACGGTGCCTGCATCTCTCTTTGAGCTGTCCTCAACACCGCTTGCCGTGCCGATAAATCTTTTTCTTGAAGCCGCCGCAAGCAGAGCAACGCCCTTGAATTTGAGCCATTGAGTTTCCTTGAGAAGTTCAAGATTATCCTCGTATTTCTTGCCGAATCCGATTCCCATATCAAGACAAAGCTGTGATTTATCAAGTCCGCTCTGCGCCGCAAGATTCAACGCATCAAGAAAAAATCCTCTGACTCCGTTAACAACGCCGTGGGGATATTCAGCAGTCTGTGCCGAGCCGCAGGGGTTGTGCATAACAATATATCCTGCACCGTATTCCTTGCAGAGTGCCGCAATTTCGGGATTGAAAACACCGCTGACGTCGTTGATTATTGAAACACCCGCCTCAAGTGCCGCCTTTGCGCAGGAGGGATAAAACGTGTCCGCCGAAACGGCAACGTCAAGCCTGCCGCAAAGCATTTCAAGCACGGGAGCAATCCTTGACCTCTCCTCTTCTGCGGAGAGAATAACCGCATCGGGTCGGGTTGAATTTGCCCCGATATCTATTATATCCGCACCCTGCTCCTGCATAAGCAATGCATGCTCAAGCGCAGCCTCGGGTGTGTTGTAGAGTCCGCCGTCAGAAAAGGAATCGGGGGTATAATTAAGGATTCCCATTACATAAGTACGCTGACCCAGCGGAAATTCAAAGCCTCGGGCTCTGAACATATCAGACCCCTCCCGTAAGCAGAGAAATTGCCTCTGCCCTTGTTTTTGCGTTGCTTCTCATTGTTCCTCGGAGTGCAGAAGTCCTTGTCTTTGCACCCGATGCCCTCGCACCTCTCATCGTCATACAGAGATGCTCCGCCTCAATCACAACCGCAACACCCTGAGGATTGAGATTTTCATCAAGAAAATCCGCAATCTGTGCAGTCAGCCTTTCCTGAAGCTGAGGTCTTTTGGCAAAGGATTCCACAATTCTCGCAAGCTTTGAAAGTCCTATAACCTTTCCCTCCGAAGGGATGTAGGCAATATGCGCCTTGCCCATAAAGGGAATCAGATGATGTTCGCACATTGAATAGAGAGGGATATCCCTGACAACAACCATTTCCTCGTTGCCGCTTTCGTTGAAGAGCTTGAGGTGCCTTGTGGGGTCGTCTGCAAGACCCGAGAAAATCTCCTCATACATTCTTGCAACCCTTGACGGGGTTTCAACAAGACCCTCTCTGTCGGGATCCTCGCCGATAGCAATAAGAATTTCTCTTACCGCCGCTTCAATTCTCTGTTTATCCATAACTGTAATTTCCTTTCACTTGCGTTTGACAACAAAAGTCAGGGTCAGAAAATCGCTGTCGTTGTAGTAATCGAACGACCTCATAGAAAAATCAACGTCGGTTTTATCCTTTACCTTACCGAGAACGCTGTAAATTCTGCCTTTTGATATAAGATCTTTGGCGGCTGCGTCATATACGTTCCATGAACCGAAACGCACCTCCACCGTGTTTCCGCCCGATTCAAGCTCCTGTGCAATAATCGTTGCAAGCTTTTCTTCTTCGTCGCGGCCGTAGGTTTCAAAGTATCCGCCCGTTTTCACAAAATAATTTTCCGCAGTTGCGGTGCATCCGAAATCGTATGAGAATTCGGAATGAGTTTTTGAGAGGGTTTCACCGTCAACGTTGAAGTAGGTGTGGAACTCAACTTCCTCACCCTTTTCGCTCACGGGATCGTCCCAAGTGCAGTCAAGGTAGTAATAATCGCCGTTTATTTTGACCGCATTCCACATATGATTGCCTGAGCTGCCGTCCTTGTCGGTTGAAATACCGCAAAGTACTTCGCTCTCAATCCCTGCTCTGTCAAGCAAAAGCTTTGCCGCTCTTGAATATCCTTCGCAAGCCGCTTCCTTTGTGACAAGCGCACCGTAGGCTGAGGAGCAGAGATAATCGTTCTTCGTCATTTTATATTCGCAGTTGTTGATGATATAATCGTGAATTTCAAGCTCCGTAAGCCATTGGTCATCGGGATTTTTCAAGGATGCGATAACTCCGTCGCACACTTCTTCAAGCTGAGCCTTCATAGACTCGTACTCGTCTTTTCCGATGGTGTAATCAACTGCGCAGGTTGTGCCCAGAGGCGACGTTGTGAGCGTACAGCACCTTCCGACAAAAAACAGGTCGGGATTATCGCACAGAAGTGCCCAGAACACGTTGTCCAGCTGTATTGAATCAATTCTCGGTATTCTGATGCTTTCGGGCATTGAATACACTTCCGAGAGAATTGCGTTATACGCACGCTTCTCCTGCTCGTCGAGGTTGTTATAGTAAAATTTATAGGGACTGCCGATATCGGTAAGCTCCTGCACAGGCTTTGTTTCGCCTGTCAGCAATTCGCTGATACTCGAATCGGGATTTTCCGTGTAACGCTCAAAAACCGAAAAAGCAATTATGCAGCAAAGGACCACCGCTAAAAAAAACAATAATTTTTTCATACGTTTTTCCTCGTTTTCAATCGTTATGCTCATCAGGTGAGTCAAGGGTACGTTTTGACGCAAAACCGTTTTCGGTGAACACCTTTATTCCTTTTTCAGCCGTTGAAAAATCAACGATTGTCAGGTCTGTCTGCAAGGTGTTTGAAATTCTTGAGAAAATGGTTGAGCATCTGTTGGTGTTTGAAGGTCTGAACACTCCGTCCATAATTTCGCCCAACACCGCCGCTTGCAGTTTTCTGCCCCTTTCACCAAGGGTACCGAGATAGCGCATATATCTGAAGAGTGAATCACCTTTCAGATTCTGCCTGCCCTTAACAAGGATAACCGACAGGTCACCGCTTTTATATTCAATCTGTTCGGGCACGGTAACGTCAAAGCCGCCGAAATAATTCACCATAGACTTGAAGCTTTCGTCATCGGAACCGATATGACCGTCAATTTTTATTTCATAAGCCTTTTCAATGCCTGCAACAACGCCTTTTATGCCTGCAGATGCATATGCTTTACGGATGCTTATGCTTTCGCCTCCGATGTCGATTCTTGCATCGATATCAACGGCACACACGGATGCAATCCTTTTCGGCAATTCAAAATTAACCGTCCACGCAAAGCGGATTTCATCGGTTGAACTGTCCGCACACCAGAAAAAATAGGTTTTGCTTGCCTCAATATTTTCCTGATCGCTGTGAGTTTCCGTTACAAACGGCTGTGTTTCCGCATCGCCGCCCAGAGCACTTTTTACGTCAAAATCGTGCTTGTTGAGAATGAAAAGCAGAGATACCGTAAGCACCAGCAGAACACAACCCACAAGCACGGCAACAAACCTTCTTGTTTCCGCATCGTTGCTTTGTCTGGCAGTTTTGAATTTTACGTTTCTAGGGTTCTTACTCATATTTTTTCACCAGAATAGCCGCAGTTTCTCTTTCAATGTAAAGTTCTTTGCCCTTGACGGTTTCGCCCGTCAGGGAAACGTAGCCCTCCTCAGGCAGAACGTAAACTATGGAATGACAGTTGCGGTTTGCAACGGTCATTATTGATTCTTCTCCGTTTTTTCTTGCAAAAGCAACACAGCCGAGTGCTGCCGAAACGGGAACAAATTCGCCGTCTGCAAACACTTTGTGCTCCTTGCGCAGTTTTCCGAGGAATCTGTAATGCTCAATAAGCTCCCCATCCTCGTTATCCCAGGGATAACATCCTCTGTTGAAGGGGTCTTCACCGCCGTCTGCGCCGGCCTCGTCTCCGTAATAGATGCAGGGTACACCGGGCAAGGTAAACTGCATTGCCGAGATAAGTTTCAGCAAGGTTTTACCCCACACTCTCTGCTCCCCGTCAAGACCGCCCTTGTATCTGTCAAGATGGCTGCTCTGATAGCAACCCATAGTTGCAAGGCGGTTGAGTACACGGCAGGTATCGTGAGTGCCGATATGATTCATCAGACAATCAACCGCAGGCTTGGGATAATTTTCGCATATTTCGGAAATTCTGTCGTTGAATCCCTCTGCATTTCCGCTGATTGCAAAGCCGATAAGCGCATCGGCAAAAGGATAATTCATAACCGAATCAAGCTGCGCGCCCTGAAGATAACGTCTTCTCTGACTGTAGCTGATTTTGTTGGATGCGTCCTCCCACACCTCGCCGAGAATATAGGCATCCGCCTTTTCCGCCTTAACGGCGTTGCGGAGCGCATCCAGAAATTTATCGGGCAATTCATCCGCAACGTCAAGTCTCCAGCCCGAGGCACCTGCCCTGAGCCATTTGCGGAGAATTCCGTTTTCGCCTGCGATATAGTCGATATAGCCGTCATTCTCCTCGTCGATTTCGGGCAGGATATCAACACCCCACCAGCAGGCATATTTATCGGGGTATTCTTCAAATTTATACCATTGGCTGTAGGGCGACTCCTTGCTGTTATAAGCACCGCCCTCACCGTATCTTTTTTCTTTGTTGAAATAAACGCTGTCCGAGCCCGTATGGCTGAAAACACCGTCAAGCACGATTTTTATGTTTCTCTTTTCCGCCTCACGGCAAAGAGATTCAAAATCTTTTCCGTCGCCAAGCACAGGGTCGATTCTGCCGTAATCCGCAGTATCGTAGCGGTGATTGGACTGTGCCTCAAAAACGGGGTTGAGATAGATGCATCCCACTCCGAGACTTTCAAGATAATCCAGCTTTTGCTCAATCCCCTTAAGGTCACCGCCGAAAAAGTCGTATTTTGTTATTTTTCCGTCACCGTCAGGCTGCCACATCGGCAATCCGCCCCAATCGCTGCGCATAACTCTGTCATCGGGGACGTTGCTTTTCTCTTTGCCCGAATTGCAGAAACGGTCGGGAAAAATCTGATATATAACAGACCCCTTTATCCAGTCGGGAGTCTGAAAATCCTTTGAATAAACCGTCAGCTGAAAGCTTTTGCCGTCGGGCGAAATTCTGCCCGTTGAGTCGTAATATCTGGTAATGACGTTACCTCCGCTTTTGCAGGCGATTGCAAAATGATACCAGTAAAGCCCCTGCTTTCCGGGAGTGAAGCTGACACTCCACCACTCCTCGTCAAAGCCCTCCATACGCTCCCACGCCATAGGATAAACGTCGGGCTTGCCGTTGTCAGGATTTATAACAAGACTTGCGCCCGTGCAGCAAATACTTCTGGGCAGCACAATCCTGAGCGTCACCTTTTCCCCTTCACGCACCGCGCCGAAAGGGCTTTTATGATAGCTCAGCCTTGAGTTGTAGGGTATAAAATCCATTGGTCTTTCCTCAAATTACATTGGAATATAGGGCAATTCCGTTATACCGATAAGCACGTCGGTAACGAAATATCCCGTGCCCATAAGGGCAAGCAGACCTGCTGCAATCAGCACGCCCGAAACTATTTTTTTGCTTCTCACTCTCTCTTCGTAGCTGGGGCCTTCACCGAATCGGGAAGCAAAATCCGTTATGCTTTTGCGCTGAGAGGGTTTGATAGTCTTTTCTATTTTTCCTATTTTAGGCATAAAACCGTTCCTTAACCAAAGATATTTGTGTCCGAAAATCCTGCAAATGCAAGCGAAATCATCGCAACGTAGAAAAACATCGCAGGAGTGCCTTTGAATACTTCGGGAATTTCCTCGTTTTCGTTAAGCAGCTGCGAGCCCTTGTTGATAAGCATAGCCGCAACCACAAACGCAACACCTGCACCGACTCCCGAGCCTATGCTGCCTGCAAGGGAATATGCCGCATGATTATTGATATGAGGCAGAGCAAAAACAAGAGTATTGAGTGCCGCAATTCCGAGCGTACTCAGGAATTTGTCCGACGCTTTGAACAAAAATTTTGCAAACACCGCAACAACGGCAAAAACAACCGCAAGCACAGCTCCGTAAATAAGCGCACGCATTGCGTAGCTTATGCCCGTCACCGCAGGAATCATATCGATAAGTCCGCAGATTGCGCTGGTAAGCACCGAAAATCCCGAAATCATAACGGCGATTCTGCCGAAAGTGCCGGGTTTTGAAGATATTCTGATTGCCTCACTTATTCCCAAACCCGAGCTGAGAACAAGGTTTTGTACGAACACCGTATAGAAGGCGACAATCAGAAGCTGTGTCAAAGCTTTCATTGTTCATCCCCCTTACTGTCAACGTCCAGACCCAGAGACCTGAAGAATTCTTCAATCTCATCCTCCGTGCGGATTTTGATTTCCTCTGCGTCCGTAATTTCAGGCTCCTGAACGGCAGGCACTTCGGGAACGGGTGTCTGTTCAGGCTCTTTTACCGCTTCAGGTTCAGGTTTTTCCTGCTTTTCCTCAACGGGTTCAGGCTCCGCCTTGCCGTCGGGATATTTCTTTGCAACAAAGGCTTTGAGTGCCGCAGCCATAAAGCCAAGCAGAACAAGACAACCGAAAGGCAGGGAGAATCCTTTGTACTGAACGGGAATATCAAGGGCAATTCCGCCGATTGAACCGCTGCCGAGAATTTCCCTGAGCGCACCTGCAACAACGAACACAACCGATGCGCCTATGCCGGAGGTTACCGCGTCATAAAATGCAAGTTTAACGCTGTTTTTAACCGCAAACTGCTCACAACGCACGGCAACAACCGAATTTATAGCAATCAGAGGAATGAATATTTTCATTCCCAACGAAAGTGCCGTAAGAGTTCTTGTTTCAACGTACCACAACACGGGGCAGATAAGAACAAGACCTATCACAAAGTAGAGAGGTACTCTTGCCCAACGGGGCATCTTTTTGAACGCTGCGCTTGCAATAACGCAAACCGCAATAAGTTCCGCGCAGGCAACAAGCGAAAGTACAACCGCATTTTTCAGATTTGAAGATGCGGCAACAACAGGACAAAGTCCTGCAAGCTGAACAAGCACGGGATTAAGAATAACTCCGTTTTTAATCAGCATATCTTTGAATGAAGGAGTTTTGCTCATCGGGCATCCCCCTTCCTGCCGATTGCTCCGCTTATGCGACTGATACCCGAATTGATTACGGGCGCAAAGCCGTTTGCGATAAGCACCGCAAAGCACACGGTCTCTTCATAAGTGCCGACGGTGCGCATCATCATACAGAAAAATCCGCACACCGCACCGCTTGCAATTCTTGCCGCTATGCTCTGGGGAAGAGTTGCATAATCCGTCAGGAAAAACACCGCCGCAAAAAGCAACGAGCCTGCCGAAAGTTCAAAAAACACGCTTGCAAATGCAGAAACATTCACCCTGGGAAAGATAGCCGCATACAATGCACAAACGGCAATAAATCCGCCAACCGTGAAAAGCGCGCCCTTTCGTCTGATAATCAGCACAGCGCAGACGGCAAGCATAAGCAACGCGCAACCTGTGCCCATAGGGCCTGCAACGTTGCCGCTGAGAATATCAAAAGTGTTGATTGCATCGAGATGCACCGCATTGCCCTGAGCAAGAAGCGAGCCCAACGAATGCTCGCCGAACAGTTTGGTTGCGGAGTTATACGAATAATCAAAAATCAGGTCTTTGAAACATACCGAAGCAAAAGCAAAACCTGCCGCCGCAGGCACAAACGGAGCTCTGAGCGAGCCGCCAAACGGAACTTTTACAACAGCCACGGCAAAAACTGCCGCCGCCACAGGTACGTAAAGAGGAATACCTGCAGGCATCATCAGCCCGATTGCCGCACCGATGAAAATATTGCTCAGATCTTTGAGCAGAAAATTCTTTTTGAGCAAAGCACAGAATAAAAGGTCTGTAATCATTGCGCTTACCACGCCCGACGCAACAACGGCAAGAGCCCTTGCTCCGTAGTGATACAAAGCGAGCAGAAGCGGCGCAACCGTCATTATGAGATAATCGCCGTAAAGCCTTGAAGCCTTGACGGTGCTTTGCTTTATTCCTTTATCAGACAAGGTTTTCACCTCTGAACTTCCATTATTTATTCATTGCATACCTGCCCCGAAAAGCATAAAATATTAGTCAGACTGACGCAAGGAGGCTTATTTATGAAAATCAACTCACCTGCAGAAAACAGAATCACCGTTGACCTCACAAAACAGGATATGGCAGAACTTGATATTACATACGAGGAAATGGACTACTCAACAACGGAAACACGGCGTGTCATCTGGACTCTGCTTGACGAAGCAGGCAAGGCTCTGGGCAAGGAGTTTGACCCCTCACGCAGAATGATAATCGAAGCCATCCCCAAAAACGAGGGCGGTTGCGTGCTGAATTTCACGTTGTTGGACGGCGGAAAACGGGTAACCGCCCAAAAACATTTGCTGAAAAAGCAAACGGAAAATTTTATTTGCGAATTTGACAGCCTTGATGCACTTTACCGTGCTGCGGAAAACGTAAACGTCCGCTGCAAAAGCTGCCTTTACGAAAAAAACGGAAAATACCGCCTTGCAATCTTCGGAGCCTGCGACTCGGGAAACACGGCAAGACGTTTTTCGGAATTCGGCAGAATCACGGGCTGCGATGCCCTTATCTGCGAGCATATGCGTGAGCATTGGAATCTGCTTGCAGACGGAAACGCAACGGATAAGCTCCGCCTGTGACTTTCCGCTTAACGCTTTTTAAACGGCGAACGCCTTTTCCGCAAGGTTGCGCAGGTCGGAAATTGCTTTTGCCGCATCCTCTGCGCCGAAAACTGCGCTGCCTGCAACAAAAACGTTTGCACCTGCCGCGGCGGCAATCTCAACGGTCTTTTCGTTGATTCCGCCGTCAACCTGAATATCGATATCAAGACCTCTGCGTTTCATTTCAGAACGCAGAGTTTTTATTTTGTCCATTGTTTCGGGCATAAACGACTGACCGCCGAATCCCGGCTCAACAGTCATCACAAGCACCATTGCAAGCTTGTCGAGGTAAGGGAAAACTTCCTCTGCGGGAGTGTTGGGCTTTATGCTGATACCTGCCTTGCAGCCGCATTCCAGAATTTTTTCAACGGTTTCGCCTGCAGGAGATGAGCTTTCAACGTGGAAAACAATCAGGTCTGCGCCTGCTTTTGCGAAATCGTCAATATATTTCAAAGGCTCATCAATCATCAGATGAACGTCAAAAACAAGGTTTGTTTTGTTTCTTATGCTCTTGATGACGGGCGCACCGAATGTAATGTTTGGCACAAATCTGCCGTCCATAACGTCAAGATGAAGATAATCCGCACCGCATTTTTCCATTCTCACGGACTCTGCACCCAGAGCCGAGAAATCGCTTGCCAGCACGGACGGAGAAATTTTGATCACGGGACACTCCTCCTTATAATAATTCAGTTTATTATAACAGTTTTATTTGATAAGGTCAACAATTTATAAATAAGTTCACATAAAATTAAAAAGGCGGCCAAAAAGCCACCTTTTATGAATGCAAAATTCTTTACTCAGATAAATCTCGTTATTTCAACTATAATTCTGCCTTTTTTCGACACCGCAGAGCAATCGTTGATGATTATTCTGCCCTTTCTGCGGTAAACGATTTTATCCCCTGCCCCGATTTTTTTGTCGGGCTTCAGGCATTCAACGTCATTGACAAAAACAACTCCGCTTTCAACCGCATCCGACGCATCGCCTCTCGACACTCTGAAAGCGTTTTTTACAACGCTGTCAAGCCGCATTGACGAAACGGTAAAACTGTCCTCAACGCCAACGGATTTCGTGCTCTGTGCCGCCTCTGCGGCAGGGATGATTTTCGCCTTGAGAGTGCCTCTGCCGGCCTTGTCCATATTGTCCAGAATAAAGGGGGAAATTTTAGAAATTACCGCCATTCTGCAGCCGTTTTTTTCAACGTTGATGTCACCCGTCAGTTCACGGCGAATCCCAAGCCCCATAAGGGATCCCAGGTAATCACGGTGGCTCAGATCGGGCGAAAATCTGTCCTTTTCAACGTCGATTACAGAGAGAGGATTATCCTCGGGATTTTCCGCAAAATAGGCCGCCAATTCAGCCTCGTTTTCCGCTTCGATATACTCGGGCAGAAACACCGTAACGCACCTTTCCGCACCGTCAAAAACACCGTAAAAAATCCGCTTCACATCGGGATAATTCAGGCGCATTTCAGCCGCCAGAGACCGCTGGTGCATATCCAGAAAATCACTGTTTGTAATCATTGAATTTTCGCTGCATTGCCGCGCTTTGTCATCAAGTCTGGCAAGCAGAATTTTATCTTCATCAGTCATCATTGAGTTCAATTTCTCTCCAACAGCATTCAATCATATCACGGTAGGTTGCCAGCGAACCCTGCACCATCTGTGCCGTGCCGCCGCCTCTGCCTGCACAGCAGGAATTAAGCTCCTTTGCAATCTTTCTTACGTCATAAGTCCTGCTTGCAACGGCATACTTGTAGCCGATTTCATCGTTGCCCGAAAATACTGCGGCAACAAAGGCTTTCTGCGCCAGAATGTCACAAAGAATTCTTGCATCCTCCGCATTTCCGCTGTCATCAAAGAGGCAACATTTGTCGCCGTCGCAATCCTGCGCATAAAGCTCAAAATAATTCTTTTTGAGCTGTGTGTATCTGAATCTCATTTCCTGCATCTGAGCCTGCACACGCTCAACCGCATCCGCAATTTCCTCGGGTTTTGCCTTGAGTGCCGCAGAAATTTTAAGGGTGTTTTTATTCTTTTCGCAGTAGTCCTCAAAGGCTTTTCTGCCTATCTGCAGAGTGATTCTTACACCCTTTTTGTAGTTCATTACGGACACAACTTTGATAATTCCGATTTCGCCCGTATATGCAACGTGAGTGCCGCAACAAGCGCACAAATCAACGCCCTCAATGCTTGTCAGACGCACCTGACCCTTGATTTCTTTCTTGCTTCTGTAATCGTAATTTTCAAGCTCCTCATCGGTGGGATAAAGAGCCTTTACGGGCAGGTTTCTGTAGACTGCTTCGTTGGAAAGTCTTTCCGCCTCGTCAAGCTGTTCACGGGTCACAACTCCGTTGAAATCAACGGTTACAGCATGTTCACCCATATGAAATCCCACATTGTCAAAGCCCGTCATTGCGTGAATATAACCCGAGATAATATGCTCGCCTGTGTGCTGCTGCATATTGGCAAATCTCTTGTCAAAATCAAGCTGACATTCAACCTTGCCGCCAACCTCGTCAGCGCAGATATGCACAACGTCCTCACCTCTCTCGATTGTGTCGGTTACCTCAACGCCGCCGATAAAACCCGTGTCACCCGGCTGACCGCCGCCCTCGGGGAAGAATGCGGTTTTATCAAGGATAACCTCATATCCTTTATCTGTTTTGGCGCAGGAAAGAACGTTCGCATCAAATACTTTAATATATTGATCATCGTAGTATAATTTCTGTGTCATAAAAATCTCCTTAAAAGTGATGTCTACATAATACCACATATCTTCGTCAAAATCAAACCGTTATTGACAAAACACTTTTTTATGATATACTTTTCTTGTCGTTACATTGATACAAAATCTGTAACGCGCAGGGAGAGAGAAGTGAAAAATTACATCAACGCACTCAAAGAAAACTGTCCCAAAAGGCGTTTTGTTTTTTGGTGGATCATCCGTGCAAGCCTGATTTTTGCCTTCATAAAGGGATTTTTCCCTGCCGCAGGCGAGGTTTTTGACATAACAGACCCCCTGCAGGTAGGCGCAAATTTCCTTGCAACTTTTGTGTGGGAAATATTTATGCTTTTCCCCGAAAAAAGCATTCTCCGCCATGTTCCCTCATCGGTGCAGACCGTGCTTTCAATCGGTGTCTGGTGCGGCTCATTCGGCGGCAAATTCCTCAATCTTTATTATGATTCAAGGTGGTGGGATGTTGCCCTGCACTTTATGGGCGGTGCTGCCTGCGTATTCTTTGGCTATGAAATTGCCTGTGCCATTCTCAGATGCAGAAAAGCAACTGCACCCATGTCACTTATTCTGCTCACTTCTGTGGGATTTTCATTCTTTGCGGCAACCTGCTGGGAAGTGTTTGAATTCACTTTCGATCAGGTTGCAGGTATGATGAGCGGCTATCCCGGCGATGCTCAGCATTGGTCACTTGAGCTTGCCCTCGGCACGCCCAAAGAGCAGACTCTTTTCAATCCCATTGTTGAAGCCCGTTGGCCCATTATGGACACAATGGCAGATATCGTGATGAACACAATCGGCGCCGCCGCGGCATACGTTATCATAAAGATAAAGCCCTACCGCCACGCCGATGCAAGCACCCTCAAGGGCATGGAAAAAGAAGTCGTAACCAAATAAAAAAAAGACACCCTCGGGTGTCTTTTTTTATGCCTTGTATTCAAACGTCTGCTCTGCTTCAAGAGCCTTGAGATATATGCGGCATTCTTCCTTTGCCTTTGCAAGGTCAAGGTCAAGATAATTGCCGCATTCTTTCTTTGTATTGCCGAAAACCTCACCCTCGTAGGCAACAATATCAGCAAGGATTTTCTTTGTTATTTCAAGAATTTTTGCGTTGTCCGCATTGCGCACAAGCAGATAAAATCCCGTGCGGCAACCCATAGGTCCGAAATAGATAACGTCATCCTTGATTTCGGAATTTCTCACAAAGGTTGCAAACATATGCTCAACGGTGTGAGCAGTTGTTGTGTCCATAAAATCCCCTGAATTGGGAACTCTTGTTCTTAAGTCATAGGTGGTGATATCGCCGTCAATGCGCGAAACATAAATGCCCTCCGTGAGCAAATCGTGGTCAACCGTAAAGCTTGTTATTCTGTTCATTCTGATTTTTCCTTTCTTCCTTTGTATAATGCAGTCAGGAACGACCACAGGGGTAAAATATAGAGGAATACTGCCGTCAGCACCGATGCGGTGGGCGCGCCCGATGATGTGAGAGGCACCGCCGCAGCTATTGACCAGGGAACAAGGGGTGATATTACAACCGCCGTGTTTTCAAGGTTGATTGCCGCCTTGTTTTTGTCTTTTTCCGTTCCGTCACAAAGCTGATGAGTGAGAATAATCGCCAGAGTCTGATTGCAGGAGATAAGCGAAGTCAGCGCAGACGTTACCATCGTTGCACCGAAAGGCGTTATTTTTCTGCCCATTGCGGAGATTTTTTCTCTCATTGAGTCAAGCAGACCCGTTGCCGCAAAAATGCCCGAATATGCCGATGAAATGCAGACTATTGCAGTTGCATTCAGCATTGAAACCAATCCGCCGCCGTTCATCATATGGCTGAGGGCTTCGGTTTTTGCTTCATAGCCGAGAATCAGCACTTTTAAGGTCTGCAGAATCTCCATATCCTGAACCGCAATGCCGATAACCGATGCGGAAACAAGGCTTGCAAGAAGCACGAATTTTGTCTTGACCCTGAAAAGCGAAAGGGCAAGAATCACAACTGCGGGAATAACCGTCAGCGGATGCAGATTGAATTCCTGCGAAAACATTGCTCTCAGGTCGGGAACGTCGCCCGAATCCCCTGCCGAAATGCCCAGAACAAGGTAAATCACGCAAGTCACCACCGTAGGAATTGCCGCCGTTCTGAACATATTTTTTATGTTGGTGAAAATGTCGGTTTTCGTAAGCTCGGAAACAAGGAGCGCGCTGGTTGAAACGGGCGAGCATCTGTCGCCCCAGAGAGCGCCCGAAAGCATTGCGCCGCCCACGATAACAGGATTCATTCCCATTGATTTTGCCATGGTCATGCAGATAACGCCCATTGTTGCCGAAGTTCCGAAAGAAGTGCCCATAAGGAACGAAACAATGGCATTAAGGATAAAGGTCATCAGCACAAAAACCTGCGGATTGATGAATCCCGAAGCAGAGCTGATGATGAAAGCAATAGTACCCGATTCGCGCCAGGATGCGGTAAGCAAACCGATAAGTAAAAAGTTGATGAGAATGTTTTTTGAGGTTTTGATGCCGTCAAAAATCATTTTCAGTATTGACTTGAAAGTGTGTTTTTTTATTTTCGCATATGCGCTGAAAACCACAAGCCCCACGCCCAATGCATACAGCACCGAAAGGTCAAATATAACGCACACAAGAAGTGCGAGGCAAAACAGCGCAAGAGTAACAATTTCCACTCAATCACCTGATTTAAACAAACTGCAGAAGATTATATACCATTCCGCAGTTTTTTTCAAGAGTGGGTTACCAGTCGAGGGAAAGGTAGTATGGACCTTCATCTCTGTTTGCGTGACCGCAACAAGTAGAGGCGATATATCTCACCTTTTGTTCCTTGTCGTTGTAAGCACATATCAGAAAATCGTACTGTGTTCTGTAACGAACGTCACCTATACTGCCGTCCCATTTTTTAATTTCAAATTCGTTTTTTGATTCTTCATAAAGAAGTTCATCTTCACAACGCTTTTCAGGATTCTCACCGACGGGACGATTATAGTCAAAGTCAACCTGACCGTAACCTTCGTAATAAACCAGAGTCCAATCTCCCTTTTGAATCACGTTGTAACCGCTGTTTTCTATGGCTGATTCCGTAGCATAGTAAATTCTGTACTCATCTTTGGTGTTCATATTCTGAATCGCAAGCAACGTGTCTTCAAGAATAAAATTCCCCTTCAAATCCTTCTTGAAAGTTTCAAATTCGTCGTCTGGCAAAATCCACTCTGCACAGATGTCATAAGTACCGTAAAGACCGTCCCAACAAGGTGTGAACTCATAAAAATATTTTATCGAATCAGGATTGGTATCTTTCACGGTATACGGTATTTTACTCGGAAAAATCTCGGATATGTAGCCAAGCCCCTCATCCATCATTCTATGTTCCAACTTCAGGTAATTTTTAGGGTCAGTTGTCTGTGAGTAAAACGGAGTTATCGTGCAGAACAACAGCAAATAAGTAATGGGAATCATAACAACTGTTCCGACAACAGAAAACAACAATGTCGGCAAAGAGCCTTTAGTTTTTCGGTTAAAATGTTTGCCGACATTTCTGAAAATAACAACTATTAGCGCTATTGCAATCCAAGCCCACACAAGATAGAACATTGAACCTATTATCGGTCCGGGATTATCCGTCAGTTTAATATAGCGCACATCAAAAATCATCAAACAGCAAGTAACAAACATCCTTATTGCCTGAAGCGCAAAAACCGCCGAAAGAGCTATTATTGCAAGCTTTGCAATTCTTTCTCCCACCGAAAGCTTCATATCCTCCCTCGGCACTTCGGTTTCTTCAACCGCCGCAGAAAGTGAATTACATATTGTTTCAAGCGTCACATCTTCATCAAAAGAAATATTCTTAAGCCTTTCAAGAATTTCCGTTTCTTCGGCTATGTTCTTTTCCGTTTTCGCTATGAAGTTTTCAATAATACCCTTTGCTGTGTCCTTATCGTCAACAAGGCTTTTTATCTCCGCAATGGAAAATCCCGCTTTTCGCAGCAGCGCAATATTTTTCAGCCGTTCAACGTCGCTTTCC
>JAZQTC010000067.1:0-3967 GCA_045630405.1 Acutalibacteraceae bacterium
CCTCTTCTTCATTATATCACATAATAGTTAATTATCTCAATACCCCTAACAAACAAAAACCAAGGCTATTTCTAACCTTGGTTCTTGTCTTTCTGTCAGAGTTCCACTCTCACGGCGAAGCCGCCTGTGAAGAAGTAGTGGGTGTTCGTCTGACCCCAGTTTGGTGGAACAATGTTCCGTGTGTGTGAATCAGTGTTCGTCTAACTCTTGTTTGAAGACTAACTCTAATTTTAATACAAATGCACCCCCTTTTGAGGTTAGGGGGTGCAAAGTCATTTTAGGGGGTGCATTTTCAGGTAAGGGGGTGCAAATCGGGTTTAGGGGGTGCAGTATACTGAAAGACGTTCTTCGGGATCACACCCGTCTATCGACAATATCTCAACTTTTTCCCAGATTTCCTGTAGTGATTTCCCGTGAAATACAGAAGCGGATGAAAAATCATAAAAGTTATCGTAGTCGTATGCTTCGGAGCCGTCGGGTACTAATCCATACCAATATATTTCCTTTTCTTTCTTTTCTCTGTCAGGCATTTTGCCCATCCAACAAGATTGATATATTGGCTCTCCTTTTACCAAAAACTCAATTTCAATGCAAAACTTTCCTTCTAAATCATGAGAAAACAGTTTTGAAATATCATTAAAAGAAATCATACGATCACCACCATTTCTATATTATACCATAAAAAGAAAATAACCGCAACCTTGTATCAAGATTACGGTTATTCTTTGGTGGACCCGATGGGAGTCGAACCCACGACTTCTGCAATGCGAATGCAGCACTCTCCCAACTGAGCTACGGGCCCGTTTGCAACTGAATTATATATCTTTTCATTTTGAGTGTCAACAAAAACTGCAAATAATGCCCGAAAGTAATCTTGTGAAAAAAGAAATAAAAATCTTTGCCATCTTGCACTTAAGGAAAAATAATGATATACTCTTATGAAATGACTTACAATGATACAAAATTTGTAACAAGAAAGTGCAGGTGCGTGATGGAAAAGAAACTGCTTATGATAATCAATCCTTGCTCGGGCAGGGATAAGCGTAATGATGACCTGGCAGATGCATTGGAGGTTTTCAGCGCCCACGGCTACAGCGTTACGGTTATGAACACAACAAAATCGGGCGATGCTACAGAATATGCCGAAAAATACGGTGCGGATTACGACGTCGTTGTGTGCAGAGGCGGCGACGGAACGTTCTGTGAAATGATGAACGGCATTATGGCTCTGGAAAACAAGCCCGAAATAGGTTTTGTTCCTGCAGGAACAACAAACGACCTTGCAAGCACAATCGGTCTGCCTGCAAAAGGTGAAAAGGCGGCTCGGCTTATTGTGCAAGAAACTCCCAGACCCTGTGACCTGGGCAACTTCAATAACAGATATTTTACATACGTTGCTTCCTTCGGTGCGTTCACAAAGTGCTCCTATGCAACGTCGCAGAAACTCAAAAACAAAATCGGCAGAACCGCATATTTCTATATGGCTGCCAAAGAGGTTAAGGATATAAAGCCCGTGCCTATGAAATGCGTTGTTGACGGCGTTGCGTTTGAGGGCAATTTTATCTTTGGTTCCATTTCAAATTCATACACCGTAGGTAAAATTATTCACCTGAGCGAGGATACCGTATGCCTCAACGACGGTAAATTTGAAGTGCTTTTTGCCGAAATGCCTGACACCGTAAAAGGCTGGGCAGGACTTGCGGAATGCATTCTCAAAAAGAATCTTGAGCATAAAAACGTCAAGTTTCTTCAGGGATCCCATATCGAAATCGAAACCCTTGACGGTTCAAAAATTCCCTGGACGGTTGACGGTGAATTTGCAGGCGACGTGAGCAAGGTGACCCTTGATATTCACAAGCACGCATTCAGAATGTACCGTCCTCCTCTGCTTCATGAAATGGAGAGTGCTGATGAATACCGAGTTGAAAAATAAAGCGGCAACGTCAAGAGTTGTCTGGATTGACGTGCTGAGAATCTTCAGCGTGTTCAGTATGATGATGCTTCATGTTGCGGCAAGCTGCTGGAACAAAGTTTCCGTGGACAGCTTTGAGTGGCACACTTTCAACGTTTATGACGGAATTGTCAGATTCTGTGTGCCTGTTTTTATAATGATTTCAGGCGGATTTTTTCTTGATAACTCAAAAGAGCTGACTTTGAAAAAGCTGTTCGGAAAGAATGTTTCACGAATTGCAACGGCATTTTTCTTCTGGTCGTTCTGCTACTCGCTGGTGCTTTATTTTATCAGTCATGCCAAAGATAACTATACTTTCGGAGTGTGGTTCAAGGATTTTCTTTGCGGCAGATATCACCTCTGGTATATGTTCACCATTTTCGGACTTTATCTTGCAACCCCAATTCTCCGAAAGATAACCGCGGACAAGAAGATAACGGAATATTTCATTATTCTTGCAGTTATTTTCAGCAGTGTTGCAAAACTTCTCAAGGCGATAACCCCTATCGCACCGACTGTCAATGCCATAACGGCAGATATCGGAATGTATACGGTTTACGGATACGCAGGTTATTTTGTTTTGGGGTATTACCTAAAAACCACGGAACTTTCCGTTAAAACAAGGCGGATAATTTACGCGCTCGGAGCGGTGGGCTTACTGTCAACTATAATAGGCACCGCAATCTGGTCAAACGTAAAAGGCTCTGCGGTAAGCACTCTCTACAACAATTTTATGCCCAACGTATGGGCGGAGTCCGTGGCTGTGTTCGTGCTCTTTAAATACGAGGTATCAAAAATCAACTGGAGCGAAAGGCAACTGAAGGTTATTTCAAAGATTTCGGCTCTCAGCTTCGGAATGTATCTGTTCCACGACTTTGTAAATATTGCGTTCAAGGAGTGGGGATTCACGACCTTGCTTTATAACCCGATATTATCGGTGTTATGCAATACGCTGATAGTTTTTGCCGTCAGCTTTGCCGCGGTCTGGCTCATAAGCAAAATACCGAAGCTCAACAAATATATAATGTAATGTATACTATAAAGAAAGGGCAGCACCAAGCTGTCCTTTTTGTTTTGCGGATGAAAAAGTATTGCATGCTGTTCAGAGAAACAAAAAAGACACCCCGAAAGGTGTCTTTTTCTTATGGCGGAGAAGGGGAGACTCTCCCCCTCAGAAACATAGTCGCTCTGCTCGCTTGGAGCGCATCGCATTGCTCCTTGTTTCTTCACCTCAGCGCCTTGCTTCATCCGCCGCAGGCGGCGCATCGGCGCTTCGCCCCACGCCGGTGCCCGGCGCGGTCGTTTGCAATAAAAAAACAGAACCAACGCAAATGCATCAGTTCTGTTCATGGCGGAGAAGGGGAGACTCGAACTCCCGCGCCGGTTTCCCGACCTACGCCCTTAGCAGGGGCGCCTCGTCACCAACTTGAGTACTTCTCCAAATCAGTAACTTAATATATATAAATGTAATTATAATTAAAATGGCGGAGAGAGTGGGATTCGAACCCACGGTACCCGTAAAGGTACGACGGTTTTCAAGACCGTTCCGTTATGACCACTTCGGTATCTCTCCGTAAATTGCTTTAATATGTTATCATAACATTTTGCATCTGTCAAGTGTTTTTTGAAATTTTGTGGAAGTAAAATTTGATTGCAAAAAAACTATATTATAACAGGTAATGTAACCGATTGGATTGCAGTTCCGAATCCGTATCCCGGCATTTACAGTATCAAGTCAGATGTAGGAGAGATATACAATTTTACATAAACGTCTCAAAAAAATAAGTAGTTTTTTAGCTTGATACAAATGATTTGGCATAAAAATCAAAGAAAAATCTCAAAAAACTGAAGTTCGAAATAAGAAATAAAGCGGCGAAACCCTATATAAATCAAGGGATTCGGGGTTTGGTGATTAACTAAACACACGGAGTGGTTGACAACAACCCTGAAAAAAGTTGGAAAAAGGTGTTGACAAAAGCGAAATGATTTGGTAATATAGTCAGGCACTCGCGAGTG
>JAZQTC010000068.1:0-1591 GCA_045630405.1 Acutalibacteraceae bacterium
TATAAACTCGTTATGGAAATTACCGTAAGCGTAGGCAGTGCAGTCTGCCGCAACCAAAAGGTTTGCTCCGTCAAAATAGGGAGCGTTCGTAGGAACGAGTTTAATTTGCACAGGCCATTGTGATAATCTGCTGACAAGGGGGGCGCTTGTAGTTTGGCAAGAACATTCATCGTGTTTGATAGATTTTGACTGTGTGCCGGGACAACCGCAAGGCAGGGTATCGTGCTTTTTTGATTTTGCTTCGAGCACAGCGGATTCATCATAAGCAGGTGCTTCTCTTTCCTCAAAAGTTATTGCATCTACGGGACAAGCGGGAAGGCAATCGCCAAGACCATCGCAATAATCTTCACGTGTGAGTTTTGCTTTACCGTTTATCATTTCAATAGCACCTTCGTGGCAAGCTGTGGCGCAAGCGCCACAACCATTACATTTTTCTTCATCAATTTTGATGATTTTTCTAATCATAGTCATTTACTCCTTTTCAATTCTAAAAACATTGATAACATCACTGTCAGGACAACAAAACCGAATTTCGTCGCACTCTGCTTTTGGTGGCTCTCCGCCGTATCGTAGTATGTCTATATACGGAAAGGCGACGTGCATTGCCATTGGGCAAAGTTCGCCTCTTTCGGTATCGTAATCAAAGGTGTCTCCGATCTGATGTCCTCTGTGGCATGGACGACTGCCTTTTCTGTCGATCAAAGTAATCTTAATTCTGGGTTTCAGTTCTATCACCTCCCATTGACTTTACGGCTCTATTATAGTATAATAAATAAAACAAAGCGGTTGTATTTACAACAGAAAGTGATGTTTTATGAAAAATTATGTTTCCGTTCTCAAAAGATCACAGTTGTTTTCCGGTGTTGGTGATAATGAAATCATTTCTATGCTTTCCTGCCTTGGCGCAAGACTTTTCACTTATAAGAAGGGTGAATATGTATTAAGACAAGGAGAGCACTTAAACGATATTACCGTCTTGGTGGAAGGCAATTTACACATTCAAAAGGACGATTATTGGGGAAATCGCAGTATTCTCGGTCAGATTGCTGTGGGTGAAATGTTCGGTGAAGCCTACGTTGCTCCCGAAAGCGGCGCATTGCTCAACGATGTTGTAGCAGTGGAAGATAGCGCCGTAATGTTTTTTGATGTAAAGAAGATTATTACCACCTGTTCTTCCGCCTGTCGTTTTCACGCAACGGTAGTGCAGAATTTGTTTTTCGCAATTTCTGAGAAAAACAGAAAGCTCGTGCAGAAACTCGGCCATATGTCCAAGCGTTCTACACGAGAAAAATTGATTTCCTATTTATCCGAGGAAGCAAAGCGACAGAATTGCTCATACTTCACCATTCCGTATAACCGTCAGCAGCTTGCGGATTTTTTGTCTGTTGACAGAAGTGCTATGTCAAATGAACTTTGCAAGATGCGGGATGAAGGGCTATTGGAATTTGATAAAAACCAATTTAAGCTTTTATAAGGAGATAACATGAAGGACGAATGTTTGATTTGCGGTGCGCCGCTGAAATATTTAGAAAAGGATGAGCAGATGGAATGTGCTGTCTGCCATAAAAAAGAAAATAGCAAAACCGTTTGC
>JAZQTC010000069.1:0-2351 GCA_045630405.1 Acutalibacteraceae bacterium
TAAGCAGCGTTTTTTGATTGGCTGTGTGATTGGGCTTCCGCTTGGAGAACACGGAAGGTATTTAGACCACGATTTGGAGTTCATAGGTGTTAATTAACTAATGTTTGAAAGGAGTATAACAAACAAAAGAACAGATTTTCAGAGATTCGTTGGGGGAGCAACGAATAGCAAACACAGCCAATAAACTCAACAAGCGTCAGATTTGAGTTCAATTACATTATGAAATATTTGCAAAGCAGATAACTGAAAAATGCGATAAAAAACTTCTGCCCGTTTTGAGCAGAAGTTGATGTTAGATTAGTTTATTTACAGTATGACTAAGAATGCGTAAATAACTACGTTTGCTTACACTGAGGTGTTACGGTTATATTTCAAACAATGTTCTTGCAATAACTGCATCCTTAAGCCTGTCTTCTAAATTATAAAAATAATCTGAATATCCGCCAACTCTGACGATAAGGTCCCTGTAGCTTTCAGGATCTTTTCGCGCTTTCAGAAGAGTTTCACGGTTTGTTACCGTAACCTGAAGCTGAGTTCCGCCCATTGAAAAATAGCCCTTGACCAAGGCTTTGAGTATTGACGGAGGGCAGTTCTGGTTTATAGACAAATTTGTTACCGCTATACCGTAAATATCTTTTTGTTCATAACGCGCTGCACTTGTCAGCATTGCAGTAGGCCCTTTAACTGCTTTTCCGTTTACTGCAGCCAAGGAATCCGCTACGGGTGTACCGCCTTTCCTGCCATCCGGTGTCGGACCTACCACAGAGCCTGCAGAGATATGACGGGTAAACTGGTGAGCTGTCGGAAAGAATCCCAGACCGAGATCAAGCTTTCCCGTGAGGTAATGCTCATAAAATCCGGTTGTAAAATCACGAACCAGCGCATCTGCATTTTCATCTGCCACGCCGTATGAAGGGCAGGAACGAAGCGTTGCAAAAAACTCCGCATTCTCTGACTTTAAAAGTGAAAGGAACTGCTCGGGCGAATATCGTTTTTTATCAAAGACCAGATGCTTGATGGCAAGCAATGAATCCAATGTGTTGGGGATACCTGAATCGCAATGAATTGAGAAGGTGTATCTTGCACCGCCCTGGAACCAACCTGTTTCTTTGTCGATACAATCGTCGACAAAAAGTGAGCGGATAGGAGCAAAGCATTTTTGAGCACGTTCATTCCAGTAATCATTGATTGTTTTCATCTGAAGATCCTGCTGTTTTCGCAAAACCTTAATAAAATTATTATAAAACTCCTCGAAAGACGGACAACCTGGAAGATTTGCATACATATAGTCTTCAAATATTTTCAGAACATTGATTTCGTTGTCTGTTCCTCCGGAATATGTACAGCCTGCAAAGGATGTTTCCGTGCATCCTCCGCCGGAAAATTCCAATACATCCTCTTGAGTCAGATGCGGTATTCTGCTACACAAACGCTGACGGATAGCCTGTTCGTTATAAAAAGCAGGCTGACCGCCACCTTGCAGAATACGCTTTGCGGAAAGCTCCCACAAGGACTCAGGCATTTCGTCTGTTACTCTTAGCTCAATCAAGGGTCGGGCAAGGCCAACAGATGCTTCCAATGCCTGATATGTTACATCGTTATATTCCGGACCGAGAGTAACGCTCCAGCAATCGTTTATCTGTATGTTTTCCATCATACAGCGAAGCCACGGACGAAGGTCCTCACCCTTGTGATACGGCTCAAGAATGGAGTCAAGTCTGCCAACATTGTCCCATCCATCTAAGGAAAGGCAGAAATTAAGAGAAACCATAGCTTCGTATGCTGTTCTTGCAGGAGAAAAAGGAACCTGCTTTAACGCTTGCAAAAGCTCTGTGGGAGCACCCATTTGGGGAAGTGCCTCCAAAGCACGCTTGTGATAGGTGCGTAATCCGTCAATAAGGTCGAGCAACGCCGTCTTAAAATCACTGTCTTCCTTTTCAAGCAGGCGATTTTCATATTGATTTATACCTTCGCGCAGAATTCGCTTGTAATTAAGCATACTGTGATTCCATTCACCTGCATAGCAATAGCTTTGGGTGAATTCCATCATAACATCTGCGGCATGAGAGCTTTTTTCTCTGAGCTTATCCCAATTTATATCAAACTGCTTTGCGTATGACGGAATAACACAAACCTCATAGTCGGTGCTTGTGTCTGTATATGTTCCCCTTGTCTGACCGGTGGGAAAAAGAGGTGAACCGGCTTCATAAACAATGGGGCAGGTTTCATAGTAGCGGCGGTATGCACGGCAATATATTTCCGGGAGTGACCCGTTGTCGGATAATTCCAGCAAGCCCGATGCAAAGGGCTCGCCGATATCCGAGAGAAATTCTGCATTTGTATTCATAAAT
>JAZQTC010000070.1:0-2761 GCA_045630405.1 Acutalibacteraceae bacterium
GACGACGACAATGATTATGCCGATACTTATGATTTCTACTGCATTTTTGAGGCAGAAGCAGGTGCCGACTATCTGTTTAAATTGGCTGCATGGGATGGTTATGCTGTTGAATTCGATATTACCTTAACAGTCTTTGGCGAAATCACTCATCAGCCCACAACCGATGAGCCCTACGTTGAGGTTACAGAAGGTGCAGATGCTGAATATCAGTGGTATAAGGTCGGCGATTCTTTCGCTGAATTGACTGACGAATATGCAGTGCCCCGTGTAGATGGGCATGTCGGCAATTTTGCAACTTATGATTCAGAAAACTGTTGGACCGGTGTTTATACCGGTTATGAAGACGGCATCAATAAGGAATACAATTTCTTCAAGGTTATTCTTCCGGAAGATCAGACCATCAAAATGACAGCAGACATTGATGCTGTTGAACTCGGCATCTGGTGTGTTTGCGGAGAGTCCGATGAAGTCTGGGGAAATGTCAATGCAAACGATACCGTTGAATTCACTGCTGACCACGCCTGCGTTTACAACACGTGGGGCCTGTATGCACAGGTTCCTCATCTCAAAGCTGAAATGCCTGAAATGAAAAAGGTTAATACCGATGCAGAACTTAAGGCAAAAGAAGCAGGCACACATATCTGCATCGTTACCTTTGACGGTTGCAGAGTTGAAGTTTCCGATGAGGTTGAAATTACAGAATGCAAGCATTCTTACGCAGACGGCAACGATGCAACCTGCGACCTTTGCGAATATAACCGTGCAGAAAACTGCGGTTGCAAGTGCCATCAGGGAGGTATTGCAGGCTTCTTCTTCAAGATTGTTCTCTTCTTCCAGAAGCTTTTCGGTCAGAACAAAGTCTGCGTTTGCGGTATGAATCACTAATTGAACAAACAAATCTGACGGCAGAGAAATCTGCCGTCTTTTTTTATAAAATATAAAATATTTTTAAAAAAGTTTCATTTCTGCACTAAAGTACAATGTGCGATTTATTTTTATTTGTTAAAATTAGGATGAGAATTAATATATTTCAGTTATAAGGGGTGAGGCGGTGAAGAACAGACCAAAGGGCAACGGATTCTTTTCAGCGTTGCTGATAAACCTCGTATTCGACCTTGAATGGACAATTCCTGCGTGGCTTTTGCTTGCGGCACATTTCATTTTCAAAATTTCAATATGGTGGTTTGTGGGAGCACTCGCCGTATGGATTATCGGCGTTGCAATAAAAACAGCGGTTTTCTCGTGGCTTGTTCACGTCGGAAATATTCCCGACCCGCCTAAAGAAAACAAAAATCCCTATTCATCAACGGGATATAAACCGAATAAATAAGGAGGTAATACCAATGAAAAAGATAACAGCCGTTTTGCTTGCCCTGATTATGCTGCTCTCATTTGCGGCCTGCGGCGGTAAAGACGAGGTTGAAACAACAACCGCCCCTTCGCAGACCGAAGAAGCAAACACAAAGGGCAACAGTTCCGCCAACGATAAAGAGGATGACAGCGGCGATTTGCTGATGACTCTCTATATGGACTGCGATTCTGATGATTACCAGAGTCTGACGGGTAAAATTGAAAGCATAAACACAGGCATTGACCCTCAGACTTCAGCAGGCTGTTTCAGATTTGTTTCACCCAAAAACGGTGTGACTGTCAGACTTGAAGCGATAATGTGGTCGCCGATTGTTGATGATTTTGAGGTAACCGAAACAATATTCGAAATCTCAACCGAAAAAGACAAAATTTATGAATTTGACTGCTATGTAACCGAAACAATTCCCGATTACAGACTCGTTGCCGAGTACGGTGAAATGAAAGCCGGGTATTATCTGGCTATGGACGGCTATGAGGTTGTCACAAAACTGCTTATGGTTGATGAGGGTAACACACCCGAAGAAATAACCGAAGATTCAGCCTTCTATAATCTCTGTGTTGCCCGTGCAACATCGAAAATCTTTTACGAAGGATTTGCTGAACATAATGACCCTGCTGTTATCTGGGATACTCTTGCTTATGCTGTAACGCTCAACCACGCAAAAATGGTCGGCGAAACAGAATATGATGTTATCTCTTTGACAACATGGGAGCTTGAATCATATGCTGATTCAATGTATCCCGAGTATAAAGGAAATTATCCCGAAATTCCTGAAGAATGCTATGTTGAAGGCAGTATGAAACAGTATTCGGATTATGATGTCACACCGTATCTGTTTGAAAGATTCAGCACCAACGAATTTTACGGCGTTGAGGATAACGGCGACGGAACGTATTCCGTTAAAATACGCATTGACGATTACAGATTTGAAGGCTATGAAGAATACGGTCTTGCGGTAATCGTTGAACCCGATGCAAACAGTCCTTTCGGCTACGTAATCAAAGACGTTATTGATTGCGAATTGCCCAGAGGATAAGAATAAATTTCAAAAATTATAAACTGATTTCTTGAAAGGAGAAATTCAATATGGGACTTATTAAAGCAGGTATAGGAGCACTCGGCGGAGTAATGGCAGACCAGTGGAAAGAATTTTTCTACTGCGATTCACTTGAAAACGATGTGCTTATGGTGAAAGGACAGAAGCGAGTAGGCGGACGTTCTTCCAACACAAAAGGCAGCGACAACGTTATCTCCAACGGCTCGGGTATTGCCGTTGCCGACGGTCAGTGTATGATTATCGTTGAACAGGGCAAGATTGTTGAGGTTTGTGCAGAGCCCGGTGAATTCACTTACGATTCATCAACAGAGCCTTCAATCTTCTCAGGCAAG
>JAZQTC010000071.1:0-36025 GCA_045630405.1 Acutalibacteraceae bacterium
CTGGTGCGCTGTTGATAATGAGACGGGATATCTTTATGCGTCAAAGTGGGTTGACATCGAAAAAATTTATGTTTATGACACAAACAATTCAATGGAGTTCGTGAAAGAAATCGATCTTTGCGGAATTGATAAGATTCATCGCATTCAGGGCGGAGAATTCTGGAACGGAACACTTTACCTTTCCAACGATGAAAAAGACAACGGTACATTCAAAAATATACTCAGCATTGACGTTGAGAGCGGTGAAACAGAAATTGCATTTGTAAGAGACGTTGGCGGTGATAACGTTGAAGCAGAAGGTCTTACTTTTTATCCTTCGGATGACGGCTCTGTAATGCATGTGCTTGACTATAACAAAGTAATAGGAATTTTTGTTCGACACTATAACGTGACAGCTGAGGAGGTTAAATAAAGTGAAATTTTGTGACATTAATATCAGAGACCCGTTCATACTTCCCATTGACGGAAAATATTATCTCTACGGAACCAGAGGGGGAACCGCCTGGACATCTGCAACAGGTCTTGACGTTTACGTAAGTGATGATCTTGACGTGTGGAGTGAAGCACATCAATGTTTTGCTGTTCCCGAAGGTTTCTGGGCTGATAAAGAAGTGTGGGCACCCGAAGTACATCATTACAATGATAAATTCTATATGTTCGTTACTTTCCATTCGGAAAAAAGAGGAAGAGCAACACAGATTCTCAGAAGCGATTCACCTATGGGACCTTTTCTTCCTTTCACAGACGACGCTATAACACCGATCGGCTGGACTTGCCTTGACGGTACCTTTTATATTGCAAAAAACGGAGATCCCTATATAGTTTTCTGCCGTGAATGGTGTCAGGTCACAGACGGCGAAATTCACGCAATGAAATTAACGAAAGATCTCTCTGCGGCTGCAGACGAGCCGTTCTTGCTTTTCAAAGCTTCGCAACCGCATTGGGCAGATAAATCCAGAGAAACATTTATTACGGACGGTCCGTTTTTATATCGAACAAAATGCGGTAGATTATTGATGATATGGTCTACTTTTACTCGAAGCGGTTATGTTCAGGCTGTTGCCTGTTCTGACAACGGAGAAATAGACGGAAATTGGATTCACGAAGAGTTGCTTTTTGAAGAGAATGGCGGCCACGGTATGATTTTTGAAGATTTTAACGGTTCAAAATATCTTATTTTGCATTCTCCCAATGAGAATCCATATGAAAGACCGATTCTTTTTGAAATTAAGGAAGAAAACGGAAATTTAAAAATAGTCGGAAAGGAATGATTTCTGATATGAAAAAAATTATATCTTTATTACTTGTCATCAGTATTATATCAATGAGTTTTTTGCCTGCTTTTGCAAATGAAGAACACAATGCTGACGGTTGCGAAAACGTTCCCGTTATTGTTGTCAGAGGCATGGATTTCGGAGGTCTTTACGTTGATTGCGGAACAGAAAATGAACAGCCAGCAATTAATACAGACGCCAAAATGATTGCTTCAGGTGTTGTTAAATTGATTGCAAACGGAATCCTCAATTTAAGTTTTGATGCAGTCGTTGACGGAATTGCTGACCTTGCGGGAAATATTTTCAAAAATCTCTCGATGGATCAGAAGGGTAATTCTCTCTACAATGTTTCTGTTCCCAAATACCCTGAAAGTGCAGACAATTATGAAAATCTTCGTAACGGTTCTGGTTTTGAATACGGAATTGTAAGAACCTGCATTGAATCATTTGGAGAAGGTCATACGTATTACGTGAACTACGATTGGCGCCTTGATCCTTTTGCAGTTGCCGATGATATAAATGCCGCAGTTGAGTCAGCAATAAAAAACACAGGACATGATAAAGTCAATATTGTTTGCTGCAGTATGGGTGGATTGATGACTGTCGCTTATATCAATAAGTACGGATATGAAAAGATTAATCGTTGTTTGTTTATGTCATCAACGTTCTGCGGTGCACAGGTTGCATCCGATCTTCTGACGGGCAAAGTTAACATCAATGCAGAAAATCTTTATAATTTCCTTGGAAATACCGTGAACGGAAACGATGCTTTTTCATTTCTTATTGATGTTCTTTATAAAGCAAATGTGTTTAATTTGCTGACAAAACTCACAGACTTCCTTGTAGATAACTATAAAGATGTTATCTATAAAGACGCTATAATACCTGTTTTTGGAAATATGCTTCCGCTTTGGGGGCTTGTTCAATCTGAAGACTATGAAGATGCAATAGAGTACATATTTGGTGGCAGAGAAAATGCAGATCCTGATTTTATTTCAAAGACAGACAAACTTCAGAAAATGATGATTGATAAAACGGATCTGATCAATAAAATGCTGGATAACGGTGTTGAAATTGCAGTTGTTGCTCACTACGGAACACCCGTTATACCCGTGTATGAAAATGCAGATTTTAACGGTGACGGAACGTTGGAAACTTATCAGATGTCCGGTTATGCAACAATCGCTCCTTACGGAAAAACACTTGGCGATGATTACATTGCAAAAAAACCCGAACTTCTTTCTCCCGACAGAGTGGTTGATTTATCAACCTCACTTTTCCCTGAGTATACATATATAATAAAGGGAGCACCTCACGTCGCAGGCTCATATGGCACGGATTACAGCGAGTTCATAGTCTGGTTGCTCAGCTATGACGGCGAATTTTTTGCAGGTGCAAGTGATAAATACCCTCAGTTTATGGTTTCGGATTCAGAGCAGACGTTGAGTAAATTCTGAACAAATAAGGCTTGTATGAGAATTCACTCATACAAGCCTTTATATCATATCAGTATTCGGTTTCAAGATGTCTGGTGCTGTTAATATACTCAAAGACAACGTCGCCGTATTTATTTGTTCCTTCTTTATAAAAAATAACTTTTGTTACACTTGTATTGCTGAAATTGACATCAAAAAGAGGGACGGATTTTTCGTATCCCATAATGTAAAAAACAAGATACGTCATAATTGCGGCGTGACAAACAAGAGCGATTTTTTCACCTTTATTATATTGGTTTCTCAGTATCTTAATTGCTTTTTCTGCGCGCTCAAACAAGCCGATTTCATCATCAGATTTATTGCAACATACAAGCGAATCGTTTTCGTTTATGCCTTCTGCAAGCTCTGCAAAACCGCAAATTTCAAGTATTTCATCCATACCTGCACCTTTATATTCCGGGTTAACATTCATTTCCGTTAACAAAGGATTAATTCTAAGTGGGATAATATGAGGTTGTTTTTTTATTATTTCCGTGGCGGTACGGACAGCTCTCAATAATGCACTTGAATAAACAGCGTCAAACTGTATATTGGCAAGTGCTTCTCCAGCTTTTTCAGCTTGGGTAACACCGAGAGGAGTAAGATACGGGTCATTTTCTTCTTTTAACGTAAGATCGGTTTTGTCATAACCGGCATTACCCATACTTTGTCCGTGACGAATAAGATATAGTTCAAGTTCTTTTACAGGCTTTATTTTTTCCATTTTTCAACCTCCAATTGATGTTGAAATTATAATACATATAAATGACAAAGTCAATTACTTGACAATACACGGATTGAACATTAAAATAATTAATAAAAGGGGGCATATAAATGAGCGTATGTTGCATAGTCGGAGCAGGGGATTGCCCGATTTTTGATTTTAAAAAGAATGCAGGAGATCTGATTATTGCCGCAGATGGCGGTTACGATCATCTTGTGAAATGCAATATCGTGCCAGATATTGTGATAGGCGATTTTGATTCATTGGGTTACATTCCTGACGATACGAAAGTTATCAGACTGCCTGTTGAAAAAGATATAACAGATATGCTTGCAGCAATTAATATCGGTATTGAAAAAGGGTACAGAATTTTTTACATTTACGGCGGTTGCGGAGGAAGAATTGATCACACAATGAGCAATCTTCAGCTTGCTGCATCAATTGCTGAAAAAGGAATGGAAATCTTTATCAAAGAAGGAAATTCCGTTATAACTGCAGTGCATAACAATAAAGTTGTTATTGACGAAAAAAGCAAAGGGTGTATTTCGATTATTTCTCATTCCGATGTCAGTACGGGAGTTACATTCAAAGGTTTAAAATATCCGCTTACCAACGCCAAATTAACCAATACTTTTCCGCTTGGTGTCAGTAATGTATTGGTTGGTGATAAAGCAGAAATAAGCGTTGAAAACGGAACGCTCATAATTTTTTATTCTGTTTAAGCTTATTTTAAATCATTTATGTTCGTATTTTGGGTGTTTATATGAAAAAGATTGCATTGTTTTTTCTCGCGTTGGTTCTTTGTTTCAGTATGCATCTCAATGTATATTCCGTAAGCATTGACGGAATAGATAAAGGTGCTGAATGGGATGGTGCCGAAACTCAGATTATATTAAACGGCGAGAGTAACTGTAAAGCCAATTTCGGGCTTATAAAATGGATATCTGAACCTGAAACAAATAACATTTTTCTTTGCGTAATGTTCAAAGATCCCTATTTGCAAAGTGATAATACTAACGCAGGCGTATCTCTTCAGATTGATAATTCCGATCCCTTTATTGTAACTGTAAATTCATCGCCCGAACAGTACGATGTTGATAAATATTATTTTGACGGTGCTGTTATGGTTGACAGCAATGGCGGAGCAACTTGTGAACTTAGAATAGGACTTAAATTCGGTTTGCCTGACACTATAAACGGAAAAATAAGATTTTATGATTCCGACGGTTCACCGTCTAATGTATATGATTTTATCATTGAAAACACATCGGCAACTGAAGAATATGATTACATATACAACGGTGAATACAACGAAATAACAAATCCGCCTTCAACCGCAACGATAAAATATACAACCGCAACACACAAAACCACACATATAAATCCGAAAACTACCGTTGCGTCAAAAACAACTACCAAAAGAAACAACGATTCTCATAACAGTATGGGTATTCTCGATTTACTTATACCTGAAAAAACAAGTGCTGCACCTGCCGTTCATACGGAAAATAAAACCAAAACAGAAACTTTGAGAACAACAAAGAAAAATAAAAAAACAACAAACAAGAACATCGCAGAAACTAAAGCTGAAACCACGGTTATTGACACCGCAACTGTTTCAGCTTCGACAGAATCAGTACCGGAAGAAACCGTAATATCAACTACCACGCAAAATACTCCAACCAATAATTCCAAGCTTGATGCTTATAAGTTTATAACCATTGTTGCCGGCGGAATATCTCTTGTGACAATATCTGTTCTGGGAACTCTGAAAGCAAAAAAGCAAGATAATAATGATGATTCATCAGATACAGCATAATAATTTCTGATAATTAAAATGACCGGAATTCATTGTGAATTCCGGTCACATTTTTTTATTTCTTGGCAGGCATCATATAGAAACTGAATTCAAGTTCTTCTCGTCCGTCAACAACGTATTCGGGTAAGGTATCGGGTCCGCAACTTGCAGTACCTGAACCTCTTGTGAATCCGTCTATATTAACAACGGTTGTATGTTCGCTGTGAAGATCCTCCTGATGCTTTGCGTTCTGAAGAAGCTTCTGAGTAAATTCTCTTACGTTAAAGTTGAAATAATCGTCATCATATGCAAATTTGATACCGTTTCCTTCTTCGTTTGTAACGATAAGATATCTGCAAAGTGTTCTGTTGCCTGAATCCTGGGGTTTGATATAAGGCTCGTGCATTTCTTTTACGGTTGTGTTATAAATACCGACAAGTGACTGAGCATAAATATCAGAAAGATTTTCATCAGGACCCATTCCGAAATATTCAATATTGTTGAATTCTTCGGGCATTTCAAGTGTAAGACCAAATCTGGGGATATTTGCAGAAACTCTCTTTTTGGCAATACTTTCAAGTTTTGCTTCAACTTTGATAAGACCGTTTGCATATACGGTATATTCAACACAGACTTTTGCAATAGGAAGAATTGATTTTTTGCTTCTGAGTTTATACTCTGCTTCAATCTCAGCTTTATCCTTTTTGAGTTCAACTTCAAAATCAACGCATTTGCATTCATAGTTATCATATCCTGCGCCGATCCAATCATCTCTGTGCGGTGCATCGTTATCAAGAGGAGCTCTGAAAATATTGGGAAGGAATCCTTTTGACGTAACGGGAGATGAATTGATAAGCTCTTTTCCGTCCGAAACATAGCTTTCAAGCATACCGGATTTGTTGGAGAATGAAACGCTGCCTCCATCAAAAACAAGAGTGCTTATTTCTCCGTCGCTGTTAAGGCTGAGCTTTGCTTTTGATTTTTCAGGTTTGAATTCATATTCTTCTTTGAGTGCGATTTGTTCAAATGCAATTTCGTTATCACCGTCAAAGTAGTAAACGTTAAGATGACAGTCGCAGTCTCCCTTGGGAATATTAAGTTCAACTTCACAATCAAGCTTATTTTCGGGTTCGATATCAAGAACAAGTTCATCAGCCGCAAGAAGAACGTTTCCGTTTTTAACAAGTTCCCAAACTGCAGTAAGATATGACGTGTTTCTGAATCTGTTTGTGTTTGTAAACGTTATCACACCGTTGTTGTATTCAGCTCTTACGGGTCTGTAAACGTTTTTCATCTGTTTTGCGCCTGTATGAAGTCTTCTGTCAGGATAAAGAAGTCCGTCAACGCAGAAGTTACCGTCATGACGCCATTCACCGTGATCGCCGCCGTATGTAAATTTGAGTTTTCCGTTAGCGTGATAAACGGCATGGTCAGCCCATTCCCAGATCCACCCACTCATAAGGTTGTCATATTTATAGAAGATTTTCCAGTATTCCTCAAGTCCGCCCGGGCCAACACCCATTGCGTGAGCATATTCGCAAAGGAAGAAAGGCTTTGGTGTGTATTTTTTTCCTCTTGTGTGTTTACCTGTCTTTTCAACGTCTTTGTGATTGGTGTACATTTCGGAAACAACGTCATACGAATGTCTTTCGTTACGGACTACACCTTCATAATGTACGGGAATTTCGGGACAAACGCTGTGAAGGAAATCATAGCAAACGTCGTGGCATGCATAGCCACCTGCTTCGTTGCCGAGAGACCACATAATAATTCCTGCACGGCTTCTGTCACGCATATACATTCTTTTAACGCGGTCAAGATATCTGGGAGCCCATTTAAGATCGTGGCTGATAAGATCGATGTTTTTGTGAGGGTCGCAACCGCAGCCGTGAGTCTCGATGTCAGCCTCATCAACAACATAAAGTCCGTACATGTCACAAAGAACAAGGAACTGTGCATCGGGAGGGTAGTGTGATGTTCTGACTGTGTTTACGTTAAGGGATTTCATAAGCTTGATATCCTTTTCGATATCATCAAAGCTCATAACGTAGCCGTTCTTATAATGGGTGTCGTGGTGGTTAACACCCTTTGTTTTTATTTTTTTGCCGTTAACGGTAAAGATATCTTTTTTGATTTTGATTGTTTTGAAACCGATATAATTTCTCTCTGTCATTATTTCGGTTTCACCGTTAAAGAGGGTAACAAATGCAGTATAAAGAGTGGGAATTTCTGCGTTCCAGCTTATAACGTCAAGTTCTTTGAAATTGATTGTTGCCTCGTTTGCAGCATCAATACGCCTTGATGCTACAAGTTTATTCTTGCTGTCGTAAATCTCTGCATAAACAGAAAGACCGTCTGTTTTACCTTCGATAGCAACGTTTATGTCAAGATTCCAGCCTTTTGATGTTTCCTTTGTGCGGTAATATACATCATAGAAATATGTTTCAGGCATTTCATAGAGAAGAACATCGCGGAAAATTCCGTTTTCTCTGAACATATCCTGACACTCGAGGAAAGTACCGTTTGACCATTTGTGAACAACGGCAAGAATTTCATTTTCACCATTGGATACAAACTTTGTGATATCGAATTCAGCTGTGTTGTGAGCGCCTTCGCTGTATCCGACAAATTTGCCGTTTACATAAAGGTCAAGGCAAGAAATTACACCGAGAAATGAAAGGATAAATACTTTGTCTGTATTTTCAACGTCAAAAGTTTTTCTGTAAACACCTACAGGCTGCTCTTCGGGAACGTAGGGAGGCTTATCATCAAAAGCATAGGGGCAATTGATGTATGCAGGAGCGTCGTAGCCTGTTCTCTGCCAGGTTGAAGGAACTTTTACAGTCTGAAAAGCTTCCTTTTCTGTGTCAATAACGTCAGGCAAATCTTTTGTGCTCTTATAAAATCTGAACTGCCACTTTCCTGAAAGAAGTTTTACAATGTCAGACGAACCTCTTTCTTTTTTGAATGAAGTTTTTTTCAGTTCATCCTTTGATGAATAGGGGATGGAGTAACCTCTGCCGCTGAGTTTGTTGATTTCAAAAACAGAGAAATCATTGTAGTTTGTTTTGTTAACGGTGTATTTCACGGTATCACTGCCTTTCTTTTAATTTGTTAATCATTATTTTTGCCGCTTTATATATATCGCCGCAACCGAGAGTGATAATCAGATCACCGCTTTCGGCGTTATCAACGGCGTATTGTGCAACTTCTTCAAAAGTATTGAACCAAACGCTGCCGGGAATTTTTTCTGCAAGTTGAGAGGTGTAAATATTGTAAGTATTGACTTCTCTCGAGCCCATAATTTCCGTCATAATGCATCTGTCGGGAATCTGAAGAACTCGTGCAAATTCATCAAACAGAATTGCGGTTCTGGAATATGTGAAAGGCTGGAAAACGGCCCATACTTTCTTATATCCCATTTTCATCGCAGTTTCAAGTGTAACCTCAAGTTCTTTCGGATGATGAGCATAATCATCAGCAATTGTTATTCCGTCAATCTCTGCAAGAATTTCAAATCTTCTGCCTGCGCCTTTGAAATCCGCAATTCCCTTTATGCATTGATCAAAATTTACGCCTGATTCCATTGCGGAAGAAATAACTGCAAGCGCATTGTAAACGTGATGTCTGCCGGGGATACCAAGCGTAACCTTGCCCAGTTTTTCACCGTATCTGATAAGATCAAACGACGCAAATTCGTTGGTCATTTCAACGTTCACAGCCTGATAATCATTACCGTCATTCATACCGAAACATATAACAGGTTTTCCGCATATTTCAGCTGCAGGCTCAACTGTATCAAACGTGTTGATATCATCGCCGTTGTAAATTATTTTCTTAGTTGCCATCGATGCGAATTTTGTGAAAGATTTCTTTAAATTCTCAAACGTTTTGAAGTAATCAAGATGATCCTCATCAACGTTGAGAATAACCGCAATGTCGGGTGATAAATCAAGGAAAGTGTCAACAAACTCACAAGCTTCACACACCATATGCTCACTTTCTCCCACAATACCGTTTGATCCCGTGAGAGGAAGTTTTCCGCCGATTACAGCGGTAGGGGAGAAATCTGACTCAATCAGAACCTGTGTAAGCATGGAGCAGGCTGTTGTTTTGCCGTGCGTTCCGCTTATACAAATGCAGTTGGGATAAATCCTTGTAATTGCTCCGAGAAGCTTGCTTCTTTCAAATGTCGGTATTCCGGATGCTTTTGCAGCCACAAGCTCGGGGTTATCCTGCAAGAGGGCAGCCGTGTAAATTATCATCTCGGCACCTTCTATATTTTCAGCCCTTTGACCCAGCGAAACAGGAATACCAAGAGAACGGATTCTTGCAAGAGTATCGGTTTCGTTGTTGTCGGATCCGCTGAGCAAATATCCTTTGGCGTGAAGTATTTCTGCAAGCGGGCACATACCCGATCCGCCGATACCTATGAAGTGAATTCGTTTGACTTGATTCAATAAATTATCTATTTCAAACATTGATATATCTCCTAAACAGTTTTTTTATAATTATATAACATTGATTCAAAAAAATAAAGAGAAATTTTAAATATTTGTTGTGTAACAGTATCATTGTATCTGCCATAAAATGCTAGTAAATTACAGGGAGGTGTAAATTTGAAAAAAATCAACAGTTTTATTATTATCGGTGGTGACAGCCGACAGTTATATATGGCTGATTATTTTGAATCATTGGGATACAGAATTTCAATTTACGGATTGCCTCAAAAGGGAAGAAAATGTATTACAGACTTAAAAAAAGTAATAAAGAACTACGATGCGGTTGTTTTACCGTTGCCGATAACCAAAGATGAAAAAAACATATTTTCATCGGAAGTTATCAAGGAATCAGCAGATGAAATATTAAATATGATTGACGAGAATCAGCCTGTTTTTGGAGGGATGATAAACAAAAGTCTTGAAGCAAAAATAAAGAAAAGAACCTGCTTCGTTTACGATTATTTCAAACGCGAGGAAGTGACAGTTATGAATACAGTACCAACGGTACAGGGAATTTTAAAAGCTATGATTGATAACATTGAATATACAATCCATTCCAGTTCCTGTGCAATTTTCGGCTATGGACGAGTAGCAAGACTGACCGCCGATATTCTTGCGTCAATCGGTGCAGATGTTACTGTTTGCGCGCGTAAACAAGGCGATCTTGCAACGGCAAGAACAAAAGGGTACAAAGGCATTCTTATAAGCGATTTTTACCGATATGCTCCGGAATATAACATTATTATCAATACCGTTCCGTCACTTGTAATCAACAATAAGGTGATTGACAATCTGGATGAGAATTGTCTGATTATTGACGTCGCCTCGTCGCCCTTCGGAACTGATTTTGCTTATGCATATGAAGTTGGAATTAAGGCGATTCAATGTTCTTCATTGCCGGGAAAAGTTGCACCGAAAACAGCCGGAAAGATCATTGCAGACGGAATCATCGGTATCATAGAGGAGGAAGAGTGTGGATAATCTTACTATAGGCTTTGCTATGTGCGGATCATTCTGCACGTTTGAAAAGGCAAAAGAACAGATCAGATTGCTTAAGGAAAAGGATATCAACGTTATCCCCTTGATGTCATATAATGCATTTTCAACCGATACAAGATTTGGTAAAGCATCATTTCATATTGATGAAATAGAAAAGATTACAGGCAATAAAATCATTTCAACGCTAACCGAAGCAGAACCCGTAGGGCCCAAAAAGCTTTTTGATCTGATGATTATTGAGCCTTGCACGGGAAATACTATTGCAAAGCTGGCAAACGGAATAACTGATACACCTGTAACTCTTGCTGCAAAAGCGCATATGAGAAACAGCAGACCGCTTCTGATTGCAGTATCAACCAATGATGCTCTTTCCAATTCAGCCTCAAATATCGGCAAATTAATGAATATGAAAAACGTTTATTTTATTCCTATGAATCAGGATGACTGTGTTAAAAAACCAAGGTCTGTTGTAGCTGATTTCAGTAAAACATATGACGCAGCCATAAATGCACTTGAAGGAAAACAAATTCAACCGATTTATATTTGAAATTAAAGCGGAGTATTGATCAATTTCTTTACTCCGTTTATTTAAATTTGTTGCGGTTGTACTTGAAATATACATCAACTGTTGATATAATGTTAATAATTATGGTGTATTATGGAGGAAGTATGAAAGGAAAACTTATTGTAATAGAAGGTCTTGACGGAAGCGGTAAATCAACGCAGGAGAATCTTCTCAGAGAAAAGCTTGCAAATTCTGGCGTAAAAGTTAATTTCATAAAACTTCCCAACTATGATGATCCTGCTTGTGAACTCGTAAAAATGTATCTTGCAGGCAGATTCGGCAAAAAACCCGGAGACGTCAATGCATACGCAGCATCTTCTTTTTTTGCAGTTGACAGATACGTCAGCTACAATTGCTATTGGAAGGAACAATATCTGAACGGAGAAGTTTTTCTTGCTGACAGATACACAACGTCCAACGCATATCATCAGCTCACCAAAACAAACAAGGCAGATTGGGATTCATACCTTGATTGGCTTGAAGACTTTGAATATAACAAAATGGGTATTCCCAAACCTGATGCAGTAATTTATCTTGATATGCCTATTGAAGTTTCTCAAAAACTTATGACAGGCAGATATAACGGAGATGAATCCAAAAAAGATATTCATGAAAAAGACGTTGAATATCTTAACAATTGTCGAGAGGCGGCGGATTATGCTTGCCGTAAGCTCGGTTGGCACAGAATAAATTGCAGCGAAAACGGAGAACCTCTTCCCATAGAGGTAATTTCCGAATCGGTTATGAATGCGGTTATCGGAGCTCTTGGTTTATGATCAGACTTTCTGATAAAAAAGATATTAACAGTATAATCGGTCTTTGGTGCGAATGCTTTGGAGACTCTGAAGAAGACGTCAGATTTTTTCTTGACAACTGTTATACTGAAAAAAACACGCTTGTTTATGAAGTTAACGGAGAGATTGCTTCAATGCTGTTTTTGCTTGAAGGAGATATGTCTGTAAGCGGTGTAGATTACCCTTCATATTATCTCTATGCTGCGTGTACTTCAAAAAAACACAGGGGAAAGGGTCTTATGGCTGATCTTCTTTCATTTGCAAAAAAAGTTGCAATGGAAAGAAAGATAAGTTTTATATGTTTGAGACCGGGGGAGGATTCTCTTTTTAAATTTTATGAAAAACACGGATACAAAACAGTTTTTTATATAAACAGAGCTGAATACAGGATTAAAGATTTATCGGATATCATTTCGGATAATTCCGTTGATATTTGGTGCAACAGAGAAGAACTGAGAAATTCCGCATTTTCATCGTTACCGTTTTTTAAATGGAGCAAAAAATCTGTAAATTTCGCTTTTTTACACAACGAATTTTTCGGTGGAAAATCTGCAGAAACGCGTAAAGGTTATTCGCTTTACACTTCAATTGATAGCGATTTGCTTGTAAAGGAAACAACCTTCACAGATGCTTTTTCCGTTGCAGAATCAATTGAAAACGCTTTATTTAAAAATTCGGATAGATTAGTAGTCAATTTCCCGCCTTACGAGAATTCCGACGGAATTCTGACACCTTTCGGAATGATTCTTACGGTTGATTGCAATGCCGAAGAAATTATGAAAAACATCAATAATGCTTATTTGGGGTTAACACTTGAATAGGAGGAAATACAAATGTTATATATGTTCTTTGCAGAAGGCTTTGAAGAAGTGGAAGCCATTGCTACGCTTGACGTTATCCGACGTGCCGGTATAGAAATCAAAAGCGTAGGTATCGACAATAAAATCATAAAAGGGTCTCATAACATTGAAATTGTATGTGATATGATTGACTGCGAAATTACGCCCGATAAAACACTTGCAGGCATAATTTTGCCCGGCGGAATGCCCGGCACAACCAATCTTATGAGTAATCAGACAGTTAATACATTTGTTGATTATTGTGCTGAAAACGGTTTACTTCTTTCAGCAATTTGCGCAGCACCAATGATTCTCGGAAGAAAAGGCTTGCTTGACGGCTGTAAAGCAATTTGCTTTCCGGGATTTGAAAACGAATTGATTGGTGCAACAATTTCTGATGAATTCATTTGTACTGACAAAAATATTATAACGGCAAAGGGTATGGGTAGTGCTGTTAATTTCGGAATAGAAATTGTCAGATATTTTCTCGGATCCAAAAAGGCAGAAGCCCTTAAATCAACACTTCAATGCTCATAAACGATAAAAAATCGATTCGAACGCTTTATAAATCCATCAGAAACTCAATTAATGAATCGAAAAAAACTGAATCAGACCGCAGAATATTTACGAGGTTTATTAATTCTGCTGATTACAAAAATTCGGATTTGATTCTTATTTATGTTTCGTTTGGCAGCGAGGCAGACACGAAAGATATAATTGAATATTCATTAAATAACAACAAAAGAGTTGCCGTCCCGCATTGCGACGAAAAAAATATGAGTTTTTTTGAGATAAAAACTCTCGAAGAACTCAAAGCCGGCAAATTTGGTATACCTACGGTTGAAACGGGAAATAATTTACCTGTAAACAGTTTTGAGAATGCTTTGTGTGTCGTTCCCGGCGTTTGTTTTGACCTCAAAGGCAACAGAGTCGGTTACGGTGGCGGATTTTATGACAGATTTCTTTGTGAACACAAGATTCCGACAGTTGCGTTGACTTATGAAATCTGTTTATGCGATAATATACCTTACGAAGAATATGATGTAAAAATCGATGCATTAGTGACTGAAAATTATTTCAGAAACTTTTAAAAAGGAGGTTTCTACATATGAATAACGGACAGAACAGTAACAATAACGGCGAAAGAAAACCGTTTAAGGTTCATATTGAAGATGACGGTTTTCTTAACCCCGAGGATCTTGATAACATCACTCCGATAAGCAACACCCCCAAGAAAAAATTTGAGGTTCATATCGATGAGGATGCACCTTTATCCGATGTTGACGATCATACTCCGCAATATAAGGGTGAAGTGTATTTCTCAAACAGAAAACCCCAGAGACGTGTTGTTCAGCATCAGCAAACAACATCGGAAAAGCAGCCTTCATCGCGGCGTAAAACAGCAAAGAAGAAAACGATTAATTCCGTTCTTGCTGTGTTTATGGCGGTTGTAATTATTTTCACAACAACATTTTCTGCAATTGCAATCACCTGCATCAACGATGTTTTTGCTTTGAACAGAAGTGATGAAATAGTCAAGATTACCGTTCCGCAGAATGCAACAACAGACGATATAATTGAAATTCTGAGTGATGAAGGTCTGGTTAAACAGAAACTGTTTTGCAAAATGTACTACAGTCTTGTAACCTTCCTTAAAAACCTTAACAAGAATCCCAAGCCTGGAGATCCTGAATATCTCAGCGGTGTGTACTATGTTCAAAAGAACCTTGGTCTTGAAGGCTATCTCAATGAGTTCAGAGAGGTTCAGAAAACTGCTGACACAATCACTCTCGTTTTCCCCGAAGGTTGGACAATCTATCAGATGTTCAACAAGATTGCCGAGTTTGGTGTTTGCAGTAAAGATCAGCTCCTTGCCTCATTGGAAGGTACTGATTTTGAAAATGATTTCATCGCTGATATTCCTCAGAATTCCGACAGAACATTTTTACTTGAGGGTTATCTCTATCCTGCGACCTATGAGTTTTATGAAAAAAGTGATGCGAACTCAATAATAAGAAAGTTTCTTGAAGCATCAGAGAAAAAATGGACTGATGAATATGAAGCAAGAAGAATTGAAATGGGTCTCACCAGAGACGAGGTTATAACCATTGCTTCAATTATTCAGCGTGAGGCTGCCAGCAAAAAACAAATGGGGCTTGTTTCATCTGTTATTCACAACAGACTCAAGAATTCTGTTTCCTGGCCTTTACTCGGTTGCGACTCAACAACGAACTATATATCAAGTTACGTTGCACCTAACGTTTCCGCATCGGATGCAGCAGCTTATGAGAGTGCATATGACACCTATTCGCAGCAAGGGCTTCCTCCCGGACCAATCTGCAATCCCGGTGACGATGCAATTTATGCCGCACTTTATCCCGACGACACAAGTTATTTTTACTTCAGACACGACAAATACGGTGAGATTTATATGGCAAGAACTCAGGCTGAACATGACGCTAACGGCAGAGAGGTTCTGCGCGTAAACAGCCGATAGGAGATTATTATGTTTCAGATTTCAAAACCCGAATTGCTCGCTCCCGCAGGAGATGTTGAGCGTCTTTGTGCTGCAATTGAATATGGAGCAGATGCAGTTTATCTTGGGTCTGATTGCTTTGGAATGCGTACAGCTGCCGCAAGTTTTGGCGGAGAAGAATTAAAAAAAGCATGCGATTATGCTCATTCCAAAGGCGTTAAAGTATATTTGACATGCAACACAGTTCCCCGTAACAACGAGATTGATGAGCTCCCTTCTTTCCTTGAATATGCGGCAGACAGCGGCGTTGACGCATTGATTGTAACAGATATTGGTGTTATGAAACTTGTACAAAAATATGCACCCGGCGTTGAAATTCACATCTCAACTCAGGCGGGTATTACAAACTATGCATCAGCACTTGCTTTTTATGAAATGGGCGCCAAAAGAATTGTTACTGCAAGAGAATTGTCTCTTGAGGAAATTGCAGGCATAAGAGCAAAAACTCCCAAGGAGCTTGAAATTGAATCGTTTGTTCACGGAGCAATGTGTGTTTCTTTTTCGGGCAGATGTCTGCTTTCAAATTATATGACAGGCAGAGATTCAAACAGAGGTGATTGTGCTCAGCCTTGTCGCTGGAGATATGCACTTCTTGAAGAGAAAAGACCGAACGAATACTTTCCCGTTGAACAGGATAATACGGGAACGTACATAATGAATTCTCGGGATATGTGCCTTATCGAGCACGTTGCCGCTTTGACCGAAGCAGGAATAAACAGCTTTAAAATTGAAGGCAGAGCAAAATCTGCGTATTACACGGCCGTTTCTGTTAATGCATACAGATGTGCTATTGACGGTTATGAAAAAACCGGTTTTGCTTCTGATTACAAACCCGAACAATGGATTCTTGACGAAGTAAAAAAAGCCAGCAACAGACAGTACTGCACAGGATTTTATTTTTCAACCCCAATGGATGATGCTCAGATTTTCTATAATGGCGGCTATGTTCGTGAATGGGATGTTGCAGCAATTGCCGAGAGATGGGAAAACGGTGTGCTTTATGCATCTCAACGAAACAGATTTTTTGAGGGTGACGAGCTTGAAGTTATGATTAAAGGAATCAAACCTTTAAAAATTTCCGTTAAAAATCTGAAAAATGAAGAAGGGGAATTAATTGACAACGCGCCTCATCCTATGATGAAATTCAGTTTTGATTGCCCCGTTGAAATCCCCGAGGGTGCTTATCTGAGAATGCAAAGAAAGAACGGTGTTATTCTTTGAGTTCTTTTTTACCTGTTATATTCCTTTTTCTCATCATATTTTTTGCTTTTCATGAAGAAAAAACTCAAAACATCAGAAGAATAATCCGAAAACGTAAAAAGAAAGGCGCGACTTATATGAACAATATCTTTAACAGATATATCGGCAAAGACTGCATTATATACATATCCAACGGCAGCTCGGGGGTTATCGAATGTAACGTTACCGGCATTGCTGATAACTGGTTAACCGTCAGGACCCGCGACGGTGACGAAGCGATTAATTTTGATTATATTGTCAGAATCAAAGAACATCCTGTCAATAAAAACGGAAAAAAGAAAAGTGTTATTTTTTAAAACAGCACCCGTCGTTATGACGGGTGTTCTTTTCTGTCCTTTTTAACGGTCAGATATTGTCATATATTGTATATAATTAAAATAAGTTGTTAAACAATATATTGGCTCACAACTTGACTTTGATTCAAGATGTGGTATAATAGTATTGGTAAAATTTGCGCATTTTGGAGGTTTGTTTTTTTATGGCAAAAAAACAGGGATATAACGACGAAAGTATCGTTGCGCTTAAAGGTAAAGACAGAGTAAGAAAAAAACCTGCCGTTATTTTCGGTTCAAGCGGAATTGACGGTTGCGAACATTCAATTTTTGAGATTGTTTCAAACTCTGTTGACGAAGCCAGAGAAGGTTACGGCAATAAAATTGTAGTAACAAGATTTTCGGATAATTCGGTTGAAGTTCAGGACTTCGGAAGAGGCATTCCTGTAGACTATAACCAAAAAGAAGGCCGCTATAACTGGGAACTTGTCTTCTGCGAGCTTTATGCAAGCGGTAAATATAATAACGGAGAAAACGGAAACTACGAGTTTTCTCTCGGTACAAACGGTCTCGGTTTGTGTGCCACACAGTACGCATCTGAATTTATGGAAGCAGAAATTCATACCGGCGGATACAGATACGTTCTTAACTTCAAAAAGGGCGATCCCGACGGCAAGATGGTCAAGGAAGAATACGGCAAAAAAGATACAGGCTCACGAATCAGATGGAAACCCGATCTTGAGGTTTTCACCGATATTAATGTTTCGCTTGAATATTTTCAGGAAATGCTGAGGAATCAGTCTGTTGTTAATGCAGGTGTAAGATTTGTTCTCAGAAATCAGGTCGGAAAAGGCTTTGAAACGTTTGAGTACTACTATGAGAACGGCATAAATGATTACATCAGAGAAAAAGTAGGTGAGAATGCACTTACAAGCTTCCTTTCTTGGTCAGGCGAAAGTATGTGCCGCGACCGAGAGGACCTTGATGAATACAAACTCAAGATGAGTTTTGCACTTACATTCTCAAATAAAGTCCAGATGAAAGAATATTATCACAACTCGAGTTTCCTTGCTAACGGTGGCTCGCCGGACAAGGCAGTAAAACAAGCATTTCTTTCACAGATTGACCTTTTTCTTAAGCAAAACAACAAATATCAGAAAAGCGACAGCAAGATAACCTTTCAAGATATCGAAGATTGCCTTGCAATTGTTGTTTCAGCGTTTTCAACTCAGGCTTCATATGAAAACCAGACAAAAAAATCAATCAATAATAAAGGCATTCAGGATGCAATGACAGCGTTCCTGAGGCATCAGCTTGAAATTTATTTCATTGAGAATCCCATAGAAGCAAATAAAATTTCCGATCAGATTCTTATCAATATGCGAAGCCGAATCAAGGCTGAAAAAACAAGACTCGGTCTCAAAGAATCTTTGATTCAGAACGTTGGTAATCTCACTAACAGAATACAAAAATTTGTTGACTGCAGAAGCAAGGACGTTGATATCAGAGAACTGTTCATCGTAGAGGGTGATTCAGCTTTGGGTGCTTGTAAACAGTCAAGAAATTCTGAATATCAGGCAATAATGCCCGTAAGAGGTAAAATTCTTAACTGTCTCAAATCAGAGTATGACAGAATATTCAAGAGTGACATTATCACAGACCTTATTAAGGTTATAGGTTGCGGTGTAGAAGTAGGCTCAAAGCAGAAGAAAGGCAAGGATATGATTTCGTTCAACCTCGATTTACTTCGATGGAACAAAATTATAATCTGTACCGACGCTGACGTTGACGGATTCCACATCAGAACTCTTATTCTTACAATGATTTACAGATTAATGCCTACTCTTTTTGAAGAGGGAAAAGTATTTATTGCAGAATCACCGCTTTATGAAATCACTTGCGGAGACGAAACCTGGTTTGCTTACACAGAAAAAGAAAAAACAGATGCTCTTGCTGAAATAGGCAACAAGAAGTATACCATTCAGCGTTCAAAAGGTCTCGGTGAAAACGATCCGGATATGATGTGGCTCACAACAATGAACCCGGCTACAAGACGACTTATCAAGGTTGAACCTGCAGTTGCTCAGGAAACAGCCGATAAATTCGATCTTCTTCTTGGCGACAATCTTTCAGGCAGAAAAGAGCATATTTCTCAAAATGGTCATCTCTATATTGATATGGCTGATGTTTCATAAAATATAACGGAGTAATAATATGGCTAAAAAAACAAAAAAAGGCGAAGTTCCTGTGGAAACTCTCGATGCCAAAACACATATTTTAGGTGCCGGCGAAGTTGTTAATCAATCCATTACCGACACTCTTGAACTTAATTTTATGCCTTATGCAATGAGTGTTATCATGTCCCGTGCAATTCCCGAAATTGACGGATTCAAACCATCGCACAGAAAAATCCTTTACACTATGTACAAGATGGGACTTTTGACCGGTAACCGTTCCAAATCAGCAAATATCGTTGGTAGAACAATGCAGCTTAATCCTCACGGCGATGCGGCAATTTATGAAACAATGGTTCGTCTTTCAAAAGGATACGAAGCACTTTTGCACCCTTACGTTGATTCAAAGGGTAACTTCGGTAAAGCCTATTCAAGAGATATGATGTGGGCTGCATCAAGATATACAGAAGCTAAACTTGATAAGCTTTGTGCAGAACTCTTTTCTGACATTGACAAAGATACCGTTGATTTTGTTGATAACTATGACAACACAATGAAGGAACCGGTTCTTTTGCCCGTAACGTTTCCCAGCGTACTTGTTAACGCCAACACGGGTATCGCCGCAGGTATGGCAAGTTCAATTTGCTCTTTTAATCTTGAAGAGGTATGCAATACAACAATTGAACTTATCCGCAATCCCAAGCACGACGTAACAGAAACTCTCAAAGGTCCTGATTTTGCAGGAGGCGGTTTCCTTGTGTATAACCGCGAAGAAATTGAGTCAATTTACAGAACGGGCAGGGGAGGATTCAAGGTAAGAGCAAAGTATTCTTATGATAAATCCAACAACTGCATTGATATAACAGAAATCCCACCCACAACAACCTCTGAAGCAATAATTGACAGAATTATCGAAAAAATCAAGGCAGGATCAATCAAGGAAATCAGCGATATCCGTGACGAAACTGATAAAAGCGGTCTGAAAATTACCATTGATATAAAAAAGGGTACCGATCCTGATAAGCTGATGAAAAAGCTTTATGATTCAACGCCTCTCCAGGATACGTTCTCATGTAATTTCAACGTCCTTATCAAGGGTATGCCGCAGGTGCTCGGTGTAGGAGATCTTCTTAAAGAATGGATAGATTTCCGAAGCGGATGTATAAGAAGAAGAACTGCTTTTGACCTTAAGCGTGCAACCGACAGGCTTCATCTTCTCAGAGGTCTTGAAAAAATTCTGCTTGACATTGACAAGGCTATCAAAATCATCAGAAATACCGAAGAAGAAGCTGAAGTTGTTCCCAATCTTATGATTGGCTTTAAGATTGACAAGATTCAGGCTGAATATGTTGCTGAAATAAAACTTCGTCATCTCAACAAAGAATATATTCTCAAGCGTCTGCAAGATATCGATAAGCTTGAGGCTGCAATCAAGGATTTAAATGATATACTTGAAAATCCCAAGAGAATAAAGCAGATAATCATTTATGAATTGAAGGAAGTTATAAAGAAATACAGCTCTCCAAGAAAAACACAGATAATTTATTCTGCCGAAATTGATGATACCGAAATCGAAGAAGAAGTACCTGATTATCCCGTTCATCTCTTCTTTACCTCAGGAGGATATTTCAAAAAGATTACTCCTCTTTCGCTCAGAATGAGTGGCGCACAGAAGCTTAAAGACGGCGATGATATAATTCAGACGTTTGAAACAACAAACGCCAAAGAACTTTTATTCTTCACAAACAAATGTCAGGTTTATAAAACATCCGCAGCTGCATTTGAAGATACAAAGGCAAGCGTTCTGGGCGATTATATTCCTGCAAAGCTTGAAATGGAAGAAGGAGAAGCTCCCGTCTATATGGCTGTAACATCGGATTACAACGGTTATATGTTGTTTTTCTTTGAAAACGGTAAAGTGGCAAAAGTTGATCTGAAAGCTTATCAGACCGTAACCAAGCGCAAGAAACTTATCAAAGCTTATTCCGATAAATCTCCCGTTTCTACAATAATGCATATTGAGCAAGATACTGAACTTGTTGTTGTTTCAAGTGCAGGCAGACATCTTTTGATAAACACTGCTGTGATTATGCCCAAAACAACCAAAGACACAATCGGCGTAAGTGTTCTTACACTTAAAAAAGGACACAGACTGATGGTTGCAAGAGCATACAAAGAAGGGGAGTTTGCCAAGCCTTACAGATATAAGGCGAAAAATCTTCCCGCAGCCGGCGCATTGCTCAGCAATGACGATGAACCCGAACAAATAACTTTCAATGCTGAATAAAACAAAGCCGTTCAGAGTCAGGCTTCCCCACTTTGAACGGCTCGGCATATCAACAAACAATCTTAATTTTCTGCTTTCAATAAAAATTGTCAAGCACAAAATATAAATCGAGTTGTTGCCACGGCAGAGACATTTTGCAAACGCATTTTAATATTTAACTCTGCAAACATAGCATTACCTGTATAACGATTTAAATTCTATGAACTTTTTTCCAAATAAATTAAAAAAACATCTTGCAATTATTAATAATATGTGATAAAATCTATAAGTACAATATTTTTTGGAGGTTATTTACCTATGCAGTGGTATGAAATCGTAGTAGGCATTGTCCTTGTAATTACATCTATCGCACTTATTGCTATTGTTCTCCTTCAGGAGAGCCGCGCACAGGGTCTTGGCGCAATCGCAGGCGGTGCAGATACTTTCCTTGGCAAGGGTAAGAGCAAAACAGCAGAGCAGAAGCTTGCTAAGATCACAAAGATTCTTGCAGTAGTTTTCTTTATTCTCGCTCTTGTTTCTACTCTTATTGTTCTTTTTGTTAAATGATTAAATTCTGAATCATCTGAAAGCTGTTCCGAAAGGGACAGCTTTTTAATTTTTATCAAACATTTTTCTGAGTTTTTCTATAACTCTTTTTTCAATTCTGCTCACGTATGATCTTGATATATCAAGTTTTTCAGCAATTTGTTTTTGTGTCAATGCTTCACAATCGTATAATCCATATCTTAAAATTATTATTTCTTTTTCTCTTTCGTCATTAAGTTCTTCCACACAGCGGTAAAGCTTTGCAACCTCTATTTTATCGCTTATATCATCGGCAATCGTGTCTTCCACACAAACTATATCCATAAGAGTCAACGGATTGCCTTCGCTGTCAGAATCAATCGGTTCATTTATTGATATATCCTGTGCGGTTTTTCTTTGACTTCTGAAATACATCAGAACTTCATTTTCGATACATTTTGATGCATACGTTGCAAGCTTTATGCCTTTTGCACCGTCGAAGGTGTTCACAGCTTTTATAAGACCTATTGTTCCGATTGAAATAAGATCATCCTGGTCATTCGCGTTAGTACAATATTTTTTGATAATGTGAGCAACAAGCCTCAGATTATGTTCAACAAGAATATTTTTGGCGTTCATGTCACCTTGCTTGAATTTCTGAATATATTCTTTTTCTTCCTTTGATGACAGTGCAGGCGGAAATGAATTTACATTTTTAACGTGCAATGCAAAAAATAAAAAACATTTTGAAATAACTTCAGCAATAAATCCAAACATACAATCAACTCCCGTAGTTACATTTATATTTTAAATCGGCATCAAAATTACATAAAATTTTAAATTTAGCAAGGATAAAATCAATATAAACTTGCATAATACATAAAAAAGTTATATAATGTAATAAATATAATTGAGAGGTGTATGTATATGAGCAGAATCAAACTCGGAGCACAGCTTTATACATTGCGTGACTACATCAAAACATACGAGGATTGTGAAGAAACCTTTAAATTTCTCAACAGCATCGGTATAAATGTTATTCAGATATCAGGAATCGGTCCGATTCCTCCTGAAAAGGTTGCTTATCTTGTTGAAAAATATAATATGGACGTATGTGTTACTCACACGTCTTTTGACAGAATGCAGTCAGATCTTGACGCCGTTATGAAAGAACATAAAATGTTGGGTTGCGACACTTTAGGAATCGGAGGTATGCCTGATGCATACAAAAAAGATGCAGAAGGTATAAAGGAATTTATCCGTATAACAAGCGAAATCGGAAAAAAGATGCACGCCAACGGCTTGCAGTTCGCATATCACAACCACGCTTTTGAATTTGCAAAGCTTGAAAACGGCAGACGCATTTTTGATATGCTTGTCGAAGACACCAAACCTGAAGAATTCGGTTTTATCGGTGACACATATTGGTTCCAGTTCGGAGGTGTAAATCCCTGTGATTACATCGAAAAAATTGCGGGCAGAATGAAAGTGTGCCATTTTAAAGATTACGGAATTACTGACCACACTCCTAAATTTGTTGAAATTGGCACGGGCAACCTTAATCTTGATGCGATTTATAACAAGTGCAAATCAACAGGCGTCAGATATATTGTTATTGAGCAGGATATATGTGAAATAGACCCCAGAGACTCAATGGCTATCAGTTACAAGAACCTTGTTGACATAGCCGAAAGGAACGAAAAATAATGAAATTCCCTTCTCTTACTCTTACCGTTTTAACGGATACTCATTATTATTCAAAAGAAAACGGTACAAGCGGAAAAGCATATGATTTTGCAAACCTCAAAAGTCAGAAGTTGCTTGCCGAAAGCCCAGAAGTTCTTGAAGAAGCATTTAATCAGATAATAAACGATACCGAAAGCGATATTGTTTTAATCAGCGGAGACGTTACAAATAACGGTGAGTTAAACGCACACTCTGAATTCATTTCAATGCTTCGCAACCTTAAATCAAACGGTAAAAAGGTTTACGTTATTACCGCAACCCACGATTTTCGCGGTTCAGGTGTGACTGACGGATACAATGGCGATAACGTTTATGACGTACCTACCGCTACAAGAGAAATGCTTTTTGATATGTATCGAGAATTCGGACCTGATGAAGCACTTTCGGTTCATATGCCCAGTATGTCTTATATTGTTCAGCTTTCCGACGGATACCGCCTTTTTGCTTTGAATGATGATTCTAATCTTAACGGTAAAAGCGGATTTTCCGACGAATGTTTTCAATGGATTTCCGAACAAGCGCTAAAAGCAAGAGAAGATAACCAGATTATAATTGCAATGACTCATCATCCGCTGATTGCACCTTCACCCATTTATGAATTAATAGGCAAGGGCGATATGCTGGGTGACTACAAAGAAAGAATTAAACAACTTGCTGATCTTGGTATACAGTTCATCTTCACAGGCCATACACATATTCATAACATTTCGGCATACCAGAGTGAGCAAGGAAACGTTCTGTATGATATCTGCGGTGCTTCACCAATCGGTTATCCCGGAGCGTACAGAAAAGTAACCTTTTCTCCTGAAGAAGGAATTGTCAAAGTCGGATCAACCTACGTTGATACACCTGAAAAATTCAAAAATAAAAATTATATTTTGCGAGATAAACTCGAAGAGCAACTTATAGGTGTTATCAGAGGAATGATCAAAACAGCCGGAAAAGATATTGACAAGCTTGCTAAAATGGCAACTGCAATCAGCATCCAACCCAAGGTTATATATAAATTCGGCTGGATAATAAAACCCATATTCAGATTTCTCAATTCTTTGAAAATTGGTACTGTTGGCGGATGGACAAAAAAAGAAACGGGGCTTAAGAAAGAAGATTATGCATCCATCAAAGATGTCAAGGTTGTTGATTTTATAACAGAACTTGTGCTTAATCTTTACGGAGGCGAGAGCAAATATCCTCCTGAAACACCTCAATATAAAATCACAATCGGATTGTTAAATATAATTGACAGCATCCTTGATGTTCTGCACGTAGATCTCAACAAGATTTTAAAAGTGGCACCAACCGCTGCAGCTCTCGTTGAGCCATTGCTTTACAACCCCAGAATCGATTCATATTTTGCAGATCTCGAAATTTATCCGTACGTTACAGCAGGGGAGAGTATCCCCCGAAAACTCGAATTCAAGCCTGCAAATCAAACCGTCAGAAAAAGCCAAAAAGGCTTGCCTGTTATTATTGCTGCAGCATTGATACTTATTACTTTTCTTCCTGTCTGGGCAATTATTATTCTGTTTGGATTTTTAAAAAATAGAATTAAATACAGAAACAAATTAAAATAATTCAGATTTACTTTATAAATTTTTAACTTGTTTCGGTTACTATAAAATTAACATAATCTTCTTTAAGGAGGTTTGATTGTATTGGCAAAAAACAAAGCAAAAAAAGATATCAAAGAATTAAGCAAAGCTTCACTTGCAATATTGGGAGTACTCAGCGTTATTGCATTGACTGCGGTTGTTGTTGTTTCTTACGTTCTTATAAACGTTATTACAACGGTTAAAGGTGATCTGATAATCAACCTTGACGAACACAAGGCTAATCAGAACCAGACATCTTTTATATATGCGTATGATGCAAACGGTAATGCCGTTGAAATCGCAAGACTTCACGGTGAAGAAGACAGAGTCTGGGTTGATCTTGATGATATGTCACCGCATATGGCAGAAGCTTTCATTGCACTTGAAGACGTTCGATTCAAAAAACATCACGGTGTTGACTGGATCAGAACAGTAGGTGTTATTGTCAAGCCAAAGCAAATCGGTCAGGGCGGTTCAACAATTACGCAACAGCTTATCAAGAATCTCACAAACAACAAAGAAGTAACCGTTGTTCGTAAATTCAATGAAATATTAACCGCATTGAACCTTGAAGAACACTATGATAAAGACACAATTATCGAGGCGTATCTTAACACTTTATACCTCGGAAGCGGCTGTTACGGTGTTAAAACTGCAAGCGAAGAATATTTTGGCAAAGACGTAAGCGAACTCAACGCTGCAGAATGTGCCGTTATCGCTTCAATTACACAGGCTCCGACCAAATGGAATCCTTTGCTTAACCCCGAAAACAACAGAGAACGTCAGCTTTCATGTCTTGAAAAAATGCATAAAGAAGGCTTCCTTACTGCTGAAGAACTTGAAGAAGCTAAGAATTTTGAACTGATATTCACCAATAGCGATAATTACGTTCCTGATGAAGATGAGGAAGAAAACTCAAAGAAGGATACTGAAAATACTGTTGACAGTTTTTACGTTGATTACGTAAGACAATGCGTACAGAATGACCTTATGGAAGAATACGGTTATTCCAAGCAGCAAGCACAGGATAAAATCCTTTACGGCGGACTTAAAATTTACGCTGCCGTTGATCTTGAAATTCAGGAAATTCTTGAAGATGTCTACGTTAATCGCAAATCTTTCCCTGATATCTACAGCAAGGATGATGATCACGAGGGAGAGGCTGTTCAATCCGCAATGACAATTATGGACTATAGCGGCAGAGTGGTTGCTATTGTAGGTGAAGCCGGTCCCAAATCAGGTCCTATGTGTCTTAACAGAGCTGCCAATTCATACAGACAGCCCGGTTCAACAATCAAGCCTCTTGCAACCTATGCTCCTGCGATTGAAATGAATATTTACAATTATTCAAGTATGATCAAGGATTATGCTATTCCTGTTCAGGGTAAACTTTGGCCTCACAACGTTGATAAGACATACGGTTCAGGTAATAATGTTACAATTGAATATGCTATTCAGAAGTCGCACAACACCGTTCCTGCAAGAATTATTAACTACGATGTAGGCATTGATAATTCATTTGAATTTATCAGGGATCGCTTCAAGCTTTCAAGACTTGACGAAAAAGAAGACAGAACACTTGCACCGCTTGCAACAGGTGCTCTTACGAACGGTACAACAACCGTTGAAATGGCAGCTGCATATGCAACGTTCGGTAACGGCGGTTATTATTATAAACCTTACACTTACTACAAAGTTACCAACAGTCAGGGCACGCAAATTCTTTTGAGCAACGAAAATTCCAAAGAAGCTGCACAGCAGGTTATCAGCGCAGAAACGTCTGATATTATGTGTGAACTTCTTCAAACCGTTGATACAAGTTATTACGGAACAGGAACTAACGTAAGAAAATTCCAGATTATGGCCAAAACAGGTACAACCAGCAGCGATAAAGACCGTTGGTTCTGCGCAGGTACACCTTATTACGTTGCGGCTGTCTGGTTTGGATTTGACCATCCAGAAACACTTGGTGTTTCAACCAACCCCGGTGGTAAAGTTTTCATCAGAGTTTTTGATGAGATTCATGAGGATTTACCTGCAAAAGATTTCCCGAAAAGCACAAAAACAATTGAAAAACGCTACTGTCGTGTAACAGGTAAGCTTGCAGGGTCTAACTGTTCATCCACAGGTGTCGGTTGGTATAAAATAACTTCATTGCCTGCCACCTGCACATCATGCACTTATTCTCCTTCAACAGATGAACTCGTAAGCAATGTTGTTGGCGGAGTTGTTGATAATCTTGATTCGATTATTGACAATATTATAGGCGAAAGATAAATTATTGCGGAGTTTGCGGTTTTACAAACTCCGCAATTTTAAAAAAGGAATGATTTTTTTGGTTATAATGGCAATTGATTACGGTGACGTAAGAACTGGTATTGCTGTGTGCGATAAATTTGAGATGCTTGCATCGCCCGTTTGCAGCATAACACAACGCAATCCTGACGTTCTTATAGAAGAAATATCAAAGCTTGCAGAACAATATAAACCCGAACAATTTGTTGTTGGCTTACCCAGAAATATGGATTCCTCCTATGGATCCAGAGCTGAAAAGTGTGAAAATTTTGCGCAAATGCTTTCGGAGAAAACAGAAATTCCATACGTAATGCGTGATGAACGACTTTCTACCGTCAGTGCTCACAACGCATTAAACACGACCAACACAAGAGGAAAAAAAAGAAAAGCTGCAGTTGATCAGGTTGCAGCAGTTTTCATTCTCCAGGACTACATAGATTTCAGAAAAAATCAAAATATATAATCATTCTTCCGCATATTATTTAGCAAAATGATATGCGGAGTGATGACATGCGAATAATTGCACCTGCTAAATTAAAAATACGATTTGTTTTTTCTGTCATACTATTTCTAATTTTTTCAATTCTTACAATAGGCACCAAATATGTAATTGAAAAATCGGCGGTAAATGCCTCAACAAATGCAACGTATACCGTTATAATTGATGCAGGTCACGGCGGTGTTGACAGCGGCACATCCGCATCGGACGGCACGCCTGAAAAAGATATTAACCTTCAGATTGCACATAAGCTGAATAACATTTTGCAATCCTTCGGAATTGAAACTGTTATGACAAGGTCTGAAGATGTTTCAATTCACGATGATTCTGCAAAAACAATAAGACAAAAGAAAGTTTCAGACTTAAAAAACAGGCTGAGCATAATCAATAACACAGATAACGCTTTATACGTCAGCATACATCAGAATCATTATTCAGATTCAAAATACAGCGGCACACAGGTTTTTTATTCAAAAAACAATGAAAATTCAAGAAAACTGGCAGATAAAATACGCCTTCCGATTATTACGTATCTCCAGAAAAATAACACAAGAGAGATCAAGCAAAGCGGCAGCGAAATATACCTGCTTAATAATGCTCAGGTTCCTGCGGTAATGATTGAATGCGGATTTATGTCCAATAACAACGAAACAGAACTTTTAAAAAACGAAAGTTATCAATACAAGATTGCTTTTCTTACCGCAATCGGTATATCGGATTATATCAAAACATCGGAGGAATTATAATATGGCTCCAAAATCAAAAACAATGTACATATGCAATCAATGTGGCTACGAAAGCGCAAAATGGTTTGGATGTTGTCCGGGATGTTCTGAATGGAACACAATGGAGGAAGAAATCCGTACTGCACAGCAGCAGAAATCCTCCCGTATTTCTACCAACACTATCATTGCCCAAACAATAAACGAGATTGACGCTGATGACGAAATACGTTTCAAAACCGGTATGGGTGAATTGGACAGAGTTCTGGGCGGCGGAATAGTCAAAGGTTCTCTTGTTCTTCTCAGCGGTGATCCGGGTATCGGTAAATCCACAATTCTTTTGCAGATTTGCGAATATCTTGGTCAGGAACATCGTATTCTTTATGTTTCAGGTGAAGAATCCGCAAGACAAATCAAACTCAGAGCAAACAGACTGGGTGTTAAAACCGATAATTTACTTATAATGTGCCAGACCGACGTTGAGAGTATCGTTGAATACATTAAATCGGAAAAACCCGATCTTGTTATTGTAGACTCAATTCAGACAATGTGTGTTTCAGAAATAAACTCTTCTCCCGGCAGCGTAACTCAGGTTCGTGAATCAACAAATCTTTTTATGCATTGTGCAAAAGGACTTGGAATTCCCACAATACTTGTAGGTCACGTCAACAAGGACGGCAACATAGCCGGCCCCAAGGTTCTGGAGCACGTCGTTGACTGTGTTCTTTATTTTGAGGGCGAAAGACACCTTTCTTACAGGATACTCAGAGCTGTTAAAAACCGATTTGGTTCAACAAACGAAATCGGAGTCTTTGAGATGCTTGACAAAGGTCTTGCAGAGGTTGTGAATCCGTCTCTTATGCTTATATCAGGCAAGCCAAAAAACACCGCAGGAACTTGCATAGCCTGTGTTATGGAAGGAAGTCGACCTATTCTCGCAGAAGTTCAGGGTCTTGTTGCAACGTCAAATTACGGCAACGCAAGACGTATGTCAACAGGATTTGATTACAGCAGAATGTCAATGCTTCTTGCAGTTCTTGAAAAACGTTCAGGCTATTTTTTCAGCAATTGTGATGCATATATTAACGTTGTTGGAGGATTAAGACTTGATGAGCCTGCAACAGACCTTTCCGTTGCTCTTGCTCTTATTTCAAGCCTTAAAGACACTCCTATAAGAGACGATACACTTGTAATAGGTGAAATCGGTCTTGGTGGCGAATTGAGAACTGTATCATACTGTGAACAACGCATCAAAGAAGCTGAAAGACTTGGCTTTAACAGATGTATTATTCCGAAACATAATTTAAAAACACTTTCAGACGGATTTAAGGGTAATATTGAAATTGTAGGAGCTTCAAACGTAAACGAAGCGTTCAACGCATCTGTATAAAAATATGAAATTTATTGAAAAACCTAATTTGCCGCAGGGGAAGGTTTCTCTTGCGGCAATCAGTGAAGAAGCAGGGGAGTCAATAAAAAAACTGAACTCTCTGGGCATAGAAATTATTCAGATAAGAAAGAATCCAAACTTACCTTTACCGGTCGACTCACACGCAGACCTGCAGATTCTTCATGCAAAAAACAACAAATTTCTTCTTTATGAACATTTGTTCATAGGGGAGTCAGAAAAATTATTTAATCAGAAGATAATAAGTCAAAAAGCAGGTAACAAGTATCCGGATGACGTAAGGCTGAATTGTGCTATTATCGGAGATAAAATAATATGTAATATAAAAACTGTTGCCCGTGAAGTTCTTGAGTTTGCATATCAGAATGGTTTTACAATTATTAATGTAAAACAAGGTTACTCAAGATGTTCTGTATGTATAATAAATGAAAATACCATTATAACTGATGATGAATCAATATATTCAGCCGCTGGAAAATTTCTGAATGATGTACAGTTCATTTCAAAAGGCTCCATTGGCTTGAAAGGATACAACTATGGATTCATTGGAGGCTGTTGCGGTAAAATTGATAAAGATATAATTGCATTTAACGGAGCGATTGAAAGTCATAAAGATTATAAGCTTATAATTGATTGCTTGAATCGAAACGATGTAAAATGCATAGAACTTCATAATAATCCTTTATATGATATAGGCGGAATAATTCCTATATGCGAAGAATGAGTTGAAAAAACCGTAATTTTATTTAAATAATACTCCCCTTAATTATACAAAACATTTACTGATTAATACTTTTTCTTCGTTAAAATGAATAACTCCCTCACTTCGGTGGGGGAGTTACTTTTATTTATCTCTTATTCCTAGTATGTAGTCTGATGATACTTTAAAGAATTTACATATTTGTATTATTTCATCTGTTGTTGGTTCTGTTTGTTTTGTTTCTAATCTTGATATTTTTCTTTGTGACATATTTAATATTTTGCCGAGTTGTGTTTGATTTAGGTCTTTATCTTCTCTTAATCCTCTTAATCTTTCGTGAAATTGCATTTTTATCTATTCCTTTTTTTGTTTATTTTTTACAAAGTTTATCATAGACGATAATTGTCTATTGACTTTTAGACACTATTTGTCTATACTTTTTGTTGTAGTCAGTTTTTGTCTACAATAAACAGAAAGGAGTTGAAAAAATGAAAGTCAAAATAATGGGCATAAAGAGTGTTACAAAGAAAGACGGCACACCCTCAAAATTTGTTTTTTTCTGTCGTGAACCTTTGGCAAGAGAAAAAGCCATCACTGTTGGACTTGTAACAGACTCTTTTTACCTTAACACAGCAGACCTCGGAATTTTGCCTGCTGATTGTGTCCCTGGCACAGAAGCGGAATTGACTTACGAATATGACGGATTTCGTACTGTTCTTTCAAAGATTGAGTGTGTCTCAAAGTCTTAATTCTCCCATTTAAAGGGCTATTCCTTTTGTAACTTAATCTCATATGAAAGGGGGTTTACATAGTGCCTATTCCTCTTAATGCTACTGCAATTTCAAGCACCGACTTTACGTCTGTTCTTACTGCTCTGCAGAATCAGATTTCAGTTTCAACAATCGTTGAAGTTCTCGCTGTTGTTGCAGGTGCTGCAATCGGTATGGTGTTTATGTGGTGGGGCGTTCGCAAGATTGCCAAAACACTTATGGCAGCATTCCGAAAGGGTAAACTTTCCGTATAACGGCTGGCGGGGCTTTGTGCTCCGCCTTTGTTTTTTCTAGGTGATTTTTATGAGTGATATTTTAAACTACACAAAAGGCAGTAAAAATGTAAAGCACATTGTTAAAACACTTGATTATAAAGTCCGTTTTGCTCGCTCAAATCCTGATTATTTTTATCCTGCAGGTATTTGGGTTTTTACAGGACCGCAGGGGAGTGGTAAGACACTTTCAGCGGTCAAGTGTCTGCAGGCAATGTGTAAGGAATATCCCAAAGCACTTGTTGTTTCTAATATGTCAATTAACAAAGATGCTTTAGGGATTATTAACAGAATTATCCCTTTTATTGAGTATGACCAACTCTTGAAGCATTCTAACGGCATAAACGGAATTATTTTTTTTCTCGATGAAATCCATGTGCTTTGGAATTCTCTTGAAAGTAAGGATATTCCCATTTCTGAAATGGCAACGTTTTGCCAAATGCGAAAAGACCGCCGTGTTATTATTGGCACTTCGCAGGTATATGGCAGAATTGCAAAGCCTATTCGCGAACAACTTCAATATGTGATTGATTGCAAAAACTTTTTTAACTTGGTGCAATACAACACAGTTATTGACCCATCGGAATGCATAGAAAAAGATGGTCACGTTGAGGGTAAAATTCTTGGTAAACAGATTTGGTTTCATTCGCCCGATTTGTATAACAGTTATGACACACTAAACAAAATCAAAAAGGCAAGCAGAAAGGAGATTGAGAAAAATGGTACAATTAGGCATAGATGTTCTAACTGATGTTATGACAATGGCTATTCCCATAGCTATTGTTTTTGAAATCGGTAATTTAATTGTCGGCACTTTTATGCGTGCGGCTTTCGGGGGTAAATTATGGTTTGGCGGAAAATAATTTGTATAGCCGTTGTTTGCTTGTTGCTTGTCGCAGGAGCGACAGCAACAGCAAATGCGGCTACAATCTACGCAGGAACAATAAGTACCTCATTTCTTGATATTGCCGATAAAATACCCTTGAAATTTTCTGATGAATACGTGTTTTTTCGTTCGGGACAGTATGAGTATATGCTTGTTGCTAGTCCTGATTTGAAATGTAATTCTTCAACATTCAGTTTTGATACAAGCGGTCAAGTTTATGTTATAACAACTAATTCAGGTTCAAATTATAACAATTATTATTCTTATGATACTTATTCAACAGATAATTTTTCATTGAATGCAAGCGATATGCTTGTATATAGTTCACTTGGTGGCTATCCTACATTATCTGAAAGGGGGGCTAATTATGAGGCTCTTTCGTTCTTTGTTATCTGTGTCGCTTGTGTGTGTGCTGTTGTTCGCCCTCTTTTCCGTTACGTCTTACGCAACCGATAATGCAACCTTTTGGGACTATTACAACGAGGGTTTTTTAATTCCCTCTCCTGATTATCCGAATCGTGAATCTTTGCCATATGGTGAAAATACTGCTGTTTATGAATTCAAAAAGCATTATTCCAATACTGAGGCTGAAATATTCCGTATCTATATTCGCAGGGATTTATATTCAGGGTCAGAGGTATCTGCTTTTAATGGTATAACTGTTGTTTATGTTGATAATCAAACGGGTACTTATCCCAATTTTGAAATTTTAATGGCATCGCCCTCTACTATCTTTACCCAATCATTTCGTTATAATTATTCTACTGGTGTTGTTACTTATTGGGGTGATGTCAATACAAGTCCTTATACTAAAGAATTGAATGGTAAAGTATATCAATTTGGTGTTAAAACTGGTCAAGTATGTAATTCCGGTACCATTGGTAAATGGGCAGGTCTTGTTGCCGGTACTGACCCCTGCTATTATGGTGGTAGGGATTTAAAGTCATTGCTTACTTCTGGTATACTTCGTAATGCTCCAGCAGACCAATTACCAGCCTATAACACAGTTTATCATTTAACTGCACAAACAATGAGTTATCCCACGTCCAATGACTTAAGTTCAAAAAATATTGCAAATTCAATTGATGAAAGTACAAAACAGATTACTTCTATACTTCAGTCTGAATCTAATGCAATTCAATCTGCAATTTGGGATAATACAACTTATGTTCTTGAATATCAAGATTGGCAACTTCAAGAATTAATTGGTATTAATGAGGGCTTGGCTGATACTAACGAAAAGCTTGACGATTTAAATGAGGAGTTAGAGCAAACTCCCAATAAAATTGTTGAAGGTATTAAAGGTTTATTTATTCCAACTGAAGAAGAAATGATTGTTATTAAAGATAAATGGGAATTATTGCTATCTGACCGTTTTGGTGCATTATATGAGGCAGGCTCGTTTATAAGTGATTATGTCGAAAACTTCAATTATAAGGGCGAGAAGAATTCAATAACCTTTCCAACTGTCAGTACCTCTTTTTCAGATACATATTTTGAGTTTGGCGGCTGGGAAGTTCAATTGATTCCTGATAAGTTTAACCCGTTTATGGTTACTGTCAAATCAGTTATAGCAATCGTTTGTACTCTTGCGTTTATTGTTATGCTCCGTAACAAATTTAATAAGATTGTGGGGGATAATACTTGATTATTGAGGGTCTTCTTAATATTCTTTATAATGTTTTCTCTGCTCTCACTTCTGCAATTGATATTCCGTCTATGCCTCCCGAAGTAATGGAGTATTTGAATAAGGCTCTTGAATATATTTCTGTAGGTTTGCAGATTCTTGCTGTCTATACTCCTTTGCAGTATCTTCTTACTTTGTTTGGCATAGTTGTTGCCATTGAGGTTGGCTTAAAGATTTATCATTTTGTAATGTGGGTATTAAAGAAAATACCAATGCTCGGTGTCAGCTAATCCCCGTATTTTCCTATCGGCTTTTTTATCATAGCGCTGTGATGATTTTAACAGTAGCTTTGCAAGTTTAAAAACAGATTTGAGGGCAACGCCCTGAGCCTTTGCAGAAAGTCGGACAAGTAGGGGATTAAGAGGTTAAAAAAAGGGGGTGTCACTACGACACACCCCCTAGTGTTCAATGTTCAATGTTCAAAAAATCATAAAATTATATAAAAAGTGGTGATTTTGTGCGAACTCGTAATTTCGCAACTGTTGTTTATCCTGATAGTGAAAACACACCCGAAAAATGGCTTGATGTGTTGCGTGGTCATTTTGTTCCTTGTTTTGTTTCTCCGTTTCATAAGGACGATTACAGACCAAACGGCGAAGAAAAAAAGCCTCATTATCACGTGATGGTAATGTTTGATAGTGTTAAGACACCCGAACAAGCAAAACAATTGTTCGATACAATTGGCGGTGTTGGTTGTGAACCTATTAAATCAATTCGTGGTTATGCTCGTTATTTGTGTCATCTTGATGACCCTGACAAAGCACAATATGAGCCTGATGATGTTACTTGTATTTGTGGTGCAGACTATCACAGTACAATATCATTAACGATTGATAAATATGTAGCGATTTCTGAAATGGAAGAATTTTGCGAAAAATATAATGTTTTGTCTTTTTTTGCTTTGTGCCGTTATGCTTCTTTGCATCGTTCTGATTGGTCACGTGTTTTAAAAGAATGCGGTGCAACATATATGCGAGAATATTTGAAAAGCCGTAAATGGTCAATTGATATTGGCTGTCAAAATATTATAGACCCTGAAACTGGAGAACTGATTATATGATTGAATTTAATTCAAATGAAGAATTGAGCCGTACAAGAATATTGATTTATCAATACATAATGTTTAAGGGTGACAGATTGCGTTTTGAGGCTTTGCAAGCAATTGATAAATTGAAACATTCTAAAAAGCTTACAACAGAAGAATTGGAGCAAATCTATCGCACACTTTTGCGAGATGAACTGTTCGAAGAATTTCAAAAGGAGTTGTGTAATTTGCTTGATTTACTCCCCTGAATTATACAAAACATTTATTTTATATAATTACAAATTAATGAAATTCTGACAACATTTTAGCTATCTCCCGTTGAATATCATCAAAAATTTCATTCTTCAGCTGTGCAATATATAAACTATGCAGTTCATCAGCTGAAGGATGCTTTTTTGTT
>JAZQTC010000072.1:0-94070 GCA_045630405.1 Acutalibacteraceae bacterium
GATTTTGTTTCAAAGAAATACGGAGAATTTTTGGACATCCACTCAAAGAAAAAGAAGAAAAACAAACAAGCAGACAAAGACAGTCACGATTGATTTCGTGGCTGTTTTTTGATGCCCGAAAGGAGGATTTCAGAAATGAGACGATAGAAATGTTTCAAACAACCAACGCATCGTTTTAAGAAAATGCATCGGAAAACACGGTGCTTTTTACGGTTCTTGAACCGAGAAAAAATCACGAAAATCAGCCGATATCCGGCAGAAAGGAGGCGAAATGAAAACAGGATTAACCAAGCGACAGAAAGATACTGTTATCTGCTTTAACGAAGAAAGTGACATCATTGATGTGCGGACACACAATACGGATTTGAGAAACAGACTTTTAGAATTCAGCGAACAGTATCCCGACTGTTGCAAACTGACAGATGATGACGAACACGGCGGAATGCTTTTTGAAATTCAGAAAGGCAGATTGAGTTTCAGACTCACCGCACCGTATTCGGAAGAACGCAGAAAGAGTTTGAGTGAATATGCGAAAAAGCACGGAATAAAGAACGGCTGAAGTAAGCGGATAATCCCGAAGGGCGCACTTCTATACATATCCTTGCGGAATGTATATGTGCGTAGCTACGCTAATGAAAAATCAAAGATTTTAAACAAGGGTTTTACCCTTGCGCTGCGTTGCAGCTATCCCAATAAATTATCCCGTTGTTTCGTTTGAAGCAACGGGATTTTTGTGTCCAAAAACAGAAAAGGAGATTTTATGAGTAAATCAAAAGAAGAATTAATCGAAGAAAAAATAAAAAACGAAAAGGAAATTGAAATCCTTGAACATCAGAAACAGCGACTTGAGAATCGCATCGAATATCTCACCAAAGGTGACAGAGCAAAACGCACTCACCGTCTTTGCGAAAAAGGCGGTGCGATTGAAAGCGTTTGTCCCGAAACAAAGGATATGACTTCTGCGGATTTTTATCAGCTTGCCGAATTCATTTTCGATCTGCCTGAAGTGAAAAAGTTTCTTGAAAGGTTGATGCCGTAATGTCACTTTTTCATTTCCATGTAACCCAAATAAAACGTAGTGCAGGTCAAAGTGCGGTTGCGTGTGCCGCTTATCGTGCAGGCGAAAAATTAAAGAGTGAATATTACGGTGAAGTCAGTGATTATACCCGTAAAGGTGGAGTCGTTGAATCGGGAATTATGTTGCCTGATTATGTTCCGCAACATTTATCCGACAGAGAAACTCTGTGGAACGAAGTCGAAAAAATTGAAAAAGGCAAAAAGGCTCAGCTCGCATATAGTTTTGATTTCGCATTGCAGAATGAATTTACAATGGAAGAAAATATTTCTCTCGCAAAGAAATTCATACGGGAACAGTTTGTTGAAAGAGGAATGATTGCCGACTTCGCAATTCATTCTCCCGAAACAAACGGCATCGCAAATCCGCATGTTCATGTGCTGTGTCCAATAAGACCGATTGAAGAAAACGGTGAATGGGGTAACAAACAAAAACGGGTTTATGAGTTTGATAAAAATGGTGACAGAGCAACCGACCATAACGGTAACTATATCTTCTCTGCCGTGCCGACAACCGATTGGGGTAAACCCGAAACTCTTGAACATTGGCGAAGCGAATGGGCAAGAATGTGCAACGAAAAATTTGAAGAAAAACAACTTGCCGACAGAATTGATTACCGCAGTTATGAGCGACAAGGCATTGATAAAATTCCGACCATTCACGAAGGAGTTGCAGTCCGTCAGATGGAAAGCAAAGGCATAAAAACCGATAAGGGCGATAAGAACAGACTGATAAAATCCACAAACGCTCTGCTTGCCGAAATCAAAGAGAAGATCAAAATTTTCAAAAGCTGGATTGAAGAAATCAAAGCGGAGTTAGAGAAATTCAATCAACCCGAAACAACGCTTTTTGATATTCTGAATACATATCTCGATATGAGAAAAGAAGGCAGAAGCGATTGGAATAAATCTGCACAGACAAAGGGTGCTGTTGCAGACTTAAAGAAAATATCTCAGGCAATTATGATTCTGCAAAACCGAAACATCTGCACTCTTGATGAACTGAACGAAATTCTGCAACCCATTGACGAAACAAGGAAATCAATCAAGGCAGATGAAAAGAAAATCAAACGGTTGAAACAGCACATTTCAAAGATTGAAGATTATGAAAAATACAAAGCTGTTTATGATAAATATTCAAAAATATTTTTTGAGAAAAGCAAAGAAAAATATTATTCCGAACATGAATCCGAAATTGAGAAATACAAAACTGCTGTGCGATATATGAAAGCAAATCCAGAATGTAAACCGAGTGCAAAAGCAGATGTTAAATCAGAAATATCTGCATTAACCGAACATCAGAAATCATTAACCGCCAACCTATCCACCCATCAATCCGAACTCCGTGAGCTTGAAGAAATCAGATACATTGTAACCCAAGCTATGGAACACAAAGAAAACGAAAAACCGTCTGTTCTCAAACGCCTCGAAGAAGCGAAGAAGCTGACGGCTCAAAACAACCGTTCCGCTTACAAAAAGCAGGAACAGAATATTGAATAGAAAGGAATAAATTTATGAACAACAACATTCATTTCGACGATAACGGCAACATCGTCGCAAAAAATCCGTTGCCGAACGAATTACCCGATATATCCGTAACATTTCAATCGGGCAAAACAACTTATGTATTCGTCGCCGAGTTTGACGGTGAGAAAAGTTTACCCGAAAAACTTCTGAACAATCTGAAAAAAGAGGTGAAAAATTAACAAATGTATGATATATTGAAATCAAGCAATCCTGTATTGGCAGACTGTCCGCCTGAACAGGAGGAAAATATGAAAAGACAGTCTGACAAAATTACCGCCTTGTATGAGCGTCTTTCAAGAGATGACGAGCTTCAAGGTGACAGCAACTCGATTGTAAATCAAAAGGCGATGCTCGAAAAATACGCAAAAGAAAACGGTTTCAAAAATCTTCAGCACTTTACCGATGACGGTTACTCAGGTACAAATTTCAACAGACCCGCTTGGCAGGAGTTAATATCACTTGTTGATGAAGGTAAAGTCACTACGGTTATCGTAAAAGATATGTCACGTATCGGCAGAAACTATCTCGAAGTCGGAATGTATACAGAAGTTAAATTCCCAAACAATGATATCCGTTTCATCGCTATCAACAACGGTGTTGATAGTGATAATCAGCAAGACAATGATTTCACTCCGTTTCTGAACATAATCAATGAGTTTTATGTAAAGGACACAAGCAAGAAAATCCGTGCTGTTATGAAAAGCAAGGGTGAATCGGGAGAATATCTTACATCAAATCCACCGTACGGATATCTGAAAGATCCGGATAATCCGAAAAAACATTGGATTGTTGATGAAGAAGCAGCTCAAGTGGTTAAAAGAATTTTCAATCTATGTATGGAAGGTTACGGACCTTCGCAAATAGCCAATATTCTGAAAACAGATAAGATTGAAACTCCAACCGTGCATTGGCAAAAAATCGGCAGAAATGCTCCCGCCAAACCGCCAAGTAATCCATACGGATGGCATTCTCGTACGATTTCGGGAATTCTTGATAAATACGAATATGCTGGTCATATGGTGAATTTCAGAACTCGCAAACAATCTTACAAAAGTAAAAAACAGATTGATAACCCACCTGAAATGTGGAAGATTTTCAAGAATACTCACGAAGCAATTATTGACGAAGAAACCTTTAAAAGAGTACAAGAACTCCGACAGAACAAACGCAGACCGACAAGAACAGGTAAAACAAATATTTTTTCGGGAATTGCCCGTTGTGCCGAGTGCGGTGAAAAATTGTACTACTGCACAATGAACAATTACGAAACACGGCAAGATCATTTCGTATGTTCCACATCGAGGAAGAAAGGCACAGATGTATGTGAATCTCATTTTATACGTGCGGCTGTTCTTGAAGAAGGAACACTCCAAAACATCCAACTTGTCTGTTTGTGTGTTTCGGCTTTTGAAGATGAATTCAGAGAAGCACTCGGAGCTTTGAAATCAAGTGAAACAAAGAAGGAGCTTGATGCAAAAAACAGGTTGCTTCAAAAATCGAGAAACCGTTATTCTGAACTTGACCGATTGTTCAAGCGTGTTTATGAAGACTATGTAAACGGCAATCTTTCAGAAACCCGTTTCCAAATGCTTTCGGAAGATTACGAAACCGAGCAAGCCGAATTAAAAGAAAAAATCGAGATGTTAAACAAAGAAATTCAAGAATTTCAAGAAAAGACGGATAACGTTGAAAAGTTTATCCGCACAGCAAAGAAATATGTCGGCATAGAAAAACTGACACCTGCCATTCTCAATGATATGGTAAAAGCGGTTTATGTGCATAAAACCGATAAATCATCGGGAAAGAGAGTGCAGACAGTTACTATCAGTTACAATTATGCAGGCATATTACCGAACTCATTATTGAATAATTTTTACAGCAGATGCACACAAAAAGAAACGGCATAACCGAAGTTATACCGTTTCAAAAACGCTTATGCTGTTTTATTGGAAGGCACCCGATGCTATGTCCTTTAATTTTTTTAAAACTGTAAGGGATTCGAAAGGGCGTTAAGAAAACCTTTCGGGGAAAGGTTTTTAGCCCGTCGAGTTAATTGTAGTTTTCGCAGTCCGCAAGCAACAGTGGTCGAGCACACAGAAAAAGACAATAAAATAGTCCTTGCAGCGCGCCAAATGAGAACCATAACCTTTGTTATGGTTCTCATTTTTTAATCTGTAAGGGATTCGAAAGCCCGTCAAGAAAACGCTTCGGGGAAGCGTTTTTAGGGCGTCGAGTTAACTGTAGCTTTCGCAGTCCACAAGCAACAGTGGTCGAACACCCTGAAAAAGACAATAAAATAGTCCTTGCAGCGCGCCAATCAAGAACCGTAACGTCAGCTATGTCCTTTAATTTTTATAAAACTGCAGGGATTTGAAAGGGCGTTTTGACAAAAAAATAAGGAGGTCTTTTGACCCCCAACACTTCAATGATAACTTATTATCAGATAAAAGTCAATACAAAACCGTCAACTTATATGCATAATGACCAAAAATCTCCGTTTTACATAACTGTGACAGGTTAACTTTGTACAAAATTCCGTCTTGAAAACCTCAAAAATCTGTGCTATATTGTAGTCAAGGAAAGGGTGATACCAATGAGAAGGTAAAAACCTCAGAACCCGAAAAATAAAAACAAAAATCGGAAGTTCTGACCGACAATCTTGAATTAAACGAAAAACAACAATCGGATTTATTTGAGATTGGACTATACCGCAGAAAGAGAGGTTAACCAAAGATGTTAGATAACAAGAACTCACAGAAGTAACCCTTGATTGATCGTGTAAAGAAACGTCAGTCAAGGGTTACTTCTTTTTTATATGATTTTGTCCGTTGAAGCCGCAGGGTTTCGACGTTTTTTATTATATACCTATTTGCAATGTGTGCGGAGATGTGATATAATACCGCTGAAATATGATTCTGAATTTTTTTCGGATTCCGTGAGGTTAAAATATGAAAAATAAATCAACCCTTGTTTTTACGGGGGATATCGGTTTTGACAGATATATGTACGGTCAGTGGAATGATGAACAGCTTCTTTCGGATGAGGTTCTTGACTTTTTGCACAACGCAGACCACGTTGTTGCAAACGTTGAGGGTCCCGTTGCTCCCGTTGAGCAGAATACAACCAAAGACGGTGTTCAGCAGCTTCTGCATACAATTGACCCCGAGGCAGTCAGAGTGCTTAACAAAATGAATGCCGATATCTGGAACATCTGCAACAATCACATAATGGATGCAGGGGAATACGGCATCCGAACAACTCTTGAAATTGCCGCTGAAAACGGAGTTAAGACTATCGGCGCAGGTATGAACATTCACGAGGCAAGAAAGCCTGTTATTCTTGATGAAGCAGGCGGAATCGGTATGTTTGGTGTCGGATATCAGAGAGCCTGCAGAAAAGCGGATGAGAACAAAGCAGGTTGCTACAGCTGGAGCGACCTTGATGAAATTCGCAACACCATTAACGAAATCAAAAAGACCTGCCGTTGGTGCGTTGTTGTTGCACACGCAGGTGAGGAGTTTACGCCTCTGCCGTCACCGTATACGAGAGAGCGCTACCGTCTCTACCTTGAAATGGGCGCGGATATAGTTGTGGGGCATCATCCCCACGTGCCTATGAACTACGAAACAGTAGGAGATAAGGTTATTTTTTATTCTCTCGGCAACTTCATTTTTGACACGGATTATCAGCGCGCACAGTTCAATACGGAGCTTGGTCTGCTTGTGAAAATTAATTTTACGGAAACCGAGTTTACATGGGTGCCTATGGGACTTGAAATTCTCCGCGGTTCCGAACACGTTGTAAAAGCACCTCTGCCGAGAATTTTTGTTGACGTGCAGGAAGAAGAATTCAATCTTCTTTCGCCCCTTTCGGCAAAGATGCACATTGCCGCAACAAGACGTCAGATGACCTATCTCAATCCGCAGAGATTCTCAAACGCAACAGAGGAAGAATGGGCAGAGCATTTTGCAGAGCCTCTCCGAACGGGTCGTGTGCCGGGTGAAACCCTTGATTTCTTTATCCTTTGCCCTCTTGCAGAAAAAGCGGAAAGCGGCGAATGGAAAAAGAGCAAGCTTGAAGACGTAAAACAGTATATACTTGAACAAATGTAAAAAGGAGTGACTTAACGAGTCACTCCTTAATTATTTCAGAATCCGCCGCCAACGGTTATTATGTAGTCAATTTCGGCATCTGCTTTGTCAATCATAATTCCGCTGATGTCAAGGTGGCTTATTTCAGGGTCACAGGTATATTTCCATGTTCCTTTTTCGATTATTCCGTCTTTGTTTATTTTGACTTTTACAGTTGCGTTAACGTAATTTACGGCTATATTTGCATTGTCAACGTCAACCTTGAATTGTGGGAATTCTGCAAGAACTCTTGAAATATCACCCAGTACGGATATTGCGTGACCTACGGTACCGTCGTGTTCGTTTGCGTGAATGCCGTCTGTCTGATTTTTCATTGTCATTTCAACAACGGTGTATCCACCGCTTTTGTATGCTTTGATTGCTTTTGCATCGGATGCGGTAAGATTTGAAAATCCGCCTGTTATGCCGTCAAAATTAAGAGCATTCTTTTCAACAACGGATGCGATTGCAGGCTCAAGAATTTTGATAAAAAATGCAAGTGCACCGTCACCGTCGTTAAAAATCAGCTCGTTGAGCACCATAATCTGAGTTGATTTTGCCGTGGGATGGGATTTTGCTGCGGCATTTTTGTAGAATTCAATGATTTCATCGGGTGTCCATTGAGACGGATCTGCAACAGCCGTGGTTTCCGCTGTGGTTTCGTCTGTCAATTCTGTTAACGTTGACTCGGAAACTGTATTTACCGTTTCTTCTGCGGTTTCGGTAACTGTTTCGTCAGATTGCTCTGAAATTGTTGTTTCAACGTCGGGGGAGGGTGATTTTGCACAAGCGGCAAATGAAAACAGCAGGGCAAATACGGTCAATACTGCAAGCAATTTTTTCATACTTATTCCTCCTTTTGTAATTTTATTCTACAATATCGCGTCGGCAAAGTCAATGCGAAGGAGTAAATGTTTGCGAATACACTTGAATTAATCTTGTTGTTCTGTTATAATAGTTCAGTAAAAATATAATGAGGAGTGTGCGGTATGAGCAAAAAATATGTTATCAGCTACAAGTGCAACGGCGTGAGCGTTGTTTCAAACGACCTTGAGAATGAACACTATTCTCTTGAAGTTGTTGACACCGCGGAAAGATATTCCGTTAAACTTACACCCAAATGCAACATTGAAATGGTTGGTTTTTACGTTGAATTCCCTTATGAATTCAAGGCAGACGACCTTTTCTTCGGCGCGGGCTATCAGTCATGGACATACACAAAGGAATACAACAGAAACGATGTTATGAGAGGCACAATCAAGCTTTCTCATATTCATCCCTACCTCAGACACTATGCAAGCATCACAAGTGACGACAGAATCGTCGAATATTCAGAAAAAGCAGGCGAATTTCACAGCCACGGATACACATACATCCGTAACGGCGAGAAGATGAAGCTCTGGGGCTCATTGAGCGAAAAGACAGGCTACACATATTTCAGAGTCAAGATGAATGAAAATTCATTTGCAATCCATAAGGATGCTCTCGGAAAGAACGTTACAGAGCCCTGGCAGATTTTTGACGTTGTTTATTTTGAGGGCACATACGACGAAGTGTTCGATAAATATTTTGCTCTTTTTGATATGCCTGCAACCAGAAAAGGCGCAATGAGCGGCTACACTTCATGGTATAACTATTTCCAGAAGATTGATGAAAGCATCATTCTCCGCGACCTTAACGGTCTTGATCCTGCAAAAGACGAAGTTTCAATCTTCCAGATTGACGACGGTTACGAGCCTTTTGTCGGCGACTGGCTTGATCCCTGCCCCGAAAAGTTCCCTCACGGTATGAAATATATTGCTGATAAGGTACACGCAAAGGGTTATAAGGCAGGTATCTGGATTGCACCTTTCAGCTGTCAGAAGGTTTCACGAGTTGCCAAAGAGCATCCCGATTGGCTTATCAAAGAGAATGGCAAACCCCAGCTCGGCTGTATTGCTTGGGGCGGCGCATATACTCTTGATATTTACAATGAAGAAGCAAGAGCATACATCAAGAAAGTGTTTGACGTGGTCCTCAATGATTGGGGCTACGATATGGTTAAGCTTGACTTCCTTTACAGCGAATGCGTAATTCCCAGAAACGGCAAGTGCCGCGGTGAAATTATGTACGAAGCAATGCAGTTCCTCAGAGAATGCGTTGGCGACAAGCTTCTTCTCGGCTGCGGTATTCCCATGAGTGCTGCAATCGGTGTTTGCGATGCTTGCCGAATCAGCTGTGACGTTGACCTTACATACAAGGGCAAGATTTATAACCACATTCACGTTTCAAACGAAATGCTCAGCGCACAGAGCGCAATCAACAACTCAATCTTCCGCCGTCACCTTAACGGCAGAGTATTTATGAATGACCCCGACGTTTTTTTCCTGAGAAACGATAACCTCAAGTTCACTCTTGAGCAGAAGAAGCTTCTTGCAAGAATCAATAACCTTTGCGGTAACGTTCTTTTCGTTTCCGACAATGCAGGGGATTATGATGCAGACCAGATGACAATGCTTAAGAAATATCTCAAGAAAACTGACGAAAAGATTGTTTCGGCAGAGCGTCTTAATCCTGACGTTATCAAGATTGTCATTGATGAAAACGGAACAAAGAAAGATTTTGTTTTCAACATCAAGCTTGGCAAGGTAATGATAGGCGAATAAAAAATCAACGGACTTTCTCACATATGCGAGAAAGTCCGTTTTTGTTTATATCAGTTCAATGTCTGCGTATGCAGCGTTGTGGTCGGAGTAGAAATCGCCGTCAACCATTTTGTTTATAACCTTGAATCTGAGGGGCTTAACGGTTGCTTCGTCAACAAAAACAAAGTCAATTCTTGATTGGATTTCTTCGGGTCTGAAGCCGTGGAATGTGTAGCATTCATCGCTGTCGGGTGCAAGCTTTCTTGCATCTTTCATATTGCCGCTTACCATAGTGTTGTAGCAATCGGAATCCTGGAAAACGTTGAAATCGCCTGTGCAGACAACAGGTGCACCTCCGAATGATGCGGCTTTTTCCTGAATCATTTTCGCACCGTTTATCTGTGCAATTCTGCCAACGTGGTCAAGATGAGTGTTGAAATGAACGTAAGCCTTGCCGTTTTCTTTGTCTGTCAGTTTAACGAACGTTGCCATTCTTGTGCAGGCTGAATCCCAGCTGATTGAGGGGATTTCGGGAGTTTCGGAAATCCAGAAGTTACCGCTTTCGCTTGCGGTGAACTTGTCCTTCTTATAGAAAACGGCAGCAAATTCACCGTCTTTATCGCCGTCTTCTCTGCCGACACCTACGTAATCGTATTCGGGCAGATTTTCAATGAGTGCCTGCATCCATTCCCAATGAGCTTCCTGAACACCGAATGAATCGGGGTTGGCTTCTTTGATGATTTTTACAACTTTGGGAACTCGGTTTTCCCATTTTCTTTCGCCTTTACCTGCGCAAAGCAGGTTGAATGTCAATACTCTGTACATTATTTTGTGCCTCCGTTAAAAAGTGTCATTTCAACAATAATGGGGAAATGGTCTGAAGGATAGATAAGACCTACTGTTCTTGAGTCGACCTTGCTGGATTTGACCGATGAAACGTAGTCGTTAACAAAAATGTAGTCAATGGGCTTTGTGTTGAAAACAAAGGGATTGAAGTCGTGATAAGTTGCGCAGTCGTCATATTCTTCTGCAAGATATTTTGTGTCGTTAAGACCGCAGGCAAGGAGATTTACGTAGTTGCCTGAGCCTTCACGGAGGTTGAAGTCACCTGTAAGCACAACGGGGATGTCGGGAGCAATATCCGCAATCTTTGCGCTGATGAGCGCAACTGATTCAGCCTGAGCCTTGTCACCGACGTGGTCAAGATGAGTGTTGAAGTGAGCATATGTAAAGCCTGTTGTTTTGTCTTTGAGAATTGCCCAGCTGGTGATTCTCTGACAAGCGGCATCCCAGCCGAATGAAGGCTCATCGGGAGTTTCTGAAAGCCAGAAATGACCTGATTCAACAAGTTCGTACTTGTCTTTGAGATAGAATATTGCGCTGGATTCGCCAAGTTCAACGCCGTCGTCTCTGTATCTTTCGATGTGTGCATATTCGGGCATTTCAGCGGCAATATTTTCAACCCATTCCTTGTCTGCTTCCTGCAAACCGAATGAATCGGGCATATAGTCGCGGATTACTTTGACGATTTTAGGCAGTCTTTTTTCGTTTGACTGAAGACCGTCGCCTGTGATTTTAACGTTGAACGTCATAACCGTAACGTCCTGCTCAAGAGCGGAATCTGCAATGGGGTTGGGGGTGACGTCAACAAGGGGAAGGTCTGTTTCAATGGGTGTCTGAGGTATCTGCACCGTGAAAAGTGATGAAATTGCAATGAGAACAGAAACTACAATTTGTCCGAATTTGAAAAGCATTTTTACTGCTCCTTTCAGCTGTTGTAAAGTGTTATTTCGGATATTACGGGATGATGGTCGGATGCGTATTCACCGTCATACGTTGTTGTGTCAACTTTGTATGTCTTGACGTTTGTTGCCATCTCACTTACAAAAATAAAGTCAATGGGCTTTGCTTTTGTAACAAGGTCGCTGTAACCGTGGTATGTAGGTTTGTCATCAGCGGTTTCGGCAAGGCGTTTTGTGTCACGCAGACCTGATTCAAGAACTCTGTTATACATATCTCCGTCTTCATAGTCGTTAAGGTCACCTGTGAAAATAACGGGGAACGTGTTGCAGATTCTTGAAATTTTGTCAGTTACAACTGCAACTGATTCAAGTCTTGCAATAACACCCATATGGTCAAAGTGTGCGTTAAAATGAGCGTAGTAGAAATTTGTTGTCTTGTCTCTCAGAACAACGTATGTGCAAAGTCTGTTGAACATTGCATCCCAGCCTCTTGAGGGTCTGTCGGGGGTTTTGGAAAGGAAGAAAGTGCCTGAATCAACGAGATCATACTTGTCCTTTTTATAGAAAACAGGGCTTGCTTCACCGCTTCCGTCAATGTTTCTTCCCACACCGATATAAGCATAGTCGGGCATTGCGGCTGCAACTGCGTCAATCCATTCGGGAGTTGCTTCCTGCAGACCGAAAGAATCGGGATTGTGGTTTTTGATGTTCTGAACAACGTTTTTTACTCTGTCTTCAGCAAACTTGTAGTAAACGTTGTAGCTCATAACTGTTACGTCCTGAGTCTTGTTTACCTCTGGAATTTCAGCGGGGTTGATGTTTGTGACGGGTGTGGGAGTGTAAAACAGGGTGAGAATCGCTGTTACAAGTGCAAAAAATGCGGAAATAATTTGGTCGATCATTTTAATTTTCTCCTTTAATTTATTTTGTCAAATCAGTCAATGCTGAAATATCAAGCAGTTCAAGGTTTTCGGCTTTCAAAAGAACGTTTGCAACGTCTTTGCATATCTTCATTATTCCGTCTGATTCATTGCTTTCTGCGTTGAGCACAATAATCGGATCGTGCACACTCAGACGGATGAGAAACCATCCGTTTCCGCAGGATGAGTCAGCGTTGATACGGATGCCCTCGTAATTATCGTTGCAGACTGTCCAGCCTGTATGGCTTTTTGCTGCACTCTCAAAAAGCTTAATGATTTTTTCGCCTTCGGGTCGGAAATCCTCGCAAAGAATTCTGAAACGAAGTTCTTTTTCTTCTTCAGCTTCTTTGAGGCTGTCTATAAGATTTTCAAGGCTTTTGCCTTGTTTTGCAAGTGCGGCAGCCTCGATAATCAGCTTCGTTATCAGGTAAGCACCGTCATCAAGAAAATAATTTTCTGCAAATGCGGCGTGACCTGACGTTTCCATTGCAAGGGGGCAGGGGATGCCCTGATTTGTCAGCTCAATCTGTTTGTTGATAACGTTTCTGTATCCTCTTTTGAATCGCAGATGTTTGCCGCCGTTTCGGACGATGAATTCCGCAAGTCCGTCGGAGGTTACGCTGTCTGTAACTATTGTGCCGCCTTTGCAATTTGCAAGGGCGATTTTTGATGCAAGAGCAACAAGTCGGTTTCTGTTGATTTCAAAGCCTCCTTTGCCTACGCAAGCCGCTCTGTCAACGTCGGTGTCGAATATAACACCGAAATCAGCACCCGATTCTGCCGTTGCCTTTGAAATGCATTTCATTGCATCTGCGTTTTCGGGGTTTGGTGCGTGATTGGGGAAGTTTCCGTCGGGCTCAAGGTAAATGCTGCCCGAAATATCCGCACCTAATGGTTCAAGCACGTCCGTGGCATAAAATCCGCCTGCACCGTTGCCTGCATCAACAACAATTTTCATTCCCTCGAGGGGTTTATTGCGGTTTGTTGCGCTGTTGACACCGTCGATTATCATATTGCGCAGTATTTCTGCGTAGCGTTTCATAAACGGCACTTGGTTGCATACGCCTTGTTTCTGACCGAGAGGATTTTCGGTTTCTGCGGCGGCTTTGAGGATATCCGCAATATCCGTGCCGTCAAGACCGCCGTCACGGGTGAAAAACTTCAGCCCGTTTCTGTCTTTGGGATGGTGGCTTGCGGTAATCTGAATCGCACCGTCACATCCAATATCAACGGTTGTCATAAACATTGCAGGAGTTGAGCTTAAGCCGCAATCTGCAACGTTTGCACCGTTTGACACAAGTGATCTGATAACGGCATTTTTGATTCTCTCTGCAGAAAGCCTGCTGTCGTGGCCAACGGAAATGGTCAATTCTTCTTTTCCTGATTTTTCTTTCAGCCAAAGATAAAATGCAGTTGAGCAGCGCATTATCATTTCATCATTCATAAAAAGCGGAGTGTTTTCGTCACCGAGAGCATAGCCTCTTATGTCGCTGCCGCTTTTGAAATTTGAATAATCCATTCTCATTCTCCCTTTGAAAAATATTCGTCTGAAACGCTGAGCAAAAATTTATACATCGGTGAAAATGCTTTGAAAGTTCCTCTGATTATTTCAATGATTTTATCATCTTCAAGGTCTTCAAGCTGACCGGGGAAGGTGATGAATCCAACGTCTTTTGCGTTGTAGTATTCTTCAAGACCTTCGGGACAACCTGCAAAAGGTCTTTTGTATTTTCTGCTGAAAAAAGTTGAGCCCGCTTTTTTGCACAAACCTGCCGCTTCGGCAAATTCCTCGGGCTTTTCGCGGAGATTTTTTCTGAACGTCTCCAACAAGCCTGCCTCATCGCCGTAAAATCCCACGCCCATCGAATACTCACGGGGAGTGACCTCAAACCACATACAAGGATAGCCCTGCCATTCACGTTTGGGTCGCATAAACATTATCCACATATTTTCACGGTAGAGATGCTTGTCTTTGGTGTAGCGTGTGTCTCTGCGTACACGGGAAACCATTTTTGTCGGAATTGTATTCATCATAGGATCGAGAGAGAGCAATTCTTCGCCTATGATTCCTGCGATTTGTCGCATAGGTGTTGTGACTTTGTCTTTTATCTCATCTTTGTGCTCGTCGTAATATGCTTTTGAATCCCTGAATCTGTTATCCGCAAGCATAAACAGAGCTTCACGGGTAATGCCGTTGTATTCCAACTATATCAGTCCTTTCTCTGCAAGACCCTGAGCTGCAAGCATAATTGCAGTTTTTGCAGAATGGAAGTTAATGCCGCCCTGCATCCATACCGCAAAAGGCTCGCGGAGGGGGGCATCAGCGGAAAGCTCAATGGATGAGCCGAGAATGAACGCACCTGCAGCCATAATAACTTTGCTGTCGTAGCCGGGCATATCCCAGGGCTCGGGTGTAACGTATGAATCCACGGGAGCACCGCTCTGAATTCCGCGGCAGAATTCAACGAGTCTGTCGGGATTTTCAAGGCAAAGAGCCTGAATGATATCGTGACGGCTTTCGTCGCTTGCAGGTGTTACCCTGAAATCGAAGTTTTCGAAAAGTGACGCAGCAAAAACAGCAGCTTTAAGACTTTCACCGACAACGTGAGGAGCGTGGAATATGCCCATAAACATATTCCTGTTTTCACCCAGTGTGCAGCCAACTTCTTTGCCCAGACCGGGAGTCGTTGCTCTGTATGCACAAAGTTCAACAAGGTCAGCCCTGCCTGCTATGTAGCCGCCGGTTCTTGCAATCGAACCGCCTGCGTTTTTTATGAGGGAGCCTGCCATAAGGTCTGCACCGACGTCTGTAGGCTCGATTCTCTCAACAAGTTCTCCGTAGCAGTTGTCAACCATAACAACCGCATCACATTTTGAATGAACAAGCTGTGCGATTTCACCGATTTCCGCAACGGAAAGACTGTGGCGCAGGCTGTAGCCTCTTGAGCGCTGGATGTAAACCATTTTCGGATTCGTTTCAAGTGCCTTTTCAATGGCTGCCATATCGGGCAAACCCTTTGAGTCAAGGTCAACCTGCTCATATTTAACACCGAAATCCTTAAGTGAACCCATACCGTTGCCACTGAGACCGATAACGCTGTGGATTGTGTCGTACGGAGTGCCTGTTACGCAGAGCATTGTGTCGCCGGGACGGAGAACTCCGAAAAGCGCAACCGCAAGTGTGTGAGTGCCGCAGGTGAACGTGTGGCGCACAATTGCATCTTCCGCGCCGAAAATATCGGCATAGATTCTGTCAAGCTTTTCTCTGCCCGAGTCTCCGTAGCCGTAGCCTGTTGAGCCCGAAAAGTCGGTTTCGCTGACTCTGTTGTTTATGAAAGCGGAAAGTACCTTTTGCTGGTTATATTCCGCAATTGCATCAATCTCATCAAATTTTGTTTTTGCTTTTTCGAGAGCGGCATCGCTTGCCGATTTTATTCTTTCGCTGAAATTAAAAAAATTCTTCATAGTTTACCTTCTGTATATCTTGTTAAGTGATTTGAAAAATTCAATGTCTGCACGGTCAAGCTGTTCCTTGGTTAATCTGTAGCTCCAGTTTCCGCTTGCAACACCGGGTGTGTTTATTCTTGTGTCTGAACCGTACATAAGAAAATCTTGAATGGGAATAATTGCAAGATCGCTGACGCTTGCAAACACCGCCCTCAGGAGAAGAGGTGTTGCACCGCCCCAGTCACCGCCACCGAAGCCGCAGTAATCAAGGGTGCGTCTGCGCACTGCATCGTCGCTTTCCCAAAGATAGCTGAAAAGAGTGTTGTTGTCGTGAGTGCCCGAATAGGCAACGCAGTTTTTGATATAGTTGTGAGGCATATGAATGCTGTCACCGTCATCAAGGAAACCGAACTGAAAAACTCTCATTCCGGGGAATCCGCTTTCTTCAACAAGCTCACGGACTTCATCTGTGATGTCGCCCAGATCTTCGGCGATAATCAGCTTATCTTCGTGCCCTTCCTTGATTGCGTTTATAAGGTCAATGCCGGGACCTTTTATCCAGACACCGTTTTTGGCGGTTTTTTCGTTTGCATCAACGGACCAATATGCTTCAATTGCTCTGAAATGGTCGATTCTTACTCCGTCAAACATTTCAAGAGCGTGGCTTATTCTTTCTTTCCACCAACCGTACCCGTCTTTCCCCATTTCATCCCAATCGTAAAGGGGATTGCCCCAGAGCTGACCGTCTTCTGCAAAATAATCGGGAGGCACACCTGCAACTCTTGAGGGATAACCTTTTTCGTCAATCTGAAAGAGGTTGCGGTTTTCCCAGACGTCACAACTGTCGTCGGAAACGTAAATGGGAATATCGCCTATTATGCTTACTCCTTTTGAGTTTGCATATTCTTTGACTGCGTACCATTGTCTGAAAAATTCATACTGAATGAATTTCCACATACCGAGAGTTTCTGCGTCGGTTACTTCATCGCATTCCCATTCCTGCCAGGGCTTGCCGCCGTTTTGGTCACGGAGGGTCATAAATCGGCAGAATGCTTCAAGTCTGGGGTGAGCAGAAATGAAATCGTTGATTTCCGCTGCATTCTTTGAATTGAGAAAAGCTTTTCTCAAAAGCTTCAGACGCTCTTTGCCCAATCTTTCAAACTCGCACGAATAAGGAGTTGCCTGTTTGCAGTTTTCAAGGTCTGATTCTGATATAAGACCGTTTTTGCAAAGAATTTCGGGGTCAATGAAATATGGGTTGCCGCCGAATGCGGAGAAAGATTTGTAGGGTGAATTATATTCATCAGTCACCGTGAAAGGCAGCACCTGCCACACGGAAAAACCTGAGTCCTTGATAAAATCTATAAATTCAAATGCACTTTTTCCGAACGTGCCGATTGAATAATCGCCGTAAAGTGAGGAAATATGCATCAGAATACCGCTTTGTCGTTTCATAAATGAACACCTTTCGTTTCGGATTTAGTTGATTATAGCATAAGAGGTAATAAAAATAAAGTAATTTCGTAAAAAACTTGATATTTTGCGCGATACCGAGTAAAATGAAATAAATAACTTTTTCGGAGGCTGCGTTATGTCAAAAGCGTTTGAATATTTTGAGAATCTTCACAGAATACTTACCCGAATAACAACAGAGCAGGGAGAAAATATAGAAAAGGCATCAAGAGCCGTTGCGGATACCCTTGAAAACGGCGGAAGAATACATACTTTCGGTACGGGACATTCCCATATGCTTGCAGAGGAGATTTTTTACCGTGCAGGCGGTCTTGTAAACGTTAACCCCATTCTTGAAACAGGGCTTATGCTTCACGAGAGTGCTTCAAAGAGCACGGCGCTTGAGCGTCTTGAGGGATACGGTGAAATTCTCTTTGATATGCATGACATAAAAGATTCGGATATACTTTTCCTTTTCTCAAATTCAGGCAGAAACGGCGTTGCCATTGATCTTGCGCTTATTGCACAGAGCAGGGGAGTCAAGACGGTTGTCATTACCAATATGGAGCATACCTTGCAGGGCAAATCAAGGCATTCAAGTGGCAAAAAGCTTTATGAGCTTGGCACAATTGTTATTGACAACTGCGGCTGTATGGGCGACGCATCGATGGAAATCAAAGAAATCGGCAGAAACGTTGCACCCACTTCAACAGCAGCAGGTGCTGCAATTCTCAATGCAATTGAAGCCCGTGCGGTTGAAATGATGGTTGCCGACGGCTACGTGCCTGAGGTATTCTCAAGCAGCAACGTTGACGGCGGCGATGCGATAAACGACGCTTACGTAAAAAAATATATCAAGGAGATTAAGGCATTATGATTTATCCTGCCTTCCAAAAAACGAAAGTCTCGGAATGGGTTGATTTTGCACCTGTAAAAATCGTTTACAGCGGCTATGAATGCGACTCTTTGAACAAGGATGAAGCAATTATTTCGTGGGCAGACTGTAAAGGTGACATACTTTACATAGATGTCGTAAAAGAAAATTCACGTCGTACCGAATACATCGAAGAAGCCCGCAGAATAACTGATGAAAAGTTCATCATAAAGGGAGAAAAACGCGACGGCGGAATGCATATTACCATAACGGTTTCGGGCAAAAAAAGTCTTTACCGTGCGATTAACAGAATCGCGCAGATGAGGTGGGACAAAGAATTCTTTGTCGGAGAGGTTGAGGACTACCCTCTGTTTGCTCAAAGAGGCTATATAGAAGGATTTTACGGCACTCCGTGGAATTTTGAGCAGCGCATAGATATGCTTGGCTTACTGTCATTTTTCGGTATGAACACTCATTATTATGCCCCGAAAGATGATCCTTATCACCGAGATAAATGGGATGAATTATATCCTGATAAAGAACTCTGGGAACTTTCGCAACTCTTGAAAACATGCAATGAAAAATTTGTTGATTTTTACTTCTGTATTGCGCCCGGACTCAGTATGAAATACTCTTCTGAAGCCGATTTTTCAAAGCTCTCTCGTAAAGCTGAACAACTTTACAGTATTGGTGTGCGTAATTTCGGACTTCTTCTTGACGATATCCCCGATAACCTCTATTTTGACGAGGATAAAAAGGCTTTTGCCTCCGAAGCGGTCAATGCTCATATCCATATTTCAAACAAATTTTACGATTATCTCAAACAACTCAATCCGGAATGTCGCCTGACGGTTTGTCCGTTGCAGTATCATGGCAACGGAGATGAATATTACATCTCAAAGCTGGGAAAAGGTCTTGACGGATCAATTAAAATTTTCTGGACAGGTCACAATATCTGTTCTCAGGAAATCACAGTCAGAGAAGCGGTTATATTTGAAAATTCAACAAACCGCAAGCCTCTTTATTGGGATAACTTCCCCGTGAATGACGCAGAAATGCAGAATGAGATGCATATGGGCTACATAAACGGCAGAGACCCTGATTTGTATCGCTATTCCGAAGGCATTATATCCAATGCGATGGAATATTGCTTGTCGAGCAGAATTCCTTTGCTTACCGTTTCCGATTATCTCTGGAATCCCGTTGCCTACGACGGCTTTTCTTCGTGGAAAAAGGCTATCGAATTGGCGCACGGCAAAGATGCGGAAACCCTTATGCCTTTCTATGATAATTTGCTTATTTCCTGCCTTAAGGTTGAAAATTCGCCTATGCTGAACGTTGCTCTCAACGATGCCCAGCAGATGTATTTCGGTGGCGACACGGACGGTGCAAGGCGTGTTATGGCAGATTATCTTGTCAAGTTGGCAAAATGCATTGTGCATATCAGAGATTCTGAAGATCCTGTATTCAAGGAGCTTGCTCCCTGGGCGAAAAAGCAGCATATTGCTTATAAATTACTTGTAACGGCAACAGGTTTGTTTGCCGATAAATCGGAGTCGGGCAAGGAAGCCGTCAAGGAGCTTATCCGTGAATATCTTGACCATCCAAAAACTCTTTGCGATTTTTCTCTTCAGGCTTTTGCAGAAAGGATGCTTACACTTTGATGAAAATTAATAATCCTGCTCTGCGTGAAGCGTATGAGCGACTTTATCATAAAACGCCCCTTGGCTTTTACAATTGCGGCAGACTCTGTGACGAACTTTGCTGCAGGGGTGACAGTCAGGGAATGTGGCTTTTCCCTTACGAAGTAGAACTTTTTGAGGGCAAAGAGGGCTTTGAAATTTGCGAAACCGAGGGCAACTACGGATATCCGATGGTTGTGTGCTCGGGTGAATGCAACAGAGCGGAAAGACCTCTTGCTTGCCGTATTTTTCCGCTTTTTCCGTTGGTGACGGAGGATGACGGCAAGGTTAAAATAGAAATCATCTATGACCCCAGAGCAGGAATGTGTCCCATCGCAAGGGAGCAGAAGCCTCTTGACCCGTCATTTATAAAGGAAGTGCGCAAGGCTGCGCTTTATCTTGTCCGAGATGAGAAAATTCTTGAATATCTCAAGGCTGTCAGCCTTGAACTTACAGAAATCATTGAACTGCGTGAAATGTTGGGTGGAATATAATGAAAAGAAAAATATATACACTTATAGTAGTATCATTGGTTATGTGTCTGCTTACGTCCTGCAAGGTGAAAGTGAGCGACAGTTATATTGCTCATATTCAGGCGCAGGCAGAAGCCTTTGATTTTGTTGAGGCTGCCGAGCGCATCAAATCCGAAACGGGAGTTGAGATGACGGCGGTTTTCCTTGAATCAATGGGCGAGGAAAAAGCGGAGCAGATTGTCGGCGCACTTGAAGACGGCACGTATACCGAGAAGCTTTGGCTTCAGGTAACGGGATATTCCCGTCACGTAATATCCGATATGCTTGCAGGCAACGTTGATGCGGCGAATATATCTGATTTCGGTTCAAACGGCAAGGATTCCTTCACGGTTTCTTTTGTCGGAGATATTCTTTTTGACCCTGATTTCAGACCGATGGTGCACGCAAGTGAAATGGGCGGAGTGCTTAACTGTATTGATACTGCCGTTGTGGATTATCTCAAGGCATCCGACGTGTTCCTTATCAACAATGAGTTCACCGTTGGCGAAAGAGGCACACCCACGCCTAACAAAACCTGGACTTTCCAGGTGCACCCTGACAGACTTCAGCTTTTCAAGCAGATGGGTGTTGACATTGTGTCACTTGCCAATAACCACGTTTATGACTACGGTCAGGTAGGTTTTGAGGACACCATTGCAAATCTTGATATTGCAGGTATTCCTCATATCGGCGCAGGTATGAATCTTGAGGAAGCATCAAAGGCTTATTATTTTATTGTTAACGGTATCAAGGTTGGCATTATTGCCGCAAGCAGCGCTGAAAAGGTGAGATTTACTCCTGTTGCGGATGAAAATACACTTGGTGTAATGGGTACTTACGACAGCACAAAGTTCCTTGAGGCAATCAGGGTTGCTGATGCTCAATGCGATATCCTTGTTGCCTACGTGCATTGGGGTACGGAAAACACAACAAAGCTTGACGCAGATCAGATAACAATGGCACGTGAATATATTGATGCAGGTGTTGATGCCGTTATCGGCGGTCATCCTCATTGCCTGCAGGGTATGGATTTCTATAATGACGTTCCCATTATCTACAGCGTAGGCAATTTCTGGTTCAACAGCAAGAGTCTGGATTCCTGTGTTATTACGCTTAAAATTGACAGCGAAATGAATATGGAAACCATTCTTGTTCCTCTTGAGCAGAAGAATTGCGAAACCCGTATGCTTGTTGATCCTGCAGAGAGCCGTGCGCTTTTTGACAGGGTGGAGGGTTTTGAGCCGCAGAAGGTTTCGATTTCCGACAGCGGTTTAATTTCCCCCAAAGCGGAGGACATTCAATGAAATACACTCACGTAATCTGGGATTGGAACGGCACCTTGCTCAACGATATCAGCGCATCGCTTGCAAGTGTCAACGATATGCTTGCAATGAGGGGCAAACCGCCGATCGGTGTTGAATATTACAGGGATTGTATCGGTGTTCCCATTGTCAAGTTTTACGAAAAGGTGTTTGACCTTGCCAACGAGGACTATTCTGTTATTATAAAACAATATAATAATGGCTATCTCAATCATCTTTGTGATTGCGGCCTGACGGAAAATGCTGTTGAAGTGCTGGATTATTTTGCCTCAATGGGAGTGAAGCAGGCTATTGTTTCCTCATCCAATAATGAGCAGCTGCACGCCAACGTAAAAAAATACGGAATATTTGAACGCTTTGACGCGGTGCTCGGTGCGTCGGATTTTTATGCAGGCTCAAAGATTGAAAGGGCGGTTGATTATCTCGCAAAGAGCGATGAGTGCCGCGTTCTTGTGGTCGGAGACCTTGAGCACGATGCAGAAATGGCGGCAGAATTGGGTGCAGATTGTGTGCTTATCACGAGCGGTCACGAAAACAGAGAGAGGCTTTATGCTGCCGATGCAAGGGTGATTTCGGACCTTCGAGAGCTTATTTCCATTGCGAATGATTGATAAAATCTTGTAGGGACAGCCCTTGCGGCTGTCCTTTTCAATTTGCGTTATCTTGTTTTGTGTCTGCGGAATTGAATCGCAAATTGCCCGTAAAGGCACACGTTTCTGATTGCTTGTTATGAATTAAAACTGCTTTTGCAAGTGGTTTTTACGAAAAGGCGCTTTTTAAAAACAAACAAAAACACGATATTGTGTTCAATTTTAAAAATCCCACAAATTCCCAATGTTTTGTAAATTGTGAACAAATAGTAACGAAATCGTTTGTTTAACATAAACAAAAAAACGTAAAGTTAACAATTTGTTCATAATTTGTTTACAAAAAATTAAACTTTCTGCACGGAGTCCGCAACAACTCCTTTATAAAGTAATTATTGTAAATTGAGGCATTTTTACAATGCCCGCAAATAAGAAGCCTTACTTTGCAGGGGCTTCGGCGCGAAAGCGTTCATTTTTATGGAGGTGCAAAACTATGAAAAAGGCAAAAAGACTCTTGGCTGTCCTTTTGGCTGCACTCATGCTCTTCGGCTCAGCAAGCATATCCTCATATGCTTACCTCAGCGAAGCTGAAGACTACCACGTTGCAACCTTAACGGGCGGTGAGAAGTACTACTTCTCCTACGATCAGGGCGCAACCTGGGTTCTCGACATGATCGATGATATGCTCAATGACGCTCAGATTGTCCTTACTTGTAGTGATTTGAATGAACTTGCAGACATCGGTGTTAACATTTTCACAAGTAACATCATGCTTAACCTCGACAAGTTCCTTGGAAATCACGGCGCATACGACGAAAACGGCGAGGAAGCAATCGACCTTCGTTCAGTTGACGGTCTTATCAGATCACTTGCCGGTGTTTTCGACTGTCTGAACTCCGGTGGTCTTGCAAATATCGCTAACTTCCTCGGTGTTCTCGGTGATATCATCCAGGACAACGGCCTTCAGGCAACAGGTCTTAACGACTCAATCCTGAGAAACAACGGTACTTCAAAGGACACAGCTGTTCTTGAAATGCTCGTTCTCTGGATCACCAACCAGAAGGTTATGCTTCGCTCTGTTCTTGACGGTACATTTGACTTCGGTTCAATCCTCAAGGGTCTTCTCGGCGATATGCTCGGCGACCTTCTTCCCGTTGGCATCACCTGGGGTAGCCAGGCAGGTGTCAATAATGCTATCAACACTAACAAACTTATCCGTGACCTTATCTACAATTTGCTCATCGACTCATCAGCAACTGCTGCTCCCGAAGGCACCACTCTTGACAACTGGGTACAGAAGCTGATTGACTGGGCTCTTATCTACGGTACAGGCACAGACGCAGCAAGCGGTGCAACTTCAATGCTCGGCGTTAACGCAGAGCCCCTTATGCCCGCTCTTGCAGATCAGCCCGGCGGCGCTTCAATTGACAACAGAACAATTGAGGTTGACAGAGATAAGGACGGAACAAAAGAAACAACAACAATGAGCTTCTATCAGCTCGTTAACAACGTAATCAATGCTCTTATGGGCGGTATGCTTTATGACATTGTTTACGATCTCCTTATCGATCTTCTTGAAATTGAAATCACAGAAGAATTCCCCAAGGGTGACCCCGCTATCCTTCAGGATGAAATGTTCTCAATCATCATCGGCGCAGTTGAAGGTCTTCTTACCGCCAACGGTGCTCCCAAGATCACATTCACAGAAGAAGAGAACACATATCCTCTTCCCAAGCTCACAAAGCTTATCAACTGGCTCCTTGTAGGTGATAAGGAAACCGGCACATTCCCCGCACTTGATGCTTTCATCCTTATTGACTACACAGGTATCCACATTCAGGATAACTTCATGTCACTTCTTAACGACGTTGCTCGTCTTCTTATCAACCTTCTTCCCAGCCTCGGTCTCTTTGCAAGTTCAGAACATCTTGCATACACACCCGATGCTCTTAACGAAAGCTGGTACATCGACGAAAACTTCAATCTCGTAAGCTCACTCGACGATTCAAAGGTTACTCAGACTTACGTAACATACGAAACAAACGAAGTTGTCTATCCCGTTGACTTCGTTGTAGATTCAGACGGTGTTTCAACTCCCGTTGCATATTGCTACCTTGACGACAAATCAGCAGTTAACCTCAAGGATGCTAACGGTAACGGCGACATCAACGGCGACCTTATCAGACCTAACTACGTTATCACAACAAAGATGGTATTCGCTAATATCATCAAGCTTGCTTTCAACGATATGGTTGACGGTTGCTACTTCCCCGAGTGGACAACAGACATCCCCTCAGTTCTTGCTTACGGTGTTGCAGCTATCGCAGCTCCCATCGTTCCCGAGAACAACTACTACGAGCGTCTTGATGCTTACCACGAGCTTGTAACTTCAGGTTCACTTTCATCATCAATTACTCTTGGTGACGGTACTGTTGTTGAAGCTCTTCCCTACACAACGTTCAAGACTATCCCCATCAAGAATATTTCAGGCACAGTTGTTGAGAACAGAAACGTTGAAATTCCTTCAGCTGCTCTCACAATCCTCTGCTCATTCGCTGCTGACAGACTTAACGGCGTTTTCCACTTCAAGGCTGACGCTCACAAGTTCTCAACAGACACATCTCTTGAGCGTTTTGCTTGTGAATTCCTTATCTGGGCTCTTGACCAGTATATGCCCGCATTCATCGGTCAGTGGAACGCTTCATCAAAGAAGTTTGAAGCTGTAGTTGTTGACGTCGACGGTACTTCAGGTTCATCAACTTACTCAGCAAAGGGTCTCTTCTCAGACATCCTTACAACAACTGTTAACTCAGTTTACGATGACTTCGGCAAGAGAACGGTTAAGGCAACAGCTAACTGGGACGTTGTTTACGAACTTATTGACAACACCCTTTTCAAACTTCTTCCTGCATCATGGTTGCCCGAACTTAACGGTTCATCTCAGCTCTTCAACGAATGGCTCTTCGGCAACCTCATCAACTTTAACATTCAGGGTATTCTCGGACTCTTCTCAGTTAACCTTGATCCCGAAGCAGAGCTTAACAAGTCCGTAACTCAGGTTCTTCTTAACATTATCGACCGTGTTCTTGCTCTTGTATTCAACGACAACGCAATTCTCGAGCCTTCAGGCAGAACAAACGTTGTTACTGGTAATAACACAACATCATATTCAACTCTTAACCAGATTCTTGACTGCTCAAGCTCAGATTCAGGTCTTCCCAAGATGATCTGGAACTTGCTTGATTTCCTTAACAAGTACAAGAATCCTCTTCTCAGCACAATTCTTCCCCTCGTTGTTTCATCAAGCTACTCAAGACCCTTCGACACTGACTATCTGACCGCTAACGGCAGAACAATGTCAACTTACAGCATTGATAATCTTAAGGATTACGTTGCAGACCTTTATGAAGACACAAACGCTTATGCAGTTAAGGTGTTCACCAATGAAGAAGATGCAGAAGCAGCAACAAACAACAAGGCAAGCGTTCTTAAGAATGAAGACGGCGTAAGAACTGACGTTCTTCTCAGCAACGGTACTGTCTTCGGCACATACGGCAGCCTTCAGGAAGCAAAGGAAATTGTTGAAAAGCTCAAGAAGTCATACTATAAGACTGAATGTGTGGATGAAACTCTTCCCGAGGAAGAAAGAACATACACATACACAGTTTATTTCTCAACAGATTACCTCTCTTCAGCAGGTACAGTTACACCCAAGACTGACAGCGACGGCCGTGCATACAACGAATATTCAGGCTTCAGATATGCACAGCTCACATCAAGAACAGCAGAAAAACCCTTCGTAACTTACGATGATGACTACAGATTCTTCGCATACGAAGACTTCGGTCCTGCAGGTTACTACTACAACAACGAAAAAGATGCAAGAGACAATGCTGAATCATTCATCAGCTCTTACGACGGTTTCGTTGATGAACTCGGCGATGCATACGGTGCATGGTATATGTTCTACGTTGAGTCACAGCTCAAGTCAAGAGACCTTCTTGATACCAACGGCGACGGCAGAAGTGTTATGTCGGATACAGACGGTGATTATGTAGCAGAGACAACTGATGGTGATGGTAACGTAACAGATCCCGGTTATCCCGTAGACGGCGATCCTTCAATTCCCAAGAATACAATGTACCCCTACTACACAAGAAATGCAAACAAGTTTTACTACTATGACGTTGATAAGGCAGTTGCAACAAGAAGCCAGGCAGTCGGTTCAGGTACATTTGAAGGCTTTATCAATCCCACAACGGGTCAGGTTGTAACAGGTTACACAACTGATCAGTTCTCAACCAACAACTTCGAGCAGCTCGCAATGGCTGTTGAAGCAGGTTTTGATCCCGAACAGAACGTAACACTTTCTGTTGAAGATACAGAAAAGATCGTAAGACTCATCCTTGGCACTGTTGATTTCGATATTACTCTTAATGCTGACGGTGAATACAACGGTTCACTTCAGTGGAACACTCTTACAGCAGACCATTACAACACAATCACAACATGGCTTGCTCAGAACGGTTTCACATACGAAGAGTACGAAATCACAGATGGTAATGAACAGACAAACGGAACAACAGGTTACCTCCTTAAGAGACCCAAGTTCCAGCTTATCCAGGACGGCAGCATGACCTTCACAAACGCCGTATATTCACACTCTGCTGCTCCCAACCTCAACGCAGCTGATATCGCAAACCGCGCACGTAAAGCTATAAACAGCAATGACACATACGAAGACGAGATGGATATTGCTATCTCAAACGGCTATTACAAGTACGTAGCTGCAATCTATCAGAACAGACAGCAGCTCTACAATGAAATTGACGAGTGCTCATGGAGACTTGAAAGCGCAGAAGCCGGCCGTGCTCTTACAGCCGAAACAACAATGGTTGAGTGGGTTCTTGATCTTACAGAAGACGCATACATGGGCGCAAAGGGCAGAAACTACGGTTTCGAATATGACGAAAACGGCAAGCAGGTATTCAACGCTGACGGCAGCCCCTCAATTGTTAAGATGTACACAACAACTTCATATGAGAAGTTCAGAAATGCTTATGACTTTGCTGAAGACGTTTATGAAGCATCAAAGAATGGTAACATCCTTGCTTCAGGTATCACTCAGTCAATGCTCACAGCTGCATATGAAGGTGTTCTCACAGCATGGCAGCAGCTTGTTGAGTTCACAGGCTTCGCTGACTGGGCACAGATTGACTCATTCGTTTCAATGGCTGAATCAATCCTCAACGATCCCTACATTTCAGATCCTCAGTTTGGTATCCAGTCCGGTCTCACAGAGCTCCGCACAGCTCTCACCGACGCTCTTGTTTACACAGACTTTGAAGGCAGCTCATTCGATAACGTACTCAGCAGTAAGCAGAATTACGACTCAGAGTATCAGGATGAAATCGACCTTGCAGCTGCTAACCTGAACAAAGCTATCCAGAGCCTTGTTTACTTCTCAAATCCCAGCCTCAGCCAGGATCCCACTCAGGAAGAAGTCGTAACAATTCTTCCCACAGTTTATAAGGATCAGATCCAATATGCACACATCTTTGGCCTTAAGGAAGGCATAGGTTTCGGTGACGGTACTCTCACAGCAGAAGCTGTTATCGAATCACTTGGTCTTAAGGTTACAGGTATGGCAGTTGGCGGCGACAGCACAGTTTCAAGATCAAATGCATCACGTGGTTCAGGTACTGACGCACGACTTGACGGTCGTTACCAGAACTATCTGAGATTCAGATACTTCGCAGTTCTTTACGGTGACATTAACGGTGACACACGTATCGACGGTACTGACGCAGCTGCACTTACAATCTACATCAACAAGAACGAGAACACAGCAGCTCTTATGGGCGAAGCTAAGTTCGAGGCTGCAGACGTTACACATAACGGCAGCGTTGATATAGAAGACGTTCAGCTCATTCAGAGCCACTACACACTCGTTGAAGTTGATATCAACAACGATGGTGTAGCAGATGTTATCGATCAGAATTCACACGGTCCCATCACACAGGCAGTTGCTGAATAATTAACCCTTGATTTAATTGGCCCCCGACTTCGGTCGGGGGCTTTCGTTATGTGCAAAAAAAGAACACCTTGACTTTTAATCAAGGTGTTCATATTGTTATTAACAATCTTCAAGAATTGCTCTCTTATATTTTTCAAGCATATTGCGTGCCATTTCAACCGTGTTTCCGTCTGTAGGTTCATCAGGATTTGCAGTTGAAAGCCATTTGCGCTCAAATTCGGCATAGCTTTTGTAGAACTGATTGCCTCTGTAAATATTGCGTTCGCAATGCTGCTTTCTTGTGGTTGTTGAGAATTTGCCTCTTCTCGGGAACTCATATGCAAGTCTTTCAAAGAAACTCTGCCAACGTTTGACGTAATATGTTTTAATCAGACCGCCCCATTCTTTCCAGGCATAATCATAGTTAACGGAATTAGCCATCGGGCCCCATACCGTAACCATAGCAAGCAGGTTGAGTTCAAAATTCTGCTGGTCTTTTTCTGTAAAAGCCAACTCTCTTGCCTCTTTGAGATGCTCGTGGAGTGTCAGTTCGGGTCGGGTCTGAAGAAGGTCGTCCACCTCAAGGCATATCTTCAGAAATGCGTTGGATGAACGCTCAAAAATGCTTACGTCCTTGTTATAGAAGCCGTACATAACCTTATCGTAAAGATTGGAAACGTAGTTGCTCATAACCTGTCTGACAAGGTCACAGGCGTCAAATGCAAAGCCGTCTTTGGTTGCGTTTTCTGCGCTGAGCAACAGTTCAGCAGCCTTGAAAAGGGTCTTGTTATCGTAGCGAAGCTCTCTGAAATCGTTGGGAGCTGTGTGGCGAAGGTCTGTTGCAGGACGGGCACAGATTGCAGAGCCCGTTTCTCTTCCTGTGCAATTTTCGCTGTAGCAGCTGTCTTTGAGAAGCACCATAGCGTCAACAAGACATTTTTCTTTGCTGCCGTAACGGCGGTATGCATAGTCCTTTAGCCATTCGTCAAGGTTGATTGCGCCGTCTTCCGTAAGCATATGGAAAGCAAGGTCATAGTAAAGAGGGTTCTGGAAAATTCCTTCCATAAACAAACCTGTGCCGCTGCAGTTTTCACAGTCAATCTGAGCGTATGCGTTGTCTGCAAGTGCCTGAATACTGCCGTGCAGAGTGTTTCTGTCGCCAAAATTGTGTATGTTTCCAAGCACAAATTCGTATCCCCAGAAGTTGTCGAACTCTTTGTACTTTGTGCCGTCGATGTCGAGAATCAGAAGTCTCTCTTTGGGAACGGATTTGACAATCTGTTCCTTCAAAGACCAGCTTTGCATAACCCATACGGAATCCTTATCGAATTCCTGATACATTGTGTCAATTGCTCTGCCTACCTTCCAGAGATAGTCCCTCGTTTTGATGGAGGGTACGTTTTCGTGGAACGGATCGCAGGCATAGTAATGATAAGCACCGAAAAGCTGACGCTGTTTTTCAAGCAAGGCTTTGCCGAATTTTTTAAAAATCGGGTCTGTAGGGTCAAGCTGATATGTTATCGGGAAGTTGCACCATGAAGGCACCATTCTCAGACGCACTTTGTTGAAAAGCTTGGTGATTGTTGCAGGTACCGTGCCTGCAAAACCCTGTTGAATGGGTGTCATTCCAAGCTCAACTTCTCGGTCAATAATCTGCTTGCCAAGCTCAAGACGGCTTTCGATATATTTAACGTCGGTGAGGCTGAAGTAGCCGGTGATGTTTGTCATCAGCTGCCAGGGCCAGAATGCAGGGCCTGAAAGAAATGAGAGTGCACCTGTTTCGCTGTAGGTAAAATCACGCATTGTGTAATACCAGACAGCTTCACTGCCGACAACGGAAAGAGGCATATTGATGCCGTTCATTGCCATAAAGCCAATTTCTTTTTCCCATTTGTCCCATTTCCAGAAGGCGAATGAATAACCCAGCGTGCAGTAATTCATAAACGCACGTCTTTTTTGTTTTATAACCTTTGTCAACTTGCCTTCAAAAAGGGGAGCAGAGGAAACCGAAATTTCTCTGTTGCCGCAATGAGAAAGGTTGACACCGCAGTGTTTTTTCAGATACGCATAGTAACCCATTGCCTGGCTGATTTTGCAGTTGCCGCAAATAACTATTTTGCCGTTTTCGCAGAACACTTCATAGGTGTCAAATCCATTGGCACTTTCAATATCGCGCAACTCAAAAACGTCTGCAATTTCGGGAGTGTTTCTTAAAATCAGATTTTTCATTTTGTCACCTGTTCAAAACATTATACCCGTTCATTATACTATACAATAAGAATAATAGCAAGATTTTTGAAATAATTAACACCTTATTTATACTTTTCTCGCTCTGATGAGTTAAAATAGATATATAATACCGGCAAAAATTTGCACAAAATGCGAAATAATGCTTTACACTTTGCCTTAAATAAAGTAAAATATATAATAACTATAACTATTTAAGAGGCGGTGTTAATTATGCAACCGGTTTATAAAAGAATTTTGCTCAAACTCAGCGGTGAGGTACTTGCCGGCGGTAAAGGTCACGGATTTGATTTTGACACAATCAACACAATCTGTGAATCGGTAAGCGAACTTACAAAGCTCGGTGTTGAGGTTGGTCTTGTTGTTGGTGGCGGCAACTTCTGGAGAGGCCGTTCAGGCGGTAATATGGACAGAACCCGTGCAGACCACATAGGTATGCTTGCAACTGTTATGAATTCACTCGCTCTTGCTGATTCGCTTGAACAGCTCGGTGTAACCGTAAGAGTTCAGAGTGCAATTGAAATGCATCAGATTGCAGAAACATACATCAGAAACAAGGCTGTTCGTCACCTTGAAAAGGGCAGAGTAGTTATCTTTGCCAGCGGAACAGGCAATCCTTTCTTCTCAACAGATACTTGTGCCGCACTCAGAGCAGCTGAAATCAAGGCAGATATCATTTTCAAAGCAACAAACGTTGACGGCGTTTATGACAAAGACCCCAATAAGTTTGACGACGCAGTCAAATACGATGTTGTTACTCACAGCGAGGTTCTTGAAAAAGACCTTAAAGTTATGGATTCAACGGCAGCTTCCCTTTGCCGTGACAATAATATTCCTATTCTGGTGTTTAACCTTGAAAATCCTGAAAACATCGTTAAAGCGGTGCTTGGTGAAAATATCGGAACAATAGTCAAGGAGGGCTAATTTTATGCAGACAGTATTTGCATTCGCAGAAGAAAAAATGGGAAAGACAGTCAGTGTTCTTAATTCAGAATACGGCGCAATCAGAGCAGGCAGAGCAAACGCCGCTGTTCTTGATAAGATAAGAGTTGATTATTACGGTACACCCACACCCATCAATCAGATGGCTGCAATCTCCGTTGCAGAGGCAAGGATTCTTGTTATTCAGCCTTGGGATTCATCAACTCTTCATTCAATTGAAAAGGCAATCCAGACATCGGATATCGGCATCAATCCCCAGAATGATGGCAAGGTAATCCGTCTTACATTTCCCCAGCTCACAGAAGAGCGCCGCAGAGACCTTGGCAAGGAAGTCAAGAAGATTGCTGAAGATGCAAGAATTGCGGTCCGCTCAATCAGACGTGATTGCATCGATAAAGTGAAGAAGATGGAAAAGGCATCAGAAATTACAGAAGATGATCTTAAGATTGCTGAAAAGAAACTTCAGGATATCACAGATAAGTACATCAAGGATATCGACAAGATTTCAGCAGACAAAGAAAAAGAAATTATGGCTATCTGAGTTAATTATGCAGAAGGTGGAATTTTTCCGCCTTCTGCTCTCGCAGTTTAGAGGAGAGGTTGAAATGACAAGGGAAGAACTTTCAAATATTTCGTTGCCCCGTCACATAGGAATTATAATGGACGGCAACGGAAGATGGGCAAAGCAAAGAGGTCTTGGCAGAAGCGAGGGTCACAAAAAGGGCGCAGAGGTGTTCCGCGCAATTTGTGAATACGCAAGAGACATCGGAATTGTATACCTTACTTTTTATGCCTTTTCAACCGAAAATTGGAAGCGTCCGGCAGATGAAGTGTCGGCAATAATGAATCTTTTCAGGGATTATCTTTTTGAGGCTCAGGAAAGAGAAGAAGAAAATAAAAAGAAGGGAATGCGCATATGTTATATCGGTGACAGAAGCGCGTTACCTGAAGATATTGTAAGGCTCATTGATGAGCTTGAACGAAATTCGGCAGATAAAAATATGATCACAATTAACCTTGCCGTTAATTACGGAGGCAGGGATGAAATTCTCCATGCAGTCAAAGCAATCGCCAAGAAGGTTGAGGCAGGGGAAATCAAATCAGATGAAATCAGTTTGAAAGATATAGACGGCAATCTTTTCACCGCAGGTCAGCCCGATCCCGATCTGATTATCAGACCCAGCGGAGAATACCGTCTTTCAAATTTCCTTATCTGGCAGGCAGCATATTCGGAATTCTGGTTTTCGGATATACTCTGGCCTGACTTTACGTCCGATGATCTGGATAAGGCAATTTTAGATTATGCAAAAAGAAACAGACGTTTCGGCGGAGTATAAGTGGCAGCCATAGTCTGTTGATGAATTGAGAGTGAAAATATGAAAGTCAGAATAATAACAGGTCTTATTTGTGCCATTATAGTTATCTCGCTGCTTGTAGGAACGGGTCTCGGTTATCTGGGCGTAATGAGCATACCGATGGGTATTATTACCTCTATTGCGGCGTATGAGATGATGCGGGTTTCAAAATGTAAAAACAAAGTTTTAACAGCGGTTTCTATGATTGCAGCGGCTGTCGTTCCTGCTTTTGTTGATTTTGAACTGCAGAATTATATTCCCGTGCCCACTTCGGTGCTTGTTATCGGTTATATAGTCCTGTTGCTTCTTATTATGCTTAAAGGCTATGAAAAAACCAAATTTGAGCATGTAGCGCTTGCTCTTTTCGGATCGATGGTAATTCCCGGTGCGGCAAGTTTGTTTTTTGAAGTCAGGAATCTTTGTGTGGACTATCCGGATCTTTTTCAGCGTTCTCACTGTGTGTTTTTGCTTCTTTGCGCAATGTACAGCGCATGGATGTGCGATACCTGGGCTTATTTTGTCGGCAGCAGATTCGGCAAGCATAAGCTTTCACCGAAAATCAGCCCTAAAAAGAGTGTTGAAGGTGCAATTGGCGGAGTGATAGGTTCAATTGTTTTCTGCGTCGGAACTTATCTTGTCTGTGACAAATTTTTCTTTGTGCTGGATACCGTTAAGGTGTGGATGGTAGTTGTCGGTGCAATTATTCTTTCTGTTCTCGGTATGTGCGGTGACCTTTCCGCATCTGTTATCAAGCGCAATTTCGGAGAAAAAGATTTTGGTAATCTTTTCCCCGGTCACGGCGGTGTGCTGGACAGAATAGACAGCTTTCTTGTGACAATGCCCGCACTTTACGTTGTTATTCAAATCGGACTTGCGATTGCAGGTAAATAAATTTTAAGGATTGATACGATGACTAAAACTCTTGCTGTGCTCGGCTCAACGGGTTCAATAGGGGTTCAGGCTCTTGAGGTAGCTCAGCTTATGGGCTTTGAAGTTCAGGCGCTTACTGCCAACTCAAGAACCGATATAATTGAGGAACAAATCAGAAAATTCAGCCCCCGTTATGCGGCTGTTGCAGATAAAAAAGCCGCTGCAGATTTAAAAATCAGGGTTGCGGATACTTCAACAAAAGTTCTTTCGGGAGCTGAAGGTGTTGAGGAATGTGCCCGTTGCGGTGCAGATACCGTGCTTAACAGTATTGTCGGAATTGCAGGTCTTGCACCCACTCTTGCGGCAATTGAAAGCGGAAGTAAAATTGCTCTTGCCAACAAAGAAACCCTTGTTGCAGGCGGAAAAATCGTTATGGATGCCGCCGCTGACAGGGGAGTGGATATTTTGCCTGTTGACAGTGAACATTCAGCGATTTTTCAGTCACTTCAGGGTTGTCAGGGCAAAAAGCAGATAAAAAGGCTCATATTAACAGCTTCGGGAGGCCCTTTCTTTGGCAAAACAAAAGAAGAGCTTGCAGAGGTAACTCTTGCACAGGCACTCAAGCATCCTAACTGGAGTATGGGTGCAAAAATAACCATCGACTCTGCTACAATGATGAATAAGGGATTGGAGCTTATTGAGGCGGCATGGCTTTTCGGGATGAAAGCGGCTGACATTGATATCCTTGTCCACAGACAGAGCATTGTCCACTCTCTTGTTGAGTATGTGGATAATTCGGTTATTGCTCAGCTTGGATTGCCCGATATGCGTATCCCCATTCAGTATGCGCTCACTTATCCTGACCGTTATGTCAGCCCCGTTGGTCAGCTTGATCTTGCAGAGGCAGCCACTTTAACGTTTGAAAAGCCTGATTACGAGACTTTTGCCTGCATAAATCTTTGCAGAAAAGCATTTGAAACGGGCGGACTTTATCCTGCTGCGGTCAATGCGGCAAATGAAAAGGCAAACGAGCTTTTCAGAAACGGAAAAATAGCATTTCTTGATATTCCAAAGGCTGTCGAAGCGGCTTTTGACTGTGTTTCTCAGGTTTCGGATTACACCCTTGAGCAGGTGTTTGAAACGGATAAATTTGTCCGTGCCGAAACAGAAAGGTTATTTGTATGAAAATAATTACACTTATGTCTGCAGGTGCAGTTTGGGGAAAGGTATGGCCGATTCTTGTTGCCATACTTTTCTTTGGCTTACTCATATTTTTTCACGAACTCGGTCATTTCACCTTTGCAAAGTTGTTCAAAGTCAAGGTAAATGAATTTGCAATGGGTATGGGCCCGACTCTTTTCAAATTCAAAAAGGGTGAAACAAAATATGCTCTCCGTCTTTTTCCTATCGGCGGTTTTGTAAGTATGGAAGGTGAGGACGAAGAGAGTGAAAGCGAAAGAGCTTTTTGCAACAAACCTGCATGGCAAAGATTTATAGTTATTGCCGCAGGCGGTATTGTTAACCTTATTATGGGCACCGTGATTGTTGCGATTATGCTGTCGCAGGTCAATCTTATCGGCTTGCCTCAGATTCATTCATTTGAGGAAAATTCTGTCAGCAGTCAGTATTTGCAGGCAGGGGATAAAATCGAAAAAATCAACGGCAAGCGTGTTTATTCCGAATATGACCTGAGCTTTCTTATGGCAAGGGATAAAGACGGAATATTTGATTTCGTTATCGAAAGAGAAGGAGAAAAGGTCAATCTTGACGGTGTGCCTTTTCAGACTATAAAAAACGACGATGGAACAGTTACAATTATTTATGATTTTATTATCAGAGGCGTGGAACCTACGTTTTTGAACGTTGCAAAAAACGCGGTTTTGGAATCAGTTTCAATCGGGCGTATAGTCTGGCTCAGCTTGCTTGACCTTGTCACGGGACAGTACGGTCTCAGCGATCTTTCAGGTCCTATCGGTACTGTGTCATATATAGCTGATGCTGCGCAGGCTGCAACCCAGCAGACAGATTACACCTATCTTTTTAATCTTATGGCGATGATTGCCATAAACATCGGATTGTTTAATCTTCTTCCCCTTCCCGCACTTGACGGCGGCAGACTTTTCTTCCTTGCGATTGAGTTTGTTTTCAGGAAGCCCGTACCTGCAAAGTATGAAGGCTGGGTGCACGCTGTGGGAATGGTACTTCTTTTGTTGCTGATGGTGGTAATATCATTCAGCGATATTTTACGATTGATAAGAGGTTAGAGATATGAAAAGGCGAATGAGCAGAAAGGTCAAGGTCGGCAATATTTATATCGGCGGCGATGCGCCTGTTTCGGTGCAGTCAATGCTTAATAAACCCGCTTCGGATATTGAGGGCAGCGTTGCGCAAGCTGTTGAGCTCGAAAAGGCAGGCTGTGAAATTATCCGTGCGGCTGTGCCTTATATGGCGGCAGTGGAGCTTATTGCACAACTTAAAAAGAACCTTTCCGTGCCCGTTGTTGCCGATATTCATTTTGACTATCGCCTCGCTCTCGCCAGCCTTGAAGCAGGGGTTGATAAAATCCGTATCAATCCCGGTAACATCGGCTCAATGGACAGAGTTCGTGCTGTTGCAAATGCCTGCAAAGAAAGGCAGGTGCCTATCCGTATAGGTGTAAATTCAGGTTCTCTTGAAAAAGAGCTTCTTGCAAAATACGGTGCACCTTGTGCTGAAGCGCTTGCAGAGAGTGCGCTCAATCACGTGTCTTTGTTGGAACAATGCGACTTTGGTGACATTATTATCTCGATCAAATCATCAAACGTAAACATAATGGCGCAGGCTTACAGGCTTGTTGCTGAAAAGTGTGATTACCCTCTGCATCTCGGAGTGACCGAGGCAGGTACTCACAATATGGCGCTTATCAAATCGTCAATCGGTATCGGCTCGCTTTTGCTTGACGGTATCGGCGACACAATTCGTGTTTCTATGACCGACGACCCGGTCAAGGAGGTTGCGGCGGCAAACGGAATTCTGAAAGCAATCGGACTTAAAACCGATTGTGTGGATATTGTTTCCTGCCCCACTTGCGGCAGAACAAAAATTGATCTTATTGCCCTTGCAAACGAAGTTGAACAGCGACTTTCGGGTTGCAAAAAGAATATAAAGGTTGCCGTTATGGGTTGTGCCGTTAACGGTCCCGGTGAAGCAAGGGAAGCAGATATCGGCATTGCAGGCGGCGACGGATGTGCGCTGATCTTCAAAAAAGGCGAAATTATCTGCAAAGTGCCCGAGAATGAAGCTGTTGAAAGACTTATATCAGAAATCAATAAATTATGAGGATAAAATGCAGAATAATAACATTTTGAATTTTATAGGTGATTTTATCAACGCAGGTCTGCGTGAGGTTTTTGCAGGTGGAACTGTTGAAAAAATCAACTTTGATGAAGAAACAAAAAAACTGAGTGTAACTGCTCGGTTTGACAGATATATAGACGATAATTTCATAATTCAGGCTCAGAACGAAATCAAAAACGCTCTTGAAATTAACAAGGCGGTTATTGAGCCTCGCTACTTTTCGGGCGCATTTTCGGAAGAATGCGTTCCGATGCTTGTCAGAGCGATGAAGGAGAATATTGCAGCCGCAAACGGATTTCTCGAGAATGCAAAGTTCAGGCTTGCAGGAGATTCTGTTGAAATAACTGTTTTCAACGGTGCGGATATTCTTAACGACGCAGGCGCAAAGGAGTTTCTTGTTAAATATATCAAGGAAGTTTTTGCTTTGCAGGTCAGTGTTGTAATTAACGGCGAGGGCGGTGCGCCCAAGCTTGATTCTCCCGAGTACGTGCAGATGCAGGCAGAAAATGTAAAAATTGAAGTGCCTGTTGCGGAGGACGCCAAAAAGCCGAAAGAACCCAAGCAGGAATATGAAGACCTGCCGATTTCTCTCACAAATGCAAAGGTTATTTACGGCAATAAAATAAAATCAAAGCCTGTTCCCCTCAGCGAAATCTCAATAGAAGACGGCAACGTAACCGTATGGGGCAGGATTTTTTCTCTTGATATGCGTGATACCCGTGACGGCAAGCGCAAAATCATCAACTTCAACATAACAGATAAGACAAATTCATACACGGTAAAAATATTTGAAGCTTCGCAGAATTGCGAGCAGCTTTCGGCAAATCTTGCCGACGGCAAGGTGGTTATGCTCCGCGGTCACGTAGAGTATGACGATTACATCAAAACCGAATGTATCAAAGCTACGTCGGTTATGATGATAGAAGAACTTGACGTCAAGGATACCGCCGAGGAAAAGCGTGTTGAACTGCATATGCATACAAATATGTCCGCAATGGACGGTCTTACCGATGCAGGAAAACTTGTTGCAAGGGCGGCAAAGTGGGGTCACAAGGCAGTTGCCATCACCGACCACGGCGTTGTGCAGGCATATCCCGCTGCAGCGGCAGCCGCAAAGAAAAACGGCATCAAGGTTATCTATGGTATGGAGGGTTATCTCGTTGACGATTCCGCAAAAATCGTGACGGGTGATGTTGATATGCCTTTGAACGGCACGTTTATCGTTTTTGACGTTGAAACAACAGGTCTCCGCACGGACAGAGTGCGACTTACCGAAATAGGTGCGGTCAAGTTTGTTGACGGCGCGGAAAGAGCGAGATTCCAGACTTTTGTCAATCCCGAAATGCCCATTCCTGCAAAAATTACGGAGCTTACGGGCATCACAAATTCAATGGTTGCCAATGCTCCCAAGGAGGCAGAGGCTGTCCGCAAATTCTTTGAATTCTGCGGAGACGGAGTGCTTGTTGCTCACAATGCAACTTTTGACACAAACGTACTTAAGCACACTTGTCAGAGAAACGGAATTGAATATAAATATGCTCATATTGACACCCTTGTTATGGCACAGAGCCTTATTGAGGGCATAAAGAATTATAAGCTTGACTCAATTTCAAATTACTTCAAGCTTCCCAAGTTTGACCATCACAGAGCGGATGAAGATGCAGGCGCACTTGCCCGTATTTTTGAAAAGCTTATTGCGCTTTGTGAAGAAAAAGGCGTTGAAAACGTTGGGGAAATCAACGAAAAAATCCCCATTAACGTCAAGCGTCTGCCTACGTATCATATTATTCTTCTTGCAAAGAATAAAGTGGGACTCAAGCATCTTTATCAGCTCATTACAAAGTCAAATCTTGAATATTATTACAGACATCCCAGAATTCCCAGAAGCGAGCTTATTGCTCACAAGGAAGGCTTGATTGTGGGCAGTGCCTGCGAGGCCGGTCAGCTTTATCAGGCAATTTATATGGGAATGCCAAAGGACAGGCTTCTCGAAATTGCAAGCATTTACGATTATCTTGAAATTCAGCCCAATGGTAACAATGCATTTATGCTTCGTGAAGGTATGGTTGAAAGCGAGGAAGACCTTAACGAAATCAACCGCCGTATTATTCATCTCGCTGATGAAATCGGAATTCCCGTTGTTGCAACGGGCGACGTTCACTTTATGAACGAAAGCGACAAGATTTTCCGTGAAATTCTTATGGCAGGTCAGGGATTCAAGGATGCGGCAGAGCAGGCTCCTCTGTATCTGAGGACGACGCAGAATATGCTGGAAGAATTTGCATATCTCGGCGAAGATACAGCCTATGAAGTTGTAGTTAAAAATCCCAATCTTATTGCAGATATGTGCGAGGAAATCAAACCTATTCCCGACGGTACTTATCCTCCCAAGATTGAAGGTGCGGACGAAGAGCTCCGTCAGATTTGCTATGACAGAATGCAGGATTACTACGGCAATCCCTTGCCTGAATACATCAAGGAAAGACTTGACAAAGAGCTTGATTCAATCATCAAAAACGGTTTCGCCGTTCTTTATATCATTGCCCAGAAGCTTGTATGGAACTCAATGGACAACGGCTACTACGTAGGTTCCCGAGGTTCGGTTGGTTCATCGTTCGTTGCTTTTGCGGCAGGTATTTCAGAAGTTAATCCGCTTGTGCCCCACTATATCTGTGAGGAATGTAAGCACAGCGAGTTTTTCTATAAAGGCGAGTATGGCTCGGGCTATGATATGCCGCCAAAGAACTGTCCTGTCTGCGGTGCTGATATGCACCGTGACGGTCACGACATTCCTTTCGAAACCTTCCTTGGTTTCTACGGCGACAAGCAGCCTGATATCGACCTTAACTTCTCGGGTGAATATCAGTTCTATGCTCACAGATATACAGAGGAGCTTTTTGGTAAGAGCCACGTTTTCAAGGCGGGCACAATCGGCACTCTTGCAGATAAAACCGCATTCGGCTTTGTTAAAAAATGGGCGGAAGAAAAGGGCATTGTTCTTTCAAGAGCAGAGGCTGACCGTCTTGTGCAGGGCTGTGTCGGCGTTAAGCGAACAACGGGTCAGCATCCCGGCGGTATGGTTGTTGTGCCTGCGGATATGGATGCAGAGGATTTCACACCCATTCAGCACCCTGCGGAAGATGCGGATTCAATCCACAGAACAACTCATTTCGACTTCCATTCACTTCACGATACAATCCTGAAGCTTGATAATCTGGGTCACGATGTTCCCACAATGTACAAGCATCTTGAGGATATGACGGGAACAAACGTAATGAAGATTGACGTTTGCGACCCGAAACTCTATGAGCTTCTTACTTCTCCCGAACCTCTCGGTGTTACGGCAGAGGACATTGACTGTGAGACGGGAACGTTGTCGCTTCCTGAACTCGGAACTCCTTTTGTGCGTCAGATGCTTATTGAATCACATCCCAAGAATTTCTCTGATATGCTTCAGATTTCGGGACTTTCTCACGGCACGGACGTTTGGATCGGCAACGCACAGGATCTTATCAAAAACGGAACCTGTACAATTTCCGAAGTTATCGGTACACGTGACAACATTATGGTTTACCTTATCAACAAAGGCGTTGAAAAGGGTATGGCATTTAAAATTATGGAGATAGTAAGAAAAGGTAAAGCAACCTCACTTCTTACCGATGAGCATAAAAAAGAAATGCTCGATCACGGTGTTCCCCAGTGGTATCTCGATTCCTGTATGAAGATTAAATATATGTTCCCCAAAGCTCACGCTGCTGCATACGTAAGTGCTGCTATGCGTCTTGCGTGGTACAAGCTTTACCGTCCCGTTGAGTTTTACGCAACGTATATGACGGTGCGAGGAGAAGATATTGACACCGCCGCTGTTCTTGCAGGAAGAGGCGCGGTTAAAAAGAAAATGGATGAAATCAAGGCAAAGATGAGCCAGAAGCTTGCATCAGCCAAGGAGGAAGGTACTTTCACTTCCTTGCAGGTTATAAATGAAATGATGGCAAGAGGCATTGAAATTCTTCCCATTGATATTTATAAATCAACCGCCAACAGATACGTAATTGAGGATGGAAAAATCCGTCTTCCTTTCTCTGCGATTGCAGGTTGCGGCGGTAAGGCGGCGGAAGGCCTGGAAGCCGCCAGAAACGACGGTGGCGGCGAATTCCTTTCAATTGAGGATTTCCAGCTCCGTTCAGGTGCATCAAAAACAATTATTGCAGCCCTTGAAGAGGGCGGTGCATTCTCATCGTTACCCAAATCAACCCAGCTCAGCTTTTTTGATTGGAGTTAAGCTATGAAGTCAAAAATACCTTTACGCCAACGGCAATGGTACAAACTTGATAATGCAGCAAAAATCTTTCCGGGGCAGAATTCATCTTCGTGGTCCAATGTTTACCGAATTTCCGTCACTCTGACGGAAAAGGTGAATCCCGACCTGCTTTGCAAGGCGCTGGAAATGATAATGCCCCGTTTCCCTACGTTTGACGTAAGAATGCGTAACGGCTTTTTCTGGCATTACCTGGAGAAAAATCCCTACGGTATGCCGCCCGTTATGCCCGATATTGCAAATCCCTGTCAACGTTTCAAATGGAATGAAAATAACGGATATCTTTTTAAGGTTTATTATTATGAGAACCGTATTTCCGTTGATTTCTTTCACGCAATAACAGACGGTTACGGTGCTTCAAGATTTTTTATGACCCTTGTGGCTGTTTATCTGCGCCTTACGGGCAAGGATATTCCGAACGGTGAGGCTGTGCTTGATATCAATGAGAATCCTCACGAGGGTGAATGTGAAGATGCGTACCTCAAAAACGTAAAGTCAAGAGCCAAGGCGAAGAGGCTTTATAAATTCACTTATCACTACAAAGGAAAAAGATTGCCAAAGCACCATCTGAATATAACCACGGGTTATATTCCTGTTGCGGCAATCAAAGAAAAATCCCGCGAATTGGGAGTGACAATAACGGAATATATAGCCGCAGTTCTTGTGTGGGTAATGTATAACCTGCAGAAAAAAGAGCCGTGGAACAGAGAAAAGTTTATCGGTGTGCAGATTCCTGTCAACGTACGTAATTTCTGCCAAAGTGAAACGCTGCGTAACTTTATGCTCTGCTATTCTTTCCAGATTGACCCTAAAATGGGCGAATACACTTTTCCTGAAATTGCAAAGCAGCTTTCTCTTTATCTTCGTTACATCAATAACGAAAAAGAATTGCAGGCGATGATAAAAGGCAATGCAGGCATTGAAAAAAATCCTCTGATGCGTGTTTTGCCGTCGTTTCTCAAGGATTTCGGAATCAGTGTTGTATATAAAATCACGGGTGAAAAGGCAACCAGTTCTCTGATTACAAACGTGGGAATCATTAAAAGCCCCAAGGAAATGGAGCAGTATATTGAAAAGCTTTGTATTTCTACTGGTCCCGGTATGCTGATTCCTAAATGCGCGGCGCTTTCATATAAAGATACTCTTGCGTTGAGCGTTTCAAATATATTTGAAGATTCCCAGGTTCAAAGGGAAATTTTCACAACGTTCATAAAATTCGGAATCCCCGTGAAAATAGAAAGTAACAGACATTCCATAACAGGAGGTGAATCCTGATGTCATATTGTGTTAATTGCGGAGTTGAACTGGAAAAAGGATGCCCTGCGTGTCCTCTTTGTGATACTCCCGTCATTAATCCCAGGGAGAAAAAGAACGATAACGCAACGCCTGCATTGCCTGAGATTCTGGATATTCCCAAGTCTCTGAGCAAAAAGTATTGGGCGTTTGTGGTTTCGCTGATAATTCTCATTCCTAATCTTGTTCTTCTTGTGCTGGACATACTTGTATTCAAAAGCGGCATAGCAAAATTCATTGCAGGAGGCTTTGCAGTTGCGTGGGTCTGGTTTGTTTTTCCGCTTTTGTGGAAAAAGAATATTCCCGTTGTTATGCTCGGAGTTGATGCACTTACGCTGTTGGTTTATCTGAATATGTTCAGGCTTTACGGAGTGGAAAACGGATGGTTCAGTTCCATTGTTTTACCCGTGGTTATTGCGCTGTGGGCAATATGCAATATTTTTATTTTCTGGCTCAGAAAACCGCGGAGCAAGTCGATGATTGCAGTCGGAGTGCTCGGTGCAATAAACCTTATGAGCTTTGTGGTTGAAATCTGTATGAATATGTTTTATAATAACAAGTTGCAGATAGTTGTTTCACTTGTTGTGACAGCGTGCTGCGTTTCGCTTATGGTATTTTTTACGGTAATGGCGAAAAGCAGACGTTTCAAGGCTTGGGCAAAACGCAAATTCTTTGTTTGATACAGAAAGGAAGAGGTATTATGATGAAATATATTATTCCCGGAGCAATCGGCGCAGCGGTTGCTGCAACTGCAATCAAAGCTGCTCTCTACGTTCCGAAGAAAAAGGATTTAGGCAAGGCTACAGAGGAGAAGGTTGACGCAGAAAGATGCTACGAACATCTTTCAAAGGCAATTTCAATCCCCACAATCAGCTATCCCGACAAATCAAAAATCGACTTTTCGCAGTTTGATAAGTTCCATGCATTCCTTGAGGAAGCATTCCCTCTGATTCATAAGAATCTTGAAAAAGAGGTTATTCAGGAAGCAAGCCTTATCTTCCGTTGGAAGGGCACAAGAAGCGACCTTGAGCCCATTGCTCTGCTTGCCCATCAGGACGTTGTTCCCATTTCAGAAGGAACAGAGCAGGATTGGGAGCACGCACCTTTCAGCGGTCATAATGACGGTGAATTCATCTGGGGCAGAGGCGCTCTTGATATGAAGAATCACCTTATTGCAGTTATGGACGCAGTTGAGACTCTTCTGGAGGAAGGCTTCCAGCCCGAAAGAGACGTTTATCTTCTTTTCGGTCAGGACGAAGAGGTGGTTGCATCTGAAGACGGCGGCGCAAAGAACATTATGCGCACACTTAAGGAAAGAGGAATCCACCTCGACAGCGTGCTTGATGAAGGCGGCGCTATTATTCCCGTTAACATCAAAGGTATTCTTAACAACAAGGAGCTTGTTGGTGTAGGTGTTGCAGAAAAGGGCTACACCGATTTTGAAATTACAGTTAACGCAAAGGGCGGTCACTCATCACAGCCTCCCGTTCATTCAGGTCTTGGTGAGCTTGCAAACGTTATCAAGGATCTTGAGAATCATCAGTTCAAGGCAGAACTTCTTCCTTTTGTCAAGGAGCTTTTCTCCAATATCGGCAGAAACTGCACTTATCCTGCAAGACTTCTTATGTGTAACCTTAATTTGCTTCATCCTCTGCTCAAGTTCGGTATGACAAAAATCCCCTTTACAGCTTGCCTTGTCAGAACAACAACAGCCGTTACTATGGCGCAGGGCAGCCCTGCTGCAAATGTTCTTCCTCAGAAGTCAAGCATTACCGTTAACTTCAGACAGATGCCCGGCACAACAGTTGAGGATGTTGAAAAGCATATCCGTAAAGTATGTAAGAACAAGGATATTGAAGTCAAGGTTCTTAAGGCAAAGGAAGCTTCAAAATTCTCACCCACAGATTCAAGAGCGTTCAAGATTATTGAAGAGCTTTGCGTTCAGGAAAACAAGGACAGCATAGTTGCTCCTTATCTTGTTATGGGTGGCACAGACGCTTGCTACTACGAGCCTATCTGTGAGAATATTTACCGTTATGCTCCCTACAAAGTGAGCGTTGCACTTCTTCGTTGCACTCACGGTACAAATGAGAGAATCCCCGTTGCGGCAGTTGCACCTGCAGTTGCATTCTTCAAGAGATATATCAGAAGGGCTTCAGCTGAATAATATGAATATTCTTATAGTGCCCGACAGCTTCAAAGGCACGCTTACCGCACAACAGGTTTGCGACATTATCGGGCAGGCTTTTACCGATACGTCAGAGAATACGAATATAATAAAGCTCCCCGCTGCCGACGGCGGCGAGGGGCTTTGTGCCTGTCTGCACAAAATTGCAGGCGGCAAAATGAAAAAAGCGGATGTCAGCGGAGTTTTCGGCGAGAGAATGCAGGCGGAATATCTTGTTCTTGACGATGGGACCGCAGTTATAGAAATGGCGGCTTGTGCGGGATTGCCTCTTGCGAAAAACAATAAAAATCCTGAAAAGGCAACAACCTTTGGTGTAGGGGAGCTTATTGCAAGCGCAGTTTCATCAGGTGCAAAAAGGATTATGCTTGGCTTGGGCGGAAGTGCAACCAATGATTGCGGAGCAGGTATGGCGGCGGCGCTGGGCTGGAATTTTTTTGACGAAAAAGGAAACCGTTTTGTCCCGACGGGTGAAACACTTTGCAGAATTTCAAAAATTGAAAAGCCTCAAAAACACCTTAAAATATCGGTCGTTGCGGCTTGCGACGTAGAAAATCCGCTTTACGGTGAAAACGGTGCCGCGTATGTTTTTGCACCTCAGAAGGGTGCGGATGACGAAATGGTCAAACGTCTTGACAGAGGGCTTCGACATATTGCTGAAATAATCTGCAGAGACTGCGGTGCGGACGTTTCACAAATCAAGGGAGCAGGTGCGGCAGGCGGAATGGGTGCAGGTGCAGTTGCGTTTCTTGGCGGTGAGCTTAAAAAGGGAATCGATATTCTTCTGGACACAGCGGATTTTGATAAAAAAGCCGCTGATGCAGACCTGATAATAACAGGTGAGGGCAGACTGGATTTTCAGAGTGTCAACGGAAAAGTTATTTCGGGTGTAGCGCAAAGAGCGACAAGGCACAGCAAAAAGGTTATTGCAATTTGCGGCAGCAGAGGCGAGGGCGCAGAAGAAATTAAAAAACTGGGTGTGACCGATTTGTATTTTTCCTGTGAGGTCGAAAAACCGTTTGACGAAATAATAAAAACTTGTGAAGAAGATTTATATAACGCAGCCGTGAAGGCGGCAAAAAAAATAAGCGGTGTCAGATGACACCGCGTTTATCTTTTGTCGTTTAATCCTAAAATGTAATCTGTTGTTGTTCCGTAATATTTTGCAAGGGCAATTAAAATAGATGTAGGTATATCTCTTTGCCCCAATTCGTAATTGGAGTAAACCTGTTGTGAGCAGTTAAGTATTTGTGCCATTTGTTTTTGTGTTAAATCTGCGTCTTCACGCAAATCTCTGATTCTTTGGTACATATCATCACCGAAAAGTATTATATGCTACTGCGTTTTGTTGTATTGACAAATACCGCAAATTGCAGTAAAGTATAATTAAATACAATGGAGGTGTTAATATGAAAAAATTTTTATCTCTTATTTTAGCGTCGCTTTTACTTTGGGGTGTTGCTTCGGTTGGGATTAATGCAAGTGCCTCGACTTTTAATGTTGGTGACGTAATTGAGTTTGGATCTTATCCGCAGAGTCTTGTCGCTGATCCAGATTTGATTGAAAAACTCAATAATCAAACATTAAATTGGGCTTCTTATGGTTATTACAGTGGCGATGGCAAACATGGCACGATGGTTAAAAGTGATTATATGAAGTATGTGGATATTTCTTATAGTGGCGAAAAATACCGTGCGGTAACTTTTTCGCAGTATCGACCGAAGGTTACATATTTTGGAGGTAATGCAGATAATTCTGTTCAGGATGTTTTCGGGTATGAAATTAATAAAGTTTATTGGTTTAAATACGAAAAGTTAGAGTGGATAGTTTTAGATAAAAATACCGGATTGATTATGTGTAAGAATGTAATTGATTCACAGCCTTTCTGTAATTCGGTTTATCTTACAAATAGCATATATTACAGCAATAATCCAAACTCTGTATATATCAATAATTATGCGTATAGCTCAATAAGAAAGTGGCTTAATGAAGATTTTTATAATACAGCTTTCTTGTTGAATGAAAAAAATTCAATAAACAATACTTTTCTTGATAACAGTTGCTATGATTCAGAATATTCTATATTTGATGCACCTTCAACAACAGATAATGTTTTTTTGCTTTCATATGATGATTATCACAATCCTGATTATGGATTTGCAGATGATCCTAACGCAAGAGATATAAAACGTATGGGACTTGCAACTGATTATGCTAAATGTCAAGGATTGACTGTTGCCAGTTCTTCAAATGGCTATGATGATAATGCGTGGCAAGTGTGGCTTAGAACGCCGGGCAAACATTCAAAATATGTTTGCGCAAGTGTGACTAAAGGAAATTTATCAGGAACATCGGAAGATGCTTATTTAACTGACCACGGTGTAAAACCTGCAATGTGCATTAATCTTAGTTCTATATCAAAGACTTACACTTTATCATACAACGCTAATGGTGGTTCGGGCGCACCGTCATTACAAAAAGGCTCTTCGATTTATACGGTTTCCTCAATTATTCCTTTGAGAAATGGTTATACATTTATTGGTTGGTCAACCGGTAGTGATGCTGTAACAGCAACCTATTTTGCCGGTGAAACAATAAATCTTACAAAGGATACAGTTCTTTATGCTGTATGGCAAAAGAACGAAGTGATAATTCCTCCGGTTCAAGAAGATAATAAACCAACCGTTTCAATAAGGAAACCTTCTTTAACTTCTATTAGCTATGGTGATGCAATTGTTCTTCATTCAGAAACAGAGAATTTACCAGACAATGTATCAATTGTTTGGAATGCAAATAACGAGAATTTTGGAGTTGAAATTTCTGCAGATAAAAAAACGTGTGTAATAACACCTAAATCAAGTGGAGATACTGTTTTTACTGTAGAGATTATTGATGCTAATGGTAGTTCAATATGCAGCGATACTCAAAAAATGACATCAAATGCAGGTTTTATACAAAAAATAATTGCATTCTTTAAAGGCATTTTTGGTCTTAATAAGGTATATGCAGAATAAGTGAAAAGCGGTGTCAGATGACACCGCTTTTTATGTTAATATTTTAAAAAGACAGAGAACCCTTCATTTGAGTGAAGAGTTCTCTGTCTTTGGCTTTATATCCGAATTAATGCTAGTGAACAATATTGAGAGGAAATGAGTATTCCTTTGTAAGGACATTATATCATATGTTTTTGCGTTTGTCACTACTTTTTTTTCGTTAAAATGAACGAATTTTTAAGTTCTTTTTTTACATATAAGACTTTTAATACAGTTGCGGCGATATATTTTGGCGTTAAGACGCGTTCTGATGTTTTGTGTGATAAAAAAATGAAAAACTGAAAATTTATTACGGCTTAATTATCCGCGGTTTAATGGTGCCTTCAATGAGCAAATTATTAGTGCTTCGAAGCAAATACGGAGGTGAATCGATGAAATGTTTTTTCAAAGTTTCAGCGGCAATTGCATTGCTTTTTTGCATTGCTGTTTTTGGCGCTGTTGCTTTCGGCGCCGAAAATTTGCCTGATGAAATAAGCGTTGTTGATGCAGAAACAGTTGATTTAGGCTTTTTTTACAGCGCAGACGTTCATCAGGCTCAGCCGGCAGGCACGGGTGCGGAGATGAGGGACTATCAAGGCCGCATATCTGCAATGGGACTTTTCCCCGTCAAGAATGTTACCGTAAGCGTAGCAAAGCGCAGATACGTTGTACCGGGCGGTGACGTGTTCGGAATAAAGCTATATACCAAAGGTGTAATGGTTGTGAGTATCGATTCTGTTACAACGGACAATGGCATTCAGAATCCTGCAGAAAGCGCAGGGCTGAAATGCGGCGATGTGATCACTCATATAAACGGTGAAAAGGCCTGCAGTTCTCAGCAATTGACGGATGCGGTGGAAAATTCAAAGGGTAATCCCGTAAAGCTGACTATTCAGCGAAATGGCGAAACAACTCAGCATAAGCTCACTCCGCAGAAGTCTGTCAACGGTAAATACAAAGCAGGAATCTGGGTAAGAGACAGCTCGGCAGGTATAGGAACGGTCACCTTCTATGATAACAACGCAAAGATGTTTGCAGGGCTTGGTCACGGAGTGTGTGACGTTGATACGGGCAAAATAATGCCTCTCAACAACGGTGAAGCCGTAAAGGCAAAGGTAAACGGATTTTATAAAAGCACTTCGGGTAATCCCGGAGAACTTTGCGGAGTGTTTTCCGACACGGTTATCGGTTCACTGAGTGTCAACCACGAAATGGGTGTTTACGGAACTCTGAATAAACCTGCGGAAAAGGACACAATACCCGTTGCCCTTGAAAATGAAGTTGAACTTGGTGCGGCAAAAATGATAACAACAATTGATGACGGAGGACCGCAATATTATGATATTGAAATTATAAAGATTTATCCGTCATCGGATATGTCGGCAAGAAATATGATAATAAAAGTCACCGATCCCGTATTGTTGGAAAAAACGGGTGGAATTGTTCAGGGCATGAGCGGAAGTCCCATAATTCAGAATTCAATGCTTGTGGGAGCCGTGACACACGTGTTTGTGTCTGAACCAAGTCAGGGTTATGCGGTGTTTGCGCAGAGGATGGTCAACACTATGGATTCCCTTGAAAAGAGCCATCTGAAGGCTGCGTCTTAAATTTACTGTCGGATTTTGCGAAAAATAATTACCAATAATTGGGAATTTTTCGTTGACACAGTTGGTAAAATATGGTAATATCTTCGTGAACTTAATCAAGCGGAGGTAAAACTATGAGAAAATTGTTGAAGGCAATGATAACTGAAGACGGCAGCGAAACTACGCACGAACTTGCGGGAATTCTGCGCTCAAACGGATTTGAAGTAACAACCGTAATCAAGGACGGAAGCCGTATTATTGAAAGATTAAAAGAGGGTGAAAATCCTGACATTCTGCTGATGGATGGCTTTATGCCAAGGGTTGATGCCCTTGGAGTGCTCAGGGAGTTGGATTCAATGCGCCTTGAAAAGCGACCCATTGTGATGGTGCTTTCAAGCACGGATAATCCCAGATTTGAGAGCGAAATTCTGGGAAGCGGAGCGGATTATTATTTTTTGAAGCCCTATGATCCGCGAATGCTTGCAGAGAGGATTATCCAGTTTTCCGATATCCACAATTCCAACGTTTCGCGCACGGGAGTCAAAGATCTTGAGGTTGTTGTATCGCAGATTATGCACCAGATAGGCGTTCCCGCGCATATAAGGGGATATCAGTATCTGAGGGAAGCCATAATTCTGTCGGTCAATAACAGTGAGATGATAAGTTCTGTCACAAAAATTCTATATCCCACTGTTGCAAAAACGTTTAAGACAACCCCGTCAAGGGTCGAAAGGGCGATAAGGCACGCAATTGAGGTTGCGTGGGACAGAGGCGACGTTGACGTGCTCAGCTCTTATTTCGGATACACTATCCAGAATGAGAGAGGCAAACCGACCAACAGCGAATTCATTGCAATGATAAGCGATAACCTGAAGTTGAGAATGAAAACCGTATAAAAAAGACGGCGGGGAGCATATTGCTCTCCGCCGTTGATGTTATTTAGATTAAAAAATGAAAAAATCTGTATCCATTAAAAATTCAAGAATTGGTGTTAAGTTAAATGAAAAGATAGGTAAATCAAATTCGCTGTCACTTAGTTCTGTCTCTAAAATTTCCATTATTGTATATTGATATTCGCTTTCGATACTTTCAACTTTAACTAACTTATTGTTGTCGTCTACATAATATTTTAATTTGATATTTTGGTTTGTGTCTTTATCTGTACATACATATTCATAAACAGTGTAGTCATCAAATACATAAGAGTCAACAAAATCTGCATCAGCTGTAATGTTTTCATTGAAATCGTAATAAATTTCTTCCATATTAATTTTTGTTGCTATGTGAATAAACGGAAACTTTAATGGATAAAGATAAAGAGTGTTTTCTTTTATGATTACTTTAAAATCTTGATTATATATTTTTACCAAAAGAGAAAATTTGTTATCTTTGTATGCGATGATTTGTTCTATAGGCTCAATATCGTCGAAAATTGTAATTTTTACTTTGATACCGTTTTCTAAATAATTATCAGGTAATACCAAGGGATTATTGGGTTCTTCAGCAAACGCACTTACCGATAAAACCGAGAAAGCAAGAATTACAGCAAGGATAACTGATATAGCTTTTTTCATAATAAAACCTCCTTTTTTTTAATTTTATCACACCAAAATGATTATTGCAATAAAAAACGGCGAAGATTTCTCTCCGCCGTTGGTGCTTATGAAATTATACTACAAGTGATGAGCCAAGCAGGGCAATGAAAAGACCCTGAAGAAGAGGTGTTACGTCAATTGCAAGCACGGGAACGTCAAAAAGATCGTCGTCTGCCTCGAATTCAATTCCGTCAAAATACGTATACTGAACGGATTTTGTTACCGAATTTTCAACTTTAAGAATTTCAAGGTTATCTCCATTATAATAAAACTTGCTGGTCACAAATTCTCTGTCGTTGTATTCTTCAACGTAATATTCTTTTTCGTCAACAGTTTCGTTGTAGCTGTCAACGTACTGAATGAAACCCTGAGTGAGATTTGTTGCCTTTGCGATAAGTTCTTTAACGTCTGTGAATGCAAGCACATAGCTGTCAAGTTTAACGTAGAAATAGGGCAATGAGGGAATATAAGCGTAAACGCCAAGCTTGTTGGCAACAACCCTTACAGTGACAAGTCCATTGTCGATTTCATATGCAATCTCGTTGTCTTTGATTGCAATTTTGTTTGTGGGATTCTTGCCAAGGAAGCTGAAAATTGTTGACTGACCTGATGTGAAGGTAACGCAAACTTCATCTTCTGTTTCAAGCTTGCCGAGCAGAGTGTCTGTTTTTGGTGTATCGGCTGCAAATGCGCTGAGAGAGAAAACCGATGTGATAAGTATAACAGCAGTTAAAAATACGCTTAATGCTTTTTTCATTGGAATGACCTCCTTTTTCTTTAATATACCATAGAAATGTTAAGGTTTCAATAAAAAACTCAAATTATGGTGCTGATAACAGAGTTTGAAACAAGAAACCCGTTAACCGTCAGCGAAATTTTGTTTTCCGTAACTTTTACAAGTCCGTGTTTTTCAAGCTGTTTTGCTTTGTTTATTATTGAATCGGGTACGGGTTTACCGAATCTTTTTGAATAGTTTTCAAAAATCAGACCTTCTTCAAGGCGGAGAGCAAGCATAATATATTCTTCTTCGTTGCCGCCTTCTCCGTCGTCAACGGGAGGTTGACCGCTGATGAATCCGTCAATGTTCCGCTCATAGTAAAATCTTTTGCCGTTTACGAATGAGTGTGCTGATGCACCCAGACCCAGATATTCCTCGCAACGCCAGTATTTGAGGTTGTGTCTGCTTTCGTAGCCTTCGTGAGAAAAGTTGGAGATTTCATACTGATTGTAGCCTGCTTTTTTCAGTTCATCAACAGCGTATAAATACAAATCGCAGGTTTCATCCTCGTCGGGAAGGGGGAGGGAAGATTTTCTTGCATAAAAGGGTGTGCCCTCTTCGATTTTGAGGATATATGCACTGACGTGTTTTGCGCCCATTTCTTTGCAGAATAAGATTGATTTCCGCAGGCTTTCTGCAGTCTGGTTCGGTATGCCAAGCATCAGGTCAAGGGAAATGTTGTCTATTCCTGCCGCCCTTGCCCTGCTGATTGCTCTTTCAACGTCATTGCAACCGCCCCGTCTGCCCAAAATTGCTCTCTCTGAATTATCTGAGCTTTGCAGTCCCATAGAAATTCGGTTGATTCCGCTTTTTGCGACTGCATAAAAATCAAAACGGGAGTCCGTGCATCCCGTGTCTGACGGGTTGCATTCAAGAGTTACCTCGCAATCTTCCGTGCGGTTGACGTGCGACATTATTTTTGCAATGTTGTCCGAGCCGATCAGCGAGGGTGTGCCGCCGCCGAAATAGACCGTATCATATATGCCGTCTGCTTTGTCAATTTCTCTGCACAGAGCATTGACGTAGTTTGTGACGGTTTCATCTTCGGGTGATACGGAATAAAAATCGCAGTAAGGGCATTTGCCGTTGCAAAAGGGGATGTGGATATATAGTCCGATAGGTTTCATCAAATCACCTGCAAAAAAGGCGGCAAAGTGCCGCCTTTTTTTAATTTTAGTCGTTATCGTCAAGCTTGAGGACAGCCATAAATGCTTCCTGAGGCACTTCAACAGTACCGAAGTGACGCATTCTCTTCTTGCCTTCCTTCTGTTTTTCAAGGAGCTTCTTCTTACGGGTAATGTCACCGCCGTAGCACTTGGCAAGAACGTCTTTACGCATTGCCTTAACCGTTTCACGGGCGATAATCTTGCCGCCGATACCAATCTGAATGGGAATTTCAAACATCTGACGGGGAATATGCTCCTTAAGTCTTTCGGCAATCTTTCTTGCTTTTGAGTATGCTTTTTCGGAGTGGATGATAAATGAAAGAGCATCCACGATATCTCCGTTGAGAAGCACGTCAAGCTTAACGAGATTTGACTTTCTGTATTCTGAAATTTCGTAGTCAAACGAAGCGTAGCCCCTGGTTCTTGATTTGAGTGAATCAAAGAAATCGTAAATAATTTCGTTGAGAGGAAGCTCGTAGTGGATATCAACACGGTCAGGTGTGATGTAATCCATATTTTTGAACACACCGCGTCTGTCCTGACAGAGATCCATTATTGTACCTACGTATTCTGTGGGAGCGTAAATGTGTGCATTTGTAAAAGGCTCTTCACAGGATGAAATTGTTGCAGGATCGGGATAATGAGTGGGGTTGTCAATCTCGATTGTTGAGCCGTCTGAAAGGTTGATTTTATAAATAACGCTGGGAATTGTGGTTACAAGATCAAGGTCGTATTCTCTTTCAAGTCGTTCCTGAATGATTTCAAGATGAAGCAGACCGAGGAAACCGCAACGGAAACCAAAGCCGAGAGCGCCTGATGTTTCAGGTTCATAGGTAAGTGCGGCATCGTTAAGCTGAAGCTTTTCAAGCGCATCACGAAGATTTTCGTAGTCTGCACCGTCAGCAGGGTAAACACCGCAGTAAACCATGGGGTTAACCTTTCTGTAGCCGGGAAGAGGCTCTGCGGCAGGATTTTCAACAGTTGTAACCGTGTCACCGACTCTTGCGTCGCCGACTGTTTTGATTGATGCGGTGATGTAACCAACCTCGCCTGCGGTCAGTTCCTTGCAGGGTTCGGGCAGGGTTGCACGCATATAGCCTGTTTCAACAACGGTGAATTCGGCACCTGTTGCCATCATTCTCATTGTGTCGCCGGGCTTGATTCTACCTTCTTTGACTCTTACGTAAACGATTACGCCTTTGTAGCTGTCATAAACGGAGTCAAAAATAAGCGCACGGAGAGGAAGGTTGTCGTTTGCTTCAGGAGCAGGAATATCTTTTACGATACGCTCAAGTACCTGCTCAATGTTGACGCCTGTTTTTGCAGAAACTCTGGGAGCTTCCGAGCAGTCAAGACCGATAACGTCTTCAACCTCTGCGGCAACTCTGTCAGGGTCGGCAGACGGAAGGTCGATTTTATTGATAACGGGCACAAGTTCAAGGTCGTGGTCGAGTGCAAGATATGTGTTTGCAAGGGTCTGAGCCTCAACGCCCTGAGAAGCGTCAATGATAAGCACAGCGCCTTCGCAAGCTGCAAGTGAACGTGATACTTCGTAGTTGAAGTCAACGTGACCCGGAGTGTCAATAAGATTAAGCACGTATTCCTCGCCGTCTTCGGCAACGTAGTTGAGCTTAACTGCGTGAGCCTTGATGGTGATGCCTCTTTCTCTTTCAAGGTCCATTTTATCCAGAAGCTGGGCGGTCATATCACGGCTTGCAACGGATTTTGTCTTTTCAAGCAGTCTGTCTGCAAGAGTTGACTTTCCGTGGTCGATATGTGCAATGATTGAAAAATTTCTGATTTTATCTTTTGAAACTGCCAATTTTATTTTCTCCTTGATTTATAATACGTTTTCGAGATTTCTGTTAACAGAGCTTTGCCCTATCCACATATCGTCCCATTTTTGTCCTGCAATTTTCTCAATTCGTTTTTTGCCCGAATCGGATATTTCGCAAGAGCCTGTTTCGTGCTTTTCCTGAATAACTCTCTTTATTTCTTCGTGGTCGGATTTTGTCATTGAATATCTGTAAACCGAAATCACGCAGAAAAGAGCAAGAATTGCAGGGATAACCGAATAGCACACACGCAGACCGAAGTTTGTTCTTGCTGACTGCAGATGAGGTGCTTTGACGGCAGGGTCGTAACCGAACCATTCGAGTGCCGTGCCTACAGAATATCCCATTATACTGCTGACTGTCTTTTTGCAGAAAGTGCTGAACGTTGAGATAACACCTTCGCGCCGTCTGCCTGTTATAAGCTCATCAACGTCGGTTATGTCAGGCTGAATGATGTCGATTGCAAATCCCGGACCCGAGAAACCGATGTTGTAGCATATTGATGAAATAATAATTACCGCATAGCGTATGGGTTTTGGGGTTGTGTAGTTTATGAATGCATTGATTGCAATGCCGAACACCATAAGAGGACCGAGCAGTTTGCCGCAAGCGGTTTTGCCTTTGTATCTTGAAAGAATGTAGTTGATGGGGGAGCCCATAAACTCCGACGTGCCTGCAACGATGTTCATTGAAATGAAAAGGTTGTAGGTGTCTGTGACGCTTGTCATAAAGTACTGATCTGCATAGTTACAGAAGTAACGGCTCATGGAGAAGAAAAGAGACATTATGAAATATTGCCTGAAAGCTCTGCTTTTGAACACCATTCTGTATTCGTTTATAAAATGGTGCCAGTCAAATTTTTCGTTTATCTGGTCTGCTGATGAGGGTTCTTTTGTCTTGAAAAAGCTGACTATGGGAGGCCATAAAAACCAGAGTGCAAGAACAATTCCCACCAGAGTGTATTTTGAACGGTCATCAGGGGTGGGGACGGGCAGACCTACCAAAGCGGTTTTGATGTTGAAGCCGCTGAGCACAAGCCCTGCAAAAACGTAAGATAATACCTGACCCACCGAGTTCATCATATATTCAACTATTCTGTACTGCGAGCGTTCAAAATACGCAGGAGCAACCGTTGGCAGCATTGCTGTGTGAGGAATGCTCATCATAGTCATAAACGTGCTGTACATTATGGCGGCAAACAGATACCACCACCAGGTTGCGGAGTCGTTGCCGTTTGCCGATATGCCGAAAGACGTCCATTTCAGTATGTAGACAAGGGCAAAGGGGATTGCGGAAATAATCATATACGGGCGGTGTCTGCCCATTTTTGATTTTGTTCTGTCGGTGAGTATACCCATTATCGGGTCGCTTATCGCATCCCACAGACCTGATATGAGTGAGATTTTGCCTGCGGCACCCGTCTTCATTCCCTCAACGTATGCAAGGAATTGCTGATGAAACTGATTGAGCGGATATCCTGCACCGCCGATTGTTATGTTGGCGCAGGTGAAGTTTATCATCGGGCGGAGGGTTTCTTTGGTGTTGCCCTCAAAGCCTGTAATCTGCTTTATTTTTTCGCCAAGACCCATCCTGTCACCCTTTCTTATAATTATACTCAATAATAATACCAAATAATATAGTCAAGGTCAAGATTTTGGCAAGAAAAAACCTCGGAATGAACCGAGGTTTTAAGATTATATTCCGTTGACTTCTTCGAGTCTTCTTTCAACGTCGCCGCTTCTGCCAATCCACATATCTTCCCATTTCTGACCTGCAATATCTTCAAGGCGCTTTTTGTCGCTGTAGGATATTTCGCAAGAGCCTGTTTCGTGCTTCTGCTTGATAACCTGCTGAATGATTTCGTGGTCACGCTTTCTCATTTTGTAGCGGAACGTAAGGAAGAGGGAAATTGCCATAAATATAGCGGGGAGCCAGCTTACTGCAAGTCTGATGCCGAGCTCTGCAGTACCTGAAAGCATTTCGTAGCTGGGATTGTTTACGTCGTATCCCATATAGAAAAGCATATATCCGAGTGCGCCTGATGAAATGCTGAGGCTTGTCTTTTTGAGGAATGAGTTGAACGTTGCAATAACACCCTCACGGCGTCTGCCTGTGATGAGCTCGTCAACGTCGGTAACGTCAGGCTGAATGTTGTTGACAACAAAGCCGGGACCCGAGAAACCGAAGTTATAGAGAATTGATGCAAGATAAATGAAGAATACGGGTGTTGCAGGAGTTGCAAAACCGTTGATGAGCAAGCCTGCAATCATAAAGGGAGTGAGTGCAAGACCGCAGAAACGCTTGTCCATATAGCGTGAAAGGAAATAGTTGAAAGGTCCGCCTGCGATTTCCGCAACGCCTGCTATAGTCTGAAGCATTGCGAAATGGCTGTATTTATCGGCTACGCTTCGCATAAAAATCTGGTCGGCATCGCCGTAGAAATTCTTTGCAAAACTGTAGAACATACCGATGAAGAAATACTGCCTGAAAGCCTTGTTTTTGAAAACCTGAATATACTCTTTGAAGAAATATTTCAGGTTGAGAGGCGGATTTTTCATATCCAGAGAACTTTTTTCTTTTGTTGAGAAGAAAGTTACGAGGGGTGACCAGAAAAAATAAATGATGAAGCAAATGCCGCAAAGCAGATATTTTCCTCTGTCATCCGCCGATGGGTTGTCCAGATTTGTTCCGCCGAGAACAACGCTCATAAAAATAAACGACGGGAACATACCGAACATATTGAATATGTACTCAACAATTTTGTACTGTGTTCGTTCAAAGTATCTCGGCGCAATGGTGGGCAGCATTGCGGCGTGTGGAATGTTCATCATTGTGTAGCCCGTGCTGTAGATGAACGAAGCCATGAGATAATAGAAGAAAAGGGCGTTGGTGTTGCCTGTTCCCGAAATGCCGAATGAATACCACTTCATAAAGTAACCGATAAGCAAAACGGGGAGAGCCGCAATAATCCATACTCTGTGCTTGCCGAGTTTTGATTTTGTTCTGTCGGTGATGAAACCCATCGCAAGGTCTGTGATTGCGTCGAATACACCTGCAATGGCGCTGATGCGGCCCGTCATACGGGTGTCGAGTCCCTCAACGAAGTTAAGGAATTGCTGATGATATTTGCTCAGCGGATTGGTAACACCGCCGATAGTGATGTTGATAACGTTATATCCTACAATCGGGCGAAGATATTCCCATGTGTTGCCTTCAATGCCGACGGCGTCCTTGATTTTGTTTCCGATACCCAAAGGTAGACCTCCTTTGCATTAGTCATAATATAATACCAAATTATGACGCTTTGGTCAAGCATTAAAAATGAGTTGACAAAACAGCACGATTGTTTTATACTTTTATTTACACCGAGGCACTGAAACAATGGGGTTTTGGTGTCTTTTTCTGTTCATCAAATTCATATAATTGAACGGGTGATTTGATTATGCATAAATCTTTGAAATTTCACAGAAGCTTTGCAAAAATCGATCTTTCGGCTATCAAGTCAAATTTTGTTGCTCTCAAGGAATGTATACCCGAAGGTACAAAGACAATGGCGATAGTCAAGGCGAATGCTTACGGACACGGAGCAGTAAGAGTTGCAAAGGTGCTTGCTGATATGGCGGATTATTTTGCGGTTGCCGATATTCAGGAAGCGCTTGAACTTCGCGAAAACGGAATAAAAAATCCTATACTCATTCTGTCTTACACAAGTTCATATCATTACGAGGAGCTTGTTGACAACGGTATTATTTCAACCGTATACAGTCTCAATGATGCTTTGAAGCTCTCTCATATTGCGGTTGAAATGAACAAGAAAGCACTTGTTCATATTGCCGTTGATACGGGTATGAACCGTATCGGTCTGAAGGATACCGAAGAAAGCGCGGATATCATCAAACGCATTTCGGGTCTTTCAAATATTGTGATTGACGGAGTGTTCACTCATTTTGCAAGTGCGGATTGCAAGGATAAAACCTTTATGCACACTCAGCAGCAGCGCTTCAACAAATTTATTGAGGCACTTGAGAAAAGAGGATTGAATATCCCCATAAAGCATTGCTGTAACAGCGCCGCCATAATCGATTCGGATTGTCATTATGATATGGTCAGAATGGGAATTGCTCTTTACGGACTGTATCCGTCCGATGAGATTATGACCGAAAAAGTTGAACTCAAGCCTGCTATGGAGGTTATCAGCCGTATTATTCACATTAAGGACGTTGAGGCAGGCGAGGGTATAGGCTACGGTCACGCATACGTTACTCCCGAAAAACGCAGAATTGCTACGGTCTGCATCGGTTATGCAGACGGCTATAACAGAGCTTTTTCAAACAAAGGAGTTGTGCTTGTAGGCGGCAGAAGAGCAAATGTTGTGGGCAGAGTCTGTATGGACCAGATAATGATTGATATTACAGGCATTGACGATGCGTCTGTCGGTGACAGAGTTGTCATTATGGGCGAGGACAAGGGCGGAAAAATAACCGCCGAGGAGCTTGGTGAGATGTGCGGCAGCTTCAATTACGAGATGATATGCACCTTTATGCCGAGAGTCAATAAGATTTATTACGAAAACGGTGAAATAGTTTAAAATCAGACGGGTTGCGCAAAGAGCGTGACCCGTTTGTTGCGTTCGGAAGATTTTCTGCGGACATATCAGGCTTTATTAATGGAAAATTCATACATTTTAACAACTTGTTTACAATTGAAATATTGACAAATCTGCTTTATCGGGGTATAGTAATATCAAGGATTAGCACTCCGAAAGTCAGAGTGCTAAAATTAGCACTCCGGGAAAAGAGGTGTGGCAGGTGTCCGAATTAAGCGAAAGAAAAAGACAGATTCTTGCGGCTGTTGTTGAACAGTACATCAAGACGGGCGAGCCCATAGGCTCAAAAGAATTGCTTGCGCTTACCGGAATGTCCGTTTCATCCGCAACCGTGCGTAATGAGATGAGCGACCTTGCCGCAATGGGATATCTTGAACAGCCCCATACCTCCGCAGGAAGAATCCCATCTCAGAAAGGTTACAGATACTACGTCGATAACCTTATGAAATCTAGAGAAATCGATGAGCTTAATCGCAGAATGATAGAAGCAGGAGTTTCCTCTGCCGCAGGTGACCCCGAGAGGCTGATTGCACGGGCAGGTGAAGTCCTTGCAGACCTCACAAAATGCGCCTGTGTTTCCACCGCACCGGGCGGTGAGGCAATGCTTATCCGCAGAATCGAGCTTGTGCCCGTAGGTGTGCATTCCGCAATGCTTGTTTTGCTCACCTCAAACGGAATTCTCAAAAGCAGGCTTTGCAGACTGGACTGCGAGCTTACCGTTAAAATCTGTGAGCAGTTTTACAATATTGTGCAGTCCTGCATAATCGGAAAGCCTGCATCGGATATCAGCGTTGCATCAATGCAGACGGTTGCGGCATCCGTTGACGGAGACGTGTTTGCAATGCTTCCGCTGATGGCGGCGGTTTGTGAGCTTGCAAAAAGCACCGCAACCTCCAGAATAATGGTTGACGGCAGCTCGAATCTTTTCACAAGCTACGGCAGAGACGCATTTGAACTTCTTGATTTTCTTAACAAAAAAGAACCTCTTACCGCAGTTATGGGCAGCACAACAGAACCCGTAAATATAAAAATCGGTAAAGAGAATATATACAGACAGCTTGAAAATTCAAGCGTTATAGTTGCAAAATATTCCGTCGGCGGCAGTGATTCGGGAACGATCGGACTCATCGGGCCCACCCGTATGGATTATGAAAATATAATTCCCAGCGTAAAATACCTGACAAATCTTGTTGGCAGGCTCATAACGCAGGCCATTGAGGAATAGAAAGGATTAAGGCATGAAAAAAGAAAAGAACAAGCCCGAAACGGCAGAAGAAGTTAAGGAAACTGCAGAGGAAGTAACCGAAACTGCAGAGGAAAAACTTCAGAAGGCTCTTGATGAAAAAAACGAGCAGTTCCTGAGACTCTGTGCAGAGTACGATAATTTCCGCAAGCGTTCACAGAAAGAAAAGCAGGATGTTTATTCGTCATCGCAGGCGGAAGTTATTAAGGAACTTCTTCCCGTGCTGGATAATTTTGACAGAGCAGCAGAAAATAAGGATTGCAGTTTTGAAGATTACAAAAAAGGCATCGATCTTATTTTTGTACAGCTTGGAGAAATTCTCAAAAAGATTGGTGTTGAAGCATACGGCGCAAGGGGAGATGATTTTGACCCCAACATTCACAATGCGGTTATGACTGTTGAAGACTTCGAACTCGGTGAAAATCAGATTGCCGCAGTATTTTCAAAAGGCTATAAAATGGGCGACAGAATAATCAGAGAAGCTGTTGTTCAGGTTGCAAATTCATAAATAAGTTTATAAATTCCATTTATTTATAGGAGGAAAAATTATTATGGCAAAGATTATCGGTATTGACTTGGGTACAACCAACTCATGTGTTGCAGTAATCGAAGGCGGCGAGCCCGTAGTTATTGCAAACGCTGAAGGTGCAAGAACAACTCCCTCTGTTGTTGCTTTTGGCAAAACAGGTGAAAGAATGGTTGGTCAGGTTGCAAAGAGACAGGCAATTACAAACCCTGACAAGACAATCGCATCAATCAAGAGACAGATGGGTACAGACTACAAAGTAACTGTAGATGATAAGAAGCTTACTCCCCAGGAAATTTCAGCAATGATTCTTCAGAAGCTCAAGACAGATGCAGAGGCATATCTCGGCGACAAGGTAACAGAAGCTGTTATCACAGTTCCTGCTTACTTCACCGATGCCCAGAGACAGGCCACAAAGGACGCAGGCAGAATCGCAGGACTTGAAGTCAAGAGAATTATCAACGAGCCCACAGCTGCAGCTCTTGCATACGGTATTGACAAGGAAGCTGATCAGAAGGTTATGGTTTATGACCTTGGCGGCGGTACGTTCGACGTTTCAATCATCGAAATGGGTGACGGTGTTCAGGAAGTTCTTGCAACTGCAGGTAACAACCGTCTCGGCGGTGACGACTTTGACCAGAGAGTTATCAACTGGCTTGCAGACGGCTTCAAGGCAGAGCAGGGCATTGATCTCAGAGGCGATAAAATGGCTATGCAGCGTCTTAAGGAAGCTGCAGAAAAGGCAAAGATTGAGCTTTCAGGTGTAACAACCTCAAACATCAGCCTTCCCTTCATCACAGCAGATGCAACAGGTCCCAAGCACCTTGAAATGACTCTTACGAGAGCAAAGTTCAACGAGCTCACAGCAGACCTTGTTGACGCAACAATGGGTCCCGTTCGTCAGGCAATGAACGATTCAGGTCTTAAGACATCAGAAATTGACAAGGTTCTTATGGTTGGCGGTTCATCAAGAATCCCTGCTGTTCAGGAAGCTGTCAAGAAGTTTATGGGCACAGAGCCTTTCAAGGGCATCAACCCTGACGAGTGCGTTGCTATCGGTGCAGCACTTCAGGCAGGTGTTCTCGGCGGTGAAGTAAAGGGTCTCCTTCTCCTTGACGTTACACCCCTTTCACTCGGTATCGAAACAATGGGCGGTATCAGCACAAAGATTATCGACAGAAACACAACAATCCCCGTAAAGAAGAGCCAGATTTTCTCAACTGCAGCTGACAATCAGCCCTCAGTTGAAGTTCACGTTCTTCAGGGTGAAAGAGAATTCGCAAGAGACAACAAAACTCTCGGTGTGTTCCATCTTGACGGCATTATGCCCGCACCCAGAGGTATTCCTCAGATTGAAGTTACATTTGATATAGACGCTAACGGTATCGTTCACGTTTCCGCAAAGGATCTCGGAACTCAGAAAGAGCAGTCAATCAACATCACATCTTCAACCAATATGTCAAAGGAAGACATCGAAAAGGCTGTTGCTGATGCAGAGAAGTTTGCTCAGGAAGATAAGGAACGCCGTGAAAACGTTGACACTCGTAACGCTGCTGACCAGATGGTTTATCAGTGCGAAAAGCTTATGAACGAAAACGGCGATAAGTTCACCGAAGACGAAAAAGCAGGTGTTAACGAAAAGATTGAAGCTCTCAAGGAAGCTCTCAAGGGTGAGGATATCAACCTTATCAAGAGCCGTCAGGATGAGCTCACAGCAAAGTTCCACGAAGTTTCCGAGAAGCTTTATAAGGCTGCTGCAGAGGCTGCTCAGGCACAGCAGGGTGACTTCAACGGCGCTGATGCTAACGGCTACACCGAAGCAAATTACACCGACGTTGACGACAACAACTAAGGGTAGCGAGTATAAACCTAAAGGAGATAATCCCCTTGGCAGATAAGAGAGATTATTATGAAGTCCTCGGTGTGTCTAAGAGCGCAAGCGATGACGAAATAAAAAAAGCATACAGAAAAAAAGCAAAGCAGTATCATCCGGACCTTAATCCGGGTGATGCTGAAGCTGAGGCTAAATTCAAGGAAGCCAATGAAGCTTATGAAGTTTTGTCCGACAGTCAGAAGAAAGCCCGTTATGACCAGTTCGGTCACGCAGGTGTTGATCCCAACTACGGTGCAGGCGGTGGCGGAGCGTATGGCGGCGGATTCGGCGGCGGTGGCTTCGACTTCGGTGACCTCGGTGATATATTCGGCTCGTTTTTCGGCGGCGGATTCGGCGGCGGAAGACAGGCTAATCCCAACGCACCCCAAAAGGGCGAAACCGTGCAGACAAGAGTCACAATTTCTTTTGAGGAAGCCGCTAAAGGCTGCAAGAGAACGGTTGATATCAACCGCGTTGATTCTTGCCCCGATTGTCACGGCACGGGCGCAAGTGCAGGCTCGTCACCCAAAACCTGCCCCGATTGTCAGGGCAGAGGTTACGTCAACGTTCAGCAGAGAACACCTTTCGGTGTGATTTCCAGCCAGAAGTCCTGTCCCAAATGTCAGGGCAAAGGTAAGATAGTGGACAATCCCTGCCAGAAGTGCCACGGAAACGGCAGAGTCAACAAAAAAGTCTCTGTTGACGTGAACATACCCGCAGGTATCGACGACCGTCAGGTGTTTGTTGTAAGCGGTGCAGGCAATGCAGGCGTTAACGGTGGCCCGCAGGGTGACCTTAAGGTAGCTGTATTTGTCAGACCTCACGCTCACTTTGAGCGTGACGGCTACAACGTGTGGCTTGAGCAACACGTCAGCTTTACTCAGGCTGCTCTCGGTGACAGTATCAGAATTCCCACTCTTGACGGTGACGTTAAATTTGACCTTCCTGCAGGCACTCAGTCTGAAACGGTGTTCAGCCTTAAAGGCAAGGGTATTCAGGTGCTCAACGGCAGAGGCAGGGGAGATCAGCTTGTGCGTATAATTGTTGATACGCCCAAAAACCTGACCCAGAGACAGCGCGATCTTCTTATGGAACTTGAAAAAGAACTCGGAGTCAAGCGCGGTGTTCCTGCAAGCAGCGGTAAAGAAGGCTTTTTTGATAAATTCAAAAATAAAAAGTAACAAAAAACGCTGTGTCACTGACACGGCGTTTTTGAGGTATATTATGAAGTGTGAAGCAGTAATTTTTGATCTTGACGGAACTTTGACGGACACCCTCGGTGACCTTACAAGCAGCGTTAATTACGCCCTTGCGGAGATGGGATTTCCTGCAAGAAGCGCAGAAGAAGTGCGTTCTTTTGTGGGTAACGGTGTGCGCAGACTGATTAATCTCAGCGTGCCGGAAGAGACGAACGATGAGGTCAGCGAAAAATGCCTTTCTATTTTCAAGGAATATTACAAAAGCAATTCCTGTGTTCTTACGAAACCGTATGATGGAATTGTTGAATTGCTTGAAGATTTAAAAAACAAAGGAATCAGAACTGCGGTTGTGACGAATAAAATGCATTCTGCAGCCGCTGATATTGTTGAGCATTTTTTCGGAAATCTTGTTGATTTCACAATCGGACAGATCGACGGTGTGGCTCAGAAACCGCAGCCTGACGGCATTTACCTTGCCGTTGAAAAGCTCGGTGTTTCAAAAGAAAATGCCGTTTATGTGGGTGATTCAGAGGTGGATTGTATTACTGCCAAAAACGCAGGGATACCTTGTATCGGCGTAACCTGGGGGTTCCGTGACCGTGAGGTGTTGGAAGCAAACGGGGCGGATTTCATTGCAGAAAAACCGCAGGAAATATTAAATTGTGTCCGATAAACCAATAAATTGTTGACAAAAGCGCATATATAGTATATAATAAACTGTCAATAGAATATGTCCTTATTGAGAGAGGCTGAGGGACAGGCCCTGTGAAGCCCGGCAACCTGTGTTATGCAAGGTGCTAAATCCTGCGGCGAAAAGCCGGAAGATAAGGTGTTTTCGCCCGCTGAAGACTCCTTCGGTGGGTTTGTTTTTTGAGGACAGAAGATTGATAAATATTATTATTCAGAGAGGTTATGAAAATGGCAAACTACTTATTCACTTCGGAATCCGTAACCGGCGGACATCCCGATAAAATCTGTGACCAGATTTCCGATGCTGTGCTTGATGCCATCCTTGCAAAAGACCCTATGGGCAGAGTTGCTTGTGAATCTTGCTGCACAACAGGTATGGTTCTTGTTATGGGTGAAATCACAACAACTGCAGAGATTGACATTCCCGGAATTGTAAGGGATGTTGTCAACGATATCGGTTATAATAATGCAGAGTACGGTTTTGATTGCAACACCTGTGCTGTTATGACAGCTCTTGACAAGCAGTCGGGCGACATCGCAATGGGTGTTGACAGACTCGGTGCAGGTGACCAGGGTATGATGTTCGGCTTTGCTTGTGATGAAACTCCCGAGCTTATGCCTCTTCCCATTTCACTTGCTCACAAGCTTTGTGCAAAGCTTACGGAAGTGCGCAAAGACGGCACACTCGGCTATCTCCGTCCCGACGGCAAGAGCCAGGTTACCGTTGAATATGACGAAAATCACAAACCCGTAAGAATTGATACAGTTGTTATTTCTTCACAGCATGCTCCCGAAGTTGAGCTTGAGCAGATCAGAGCTGATATCATCGAGAAGGTAATCAAGGTTACTCTTCCTGCTGATATGCTTGATGAAAACACAAAGTATCACATAAACCCCACAGGCAGATTCGTAACAGGCGGTCCTCAGGGCGACAGCGGTCTTACAGGCAGAAAGATTATTGTTGATACATACGGCGGATACGCTCGTCACGGCGGTGGCGCATTCAGCGGCAAGGACCCCACAAAGGTTGACCGTTCAGCTGCATATGCAGCCCGTTATGTTGCAAAGAACATCGTTGCCGCAGGTCTTGCAAGCAAGTGTGAGGTTGAACTTGCTTACGCAATCGGTGTTGAGCAGCCCGTTTCTGTTTTTGTTGATACTTTCGGAACTGGCAAGATTGCAGACACTGAAATTTCAGCTATCGTTAACGAGCTTTTCGACCTCAGCCCTGCAGGTATCATCAAGACTCTTGACCTGAGAAGACCTATCTACAGACAGGTTGCGGCTCTCGGTCACATCGGCAGAACCGATATCGACCTTCCCTGGGAAAAGACAGACAGAGTTGAGGATATTAAAAAGGCGGCAAAAATCTGAAACTAAAAGGTTGAAATCTCTATGAAGCTTTCACTTGTTGTTCCTTGTTATAACGAGGAAAATAACGTATCGCTGTTTTATGACGCGGTAAAAAAAGATTTTGCAAATGTAAATTTTGAGTATGAACTGGTTTTTGTCAATGACGGAAGCCGTGACGGCACTTTCAAGGAGTTGCAGAAACTTTGCGACGGTGATTTGCCGATGAAAATCGTCAATTTTTCGCGCAATTTCGGAAAAGAATCTGCGATGTATGCAGGTCTGCGTGAATCTGAAGGCGATTACGTAACCATCATCGATGCGGATTTGCAGCAAAGACCTTCCATTGCCCTTGATATGGTCAGAATTCTTGATTCAGAGCCGGAATATGATTGCGTTGCGGCTTATCAGGACACCCGGAAAGAAAGCAAATTGCTTGTGTTCTTCAAAGAGAGTTTTTATAAATTGATAAATAAATTTGCGGACACAGAATTTGTTCAGGGTGCAAGTGATTTCCGCACGTTCCGCCGTCCTATGGTGGAGGCCATATTGAGTATGGATGAATATTTCCGTTTTTCCAAAGGTCTCTTTTCGTGGGTGGGCTTTAACACAAAGTTTATTCCGTATGAGGTCGAGGAACGCGCAACGGGTACTTCAAAGTGGTCGTTCTGGAAACTTTTCAAATATGCTTTGGAAGGGATTTTTGCCTTCACAACGGCTCCCCTCAGGCTTGCAACTGTGCTTGGATTGCTGACTTCTGTGCTGTCAATCATATATCTTTTTGTGGTTGTTATCCAGAAGCTTGTATTCGGCATTAACGTTGCGGGTTATGCGACTATTGTAACGCTCATTCTTTTGCTCGGCGGCATTCAGCTTTGTTGCATAGGCATAATAGGCGAATATATTGCCAGAACCTATATACAGACAAAGGGCAGACCGATTTATATTGCAAAAGACGTAATCAAAAATCATAAATACGAAAAGTGATATAAGAAAACCCCGTTTGGTGGCAAAACCAAACGGGGTTGATTATTTTACAGGCTGTATACGCCGGATTTCATAACGGCATATTCAACGTCTTTTACTCTGAAATACTTGTAAACGGGCTCATTGAAAATGCAGTAGTCGTTCACGTTATAATCCGAAAGACTGAGGGTCCTGATTTTGTATGAATAGGTGTTACATATAAAAAGCTTATTGTCATAAATCGATATGTCAATGGGGTGGCAGAATGCTTTTTCTTTTGGACTGCCTATACGGAATTCGATGCGGTTGTGCTTGACCGAGTAATTGATCAGCGCGTTTGAGTCAGGTACGCAGAACCACAGGTCAGCTCCGTTTGCAACGGGAGAGCGTGCAGGGTTTTCAAGGTATTCAACCTTTGTTTCAGACACTATTTCACCCATTGCACCCAGAATCTTGAACGTACCGTCGGGGTAACAAACCGCCTTTGTGCTGGTTGTGATGTTGACAACGTCGCAGGTTACAAAATCCTTGAGAGTTCTTGCAATATCGGTGCCGTTTTCTCCGAATTTAGCGTTTATGTAACTAAGAACGGGAATCTTTTCAAAGATATCTATTTCCTGATTGTAGTTGTAAAATGCAACAGCTTCGCTGCCGTCCGGCAAGATTTCCTTGCAGGCATAAACAAAGCCTCTCTCAACAGGAACAATATCAAGCAAATCCGCATTAAAAAGTTTTTGCACTTTTTGTATCCTCCGCAAAAAAATAATCCCCGCCAAGCCGTATGCAGCCGATTGTAACCTGCTCGTTAAGCAGGTGGGTGCCGCCCAATGCTTTCACGCTCCCTTCGTCCAATCAGACTCACAGTCTGACCGGGAGGTCTGCAATCCGTCATCGGAGCTGAGGCTCCCTGGTAATGTGTGTTGGGTTACATATTGACTGCAGTCATATCGCACAAGGCAGGGGTAAAGACGTAAAATTAATCTTCGAAATCAAACATATCGGCAAGTCTTTCTTCAAAAGCCTGACCGACTTCGTTGAATTCATCATCATCCTCGATGGGGCAGAGATAGGTTTCGCCGTTTTCTTCCTCAACCTTGAGAATGATAAGTGCATTGTCTTCTTCTGTTATTTTGTCAGGAGATTCGGGCAGGGGAAGCAGCGCTACGTATCTGCCGTTGTCTGTTTCGATTCTGTCAAGTTCCTCAAAAACGTGTTCTTTTCCGTCTTCGTCAACGATGCTGACGATATCGGGAGTGTATTCTTCATTATTCATAGAATATGTTCCTCTCTGTTGTTACATTCTTTATTTTCTTTTATATTTTAACCGCAATTGTTGCTTTAGTCAATAGAAAATAATGATAAGTGCAAAATCAACAAAAGTTATAAACATTTCTTTGAAAAACTATTGACAAACGCTAAAATGTGTGATATATTTAAGTCGAGGAAAGGAACGGGAGGCAAATGAAAAAACAGATATAAAACCCTCCGGAGAAGCAAATAAAAGCTCGTTCGTATGCTTCCTGAATCCTCTTGACCATATATCATAAGCCAAAGGTCAACAAAGTGAATAAAAGAAAGGCGGCGATACCCGATGTACTTTGACGTTCATCAGCTCACAGCCGCAAAGACCGACGAATAATAAGCGGATTTCAGAGGCGAAATCAGATGAATTTTCTACGTCTGCACAGACCCGATGAACCGCAGTTGAAACAAACTGATTGTTTGAATGTCGGCTAACGGCTGTGAGCGAAGAAAAAATTGAATAATGAAATAACAGAACCGTGCCGTATGGCGCGGTTTTTTGTGTTTTTGCATATGTTTTTGCGTATTAAAATATAAATATATATTATTTATTCTTGAAATAGTTGTATATAAGTGTTATACTTATAGGATATTGAAAGGATGATTGTATTTGAGACGCAAAAAATGGGTGGTAACAAAGGGGAATAAGGATTTAGCGGCACAGATTGCTCAGGAACTGAGCGTTGATCCTTTTGCTGCTTTGCTTGCCACTTCAAGAGGCTTTGACAATATAGATGAAATAAACGACTTCTTTGATCCCGATGCACCTCTTCAGCTTTCTCCGCTTTCCATTGCGGATATGAGTAAAGCAGCGGAAAGAATAAACAGAGCTATCGATGATTTCGAACTTATCTGCGTTTTCGGTGATTACGATGCCGACGGCGTAACGGCAACGGCTCTTCTCTATTCTTATCTTGAGACAAGAGGCGCAAACGTAATCCGCTATATTCCCGACAGACTTACGGAAGGCTACGGTCTCAACATACCTGCGGTTGAAGAGTTGGCGGAAAGAGGTGTAAAGCTGATAGTAACCGTTGATAACGGTGTTTCTGCCATTGACGAGGCAATCCGCGCAAAGGAATTGGGCGTTGATCTTATTGTCACCGATCATCACAAGGTCGGCGACGTACTTCCCGATGCAGTTGCTGTTGTTGATCCTCATCGCAGCGATTGCCCCAGCAGCTTCAAAGAAATGTCAGGCGTAGGTGTTGCATTCAAACTTGTGTGCGCCCTTGAGGGAGACAGCGGTGATATTCTTATCGAAGAATACGGTGACCTTGTTGCTCTCGGCACAATCGGTGACGTTGTGACCCTTACGGGTGAAAACAGAGTTATGGTGCGCAGAGGACTTGCGCTTATCAATCAGGATCCCAGACCCGGTATCAACGCTCTTATGGAGGTTGCAGGCGTAGGGGATAAAGTGTTCACGGCATCAACGGCGGCATTTACCGTGTGCCCCAGAATAAATGCGGCGGGAAGAATCGGTTCTGCTCACAAAGCACTTGACCTGCTTCTCTGTGAGGATGACGAGATTGCTCTTGACATAGCGGAAGAAATCAACAGGCTGAACGTTAAACGTCAGCAGACGGAAACGTCAATTTTTTCACAGGTGCAGACAATGCTTTCCGCAGGGTCAGATATACTTAACGACAGAATTATCGTTGTTGACGGTGAGGATTGGCATCAGGGTGTTATCGGTATTGTTGCCGCAAGGATAACAGAAAGATTCGGCAGACCCTGTGTTGTTATTTCCCGTGACGGTGAGGAGGCAAGAGGTTCGTGCCGCAGCATAGAAGGTTTTTCAATCTATGATGCAATTGAGGCGGTTTCCGATTGTCTTGACCACTTTGGCGGTCATACTCTTGCAGCTGGTCTGGGTCTCAAATCTTCACGTATAGAAGAATTCAGAAGAAGAATAAACGAATATGCGGCGGATAAGGAAATTCCGTTTGCATTGCAAAAAATAGATTGCCGCCTGCTTCCCAATTCGATCGGTCTTGATATTCTTAACTCAATGAGTCTCCTTGAACCTTTCGGTTCAGGCAATCCTCAGCCTTGTTTCGGACTTTTCGGAGTCAGGATTGAAGAAATTGCAGGAGTTTCCGATGGTAAACATATAAGAATGATTGTTTCCAAAAACGGAGCAAGAACGGGTGTTGTCTATTTCGGAATGGCAGAAAAAAGATTTCCTTTTGACAAAGGCGACGTCGTTGACCTTGCGGTTAACCTTGACCGCAACATCTACAACGGTGAGGCCAGAGTTTCGGTAATTGTGAGAGCTATCAAACCGTCTCTTACAGACGAAGCCAAGGTGCTTTCATCAATAAGCCTTTACGAAAAATTTTCAAGACACGAAAAACTGACGTCTGCTGAAGCTGAGGCGATTCTGCCTGACAGACAGTTGCAGGTTGAAGTGTTCAAAAGCATAAAATCCAAACCGCTCAAGGACAGATGCTATGAAGCTCTGTGCGTACGCATAGGGGATGACGGCGCAAATCTGGCAAAGATAAATGCGGTTGCGGATATGATGATTGAAATGGGAATTCTTGAAGCAGATGCTGATGATACAATAAGAGTTCCCGAGAATCCTCCGAAGGTAAATCTTGAGGATTCCGAGATAATAAAGAGAATCAGAAGTTTTATTTAAGTCTTTCTTTGTGATTTGAGCGAGGGAAATATTATGAAAGATTTCAAAAAGAAGAGTATGTGTACAGGTTCAACTCCCGATGAGTGTATGGAAATTCTTTTCGGACTCATCGGTGATAACTGTGCCGAAAGTGAACGACGCGATATAATGAAGGCATATCAGATTGCCAATTCTGCTCACGAGGGGCAGAAGCGTCTTTCAGGCGAGCCTTACATTATGCATCCGCTGAGCGTTGCAATTATTCTTGCAAGTCTCGGTATGGATCAGGCTTCTATCATTGCGGCACTTTTGCATGATACTGTTGAGGATACCTCGCTTACTTATGATCAGGTCAAGAAGGAGTTCGGCAAAACGATAGCCGACCTTGTTGACGGCGTCACCAAAATCGGCAAGGTGCCGCTGCAGACCAAAGAGGAGCAGCAGGCAGAGAATATCCGAAAAATGCTCATAGCAATGTCAAGGGATATCAGGGTTATAATCATCAAGCTTGCCGACCGTCTTCACAATATGAGAACGCTTATGTTCAAGCCCGAACAGAGACGCAGGGAAATTGCCCGTGAAACCAGCGAGATTTATGCACCTATTGCGCACCGTCTCGGTATCCGTGCAATCAAGGAAGAACTTGAAGACCTTTCAATCAGCTATCTTGACCCTGTTGCTTATCACGAAATTGAGACTTCGTTGGAAAATCAGAGCAAATCAAGAAACGAATTTCTTGTGGACATCAAGGAAAGAATCGGCGCAAGGATAGAAACCGTTGTTTCGGGTGCGCACGTAAGCGGTCGAATCAAATCAGTTCACGGCATATACCGCAAAATGTATATGCAGAACAAGAACTTCGACCAGATTTATGATATTTATGCTGTCAGGATTATAGTTGACACAGTTATCGACTGTTATAACTGCCTCGGTGTTATTCACGATATGTTCAAGCCGATTCCCGGCAGATTCAAGGATTATATTTCAACCCCCAAGCCCAATATGTATCAGTCGTTGCACACAACCGTGCTTGGCAAAGAGGGTATTCCCTTTGAAGTTCAGATAAGAACCTGGGAAATGCACCACACCGCTGAATACGGTATCGCGGCTCATTGGAAGTATAAGCTGGGTATCAACGGAACGGCAAAGTTTGAGGAACGTCTTGCGTGGATAAGACAGTTGCTTGAGAGCCAGAGCGACACCGAAGATGTAGAGGATATTGTTTCCACAATCAAGAGTGATCTTGTGCCCGAAGAGGTGTTTGTGTTCACTCCCAAGGGCGACGTTTTCAGTTTACCTTCAGGTGCAACGGTTGTTGACTTCGCGTATGCAATTCACTCTGCGGTAGGTAACAAAATGATTGGCGCAAAGGTCGACGGCAGAATTGTGCCTCTTGATTATAACGTGCAGACAGGTGAAATTGTTGAGATTATGACCTCGTCGCAGCAAGGCAAGGGTCCCAGCAGAGACTGGCTCAATATTGTCAAAACAAGTCAGGCGAGAAGCAAAATCAGGCAATGGTTCAAAAAAGAATGCCGTGAGGAGAATATTGCGGAAGGCAAGTCGCAGGTTGAGCGTGAGTTCAGACGTAACTTTATCCGCCTGAACGAGAGCGAATTCAATGAGTTCATTGAAAAAATGGCAGAAAGACAGCATTGCAAGGACATTGATGATTTCTACGCAGCCATAGGCTACGGCGGAATATCTCTTATGCGCCTTATGCCCAAAATAAAAGAGGATTACGCAAAGCTTATCAAAGCAGATCAGCCTGTTGTTACTGTCACACCTCAGAAGAAACGCACAAAGAGCAAAGAGGGCGTTATTGTTGAGGGAATCGACAACTGTCTCATCAAATTTTCACGTTGCTGCAATCCTCTGCCGGGTGATGATATTATCGGCTTCATCACAAGAGGTCACGGCGTTTCCATTCACACAAAGAAATGCACCAACGTTCCTGATGATATCAGCAAGGCAGGCGAGCCTGACAGATGGATCAAAGCTTATTGGGATACAACAATAAAAGAAGAATTCAAATGTACCCTTCAGCTTTATTGTCTTAACAGAATCGGACTTCTTGCGGACGTTTCAAGTCTGCTTGCCAATATGCGTATTATGATTAATGACATAAGCACCCGTAACACAAGGGACGGCAGAGCTATCGTTATGGTTACCGTTTCTGTCAACGGTGTTGAGCATCTCAATTCCCTCGTTGCAAAAATCGATAAAATTGACGGCGTGCTTTCAATTGAAAGGTCAGGTATATAAATGCGTGCAGTAATTCAGCGAGTAAACAAATCATCCGTTACTGTTGACGGTGAAATAAAAGGCAGCATCGGCAAGGGATACAATATTCTGCTTGGTGTTATGGACGGAGATACCGAGGCGCAGGCTGAAGTGCTTGCCGCCAAGGTTGCAAAGCTTCGTGTGTTTGAGGACGAAGCAGGCAAGATGAACAAAAGCATAACCGATATCGGCGGTGAAATACTCGTCGTGTCGCAGTTTACCCTTTGTGCAGATATCAGAAAGGGCAACAGACCTTCGTTCACCGATTCTGCCACTCCCGAAGAGGCGGACAGGCTTTATCGCTTTTTCTGCTCAAAACTTCTTGAAAACGGCATAAGCAAGGTTGAAACAGGTGTTTTTGCCGCGGATATGAAGGTGAAAATCGAGAATGACGGCCCTGTCACCATCGTTATGGATACGGATATCTGGTGCAAGAAATAATGGGAGGAACAGAGGAATAAATGAAGATATTAACTCTTGATCTGGGTCACGAAATGTTTGCAAATTGCTATATGCTTATTGATGAGAAATCAGGCGAAGCGGCTGTTGTTGACCCTGCGTGGTACGTTGAAGAATTCAACAGTATTCTTGCAAAGAACAATGCAAAGCTTAAATATATATTGCTGACACACGGTCATTTTGACCATATTTTCGGAGTTCACGGATTAAAAGATGCGACAGGTGCAAAGGTTGTTATCCATTTCAAGGATGCAGAGCACCTTATCGATTCGGAAAAAAGCCTTGCAAAAGGTAATATGCCCGAACCGCAGATTCCCGTAACTGCAGATATACTTGTCAAAGAGGGTGACGTGCTTACTCTCGGAGAAGAAGAAATAAAAGTTATGAGTACGCCCGGTCACACGATGGGCAGTGTGTGCTACATAATTGAGAATGATAAGACAATAATCAGCGGTGACACGCTGTTTTGTATGACCGCAGGCAGAACGGATTTCCCTGACGGCAGCGATGAGCTTATGATAAGTTCACTCAAAAGGCTTATTGCTCTTGAGGGTGACTACAGAGTGTTGCCGGGTCATAACAGAGAAACAACTCTTGAAAGTGAAAGAAAACGTAATTGGTACATCAGAAGGATGGTTAAATAAGTGATATTAAGAATTTTCGGTCATGATTTTCACTATGAATGTGAAAGTTTGTGCAGGGTCTATTACCCAAACGAAAAAATTAATATAGTTTATGACGAAAGCGGAGAAGACGAGAAGGAAGTCATAACCCGTTGTGAATCGGTTGATTGCGGAAATCTGATTACTGTTAAAGCTGTTATTGACGGTGAAGCCAGAGAAACAAGTGACGTGGTTGCTCTGTCTGATGAAGAAACAGACGAAGAAAAGCGTGACAAATGTGAACTCAAAACCGCGCAGCTTATTTTCAACGTGCTTTCCGATATAACGGGCTATACGCCTCCGTGGGGAATACAAACGGGTGTGCGTCCTTCAAAGCTGGTTCTTCGTCTCATCGAAGAGGTTGGTGAGGAGGAAGCAAGGCGTTATTTTACCGAGGAATTGCTTGTCAGCAAAGAAAAAGCAGAACTTGCTTTTACGGTTGCGGCGGCAGAGCAGAAGATAATAGAATTATCGCAGGATAAGTCTTTCAGCCTTTATGTTTCCATTCCTTTCTGCCCGTCAAGATGCAGTTATTGTTCCTTTGTGTCTCATTCAATCGGCAATGCAAACGCAAGAAAGATACTTCCCGAATATCTTGAAAAACTTGCGGAAGAAATTGAAATTACAGGTGAAATTGCCGCAGAGTTGGGGCTTCGTCTGGAGAGTATTTATTTCGGCGGTGGCACACCGGGTGTGCTTGAAGCTCCGCAGATGGACAGGCTTCTCGGTGCAATCGAAAGGAATTTTGACCTTTCAACCGTCAGGGAATATACCGTTGAGGTCGGCAGACCAGACACGGTGACTCCCGAAAAACTGAGGATACTCCGCCTGCACAACGTTGGCAGAATCAGCATAAATCCGCAGACGTTCAATCAGCAGACTCTGGAGCTTATCGGCAGAAATCATTCCGTTGAGCAATCCGTAAAGGCATATCAGCTTGCAAAGGCTTACGGTTTTGACAGTATAAATATGGATCTGATTGCAGGCTTGCCTGACGAAAACTATGAGGATTTCTGCTCAAGTGTGGATACGGCAATTTCGCTTGCTCCCGAAAATATAACCGTGCATACTCTTGCACTCAAGCGTTCTTCAAATCTGAATGCGTCGGGTGCCGAGGTGTCAGGAGGAAATACGGCAAAAAAAATGCTGGAATACGCATCCTCACGTCTTTCAAAATGCGGTTATGCGCCCTACTATATGTACCGACAGAGCAAATGCGTCGGCAACCTTGAAAACGTAGGATGGAGCAAAACAGGGCACGAATGTCTCTACAACGTGTTTATGATGGAAGAGTGTCACACGGTGCTTGCCGTCGGAGCAGGTGCGGTAATAAAGCTCTGCGAGCCGGGCTCTCACAACGTTGAAAGAATTTTCAATTATAAATATCCATATGAATATATTTCCGGATTTGACAAAATCAGCGAGCGTAAAAACGGAATAAAGAGCTTTTATTCGTCATACTAAATTTTATAGGTGATGAAGAATGAAAGAAATATATACTTGCAAAAAAATCAACGATTTTGCTCTTGACCCCGAGACTTTTCTGAAACGATGCTCGGAAAAGTATCACAATCGGGTGGATGCCGTTGCCGAAAGAATTTTTGCCGATCCAAACAAAAAAATTGTTATGCTTGCAGGCCCGAGCTCATCGGGAAAAACAACAACGGCTTCAATTCTTTCGAGATATATAAATCAGCGTGGCGGCAGAGCATACACCGTTTCGCTTGATGATTTTTATCATCCGCGCAGCGTGGGATATCCGCTTGATGAAAACGGCAACCCGGATTATGAATGTGTGGAGGCTCTTGACGTTGCGCTTCTCCGTTCAAAATTGAGTGAGCTTGTTGAAAAAGGAAAATCAGAACTACCCGTTTTTGATTTTAAATCGGGAGAAAGAATAAACAATGCCAAATGCATTGAACTTTGTGAAAATGACATTATAATAGTTGAAGGTCTGCACGCGCTTAATCCCATAATAACCGATACCCTCAACGAGGAAAATCTTTTCAGGATTTACGTAAGCGTATCAACAAGGATTTATGATGATGACGGCAACGTGGTGCTTTCAAAGCGTGATTTGCGGTTTGTGCGTCGGATGGTGCGAGATTACCGATTCCGTTCAACTTCGGTTGAACGCACTTTTGAAATCTGGCAAAGCGTCACAAGAGGCGAGGATAAATATCTTTTTCCGTATGAGCATCTTGCAGACGTAAAACTGGATTCATTTCATCCGTGTGAACCCTGTGTTTTTGCAAAGAGAGCAATTGAATTGCTTTCGTGTGTCAAAAATCAGGAGCATTCCGAAAAAGCAGACTCGCTTTTCAATAAACTCAGTCTTTTCAGAAATACAGATTATACTTTGCTACCTGCAGATTCACTTCTGCGCGAATTTACGGGTGCAGATTAAAGGAGTGTGAGCCGATTGGCTACAGAAAAAAAACAGTCAGTTTTAAATGGCGCAATGATGCTTATGTTTGCTGTAGTGCTTGTTAAGCTTATAGGCGCGTTGTTCAAAATTCCGCTGACGGATATGTTGGGTGCAACGGGCAGAGGCTATTTCAGCGCTGCATATGAGGTGTACACACCCATTTTTGCAATATCTATGGCAGGCTTGCCCGTGGCAGTTTCAAGAATGGTTGCGGAAAACGTTGCTCTTAACCGTCACCGTGAGGCAAGAATGGTGTTCAAAGTGTCACAGAGGGTGTTTACGGTTGTAGGTATCGGCGGCACGCTTGTTCTGCTTATTGCCGCTTATCCGTATGCTTATTTTGTTGCAGGTATCAGAAGCCTTCCTGCGGTTCTTTGTGTTGCTCCGTCAATATTTTTCTGTTGCTATATGTCGGCTTACAGAGGATACTATGAAGGTCTGCGCAATATGACACCTACTGCGATTTCACAGGTTATCGAGGCTCTCGGCAAATTGCTTATCGGTCTTGCTCTGGCAAAGCTTGTTATTTCAATAGGTGAGGGTCAGTATGAGGCGGGTATGCTTGCTTCAGGCAACGTGAGTGCAACTGTTTTCGGCAATGCGGTTGTCAGCTATACAGAAGCAAACAGCGTTATTCTTCCTTGGGCTGCGGCAGGTGCAGTTCTTGGTGTAACGGTAGGTTCAATTCTGAGCAACGTGTTCCTCATCATTTGCTATAAAATCAAGGGTGACAGCTTCACAAGAGTTCAGCTCGTCAATTCACCCAAATCAGCACCTTCTGATGAAATTGCAAAAACGATGATCAGAATTGCCGTTCCTATGGTTATCAGTTCACTTGTTCTCAACATAACCAACCTTGTGGATACGGTTACAATTCAGTCACGTCTTATGGCTGCGCTTGAGTCGGATTTCAATGCGGTTCTTCAGATGCACGGAGAAGCATTCAACAATGCAGTAAGCCTCTCAAGACTCAATCTCAACGACCTCAAAGAAGTGCGCAGCTATCTGTGGGGTTCATACGGAATGGCGCTTGATTTCAAGAATCTTGTTCCCACCATCACAATTCAGCTTGGTGTAAGCGCATTGCCTGCTCTTGCGGCTGCGTGGGCAACCAAGGATAAAAAAGCAACAAAGTCAACAGTTGAAACCGTTGTCAGAATCGGAATGCTTATTGCTTTGCCTGCAGGTATAGGTATGGCGGCTCTTGCAGAGCCTATACTTACCGTTATTTACGGCAGAGGCTCCAGCTCGGATGCAATTTCAGTTGTAACTCCCATTCTTGTTGCATACGGACTTGCAACACCCATTATGGCTATTTCGACTCCCACAACCAATATGCTTCAGGCAATCGGCAGAACGGATATTCCCGTAAAATCGGTTGTTGTCGGTGCAATTTGCAAGATAATCTGCAACTTTATTCTTGTAGGTAATCCCAAGATAAATATTTACGGTGCGGTAGTTGGTACTGTACTTTTCTACGTTGTTATTGTTGCCTGCAACTTTGTTTCACTTTTGAAAATATCAAAGGTCAAAATCCGTTGGGGTTCGGTTTTGGTGAAGCCGCTTATTTGTGCGGCACTTTGCGGTGTAACCGCTTTTGCGGCAAACGGACTTCTTAACAGAATTTTCCCTGCAAACACATCGGAAAGTATTCTCAATATGGGCACAGTTTCGGCTGGTATTGCAGTTGTTCTTGCCGTTGTTGTGTATGTAATTTCACTTCTCCTTATAAAGGGAGTTGCACGTGAAGACGTAACTGTTTTGCCAAAAGGAGAAAAAATTGCAAAAACCCTTGAAAAATATGGACTTTTAGGTTAAAATATAGAACAAGGTCTGCGGAGGTAGTTGAAAATGGCAGAATTTGAGTTTAAGAGCAGCTACGATGTGCAGGATTTGCTGGAGATTATGAAAATCCTCAGATCTCCCGGCGGATGCCCCTGGGATGCCAAGCAAACTCACGAAAGCATAAAGAAAGATCTGATTGAAGAAACCTACGAGGTTATCGAGGCAATCAACAAAGACGACAAAGTGCTTTTGTGTGAAGAACTGGGCGATTTGCTTATGCAGGTAGTGTTTCACTCGCGTATTGAGCAGGAGGCAGGGACCTTTGATTTTGATGCCGTTGCAGACGGCATATGCAAAAAGTTGATTGAACGTCATCCCCACGTTTTCGATCAGGTTGAGGTTTCAGGTGTTGACGATGTGTTGGCAAATTGGGACGCAATCAAAATGAAAACAAAAAAGCAAAAAACAACAACTGATTCAATGCTCAGCGTGCCCAGAGAGTTGCCTGCGCTTATGCGTGCAACAAAGCTTCAGAAAAAGGCTGCAAACGTAGGCTTTGATTGGAGCGATGTTTCAGGTGCACTTGACAAGCTTGAGGAAGAAATTGCAGAGCTCAGACAGGCGATTGCAAACAGCGATGGAGAGAATATGACAGAAGAACTCGGCGACGTGCTGTTTTCTGCCGTTAACGTTTCAAGGTTTATAAAAACCGATGCTGAAGAAGCTCTGACTGCCGCAAGCGATAAATTCCTTTCCCGTTTCACGGTTGTTGAAAGGCTTGCCGATGAAAGAGGCATAGATATGAAGTCAGCTCAGCTTGACGTGCTTGATGCCCTGTGGGATGAGGCAAAATCAGCAGAAAATAATTGAATATGAATACCATACGGTGTTTCATAAATAGAAAAAATAAAAGATTGGAGTAAGAAAAATGAATAAGACAGAACTTGTAAACGCAATTGCTAAGAACGAAGGCATTGAAAAGAAGTGTGCTGAGAAGGCAGTTAACGCTGTTGTAGCAGCTATCTCAGATGCTCTTGCAGCAGGTGAAAAGGTTCAGCTTATCGGTTTCGGCACATTTGAGGTTCGTGAGCGCGCAGCTAAGGAAGCTCGTAACCCCAGAACAGGCGAAACAATCAAGGTTGCAGCAACAAAGGTTCCCGCTTTCAAGGCAGGCGCTGCACTTAAGGATAAGGTTGCAAAATAATTTTGGAATCATAAGGGGTTGCTTTCCGGCAACCCCGCAATTTTTTGGAGTGATTAACGGTGCGTCTTGATAAATATCTCAAAGTGTCAAGAATTATAAAAAGAAGAACAGTTGCCAACGAAGCCTGTGACGCAAAGCACGTTACGGTTAACGGCAAGGTTGCAAGAGCGTCATACGACGTAAAAGTCGGCGACGTAATAGAAATCACCTTTGGTGCAAACACAAGCAGATTTGAGGTGCTCAACGTTTCGGAGCACGCAACCAAAGAAAGCGCAGCCCTTATGTTCAAACAGCTTTAATTAAATAATTCATAACCAAGCCTTCCTTGTCATATTATTTACAGAATGAAAAGGGAGGTTTTTGTTTATGGCAGATGAAAAAAGAAATTCAGCAATGCCCCACAATCTTGTTCTGGAGGATAGAAGGATGCTGACCGTGTCGGGAGTTTCGGACGTGGACAGTTTTGACGAGGAAACCGTAATTGTTTTTACGGATCTGGGAGAACTCACGGTAAGAGGCAGCAATCTTCATATCAACCGTCTGAGCGTTGAAGTAGGCGAACTTACGGTTGAGGGGAATATCTGCGCGCTTATCTATTCTGAAGATGCGCCCAAAAGTGGTGGCTTTTTCAGCAAGGTGTTCAGATAAATGATTTACATTCAGGGTATGGCTGAGCAAACGGAGATATTTTTTTATTCTCTTGGCTTCGGTTTTTTGCTGGGTATTCTCTATGATGTTTTCAGAATTGTGCGTCTGATAATTTCCCGTTCAAAGGGATTTGTGTTTTTTATGGACGTTCTTTATTTTGCGGTTTGCTCGTTGCTCATCTTCGGTTTTGTTCTTGTTGCGGATAGCGGCAAGGTGCGTCTTTATGCCGTTGTGGGGGAAATGCTCGGCTGGCTGGTTTATTATTTTTCTTTCGGCACAGTTGCAATCCGCTTCAGCAATGCTGTTGTGAAATTTTTTAAAAGGATTAATTATGCAATTATGCGTCGTATTAAAGCGTTTTTCAGAAAAATCAGCGTCAATTTCGGAAAGATGAAAAGATTTTGCAAAAAAATAATAAGAAAATCTGATAAAAAAACAAAATTTAACTTGCAAAAGTATAAACATATAGTGTATAATCTATACGGTTGTATAAAAAAACAAAAAAATTCTGAAAAGGAAAAGAAGAATGGCTGTTAAAATTCAGAAAAACAGAAAACACAGCGTTATACTCACCGTGCTTTTCTTGGCATTGGTGTGTTACTTTGTTGCAACTTTTATCAGCCTTCAGACAAAAGTCAGGGCGCAGGAGAGAGAAGTTGACGAGCTGAAAAAAACATATCAGCAGCAGATTGATGAAAATGCAGAACTTCAGATGATTATCGACAGCGGTGACGAAGCTGCTTACATTGAAAAAGTCGCAAGAGAGCAGTACAACTACGTTATGCCTGACGAGAGAGTATATTACGATTATACTGCGTCATAAACCTGTTCAGGTTTCAATACACACTATTTTTTAAAGGGAAGGATATTTTTACCGTATGCAGATCGAAGAAGGAGCAATAGTCAGCGGCAAGGTCACAGGTTTGACCGATTTCGGCGCATTTGTTGAGCTGGAGGATGGAAAAACCGGAATGATACATATTTCAGAGGTTGCCGCAAACTACGTCAAGGATATCAGGGAGCACGTTTCCGTTGGTCAGGAGGTAACAACAAAGGTTATTTCAATTTCTCCTGACGGAAAAATCAGTCTTTCAATAAGAAAGCTTGCAGAGCAGCCTAAGGAGCAACGTCCTCAGCGCCCTCAGAAGCCCAAAGGAGAGAGACGCGCACCCCAGGTCTGGAACGGACAAAAGAGCAGCGCTCCCGCTGAAGGTGCTAAACCGTCTTTTGAAGATATGATGGCCCGTTTCAAGCAGGTCAGCGACGAAAAAATGACCGACCTTAAGAGAGCAAGCGATTCAAAGCGTGGCAGCGGCGGCTATAACCGCAGAGGTAACAAGTAATTGTTTTGCTGTTTAACAACGGATTTTCAAACGGGAGCGTCGGCTCCCGTTTTTTGTTGAGTCTGCAGCTGAAAAGCTTTGTTCTGTGGCAATGAGTGCTTTTTGTTGAAAGTTAATGCTTCGGAAATCGGACTCCGTAGTCAGAAACAACGCCAATAATCAGATGACGTGGCCGGAATTGTGAAAAATTATACAATTACAATAATTTTTTCAAAATAGTCTTTCTTTTTTTGTTGATATATGCTATACTGAACTTGAGGGGAACACCTCAACAGCTTTAAAAAAGGGGATGACTATATGAAAATCACAATTATAGGTCGCAAGTGCTCACCCAGAGATTCTTTCAGGGAACACGCAGAAAAGAAGCTTGCCAAAATTGAGCGATTTTTTGGCTCCGATATGGAGGCAAAAGTAACTGCAACCGTAGAAAAGTCATCACAGTCCGTAGAAATCACCGTTAACAACAACGGAATGATTTTCAGAGCTCAGGAGAGAGCAGAAAATATGAACGAAGCTCTCGACAAATGTGTTGACACCCTTATCAGGCAAATCAGAAAGAACAAAACCCGCATCGAGAAAAAACTCCGAGCAGCCAGCTTTGATGCTTTTGCGGATGAAGCAGAGGTTTCAGAAGAAGTTGAGTTTGAGCTTGTGAGGCGCAAGACGGTTAGCCTCAAGCCGCAGAGCGTTGATGAAGCAATTCTGCAAATGAATCTGCTTGACCATCAGTTCTATGTTTTCCTTGAGGAGGCAAGCGGCGAAATTGCGGTTGTATACAAGCGCAATGACGGTGGCTACGGTTTGATTATACCTGATGTTGAATAAACGGTCCGAATGAATAACACTTAGTTTTTATCGGCGGGAATCGTATTCTCGGTTCCCGCCTTTTTTTATGAAATCCAGAGGAGAAACCTGATGAATATTAATTTTGTGATACCTTGTTTGCTTGGAATGGAATCTCTTATTGCAAGTGAGCTTAAAGAACTCGGAGCACAGAACGTTGCGGCGGAAAACGGCAGAGTGCTTTTCAGCGGAGATGAAAATATTCTTGCCCGTGTAAATATCTGTTCACGTTTTGCGGAAAGAGTGCAGATTCTTGTCGGTTCCTTTGAAGCAAGAAGTTTTGAAGAACTTTTTCAAGGCGCCAAAGCCCTTGCTTGGGAGGAATGGATCGGCTCGCTTGATGCATTCCCTGTAAAAGGATATTCAATCAATTCGGCTCTTTTCAGCACCCGTGACTGTCAGGCAATCATCAAAAAAGCGGTTGTTGAGAGGCTGAAGTCAAAATATAAAATTGAATGGTTTGAGGAGACAGGTCCCGTACATCAGATTCAGTTCTCCATTATGAAAGACAAGGTTTCTCTTCTTATTGATACCTCGGGTATGGGACTTCACAAGAGAGGTTACAGACTTGACGCCAACGATGCCCCCATCAAAGAGACACTTGCGGCGGCGCTTTGCAGTCTTTCTCATCTCAGACCCTATCACAAGCTTTATGACCCTATGTGCGGCTCAGGCACAATCCTTGTTGAGGGTGCTATGATGGCTGCCAATATTGCTCCGGGTCTTAACCGTCGATTTTCAGCGGAGAGATTCGGTGTCATAAACAGAAACGTCTGGGAAGAAGAAAGAGAGCGTGCAAGAAGTCTTGTCCGTCCTTGTGATGATTTTATGGCATTCGGCTCTGATATTGATAAGAGAGCTATCGAAATTGCAAAAGTCAATGCCGAAAGAGCAGGCGTTGCGGATAAGATTCAGTTCAAGGTTGCGGATGTTTCAAAGTTCAAGCCCGAAACAGAAAGAGGCACTCTGATTTGCAATCCGCCCTATGGCGAGAGATTGCTCGATATTACTGAGTGTGAAGCGATTTACAAAATGATGGGACAAGCATTTGAGCAGAAAAAAGGCTGGTCTTACAGCATCATCAGTCCTGACGAAGAATTCGAAAAAGCATTTGGCAGAAAAGCTGATAAAAGACGTAAATTATATAACGGCATGATCAAATGTCAGTTGTTTATGTATTATAAATAACGGGAGGAAGAAGATGAAACATATTTTTGTTATCAATCCTGCGGCAGGTCAGGGAAAGGTTCTTGATTTTATCAGACCTAAAATTGAGGAAGTTTGTCAGAAATATTCGCTCAACTGCGAAATTCACGTTACGGAAAAAGCAGGTGAGGGTATTGAATATGTAAGAAATAAAGCTGCATCAGGCGAAGAAATCCGCTTTTATGCTTGCGGCGGAGACGGAACACTTTATGACGTTGTCAACGGTGCTTTCGGTTATAAGAATGCTCAGGTTGCGGTTATTCCTCTCGGCTCGGGCAATGACTTTATCCGCCTTTTCGGCACAAAGGAAGAATTCCTTAATCTTGATAATCAGGTTAACGGTGTGCCCGTTGAGTTTGACGTTATCAAGTGTGACGATGAGATTGCAATTAACCAGTGTTCAATGGGTATGGATGCTGAAGTTTGTGCAATGCAGGGTAAAATCAAGAAGCTTCCCCTTGTAACAGGTGAAGGTGCATATTATATCGGTTGTCTTTATGCAATCGTAAGAAAATTCAAGAACAGATTTACTTACAGCATTGACGGCGGAGAAAAGAAGACAAAGGATTGTCTTTTCTGCTTCTGCGGTAACTCAAGATGGTACGGCGGCGGTTTTATGGCAGCTCCCCTTGCTCTTCCCGAAGACGGACTTCTGGACTTCGTTATTGTTGAATCAAAAGTCAGCAGACCCAAGCTTGTTACACTTCTCAACAAATACAAGAGAGGCGAGCATCTTGATTGGGATATCACCGAGTTCAAGAGAGGTAAAAAGCTTGTTATCCACAGCGATAAGCCTGCTGCTGTTAATGTTGACGGTGAAATCAAATATGTAACTGACACATCATTTGAGATTGTCGAAAAGGGTATAACATACGTTGTGCCTGCAAACTCAAAGTTTCTTGCCGAAAGAGAAAAGAGACTTGCTGATAAATAATGAATAAACAGGCGGAGGGCATAAACCGCCCTCTGCTTTATTTTATTGGAGATTAATATGAGAAACAGTAATGAGATAAGATTCAGACCCAACGGTAAGCTGATTATTATGCAGGTCAGCGACCCTCAGGATATGAAATACGTGCGCAAGGCAATGGTGAAAATGCTTGACAATGCTTATGATAAAATCAAGCCTGACCTTGTTGTTTTTACGGGTGACAATATTCTCGGCAATCATTTGCTTGATGCCCGTTTCGGCAACAGACAGATTGCAAGCGGCAAGGCAGCGACCCTCAGCGTAATGAAAGATTCTATTCATCACATATGTGCACCTCTTGAAAAGCGTAAAATTCCCTTTGCGATGATTTACGGTAATCACGATGATATGAACGTTGTATCCAAGGATGAGCAGGCAGATATTTATCGAAGCTATTCAATGTGTCTGCCTATGAATACCCGTAACGGTAAGGTGGACTGTGATACATATAATATTCCTGTTTACTCATGCGACGGTGACAAGCCTTTGTTCAATCTCTGGATGCTGGACAGCGCATGGCACGATAAGGCACAGGATAAATGTTTTCAGGCAATAAAGCCCGAAACAGTTGAGTGGTATAAGGCTGAAAGTGCAAGACTTACCGCAGAAAACGGCGGAGTGCCTGTACCCTCGCTTATGTTTGCGCATATTCCGCTTCCCGAAATCGCAAATCTCATCGAGAAATGCGGTCCCGATGACGTCGGTGCTATCCTTGATTCAAGACACGGCTGGATAAGACTCAAAGACGGTGTCAGAGGTCAGATAGGTGAATACCCCTGCATTCTTGAAGAAAGCAACGGTCTTTTTGACGCGGCGCTTGAATGCGGTGACGTAAAGGCGATTATTTCGGGTCACGACCACAGAAATTGCTTTGAAGGTAATTATAAGGGCATTGATTTCATTCAGACCTCCTGCGCATCATTCCGTTGCTACGGTGATGAAACAAGGGGAGTAAGAGTTTTTGAAATTGACGAGAGAAACCCTGCTGATTACATAACATATTTCTTTAATTATGCCGAGCTTTGCGGCAGAAGCACAAGTGCAAAACTTCGTTACTTCTGGGATGCAGATGAAAAAGAAAAGCAGAAGTTTGCGGTACTTGCAGGTGCGGCAGCTGTGACGGCAGGCGTAGTCGGAGCATTGCTCAAGAAAAAATAAAAGGTGATAGTATGAAAAAGCTTATTGCTGTTTTACTTGCTTTTGTGCTTGCGTTTTCGGTAACGATTCCTGCATTGGCTACCGAAACGGAGATTCCTGAAGAGCCTGTTGAAAACGGGGCGGTTGCAACAATATCCATTTGCACGGCAGTTTATGTCTGGCCCATATCAGGTCACGCTTGGGTTTATGTTCACAACATTTCCGATGAACCCATTCAGGTTGGTCATTACACCGTACCTGTCGGCGAAGGCGTTTCAATCGGTGCATTTTCATTCTCCGTAAATGATGGCTGGGGAATTTACTACAACATTGAGGCTTATAAAGAAAACACCAAAAACCGTATGGATAAAGTGTGGTCAAAAACAGAAGAAATCGATAAATCCCAGCTTGAAACTCTTACACAGAAGCTGAAAAATTATCCTAACTATTGGGGATTCGTCAACAACTGTGCAACCTTTGCTTTTTCAATCTGGAATTCCGTTACGGGCGATGCATATTTTTCACTTCTGATTCCTGCCATTACCCAATTTATGCTGATGGTAACGGGTGCGAAAAAAGGTACACTTGAAATGTTCTGTCCATCGAGAGATAACGTTTACAGACTCAAAGGTTTTGGCGATAATGCATATCTCGAAAGAGCAAGCGATTACAGTGTGAGCTGACAAGAAAGGTGAAAGCTTTATGGCAAAAGAAAAACGTTTTGAAAAAGTTTATTCGCAGGATTTAGGCTCAACGATTATATATGTTGACAGAGAAACAGGAGTTAATTATCTCTTTGTTGCCAACGGATATGCAGGCGGACTTACTCCTCTGCTTGACCGTGACGGCAAACCTGTAGTTACACCGATAGTCAATAAATAAGCTTAAAAAGGCAGCCGTTAAGGCTGCCTTTTTTGTTACAGGTTTGTAATTTATATGTAAGTATTTGTAACTTGCCGTTTTATGAATGCTGATTTATAATATAATTGTAAAAAGGAATTTTAAAATGGAGGGTAAATTTATGAAAAAGTTGGCTACAATAATTATACTTTGCTGTATTCTTATTTCATCTGTAACGGCTTGTAAAACAGAAAACGAATCAGAAATTGAAATGTCAACAACGGAAATCGTCTATGTAGAAACAACCGTTCTTCAAACAGAGTCTGAAACAACAGATACAACCACAAGCCAAGAATCGGATAATGTGTATTGGTCAGGGGATTTTACGGATGCCATTGAGGCAGGACCGTTTTTTATTAACAAAGGGGAATATAAAGTTGAATTCTTAAAGACGGATTATGAAATTCTTTATTCCAAAGAAGTGTTAGATGAAATTTTTGAAGCAATTCCGATGGAATTTGGTCAGACATTTGGATGTGATGATTATGATAACTGGAACGGTAATCCCAACGATGTATTGAATGATATATACCACAGTATGGGTTATTGGGAAATTGATAGTTATGATTATGGTTCAAACGAGAGCAAAAGTGCTATTGAAGAATTGAACCGTAATCCTTATGGCGCTCCCAATACAGAAGGATTTTACACATCAGTAGAAAAAATAAACTCTTTTATAAGAGATGTTTACGGTCCAGAAGCAAGAACTTTTAAAGCGGAAGATTTTGATACCTACGATGAAATTAGAACGAGTAAAGATTCTCTTTTTGTTGATTATGATTACTCTTTCAGGTTTGCGTATTTACCTGAAAGTAAGGTGGTTTGTTGCTTTGCAAGAGAAACAGGGGGAGGAGAAACAGCTGCAAAGTGTGTTTCTGATGTAAGAATGTCAAACGGCGAGTATATTGTAGAAGTTGTTTCTGATTCTTACTATATTTATTGTGTGAAATTCGTTTTGACAATGTCTTGTGAATCAAATGGTAATATATATGTCAAGAGTGTTGAGGATTTCTATGTTTTACCTGAAGGCATTGAGAATGATGCCAGGGTAATATCGGAAGATACTGAAGTTGAACTGAAAAAATACAAATCCGGTGATTGGGTGGTTGTTGATACTTTATCCATAGGAGATGAGGTGTATCTGTCATCTTCGTGGGAAAATACGGATGAAAACTACGCCTGGGTAGTTACGGAAGAATACGTAGGCAGGGTAGAGAAAAAACATCTTGCCCCGATAGAATAAAAATTCCCCCGAAAAGGTCGATTCCTTTTCGGGGGATAGCTATATATAATGTAATTTATATATTAAAGAGTTGTGAGTGTTTCCATAACGTAGTTGCCGAAATCCTCGCAGGTTGCGCCGTCTGCGCGGCCTGTAATCTTCAGCTTCTTTTCTTCATACATACAGATGTCAAGTGCTCTCTCAAGCTTATCTGCTTCAGTCTGCTTGCCGATATGTGAAAGGAGCATAACTGCTGCACGGAGCATTGAACAGGGATCTGCATACTGACCTCTGCCTTCTCTCATCATTCTGGGAGCTGAACCGTGGATAGCCTCAAACATTGCGTATTTCTTGCCGATGTTTGCGCTGCCTGCTGTGCCTACGCCGCCCTGGAATTCAGCAGCTTCGTCTGTGATGATATCGCCGTAAAGGTTGGGAAGAACGAACACCTTGAAGTCTGTTCTTCTTTTCTTGTCGATAAGCTTTGCTGTTGTGATATCAATGTACCACTCGTCTGTTGTGATTTCGGGATATTCCTTACCAACTTCTTTGCAGAGGTTGAGGAACTTGCCGTCAGTTGTCTTGATAACGTTAGCTTTCTGGATGATTGAAACTCTGTTCTTGCCGTTTCTTCTTGCGTAGTCATATGCAAGGCGTGCAATTCTCTGCGTACCTTCTGTTGTTGTAACAACAAAGTCCATAGCAAGGTCGTCTGTAACGTTGATACCCTTTGAGCCTACTGCATATGCACCCTCTGTGTTCTCACGGAAGAATGTCCAGTCAATGCCTTCCTCGGGCACCTTAACGGGACGAAGGTTGCAGAAAAGGTCAAGTGCCTTTCTCATTGCAACGTTTGCGCTTTCAATGTTGGGCCAAGGATCGCCTGCCTGGGGAGTTGTTGTGGGTCCCTTAAGGATAACAGGGCACTTCTTGAGTTCTTCAAGAACGTCATCGGGGATAGCTTTGTTAACAGCAACGCGGTTTTCGATTGTAAGACCGTCGATTGTCTTGAATTCAATCTTACCTGCATCTACGTCTTCCTTGAGAAGGAATTCAAGAACTCTTGCTGCTTCGTTTGTGATGATGGGGCCGATGCCGTCGCCGCCGCAAACACCGATTGTGAGTTTGTCAAGCTTTGCAAAGTCAACAAAATCGCCCTGCTGCTTGATAGCTTCGCTTCTTGCGTCCTGCTCTCTGATGAGAGCCTCGAACTTTTCAAGAGCAGCCTTAATCTGTACTTCTGTCATTTTTTATTTCTCCTTATTTACCGATATTCTTTGTGTAGTTAAGAAGTCCGCCGTCAAGAATCATTGCGGTCTGTCTTTCGGAATAGTCATATGCAAGTTCGTATTTCTCGCCCTTTGTGAGGTTTTCAAGATAAACTTTGTTGCCGTTCTTGATATCTTCTCTGATGGAGCTGAGTGCCAGCATATCGTCTGTGTCAATCTTGTCGTAGTCATCTGCATTTGCAAATGTGAAAGGCATAATACCTGCATTGATGAGGTTAGCGCAATGGATTCTTGCGAATGACTTTGCGATAACAGCCTTGATTCCGAGGTAAAGAGGAACAAGTGCGGCGTGCTCTCTTGATGAGCCCTGACCGTAGTTTGCACCGCCGATGATGAAGCCCTTGCCTGCAGCCTTACAACGCTCTGCAAAGTGCTCGTCACACTGCTTGAAGCAGAAGTTTGAAAGGAAGGGGATGTTTGAACGGTAGGGGAGAATCTTTGCGCCTGCAGGCATAATGTGGTCAGTTGTGATGTTGTCGCCAACTTTGAGAATTGCAGGAGCCTCAATGCTCTCGGGAAGTTCAACGCTTGTGGGGAAAGGCTTGATGTTGGGACCGTACTTGATTTCAACGCTGTCAGCTTCTTCAACTGAAGCAGGAAGCTCAATCATATTGTCGTTGATGATAAAACGCTCGGGCATTGTGATTTCGGGCATATCGCCGAGTGTTCTGGGGTCTGTAAGGTAACCTGTGATTGCAGATGCTGCTGCAACTTCGGGGCTTACAAGATAAATACCTGCGTCTGCAGTACCTGAACGGCCTTCAAAGTTTCTGTTGAATGTACGGAGTGAAACACCCTTTGACTGGGGTGACTGACCCATACCGATGCAAGGACCGCATGAGCATTCAAGAAGTCTTGCGCCTGCACAGAGAATGTCTGAAAGTGCGCCGTTGAGTGAAAGCATATTGAGAACCTGCATTGAGCCGGGTGAAATTGTAAGACTTACGTTGGGAGCAACTTTCTTACCCTTAAGGATAGCTGCAACCTTGAGCAGGTCAAGAAGTGATGAGTTTGTGCATGAGCCGATGCATACCTGGCTGATTTCAATGTTGCCGATTTCTTCAACTGTCTTAACGTTGTCGGGCATATGAGGCATAGCAGCCATAGGTGCAAGCTTGCAAAGGTCGATGTCGATAATTTCATCATATTCAGCATCAGCGTCGGGGAGGAGTTCAGTCCAGTCTTCTTCTCTGCCCTGAGCCTTGAGGAACGCCTTTGTTGTTTCGTCTGAGGGGAACACGGATGTTGTTGCACCGAGTTCAGCGCCCATATTTGTGATGGTTGCTCTCTCGGGAACTGAAAGTGTTTTTACACCTTCGCCGCCGTATTCGATAATTTTGCCGACGCCGCCCTTAACGCTCATAATGCGAAGAACTTCAAGAATAATATCCTTTGCGCCAACCCAGGGTGAAAGCTTGCCTGAAAGACGGACAAGTGTCATCTTGGGCATTGTTGTGTAGTATGTACCGCCGCCCATTGCAACAGCAACGTCAAGACCGCCTGCACCGATTGCAAGCATACCGATACCGCCGCCTGTGGGAGTGTGGCTGTCTGAACCGATAAGTGTTTTGCCGGGCTTGCCGAAACGCTCAAGGTGGAGCTGATGGCAAATGCCGTTACCGGGTTTTGAGAAAAGAAGACCTCTCTTCTTTGCAACGCTCTGAATGAATCTGTGGTCATCAGCGTTTTCAAAACCGTTCTGAAGTGTGTTGTGGTCGATATATGAAACCGAAAGCTCAGTGCGAACTCTTTCAACGCCCATTGCTTCAAACTCAAGATAAGCCATTGTGCCTGTTGCGTCCTGAGTAAGAGTCTGATCAATCTTAAGACCGATTTCGGTTCCGGGAATCATTTCACCGCTTACAAGATGACTCTTGATAAGCTTCTGACCTATAGTCATACCCATAATCTATAACCTCCAAAATAATTTATTACATTATTAAACTAAATTATATTGCAATCCGCCCTGTCAAGTCAAGGGCAAAAGACACATAATATAATGTTTTTTTATAATATTTATTGATTTTAATATACAATAAGTGATACGATAACAACAGAAGAATAAATTATTGTGATTATTTTTGAAAACAAGTGAGAGTTTTTTGCTACACGGGCGAATAAAAGTTGAAAGTGTTAACACGGAGGTGTTCGCAATGGATAACGGTGAAAGTAGCTACCGCCGTTTCCTTGACGGAGACGAAAGTGCATTCGGGGAAATACTCGATATGTACAGCGAAAACTTGATATTTTTCATCAACCGCTATGTGGGCAATGTTGCAGTGGCTCAGGAGATTTCGGAGGATGTTTTTGTTGAGATTCTTATTCATAAGAAAAGATACAACTTCAAAACCTCGCTGAAAACCTATCTTTTCACTATCGGGCGCAACAAAGCGGTCAGCTATCTGCGCCGCTGTGCAAGACGGCCCGAGTGTGCCTATGAATACATAGAGAATGAAAGCGACAGACGGAGTCTTGAAGATGAATTCATCAAGAAAGAGCGTGACCATGAGCTGCACAGAGCATTGGACAAACTCAATGAGGATTATAAAACCGTGCTTCATCTTATCTATTTTGAAGATATGAGATATGAGCAGGCTGCCGCGGTAATGAAAAAGAATAAAAAGCAGATTGAAAATCTTGCATACAGAGCAAGACAAGCTCTGAAAAAAGAACTTGAAAAGGAGGCGCGGCTTCCGTGAAAAAACGCGAAGAATATTTAGCAAGCATTTATGCCAAAAGAGATGCTCGTTTAATAAAGCAAAAAAAATCAATCGGTATGGGTTTGTCAGCGTTATGTATAGTTTGTTGCTTTTGTGCGGCGGCAGTTGTAATGCCGAAAATGATGAAAAAGACCTCGCCCGAGGTCACAACCGATATAACCGTTGCGGTTAACAATGCCGAGGGTACTGTTGATGCCGCAAATGCACAGACGATGCACTCAGTTGAACAATATGCAACTATGATTACCCATTATCCTAATCCAAAGCCTGAAAAGACAGAAGCTTCTTTTACTCACGGTCAGAAGAATTTCGGCTATAATGAATCCGAACTTATGAATGAAAGAGTAACTGTTCCTGCGATAGAGGAAGAAATCGGTGAGCAGTATGATTCAGCTGAGACCGAAATTGCACAGGAGGATACGGAAGGTGAAACGCAGAAAGCACCGTCTGTAACGAAAAAGCCCTCGTCAATGGGAAAATTCACAAACGATGAAATCATAGCGGCAGCCTACGGCAATCTTACGGAAAGCGAAAAGAAAGCTGTAGAGGGCGTTGAGCCGTTTGTAACCGTAACACGCACAAGCGGCGGAGATGAATACTACGAAATCTCGTATAAAACAGACAACGGTAAAATCAAAATCACCTTGAATGCCGAGAATCTTGAACTTATCAAAAGAAGCGATGGCATTGACAGCATATCAGCCACAACCGCCGCCCCACCCATGGAGGTTACAACTCCTGCCTATAATCCCAACAGTTAAGGGGAGGGATAAAAATGAAAAAAGCAGTTGCAATATTAATTGTATTTTTGCTTATGTTCAGCATTGTTTCCTGCTCGGATGGCTCGGAAACAACCGACATAACAAGTGCGAAAATAACAGAAAGTATAACCGAAAAAATAATTGAATCTGTTACCGATAATGAACTTTGTTCTGTTCCAACAGTGCCGTCGGATTACAATGTCAGCAGCAACAAAATAACCGTGCGGTCAGATTATACAAGCGAAGTGAAAACTCTGTATGGCGGGGACGAAGAATTTATCCATAATCTCATAGCCGATGCAGAATGGACCGACGGCACAGCAGATTGTTTTTACGATTGTTCTATTAATTGTATGGGTCGCATTTTATACTATCATTCGTATTGCGGAGTAATAGCAGACGTCAAGAATAAATGCAGTTTTTCTCTCACAAAAAATCAGATTCACAAGATGAATGTTATTATTTCAAAATATGAAGAAGATTCAGGGATTGCAACATCATATTCGATCAAATCTAAAGAAGGAATAGATCTTTCTGTTAATTTGAGTGAAAATCCCGTGAAGTCAGGAGAAAAGTTTGTTCTTACCGCAACTGTTACAAATAACACGGGCAAGACCATATATGTCACAATGCCAACGGGGACTCCGAACAGGCACTATGAAATACGGGTTAAAATTACAGACGGAAAACGATATTTTATTGATGCTGATACGCAGGGTAAAGAACATACGGACGATATGGGTATGTTTATGCTGAAAAACGGAGAAAGCTATACGCAGGAGATGAATATGGTTGCAGGCTATCTGCTTGACGGCAGCCATCCGTTGGAAATGAATGCAGAACCGATATATGGTTTTGCAGCCGATGTTTACGAAGGAACTGCAACGTTCTGTTGGAGTTATGAAGACCCGTGGAAAACCATTGAAAGCGGACAGGATATAATCAACAGAGAACATACTCTTGAACTTGATTTTAAAGTTCAGGTTAAATAACCCTTAAAAAGACAGCTCGCTTAGCTGTCTTTTTTGTATATCGGGGAATGTAGGGGCGATTCACGAATCTCCCACAAAAAGCAACAACCGAAAAAATAATATATAAATCGGATTCAGGTGATATTAAAGTAAATATATCAAAAAACTAAATAATACCCCCCAATAAAAAGCGAAAAAACACAAAAAACAATCCGGAAACCGCCAAAAACCGACAAAAAAACCAAGTTCGAAATAAGAAATAAAGCGGCAAAACCCTATATAAATCAAGGGATTCGGGGTTTGGTGATTAACTAAACACACGGAGTGGTTGACAACAACCCTGAAAAAAGTTGGAAAAAGGTGTTGACAAAAGCGAAATGATTTGGTAATATAGTCAGGCACTCGCGAGTG
>JAZQTC010000073.1:0-8551 GCA_045630405.1 Acutalibacteraceae bacterium
AAGGATAAAAAATTGCCTCTTCTGCAACGAGCAGAGGAGGCGTTTTTGATAAAAAAAAGAATTTTTATGCAGATTATTATATTGGTCGGTATTGACGAAAAATCAATAAATTGCTATACTTTAATAGTATTCTTATAAAAGGAGTGATTCCCTTGGCAAAATCAATTCAGGATATTCTGTCAATAATTAAGGAAAACGGTATAAAGATGGTTGACTTCAAGATGGTTGATATCAACGGTCAGTACCGCCACGTTACAATCCCTGCTGAAAACTTTTCAGAGGACACAATGAAGAGCGGCATCGGTTTTGATGCTTCAAACTACGGCTATGCTGTTGTTGAAAAGAGTGATATGGTTTTCATTCCTGATCCCGACACAGCAGTTATCGATCCTTTCTGCAGCATTCCTACTCTGTCAATGACAGGTAATGCAATGATTATCGATTCTCCCGAAAACCGTCCTCTTGCACAGTATCCCAGAAATATCATCAAAGCAGCTGTTGAGTTTATGAAAAACAGCGGTGTAGCTGATGAGATGAGGATTCTGCCCGAGTTCGAATTTTATCTTTTTGATAACGTCGGCTGGAACGTTGAAGGCAAAAATATCAGCGCCACAGTAGACGCTAAACAGTCTTACTGGAATTCAAACACCGACGGTCTCGGCGTTGTTGTTCCCAAGCAGAAGAACTATCACATCGCAAAGCCTTTTGACACTTCATATGAGTGCCGTAGCGAGATGTGTATGCATATGAAGGATGCGGGTATCGAAATCAACTACCATCATCCCGAAGTAGCAGCATCAGGTCAGTTTGAAATTGAGCCTCAGCTTGGTGAAGTTGTTCATATGGCAGACGCTTCAATGATGATCAAGTATATTATCCACAACACAGCGCTTAAGTACGGCAAAACAGCAACATTTATGCCCAAGCCTATTTACGGTGAGGCAGGCAGCGGTATGCACGTTCATATGCTTCTTTTCAAGGACGGCGAGCCTGTATACTCAGATGATAACGGATATTCACATCTCAGCGAAACAGCACATTACTTTATGGGCGGTCTCCTTAAGCACATCGGTGCTCTTTGTGCTATTACAAATCCCAGCACCAACTCATTCAAGCGTCTTATTCCCGGCTTTGAGGCTCCCGTAACCGTTGGTTATGCAACATCAAACAGAAGTGCAGTTATCCGTATTCCTGCTTATGCAAAGAGCCCTGACAAGCGCAGATTTGAGCTTCGTAACCCCGATGCTACCTGTAACCCCTATTTCTGCTACGCAGCAATTCTTATGGCAGGTCTTGACGGTGTTAAAAACAAGATTGATCCCCATGCAAACGGTTGGGGTCCCTATGACGTTAACCTTTATCATCTCAGCGATGAGGAAAAGGCAAAGCTTCAGCATCTTCCCGTATGCCTTGAAGATGCTCTTGATGCTCTTGAGGCAGACTACGCATTCCTTACCGAAGGCGGAGTATTCCCCGAAGAGCTCATTAAGAACTTTATCAAAGCAAAGCGTGAAGAATGCAGCCAGCTTTCAGCAATTCCTCACCCTGCAGAGTTTGATAAGTATTACAATCTTTAATCAAAAAATGGCTGGCCGTTTTTTGCGGTCAGTCTTTTGTTTTTATCGTAAAAATTGATTGATGAAAGGATTCAGTATATGTCAGTTTTAAGTATAACCAAAGCTAATTTTGAGCAGATTATTTCTACCGACAAGCCCGTACTTATTGATTTTTATGCTGATTGGTGCGGACCTTGCCGTATGGTTTCACCTCTTGTGGATGAAATTGCGGAGGAAAATCCGCAGTATGTTGTAGGAAAAATCAATGTTGATAATGAACCCGAACTTGCGGCTGCTTTTGCGGTTTCAAGCATACCTATGCTCGTTGTGATAAAGAATGGAAAAATTGCCAACCAGGCGGTGGGTGCAATGCCCAAAGCAAAAATTCTTGAAATGCTTGAGGGCTGAAAAGGTAATGAACAAACTTAGTCAAATATTTTTGAGTGTTCAGAACTGTGAAACGGTAACGCTTGAAAAAAATATGATTTATGACGTTCGTCAGGATGATTCATTTGAGTTTGAGGGCTATTATTGTTCGAACACCGCAAAATTTGATGAAAACCCCAACGGATTACGCAGAGTAGCAATTTATCTGAAAAACAAACAGAACGTTACCATAGACGGCAACGGAGCAACCGTGCTTGTTCACGGAAAAATGACGCCGTTTCTTTTTGATGGATGTGAAAATATAATCGTAAAAAATCTTACGGTTGATTATGCTTGTCCTACAATGGCGGAATTTACGGTATTGTCCAATGATGGCGGAGAATGCGTTCTCAGAATCAATGAAGAATGTCTTTTCAGACTTGACGGGAATGAAATTATCTGGCAGGGAGAAACAGGGGCGGACGGCAATCCTTATTGGGAGCACGGTTGCACTGCGAACAAGAGATATGTAAAGCTTTACAATCCCGAAACGCAGCTCAGCAGCGATTTTAACCGTAATAACCTTGCTTTTGACAACGTTGAGTTTATTGATAAAACAACTCTTAGAGTTCAACTGAAGAACAGAGACGTCCGTTTGCCTGCAGGCAGTGTAATTCAAAGCAGAAACATAGTCCGTGACCAGACGGGAAGTTTGTTTGATCGATGCAAAAACCTCAGGTTTGAAAACTGCAGGATAATGTTTATGCACGGTCTTGGTATGGTTTCTCAGTTCTGTGAAAACGTAACTTTTTCGAGTTGTGATTTTACTCCGAAATCAGGCAGAACAGCTGCGAGTACCGCAGATTTCTTTCAGTTTTCAGGCTGCAAAGGTAACCTTGTTATTGATTCCTGCAAGGCAGGCGGTGCTCACGACGACTACGTCAACGTTCACGGCACTCATTTGCAGATTGTTGAAAAAAATTCAGACAGTATTACTGTTCGCTTTATGCATCCTGAAAGCTGGGGCTTTCAGGCGTTTGAGGCAGGGGATGAGGTTGATTTTATTAAATGGGACACCCTTATTCCGTTTGGTTCAGCAAAGGTTACTGCATTTGAAAAACTGAACGATACCGATATAAAGTTGACTATTGAGGGAGAAATTCCGCCCATTGAGCTTTGCAAGGACGTTGTTGAAAACAAATCGTGGACCCCGAATCTTTATGTCCGCAACTGTGATTTCGGTCCTACGTCAGGCAGGGGAATTCTCTGCACAACACGAGGTGAGGTTATAATTGAAAAAAACCGCTTCACCAAGTTGTGGGGGCCTGCGTTGCTTATTGAGGATGATTGCAATTTCTGGTTTGAATCCGGCTACACCACAAACGTGATTTTTCGCAATAATATCGTGTCTTGCTGTGAGTATGCCGCAATGTGGGAAGGTTCACCTGTAATCCGATGTACTCCCAAGGTTATGAATGAGAATTCAACAGAATTTGTTCACGGAAAACTCGTTGTTTCAGGTAATGAATTCAGAAATCCACCGACAGGAAAGAATTTGATTTTGCTTGAGTATATCAGAGAAGCGGTTATTGAGAACAATATTTTTGATGCTGAATTTTCTGTAAAAACAAAACGTGTTGGTTCAGTTGAAGAAAAAAATAATACTGTAAAATAATTAAAGGCAGTTTTGCAAATCGCAAAACTGCCTTAATTTTATATCTTATTTGTTAAGCTCTGCTTCAAGCATTTCTCTGATAACATCGGGTGAACCGTTGCCTCTGAGTTCTTTCATAACACAGCCGAAAAGTGACTGGATTGCCTTAACCTTGCCGTTTTTGTAATCTTCAACAGCCTTGCCGTTTTCGGAAATAACCTTACGCACGGTTTCAAGAATAAAGTTGTTGTCAATCTTTGCGTTGAGTGCATTTTCTTCGCAGTATGCATCGACCTCAACGTCTTTTTCAAATACAGCTGAAAGAACCTTTTTACCTGCAGCACGGGTGATTTCATTGCTCTCAACAAGCTCAATGATTCTGCCGAGTTTTGCAGGATCAATATCAAGGCTTGTGAGTTCAAGACGCTTCATCTGACCCATACATTCGGTCAGAATCCAGCTTGCAACGGTCTTTGCGTTGCAACCCATTGCCACAACTTTGTCGAACGTATCGCTGAGCTTTCTGTCAGAAGCGAGAACTGCAGCTTCCTTGGCAGCGATGCCCATTTCTTCATAATAACCGGTCTTTTCCTCTGCGGTTGCAGGCATACTTGCTCTGATTTCTTCAAGCCATGCGTCATCAATTACGATTGGCATAACGTTGGGATCGGGGAAGTAGCGGTAGTCTGCTGCAGTTTCTTTGTTACGCATAGGGAATGTACGTCTTTTGACTTCGTCCCAGCGGCGGGTTTCCTGAACAAGCATTTCTGTGTGACGCTCAATCGCATCAACGTGGCGAACCTTTTCGAATTCAATTGCATCCTTGATTTCGGAAAGTGAACTCATATTTTTGATTTCTGAACGTACGCCAAGTTCAGTTGAACCTTCGGGGCGAACAGAAATGTTAACGTCGCATCTCATTGCACCTTCTTCGCATTCTGAAATGCCTGCAAACTGAAGGCTTGATTTGAGCTTTTTGAGATAGGTGATAACTTCGTCTGCGCTTCTGAAATCGGGACGGCTAACGATTTCGATAAGAGGCACGCTTGTGCGGTTGTAGTCAACAAATGATGTGTTTGTTGCTTCGTCGTGAACAAGCTTGCCTGCGTCTTCCTCAAGATGAATCTGCTTGATGCCGATTTTTCTTTCGCCAAGGTCAACACAACCGTCAACGCAAATGGGGTTAAACCACTGTGTTGTCTGGTAAGCGGCAGGAAGGTCGGGATAATAGTAGCTCTTTTTGTCGAATGTAGTGTACTGGTTGATTTTGCAGTTAAGCATAAAACCTGCTTTTACAGCAAGCTCAATAGCGTGCTTGTTGGTAACGGGGAGCATACCGGGCATACCGCAACAAGCAGGGCAAACACAATCATTGGGCTCCTTGGGGCTTGAATGACCGCCGCAGGAACAGAAAAGCTTTGAGTCTGTTGAAAGTTCAACGTGGGTCTCAAGACCGATAACAAGTTCATATTTCATATTTATGCCTCCGTCCTTTCAACGCTGTGAGCAATGCTCAGAAGAACGCTTTCTTTGAATGAATCTGCAATCAGCTGAACGCCTTTTGTTGATATTGCGGGCATACATGTGATTGAGGGGATTGCGGTGAAAACACTTTCCTCATAAACTTTTTCGAATGCTTCAAGTGCATCGTAGAGTTTATATTCGCTCTTTCCGCAAACGGGAGTGAGAATTGCATCATATGATGCGAGAAGTTCTCTGACTTTTGTGCAGATTACTCTGCGGATGCGGAGTGATTTGTCGTAGCAGTTTTCGTATCTGCCCTTTGAAAGCACGTCAGAGCCGTAGATAATTGTTGACTTTGTAAGGAAGCCGAATGCTTCTGTTCTGCTCTTTACGTAAAGTTCGTCAATGTTTTTATATTCGGGTGTACGGTAACCATACTTAACACCGTCAAATCTTGAAACGTTGTTGCAGGTTTCTGCAGCCATAAGAATCTGCCATGCAGTCTGTGCCTGCTCAACGCAGTCAAGTGAAATAACGTCAACAGTTGCGCCAAGTGCCTTTAATGAGTTTGCATAAGCGTCAATTTTTGCTTTGACGTCATCGCTTGCTTTGTCATAAAGCTCTTTGATGATGCAAACCTTCATTGCAGCAACGTCTTCGTCAGTTGAATAGTCATATTTTTTCTCGGGAAGGCTTGTGCCGTCTTTGCTGTCATTGCCTGCAATAACACCGAGGATTTCTTTTGCCTCTGCAGCATTTGATGCGTATACACCGATAGCCTCGCCTGATGCGGCACAGGAGATGATGCCGTAGCGTGAAACCGTGCCGTATGTGGGCTTGATGAAATCAATTCCCGAAAAAGCAGCAGCTCTTCTGGGAGCACCGTTAAGGTCAACACCGATTGCAGCTTTGACTTCTCCGCTTGCAACAAGCTCTGCAGCTGCACCTTTGATGTTACCGCCTTCGGTTGCGGGCGCAAAATATGATGTTTCGCCTGCAAGGTCAAGACCGAATTCACCAACGTTTGCCTTGCCTGCGATTGAATAGCCTGCAGCTTCCAGTCTTTCAACAACCTCGGCGCTGAAAAGGGGTTTGAAGTTTTCAAGCATACGGGAGCCTGCTGTTGCAGGAACACCCTTTACAAGAATTGTATCGTCAACGGCAATATTGCCTGACTTATTGATTGTATTGATATAAAGTCCCACTTTTAACACCTCACTTTACAAGTCTGGGAACCTGCCAGCTGTCCTCTGTGCTCTGAGGCGCACCTTCAAGGAGAGCCTTGCGCTCAAAGGGCTGCTCATGCTTATCACTACGCAGGATGTTGGTCATAGGCATAACGTAAACCATGGGTTCAACGTCAGCTGTATCAATTTTTTCGAGATCAGCTTCATTCTTAAGCATATTCTCAAAAATCTTTGTCATCTTTTTCTTTTCGTCAGCGGTAAAGCAGAGTTCATTAACCTGCTCAAGGCTTTCCAGTCTGTCTTTCTTGCTGCTTACAGCCTTTGCGCTGCTTACTGCAGATGCAAATGAACCGTTATCAGCGCTGTCTGAACCGAGAGTTTCAACGCTTCCCTTGCCTCTGATGCTTACGTTTGCTTCAAAGAGCTGAAGTTCGGTTACCTCACCGGGTGCACCGAGCATCTGGTCCTGAGCTGTGCCGTCAAGGGGGAATGCGATAACGTCACGGATGGTTTCTGTGTCGGCAAGAAGCATTACGATTCTGTCAACACCGGGTGCCATACCTGCGTGAGGAGGAGCACCAAACTGGAATGCATTGTAAAGAGCGCTGAAGCGTCTTTCAACTTCGTCTTCGCTGTATCCGGCGATTTCGAAAGCTTTTCTCATAATTTCGGGGCTGTGGTTACGAACAGCACCTGATGCAAGCTCAATACCGTTACAAACAAGGTCGTACTGATATGCGAGGATTTCTGTAGGATCCATTGTTTCAAGAGCGTTGAGACCGCCCTGAGGCATTGAGAAGGGGTTGTGAGTGAATATAATTTTATCTGTTGTTTCGTCACGCTCATACATGGGGAAGTCAACAACAAAACAGAATTCAAATGAATCTTTATTGATGAGATCAAGCTCATTGCCAAGCCATGTGCGGATAACACCGGCATTTTTGCTTGCAATTTCAGGGTTAGTATCGCAGATAAAGAAGATTGTTTCGCCTTCCTTAACGCCTGTAAGCTCAACGATTTCTCTCATTTCATCGGGAGTCATAACTTTGCTGATGGGATCGTCTTTGAAACCGTAGTTTGCGGCATCAAGCAGAGTGATGTGAGCAAGACCTGCCATCTTTGCCTGCTTTGTTGCAAACGCAAGTGACTTGTCAAAGAACCATCTTTCGTTCTTGCATGGTGCAACAATTGCTCTTACATATTTGTTCATAAAGGGCTTGAACTTAACTCTCTTGAACAGGTCGGTAAGGTCACAGATAACGAGAGGGTTGCGAAGGTCGGGTTTATCCGAGCCGTATTTTGCCATTGATTCTGCGAAAGGAATGCGTCTGAAGGGGGACTCGGTGACTTTTTTGTCTGAGAATGTCTTGAAAATGTTGCTTACAACGTCTTCACAAACCTGAAGAACTTCGTCCTGAGTGGAGAAAGCCATTTCAAAGTCAAGCTGATAGAATTCACCGGGTGAACGGTCAGCCCTGGCATCCTCGTCTCTGAAACAAGGCGCAATCTGATAGTACTTGTCAAAGCCCGAAACCATAAGAAGCTGCTTGAACTGCTGAGGAGCCTGGGGCAGAGCATAGAACTTGCCGGGATGCTTACGGCTGGGAACAAGGAAGTCTCTTGCGCCTTCAGGGGATGAAGCGGTCAGAATGGGTGTCTGAATATCGAGGAAGCCTCTTTCCTCCATAAGTCTTCTCATGTGACCGATAACTTTTGAACGGAGGAGAATATTATTGTGGAGCGCAGGATTCCTCAGATCAAGGAATCTGTGCTTGAGTCGGATGTTTTCGTTGGTTTCGTTTGAGCCGATTTCAAAAGGAAGGTCTCTGCTGCATACGCCGAGCACCTCCAGCTTGTCAACAACAAGCTCAACAAGACCTGTTTCAATTTTGGGGTTAACCGTGTTTTCGTCACGTTTGGTAACAATACCTTCAACGGACAAAACGGTTTCTTTGCTGATACCTTTGAGAAGGCTTTCGTCGTGAACAACAACCTGTGTTACACCTGTTTCGTCACGCAGATCAACAAAAAGAACGCCGCCGTGGTCACGGATAACGTCCACCCAGCCTGCAAGCATTACGGTCTGACCGATATGCATTTCTCTTATTTCGTTGCAGCGATGAGTTCTGTACATTTTATCATACCTCCGTTTGCTGAATACTATAAAAACTATAGTGCTGATTATATATAATTATGAATTCCCAAAAAACAAAAAGCCCCGAGAATTTTGTTTAAAAAATTCTCGGGACGAGTAATTAACCCGCGGTGCCACCCGTGTTGATACATTCAAGTATCCGCTCTTTGTATTAAGTTTTAGGTGTACC
>JAZQTC010000074.1:0-3306 GCA_045630405.1 Acutalibacteraceae bacterium
CCATTTCTTCTGAATTTCGTAAAGAAGTTCAACCATTTTTGCGTAATGTTCGCTGTCATATTTTGACTGAGTATAAAAAATAACAGGGCAATCCCAAGTTTCTTTTGCGTATGAAATTATAAATTCAATTGCACCTGCAACGGTATATGATTGGTACTGAACATCAAAACTTTCTTCAACAACACCAAGCGGCATATTCTTTGTTGCATCGTTTGTTGAAAGCTGACATACAACGGCATCGGGTTTGATATTTTTATCGATTGCTTGTATTCGATGAACATAAGAATTTCTGTAACAGTCAACAAGAGTTGTACCCGAAACAGCTTCTTTGATTGCGGTTATGCAGTCTGTCTTTTCAAGAAAGTCTGCAAAGCTGACACCGAGTGAACCGTAGCCTGCAGTGACGGAACTGCCGAGGAAAATAATTGTCTTTCCATTCAAAGGACTGTCGGAAATTGTTTGTGTGTTTTTCAAAGAATATTCTCCGTAGTTGCCTTCATTAAAAACTCCGAGCATATTACCGACATAACCTCCTGCAGCGATTACAAGTATCAGAAAAATTGAAAGAATGATTTTAAACTTTTTCATTTTTATCACGACTTTTCCTTTTGTTATACTGAAATTATATATCAGATTAACCGTCAATTCAAGTGTTGCAAAAATTACTGGTGAGCATTATAATTAAATTAAGAATCAAAATTTTCGAAGGAGGTTTTTATATGACATATTCTGAATTACTCAATTATTGTCTTTCAAAAAATGGAGCATATGTTGACCATCCTTTCGGTCCTGACAGTGATATAATTAAGGTTGAAGGAAAAATCTTTGCACAACTTTTTATCCTCAAAGGCAAAGAAACGGCAACTCTGAATTGTGAGCGAATGCAGGGCGATTTTTATAGGCATCTGTTTCCTGATATTGTTGTAAGAGGTTATCATTGTCCGCCGGTTCAACAACCGTATTTCAACACTTTTCCTCTTGATAGTGTTCCAGATGAAATGATTTTGGAAATGGCAGACCACAGTTATATAACGGTTGTCGGAAAACTCCCGAAATACAAACAGAAGAAGTTGTTAGGTGAAGAAACAGATTAAATAATACTATAAATTTTAAGGTTAGCCTAGGAGAAAAAATAATGAATATCAAAACCTTGATTAAATGTCTTCCGTTGCAGATTAATCCAAAAAAATACGAACGGTTTGTAAAAAAACTTGATTATAAAAAACTGCTTGCAGAAGACCCTGTAGAGGTTAGAGATAAATACTATCTCGACAATGAGGATTTAGTTGAAACTGATTTAGCACATACCGCTGCCTTTTTTGAACTTCATAAAAAACTTAATGAAAAATATAAACTTTCTGAAATTGCCACAGCAGACACCGATTTTGAAAAAGTTATTCAGATATTGAATTGGCTAACACAAAATACTTTTTATAACGGTGCAACTCTCAATTATATAACAGATAACACAATAGATATTTTGAAAAACTCATTCGGCAAATCTTTTAGAAAAGCAATTAATTGCAGGTTAAAAGCAATTTGTTTTGCAGATTGTCTGGTCGCTGTTGGAATAAAAGCATATCCTGTTTGCATGTGTTCTTCTGTATTAAAAAACTGCCATTTTACCTGTCAAGCATATATAGGCGAACTTGATAAGTGGTGTGTTTTTGACCCCTCGTTTGGTTGTTGGTTTGCTGATAAAAGCGGAAATCCTATTGACATTTTTGAAATGAGAGAAATGTTTTTGAAAGGTGAAGAGCCTATTATTAACGGATATAATTTTAACGGTACAAAAGAATGCTTTGATGTTTATGTTAATGGTTTTCTGAAAATGTGCATTTCAAACCTTTCAACTTGGCAAGATAATTCTATGGTTAGAAGAAATAAAAAGAAATGGTCTGACAGAAAAAGATTTAATGGTAAAATTCCTTGTTAATATAGCCGATTCGCAAACCGAGAAAGCTGTTGGGTGAAAGTAAATATTTGTAAGAGAGTGGTAATATGCAATATAATATCGAATTTGGGAACGCATTAGACGAATTGGTGAGTAATTCAGAAATTGTGATTGACAGACCAAAAGGAACTGCACATCCCAAGTATCCTGATTTCATTTATCGGGTTGATTATGGATATTTAAAGGATACATCATCTATGGATGGTGCAGGAATTGATGTGTGGGTAGGAAGCGGCGAGAAAAAGGTTGATGCAATAATGTGCATTGTTGACCTAGTAAAAAAAGATTCTGAAATCAAAATCTTGATTGGATGCACAGACGAAGAAAAAAGTATAGTATATGAAACACATAATGAAACACAGTTTATGAAGGGTGTTTTAATTCATCGTTAAAAATGGTGGTGATCGAATTTGAATAAAAGTTTTATTGTCAGAAAAGCTGTAATCTCCGACGCGGAAGATATTTATTATATCAACAAAACAAGCCTTGGTTATGAATACGATTTTGAAAAACAAAAGCTCAAAATCGAGGCTGTATTGAATGATGAAACACAAGTTATCTTTGTGGCTGAATCTGATAACAAAGTTGTCGGCTACATTCATCTTGTAAATTATGATGTAATCTATGCTGACAATTTCAAGAACTGTTTGGGATTGGCTGTTGATAACGATTATAAACGAAACGGCATCGGTTCAGCTTTGCTGAAGCAAGCTGAAAAATGGCCAAAGGAAAACGGTGCAGTCGGAATCAGGCTTTGTTCAGGTGCAGAGCGTGTAAATGCTCATAAGTTTTATGAATCACAAGGTTATGAGGTAACAAAATTACAAAAGAATCTGAAAAAGATTTTTAAGTCCTTCGGCGGATAATTCGTCGGAGGATAATTTTTTGAATAAGTCCTTTTTAGCTCTTATGCAAAATTGTAGTTGACATTTATAATTGTTTGTGTTACAATAATTACACAATATAATATGGGAGGTGAAACGATGGAAATCATCAGCAAAAGGATGAAAGCGCTCCGTGAAAGTGTGGGTCTTTCTCAGAACAAACTTGCTCAGATTTCGGGAATGAAGCAGTCGAGCATTAACCGATACGAAAACGGTTCGGCAACACCTTCGCCTGAAAATATGGTTAAGCTTGCAGATTACTACGATGTTTCTCTTGACTATATCTACGGCAGAACGGATAATCCGCAAGGCAGACTGTATGAGCATAAAACAAAGTACAGCCCCGAAATGGAAAAGTTTGTTGAAATGTGTTTTGACCCCAACTCCAGAGCAAACCATCAACTCAAGGCAACTCTTCTGAAACTTTTGAGTTCTGAGGGGGTGACAGATGATTGAAAGCAGTTATCT